>NZ_JAMBOJ010000026.1 GCF_023715565.1 Cytobacillus firmus | reverse complement strand
GTAACTTAATTGTATCAGAAGTGGTCCTTATTTTTCTCAAAAACAATCAAAGCCGGTGACATTTTACTCGTCGTAAAATGTCACCGGCTTTTTCATTTCAGAGGTGGGTTTTGTCCCAGCCTCTTTGCTCTATTATAGCCATTTGAGATGTCAAAAGAACTGTCAATTTCGGTGCATATTTTTAGAAAAGTACCTCAAAACGGAACCCTTTAAGTTTACAGGTAAGCTCTCTTCTATATTTAAATTTTATTTATGAGAGACAGCTTTTGAAAACTCCTCAAAGGTCATTTCTCCTAAGGCAAACTTTGTACTTTCAACAAAGATCTGTTCATTTTTCGTCAGTTCACGTTTTGCGGCCTTTTCGATCCATTCCTCTTCTAAATCCAGGCTATCTAAAACATGCTTTTGTTTTGAAAAAGCTTCATAATACCTTAATCCAAATTTCCTTTGGGAAACAGCATCAGTATGTATGCCATCTGGATTTGCCGTCAAGCCTCTTGAAGTTACAAAATAACAATTCTTTTCAGAGTGAGCTACTTTAGACAAAATCTCGTTTATTTGTTTGTATTCTGCCGCAGTTTTCCCAAATCCCGACTGCCCCAGATAATGCCCCAGCTCACCTATAATGATCGGAATATCCGATGCATTCAATTCTTCCCTCAAGTGTTTAAACAATGAAAGCAATTTATCTTCATATGTTTTATACCGTTCTCCGTAACTGTCGCTTTCACCCTGATGCCACAGGATTCCGACTAGTTCACTTGTTTCCATTGCGAATTTTGCTTCAGAAATCGCGTGTCTGGTTAATACTCCATCGATTGCCCATTCATCAATAGAGCTGCCTCCCTCTGCACATGGAATAAGCCCTATTTTCTCGCCTGGATGATCCTTTGTCCAAGCCTCGGCAAAAGAGGCAGCCGGCCCAACACCAGCAACGTGGCGATCAACATTGATCGGTTCCGCCAGCATTTGCCATCTGCCGTTTCGCAGCACCTGTATGTTCTCATTAATAATAGGCGGCACATCTTCCAAAAATCCTCTGCCAGCCATGTTGGATTGTCCGGTTAATAATATAGATTTCATAAAGTCTCCTTTCTTTTGTCGAGTTTTAATTCAATTTAATAGCCTCATATTATGTTACGCACCACATTTGTACATTTTTTGGGCTATACTCCCTAATACTTCTAATCGTATTTTCACAATATCATTTTTCCAGTTACCTTAGAAAGTATAGTACCCTTTTCTGTGTCACTCTACCATGCAAAATGAATTCAGTTCCAACTCAGTGAAAAGAAAAAGGACACTTTCTATGCAAAAGCGCCCGATAAATTTATTAGTATGAAGGATCTTAAAGGTATCAATCTGAAATATTAGTTGCTGAATAGGCGGACTAAAAAGCCATCTTCTTCGACATGGGGCATAAAATAGGTAATTCCATAACTTGCAGCTACAGAGATAATGACTGTCCAAAGGAATAAACTCGCCAGCATCCAGCCGGTTACCCTCTTTCTTGTCGAACCAAAGCTCATACCCATAAATGCGGATATATGAGATCCGACGAAAAAAGGGCCAATGATCGCCAAGCCGGGTAAGCCATATTTGTCAAAAAGTACACGGGCACGCTTGCTTTTTTTCGACTCTTCCATGCCCTCAGCATCTGCTTGTGCTGCTGCAACTTCTTCAACATGGATAATTTCTTGCATACGCTTCTTTTGTTTTCTCTTTTTCATCCATTTCTTCACTTGATCCACAAAAACAATTAACAAAACGACAGTCAGAGCATTCCCTAAAAAGGCAACTATCGCGGTCAATACTGGAGATAAACCACCGATGATAGCCAATGGAATAACAGTAATAAGTTCAAATAACGGGATTGCTGCCAGAAGAAATACCAATATATACGATAAAATCATTTCACGTACTCCCCTTATTCATAAAGTTTTTTAACTTCCGACCAAAAAATAAAATACTGCCCAATGCCAAGTACAGTCAAAGTGATGACTGGGAGCAGCTCGACATCTTTAAAAAGTGTCACCGCAACAATTGCTGCCGGAATTGCAAAATAGTAATAAATATAAACCTTACGGCAAGCCCGATACGTAATATATTGATGTCCTTCATCTTCCTCCTTCAGTTCATAAGGGATGAAGGTAAGAATACGAATCTTCCTGTCTGGGTACTTGCGGTTAAAATAAACCATTGTTCCGAAATAGATGATGACAAAAATAGCATAAGAAATAAAAATCATTGTCGTCATGTAATTTTGCTGCTCTAAAACGATGCTCATTGAATAAATGACCGCAAGCCCAATTAGAAACACGCTCATTGTAAAAGGTGAACGCAAAAACCGTTCCATGATTACTCCTCCCCCTCAATCCAAAACACTTCCTCTAAATTCACACGTAATGCTTTAGAAATTTTCAGTGCTAGCAGCACAGATGGAGCATAGTCCCCTTTTTCAATCATGCCAATAGTTTGACGGGTGGCCCCAACTAATTTACCTAAATCAGATTGAGTAAAATCATGCCTCGCTCTTAATTCCTTCACTCTATTTCTCAGCATATCTAACATCCCCTATTACCGTTTCCTGCATCTTCATTGTAAAGGATACTTAACATTAGGTCAAATAAATTTGTCATTTTGTTAAGAATTCATACCATTCAATATAATTTTTTTTAGTTTCAAAGCCTGGGCTATAAGGGGGTCTATCTCAAATAAAATGATATCTTGAGGAGCTAGTTCGTATAACAGAAGACTCACATTGACAATTGGCTATCATACTCATACACCTGGTACATCGGAAGAACAAATAGAGCAATTTCTCAATCATGTGATTAAAGAACAGCTATATTGTTGGCAGAACGGATTTCCTAACAGCTGTTTAGTGGATTCCTAAATTTAAGGTACTTTTATGCATGTTAAGACAGATTAAGCATGGCTGTTAAAATTTTTTATGTAACCTGTGCATACTCGGGTAAGTCTGCAATAATTCTTACAAGATTAAATGTATTAAAAGAGCCCCACTTGTTTGGAAAAGTGGGGCATTGATTTAAATTAGAACAGTATTACTGCTACCTGATTAAAAATTAGCACATGCTGGGAGGAATATTTGTCGGGTTCATCTTTAGAGCTTGTGGTGGAGTATTAAAAATATATGGCGGCGCCGGTTTTAGTTTTGGTGCCTTAGCAAATGGAAGCGGATGTTCAACATAATTGAATGTACCCTGACAATCCATGCTCGTTCCATGTGCCCACCTTCCCTTTGCACTATCATTCCCTTGTGAAAAGTTAAATAAAGTATAGGATACTTCACGTTTTTCAAGCTCTTTAGGGAATGCTACCGGAACAACAATGCCTCCTTCTGCTTCCTCAAGTTCCTTAATAGCCGCAATCCACTGGTTTTGGTGCATCGTGTCGCGTGCAATAAGAAAAGACAGCATATCCTTTACGCCTCTGTCATTTGTAGACTCGTATAAACGAACAGCCTGGAGTCTTCCTTGAGATTCAGCATTTAAATTAGCTCTGAAATCAGCTAAAAGATTGCCACTCGCAGCAATATAGTCAGCCTTCCAACGGTTACCGACACTGTCAGATGGCATCGCACCCAGTCCTGACACAATAGCATGCTGCGGGTTCATACCACCTAGAATAGCACCTAAGACTGGATCCTTCGCGGCCTCTTCCAGGTCTCCTACCGGCGCATTATCTAACAAACGGGCTATCATGGTTGCCAGCATCTCTATATGTGCAAGCTCTTCTGTCCCAGTATCCATTAGCAAATCTTTATACTTTCCATTCCCTCTTACATTCCACCCTTGAAATAGGTATTGAAGTGCAACAGAGATTTCTCCAAATTGCCCTCCCAGTACTTCCTGTAACTTTTTTGCGAAAATTGGATCTGGCCTTTCGGGTTTAGCCTGATATTGCAATTCTTTTATATGATAAAAAATAGGGATCTCCTCCTCTTTTTTCTAATTGCCCACCAATCCATCTTATGCAATTTTTTACGGTGTTGCTCCTGTACACTTTAATAACACCAATTGCACGTATTGAATTCATTCAAAAATGGCTGGATAGTGGCAGGAAGGAATCTCCGCAAGAAATAGATCGAATTCTAACGACTATGACAGCTAATGGCAATCTGAACCATCTCGAAGGGTCCGCTTCCAATTGATTCTCCTGACCCAGAAACTGAGGCACCACTTGATCCAATATAATTTAATGATCTCTGATGATAATTTAACTACCGGAACTTGGATCTCTTCTTCTGCATTAGTGTTAGTAGTAACAGTGAATAAAGGAATTACTAGTAATATAGCTAAGAACTTTGGAACTGGAAGTTTTCCCCTTTGCAATTCTCCAACTCTTTTCATAGCATTTATATTATAGTAAATAACTGGAAGGTGTTTTAATGAAAAGATATTCAATCTCTGCATTGCTGCTTTTAGGGGCTCTTTTATTTGGGCTTGTAGTATATGTATCAGTATTTAATGAATTTGGCTCAAATGGAAACACCTTTTTAAATGCTTATGATGATTATATGAAACACACTGAATATGAAAGCTTAGAATTTCATCCGGATGAAGATCATATATATTTTTTATATGAAAATACTTCTGAGAATACGATAGGGTTAGTTGAGTACAGTAAAAATGGAGAAGTGAAAACTGAAATGGGAAAGCAAAAGGGTTTAGATTTTTATGTTCTTTTTCTTGAAGGAGAATATAATAATTATACAGGAGTAAAGTTTGAGAGAGACCCTCAGGAAGTCGGTTACTTTGAGTTAAATTCGCAAGAGGGAAAAACAGAAAAATTTGTAGTTAATTCAAACAAAGAGAATTCTTATACAGAGAGTTACATAGCTAAAACAAAGTTAGACCCTGACAGCATTCAAAGGATAAAAGTCTTCACTAAGGACGGTGAACAAATATACCAGGAAAGTATAAAGTAAGCTTTTATTAGCTATAGTAACCGTGATGGTTTCTGTTTTAAAGATTCCCACAAACTATTACATTTGTATCGCAAAAATGATCACAGATTTATACCTCTGATCATTTCTTAAACTTAGTTCCTTTAGCACAGAAACAGAGAAATCTAATTAATTTGTTGACAAATGTGTAATTATAAATTAAGCGTTAATCCATCATAATACTAACAACCAAACCTTTATACACTAAGGGTTTGGTCGTTTACTAAGGCAAGTTTATGAATGCGTTAATTTATATTATATGAACATTTATTCCTTTATCGTTAGAAATTAGCCTGGTATTTTAGTCAGGCTTTCTTAATGGTTAGTATGTGAGCACTGACTGCCTTAATAGAGTGAACTGCTAAAGCGCATGAATTCCGGATCGCTTCATTCTCATCCTTATCCTTAATGCTGCGTTGCTTTATCATCACAAAGCTTATATCTATTAATGACCAGCCTTTCTTCTATAAATCCTTGAAGCTACTCCATACGCTATCGATCCAAATTCAACACCTACTTTTTTGTGGCACCCCTTACTTCTCGCTCCTCTTTACTATAGAGCTTATGGACTCTTAGTGGCTCAATCAGTATTTGTCGAACAGTTGTACTAGGATTTAAGGATGCGTATAGATATTGAAAAATCTTTTGAATCTTTCTTCTAAACTGTTTCATCCTTTTGTTTGAAAGATTACTTATTTTTTTATTACCAAAATAAATTTGGCCCTAAGTTGGATTTTTTAACCGTCGTATTGTTCTACCAGTTGTCGATTTTCCGCAACCACTCTCTCCAACAAGTCCAAAATTTTTCCAAAGTGTAGACAAACCCTTATTCAAAAATTCATCTTGGAAAAAAGGTTTTGCTTCTTTTTTTGTAGCATATTTGGTATTTCATGTTCCGAAACACTGCCATATATTGATGATGTATTAATCACAAAAACGGCTATCGACTTTGTCGACAGCCTAAGAAGCTGGCATATACCAGCTCCTACATTTATTTTTCTGCAGCTAATTATTGGAGGTTAGCAAAAAAACTGCTCTTACTTCACCTTTATAGGTACAATCTTGCCATCTTCAATGGCCGCCACAGTCAATTCCGCATCAAATCCGCCGTGCTTATCAATCGTCGGGATGAGGTATACTTTCTTATCTTCAGGCATATTATCCAAACCGTCCTGCATATGTGCCATAATTTTCTCAGTGTCATCTGCTGTGCCTGCAGCTTTCATCGCTTCCACCAACGCATAGGTTGCAAAATAGTTTAAACCAGCTTCGGAGCCGGGATCTTCATTGTATTTCTCATTATAGCTTTTGACAAAATTCGGAACCCCTGGGCTATCGGAATCAACTAATGGCATTACGCCAACTGCACCGTTCAGAACATCGTATGTGCCTGTCACTTTCTTCATTTCATCAAATTTCGCCTGGTCCATCACAATGAAACCGCCCTTGAATCCAAGTTCTCTCGCCTGTTTTGCAACTTTTGCGGTTGGTTCAGACGGTCCGCCGATAAATAATACATCAGGGTTTTCTTTTAACGCATTCGTAACAATGGTAAAGAAATCTGTTTCTTTTGCAAAGTCAATTGAAGAATTGTAAACCACTTTTCCTCCCTGTTTCTCCCAATATGGCTGTAATTCTTCAGCCCAGTCTTTTCCATATTGTGATGCAGTCGGAAGAAAGGCAATCTTATTTCCGAAATTCCCCATTGCGTATTTGGTGAAAGGCTCAATATAACCATCGTATCGTGGTGGAATCCGGACGGTTAATTTGTTTCCACTTTCAGTGATCTGCGGTTCACTTGTATATGCGCCAATAATGAATTTTTCCATTTGGTTAAATACCTGAAGAGCAGCAACTCCGCCGCTGTGAGGCGTGAAAATAATCGGAGTCTTATTTTCCTGCATTAGCCTCTTTGCATTGGCGCCTGCTTCATTTGGCAAATATTTATCATCTAAAGATACAACATTCAGTTTCATTTTCTTCCCATTAACTTCAAAACCGCCCGCATCGTTTATTTCTTCAGCTGCCATTTTTACACCATTCAGTGTACGCTCTCCATAAAAGGCAGCTGGACCACTTAAAGGACCCGTGTATCCTATATTGACTGTACCCTCATCGTTTGCACTGCCTTTCTCTCCATTTGCTGTTGTCTGTTGTGAAGAACTGCATGCTGAAAGGCTAATGATTAAGGCAAATAATACACTTAATAAGACCCATTTTTTTTTCATTTTAAACATTTCCCCCTTTTTAATCACTTTGTTAACCTTGTCAGTTGATTCCCATTCCCGTGTTTACTTTCAGCAGGCGATCTGACTCTACTCGGTATCTTAGTGGTCTCCCTTTTCGCTCTCCCGCAGGACATGTTCGAAAGACCTCTTTGAAAAAATGCACCATGAAGAAAATGCGAAGGCATTTTCGAGGATTCTACGTCTTCTACTGTGTGAAAATAATCAAGGTAAGCTTTAACAAATTTTATTATTTAAAATACTCACAACCCTAAAAGCGCAGACCATCACCTCCTATAAACTAACATTGGCTTAAGCACCAATATAGGCCTTCCTAACTTCATCATTCGAAAAAAGCTCTTCCGAGGTTCCTTCAAGAACCACTGAACCATTTTCAAACACATATCCTTTATCTGCAATTTTCAAAGCCGCATTTGCATTTTGCTCTGCCAGGAGTATGGTGGTGCCTTCACGGTTAATTTTCTGGATTACCTCAAACATTTGCTCAACAATCAATGGAGCAAGCCCGATGGAGGGTTCGTCCAGCAGCATCAGCTTTGGCTTAGCCATCAGTGCCCTGCCGATAGCCAGCATTTGTTGCTGGCCGCCGCTTAACGAACCCGCCATGTCATTCTGCTTTTCACTTAAAGTCGGAAATAACTCAAAAACATACTCCATTGAATCTTTCGTCTTTTTTCTATGACTCCTGTGAACGAATGCACCCATTTTTAAGTTTTCGTAAACAGTCATCATAGGAAATAGCTTTCTTCCCTCCGCACATTGGACAATTCCTGACTTTACAATTTTATCTGGAGAGCTTTTGGAAATGGAGCTTCCTTCGAAATGAGTACTTCCCGAAGCAGCTTTGTTAAGGCCGCTGATTGTCCGGAAAACTGTACTTTTCCCAGCCCCGTTTGCACCTAGCAGGACCACGATCTGTCCCTCTGAAACATCAAGGTTTACATTTTGGACTGCTGTGAAACTGCCATATTTTACGGATACATCCTTTAATTCAAGCACTCGCGTTCCCTCCCAGATATGCCTTTATGACAGTAGGGTTATTCCTTATTTCCTCAGGTGTTCCTTCCGCAATCTTTTCACCATAGTTTAATACCATAATTTTATCTGCCAATTTCATAATCATCTGCATCTTGTGCTCAATGAGGCACACTGTAATGCTGTTTTGGACCATTTTTTCCATCAATTCCGCCAATCCTTCAGTTTCTTCAGGATTTACACCTGCTGCAGGCTCATCAAGAAATACAATTTCAGGTTCTGTTGCGAGTGCAAGAGCAAACGCAGTGCGTTTTTTCTCTTCCTGTGTCAAACTGCCAACAAGTTTATCTTCTACTTTTTTCAAACCAGCAAATTCAATTACTTCCATGGCTTTCTCACGGCATTGTTCTTCTTCACGCTTTAGTCTTGGAGTTCTGAAAATTGCGTCGATCAAAGTGGATTTCGTCCTTAACCGGTGACCGACAATTACATTATCAAGAACGGTTGATTGTTCAAATAGGTTGGTAGTCTGAAAGGTCCTGGCTATACCCAGCTTAGCGATTTTGTTGGAAGGCAGAGCAGTTATGTCCTGTCCTTTATAAAGTACTTTCCCAGAACTGGGAGAATGGAAGCCGCTCAGTAAATTAAAAAAGGTAGATTTACCAGCCCCATTCGGGCCGATAATTGCATTGATCTTCCCCTGTTCAATAGTAAAATCAACATTATTGACAGCAGTCAAGCCTCCAAATCTTTTTGTTAAATTTCTCGTTTCTAGAAACATCCTTACCCCTCCTTTACTTGATTTTCAGGTGCTATATCACTGCTTGGGAAGCTGTCTTCCTTTTTTTCATCCCTGAGAGAACGCTGTTTCATTCTACCTGCCTGCTTATTAGTCCAGCTGGCAATGGCACCAACAATCCCACGGGGATAAAAAATTACGAGCAAGGTAAGAACCGGGCCAAAAATCAGCATTCTGTAATCCTGTAAAAATTGCAGCTGCTGAGAAATCCATACAACCAGAACAGTACCGACAATCGGTCCCGAAAGTGTTCCGATCCCGCCAACCAGCAAATATGTCAGCAGATCAAAAGTAATAACGGTATGCCCAATATCCGGACCTATAAATCGGATGAAGGATGCATAAAGGGCACCTGATAATCCTGCAAAAAAAGTGGAAAGCACAAATGCAGTCAACTTATTCTTTATTGTCGAAATTCCTATGGCCTGTGCAAGGTCCTCGCTATTACGTATTGCAATATACGTTCTGCCGGTCAGTGAATGAATAATCCGATACATTGCCAGGACGGACAGAAGCAAGATAGACAAGACCAGGTAGTATTGCGACAACGGTGTCTGAAATGAAATCGGTCCGATGTTTCCTGGTGCAGGAATACCTATCAATCCCCGGACCCCTTCGGTTAAACTCTCCCATTTATCAATGACCAAATAAATAATATAGCCGACACACAGGGTGTATATTGCAAAAAAATGTTCCTTAGTCCTTAACGCAAGGAGTCCCACCAAAAATCCTATAACACTGGTTATGACTAGTGCCAGAACAAATGCAGCCCAAAAATTCATCTGCGCTTTTACAGTCAGCAAGCCGAGCGAATAGGCTCCTATTGCAAAAAACCCCGCATGTGCCAAGGATAAATACCCCGTATATCCAGCCAATAAATTTAAACCATACACACCGATCATCCAGATGAATGAAAGTGTCATCACATGAACCAGGTATTCATTTTGAGTGACTAGAGGAAAGAAAATGGCAAATAACAGCATTGCCAGAATGATATATTGCCGTTTCAGTATTTTCATCTTTAATGCCCTCCCTTTGCAAACAGGCCAGTAGGCTTAATTGATAGGATAATGACCAGGAGGATAAATGCTATGATATCTTTATAATCATTTGAAATATAGGTTGCCCCTAGACTTTCAGAAAATCCCAAAATGTATCCCCCTACAATCGCACCAGGTATGCTTCCCATTCCGCCTAGAATAATAATGACAAAGGCTTTTAAAATGACCAGATGGCCCATCCCTGGAAAGACTAGGTTAATAGGTGCCGCCAGAGAGCTTGCGATGGCTGCCAGCCCTCCTGAAATTAGAAAGGTAAGGATTGCCACTCGGCTTGTATTGATTCCAACCAGGCTAGCACCGTCCCGATCCTGTGACATCGCAATAATTGTTGCCCCGGTAAAGGTTTTCTTCAGGAACAGATAAAGAAGTAGCATAACTACAATAGCTGAAACAATAATCAATAGCCTTTGCATGGTAAATGTCAGCCCGAAAAGCTGAACGACCTGACCGTATGGAGATGGCATCGTTTTATATTCAGCACCCCAGACATATTGTGCAAAAGCTTCCAAAAATAGCAAAATGCCAATGGCAGCAATTTTGTCATGAATAGGAGGGGCATTTCTTAAAGGATGAAAAACGAGCCTCTCCATAAGCACTCCGATCAAACCAACTGTTAAAACAGAAAAAAGAATGGCCAGCCAGTAATGAAGGCCGTAATTCACCATCATCATTAAGGTAATATAGCCACCCATCATGTACAAAGCGCCATGTGCAAAGTTTGGAATATGAAGGATACCATACACTAGGGTCAGCCCAAGGGCTACAAGGGAATATACACTTCCGATTGTCAGCCCATTGAATAGCTGCTGAATCAAAATCTCCATCAGTCTCCTCCTTTATTTGTTTAATCGTTTTTATACAGTCAGCATGAAATGTTGAAAAGAATATGTCCTCATCTACTTTTTTTGCTTTATTCATTCTATTCGCTCCTCGATAATAGCCACCAGTTCATCTAGGATCTTCAATTTTAGCCAGCTTTTTCAGCCTTCATGGCTCTGGCACGATCATTTAAATGCTATATAACCGATCAGGAGTCTCCTCTTCAATTACGATGCCGAATTTTTGGCGAACATTCCAGCAAGGCTTTAACTTCCTTTTTTATGACATAAAGTACGTCTCCTTTATGTAAACGCTATCATTTAAGGGTACTTAAACGGAGATTAAATACTTATTTCCTTTCAGCTTGGGAATCACTGTAAACACACCTTCTTGTGAGATAAAATCAATTTCCTTTTCAAACCCATTTCTCATAAGCATTTTGCCAACACGCGAAGCTTTTAACACATCGGCACCATCCCGTTTGTTTGTTTGGTAGAACTTATGGGAAGCGATAGCAGAGTCATTTAGATTAATCTTCCCCTTGTATTGTTTCAAAAGGGAATCAATGAAGCATCCTGCCCCAAAGAAGTCTTCTAAATTAAATTCGTTCGACGAGCCAGAGCAAACCAGGATGATTGTCTCATCCTTATATTCTTTTAAAATATGATTTCCAACTGCCACTGAATTGAGAATGGAAGCAGCATAGACAGCCTTTGCTTCAGAGGAATTTTTGAGTGCAACTGTTCCGTTTGTTGTCGATAGTATGATCGTTTTTCCTTGAATCTTT
Source organism: Cytobacillus firmus (assembly GCF_023715565.1). GTDB lineage: Bacteria > Bacillota > Bacilli > Bacillales > Cytobacillaceae > Cytobacillus > Cytobacillus firmus_C. The sequence goes on along the minus strand of NZ_JAMBOJ010000026.1, from coordinate 55,223 downwards.
TCTTTTAATGCAAGTGGATTTGGGGATAGGAAGCCATCAATTGTATTCCCCTGATATTCCCCCACCAGAACAAAACTGCCCTCTTCCATCCCCTTTGATTCTTCTTCAGCTGCAGTGCCACCCAGAACCGGGATCACCTCTCTTGCTCCGAATTCCAGAGCAGAGACGACAGTAGAAGTTGCTAGCAAAACATCAAAAACGACAGCAATTTTATTGTTGCGCATTTTATTGCAGTCAATGTCTTCCTTCTTTAATAGAAGATGAATCTTCATTATATTCAGCACCCCAATCCGTTTTTCATTTCTTGTCAGCTGTATAAAGTGAATATTGAATCAGGCCGCTTACAAAATCATCAAGTCTTGAAAAACGTTCATCCTTTGTCTGTCCTTTTTTCCATCTGTAATAAATCTGCTGGCAAATGACTGCAAGCTTAAAGTAGGCAAAAGTTAGATAAAAATTCATACTGGTCAAATCCCTGCCGCTTTTTATGGCATAGCTTTCCATAAACTCTTCCCTGGTCATAAATCCGGAAGTGGCTGTAATTGGCGGCATGCCCATGCCCCTTTTCAGAAGATTAGAATCATCAGGCTCAATCCAATAGCTCATTGCCACACCTAAATCGGCTAGCGGATCCCCGACGGTAGTCATCTCCCAATCGAATAGCCCAACCATTTGCTTTAATTGCTCATCGAACATTGAATTATTCAACTTGTAATCGTAATGGATAATAGCTGGTTCTTCTGATTCAGCGACATGAGTGATCATCCATTTCTTCAGTTTCTCCACACCCTCAATGTCTTCCGTTTCAACCTTTTCATACCGCTGAATCCAGCCAATGACCTGCCTTTTCATGAATCCTTCCGGCCTGGTTATTTCTGTTAACCCTGTTTTTGTATAGTCGATACTATGAAGAGCCACGAGTTGATCGACCATCGTTTCTGACAGGTTTCTACAAATTTCTATTGTCGGGACAACTCCTTCAGGGAAATCTGTATCTAAAACGATCCCTTTTTTTCTTTCCATAATAAAAAATGGAGCACCAATTACACTTTTATCTGCAAATATAAAAGGCTTAGGAGCTGCCTGAAAATGCGGGCTGATTTCTTCCAGTATCCGGTATTCTCTTCCCATGTCATGAGCTCTTGGGGTAACCGGTCCTAATGGCGGACGTCTTAATACCGCTTCCCAATTCCCTAATTTAAGCAAATAGGTTAAATTTGACTTTCCAAAACTAAATTGTTCAACAGTTAGAGGTCCCTCAGGAAGGTTAGGTAAATGCTCTCTCATAAATGCCTCGATTGCTGCAGCATCCAATTCTTCCCCTTTTCTGATAGGAATCGTATCAGAAGCCATAAAACCCAGCCTCCTTTTTCAAATTATTATTTGGCACTCCTGCAAAGGGGGAGACCAGCTATTTTAGCGTATATCTCCCCTTTTGTTATTACTCTCGTTCAATAATGGTTGCAATTCCCTGACCGCCGCCTATACAAGCCGTTATTAATGCATATCTCCCACCTCTTCTTTCGAGCTCATACACTGCTTTTGTAATCAAAATGGCTCCCGTTGCACCTAATGGATGCCCATGAGCAATGGCTCCGCCATTTACATTCACTTTTTCCATATCCATGTCAAGCTCACGGTTACAGGCAATAACCTGAGCAGCAAAGGCCTCGTTGATTTCAATGAGATCCATGTCCTCCAGTGTTAGCCCAGATTTGTCAAGAACTCTCCTTACTGCTGGGACAGGACCTATTCCCATGATGTTCGGATCCACCCCTGCCAAAGCTTGTTCTCTTATTACAGCCAAAGGCTTTATATCGAGTTCTGCCGCTTTATCCCTTGACATGACCACAAGTGCTGCTGCCGCATCATTCAAGCCTGAACTGTTGCCCGCCGTAACAGTGCCTCCCTGTAAGAATGCAGGCTGTAGCTTGGATAAAGCTTCAAGTGTTGTTTGCGGGCGAGGGTGTTCATCTCTTTTAAATAGGAGAGGGTCCCCTTTTTTCATAGGAATTGCAATCGGGACAATCTGCTCCTCGAAACGTCCATCTTCCATGGCATATGCCATTTTCCTCTGGCTTAAGAGTGAGTATTCATCCTGCTCCCTCCTACTAATTGAATATTTTTCAGCAAGATTTTCCGCTGTGATCCCCATGGTCGGATCCCCTATTTCCTTTGGGGAAAGCTGTGATTTTCTGAACCTTGGAGGGACTGGGCTATAAGGTTTTTCAGGGCGATCCATCAGGTACGGTGCTCTGCTCATACTTTCAATGCCGCCTGCAAGGTAAATATCACCATCACCCGAGCGTATTGCCTGCGCAGCAAGGTTTACAGCATTTATTCCGGACCCGCACTGCCGGTCGATTGTCATGCCAGGCAATTCAAGTGAGAGACCAGCTTGCAAGGCCGTCAGCCTGGCGATATTCCCGCCTCCGCTAATCACATTTCCCATGATGACATCATCGATTTCACTAGACTCAACATTTGCACGTCTTACAGCTTCTTTCAGCACTTCCGCTCCAAAGTTATGCGCTGGAATTGTGGCCAGCGCACCTCCCTGCTTCCCGATAGCCGTCCTGACTGCTGACACAATGACTGCATCTCTATTCATTTCAATTGACCTCCTTTTTCCGGTTTAGTTTTATAGCACATGTGTTCCTCCATCCACGACAAGAACATCACCAGTAATATAATCCGAGGCTGGAGCAGCCAAAAATACTGCTACCCCCTTAAGGTCTGTATCAGAACCAAATTTTCTTAACGGAGTTCCTTCCAGTATTCCGCTGCCCCCTTCCTCCAGCAAAACTTTGGACATTTTTGTCGGGAAAAATCCCGGAGCAATCGCATTAACATAAATGCCGCGAGGCCCCCACTTTACGGCTAGGTCCTTTGTAAAAGTAATTACTGCCCCCTTACTGGAGTTGTATCCGATGGCATTCATATATTTTGGATTAGACCCTTTAAGTCCAGCTACTGAGGCGATGTTAATTATTTTTCCGAATCCCTGCTCCAGCATTACCTTGCCCGCTGCCTGCGACATTAAAAAGGTTCCAGTTACATTCACATTGATGACCTTCTGCCAGGCTTCGAGCGGCATTTCTTCGACGGGTGCACCCCATGAGGCACCGCTGTTGTTGACAAGAATATCTATGTTGCCAAATTTTTCTACAGTTCGATCGACTACATTCTTCACATCTTGGGGATTCGTGATATCACATTTTAAAGCCATTGAATTTACGCCTAGCTCCTTTAGCTTTTTGCTTACGTCTTCACATGCTTCCAGCTTTCTGGAACAAACAACGACATTGGCCCCTGCTTCAGCAAAACCTAGCGCGATTTGTTCACCAAGCCCTCTGCCTCCGCCAGTTACGATCGCTGTTTTTCCTGTTAAGGAAAATAACTCTTTCACATGCATAATCAAGCCTCCCTACATATATTTTTTTAATTCGTATCGTGCAATGGCTCTCTTGTGAACCTCATCAGGCCCATCAGCCAATCTCAACGTCCGAATATTTGCCCAAGCAGCTGCCAATGTATAGTCCTCACTGACCCCTGCTGCTCCAAATGCTTGGATAGCCCGATCAATGATTTTTAAGGCAATATTTGGTGCAACCACTTTTATCATCGCTATTTCAGCCTTTGCCTCTTTGTTGCCGACTGTATCCATCATGAAAGCCGCTTTGAGTGTAAGCAGCCTGGCCTGCTCAATGTCAATTCTTGCTTCTGCAATCCATTCCTGGATAACCCCTTGATCAGATAGCTTCTTTCCAAAGGCAACCCTGTCCTGAACACGCTTGCACAATTCCTCTAACGCCCGTTCTGCAGCACCGATGGTTCTCATGCAATGATGAATCCTGCCTGGGCCCAAACGCCCCTGTGCTATTGCGAATCCCTTGCCTTCCCCTAAAAGCATATTTGCTGCAGGCACACGCACATTCTTATATTCAATTTCCGCATGTCCATGGGGGGCATGGTCATAACCGAACACAGGCAAAACCCTTTTAATCGTCACACCAGGAGTATCCAGCGGGACCAAGATCATGGATTGCTGTTCATGCTTAGGGGCAGAAGGATCATTCTTGCCCATGACAATGGCTATTTTGCAACGGGGATCACCAGCACCAGACGACCACCATTTTGTGCCGTTTATGATATACTCCTCTCCATCCCTGACGATGCTTGACTGGATGTTCGTTGCATCAGATGAGGCCACTTCCGGCTCAGTCATCGAAAAACATGAGCGGATTTCTCCTCTTAAAAGCGGCTGGAGCCATTGCTGTTTTTGATTCTCAGTCCCATAGCGGACTAAAACTTCCATATTGCCTGTATCGGGAGCTGCACAATTGAAGACCTCAGGTGCCATACTGGATCTCCCCATAATTTCACAAAGAGGAGCATACTCAAGATTCGTCAGTCCTCCGCCATATTCGCTTTCCGGCAAAAACAAATTCCAAAGACCTTTTTCTTTCGCCTTTTCTTTTAGCTCTTCCATGATTGGAGGAACCTTTGAAAAACGATCACTTTTACCAATCTGCTCCTTATAAACGTTCTCATTTGGATAGATAAACTCTTCCATAAATTCTGTCAGCCTTGCTTCCAATTGCCTCACTTTTACGGAATGAGTGAAATTCATGAATCCCACCTCTTTACTAAAATTAATCATACTGACTAGTTGGTATTTTACCAGTTTGCAATATGTGAAGTTTTTAGTATTTTTAGACCCATTGTCTTATTTTAGGGTCATAATTTTTTTTTGTTAACTGGTTTTAACAGCCTATGGAGTCAATATATGTAAGCTGAATGATTGATAATCCCTCTTTGAGAATGGATATATACCCAGCAAATTACTGCCGGGTATGAGCATCCAGAATTAAATTCATTAATCGTAATAAGTATTAAAAAATACATCTCCCTTTATTACTTCGTTGCCATTTTGGTTTACAGCCTTTACCTCGAATCGAGAAATGCTGCCATTTTTTTCTGTGAGCTCTGCTTTAAGCGTAATCACATCATTCAAGAAAACCATTCCTTTAAATCGAATTGTATAATCCTGAATAAAGCCCTCCTGATAATAAGAACTAAATAGCTTTGCCAGATTTCCCATTGTCCACATTCCATGTGCAATAATTCCCGGCAGACCAGCTTTTGCTGCTTCACTGTCGATCGTATGGATCGGGTTATAGTCGCCTGAAGCTCCAGCATATTTAATCAAATTAAGCCGGTTGACCGGTTCAAGCTGAATATCCTCCAATTCGTCCCCTATATGAAGCTTTTCAATAGCTATCATCCGATCAGCACCTTTCTTACGGCTTCTGTGATAATGACGGTTTGTGTTGAGGTAAAAACAACTTTTCCCATCTCGTCTTCCCCAAAGCTTTCAAGTACAAGAAAACCCATCTCGCCATGAGTTCCCTTTTTCTCAAAATAATTTTTTACCTCTGAATAACAGATGATTTCTTCCCCTACCAGCAATGGTCTTTCATAATGATAAGTTTGTTCCCCATGTATAAGGCCTTTATTTGGAAGGTTGAGTCCCTCTATCGTTCCGTAATCAAACACCCTTGGAAAGGTTGGAGGGGCAATATTCCGGTTATACCTTGAATTCCTGCCCGTTTCTTCATCAACAAAAATCGGATGCATATCACCAATTGCTTCTGCAAATTTTTTGATAGCACCACGCTCAACAATGTTTTTCACTTTTTTGGATCGCTTTCCTATATGCTGCTGGAACAATTAATCTTCACCTCACTTTTATTTAATTCTTAGGGCCGCCTGCAACGTAAATAACCTGGCCGTTAACAAAGGATGAATTCTCATCAGCAAAAAATGCCACCGCATTAGCAATATCCGCAGGTTTTCCGCTTCTGCCGACTGGAATATTTGCAACACTGGCTTTAATAAGATCATCAAAAGAAATACCTATCCTTTTGGCTGTTTCTTTTGTCATCTCTGATTCGATAAAACCGGGAGCAACCGAATTGGCCGTAATCCCATATTTTCCGAGTTCAATTGCGAGCGTTTTAGTGAATCCCTGCAGCCCTGCCTTCGCAGCTGCATAATTTGCCTGTCCCCGATTACCAAGGGCGGAAGTTGAAGAAATATTAATGATCCGCCCAAACTTTTTTTCAACCATGTATTTCTGAGCAGCCTGTGATGCATAGAATGACCCTTTAAGATGTACATCCATGACGGTTTGCCAGTCAGAATCCGTCATTTTATATAGAAGATTATCTCGGATTACACCAGCATTATTGACCAGTATATCTATTGAACCAAATGTCTCATGAACTTCCTTGAATGCATCGTTAACCTGCTTAGGGTCAGTAACATCTGCAACCTTTGCATAACAATCGTATCCTTTTTCCTGCAGCTCTTTTGCTGTTTCTCCTAGGGCTTCCTCGTTCAAATCTATAAATGCGACTGTAGCCCCTTCTTCTGCAAAGAGCTGAACGATCCCTTTACCAATTCCTCGGCTTCCCCCAGTGATAAAAGCTACTCTTCCTTCAAACCTGCCTGCCATTTTCATCCTCCCTTTCCTTTCTGAAAATATTTATTTCTATACGAATTGGCCAAGCTTAACGTGGCCTTTTATCAGATTTCTTGCAATGATCATACGCTGAATTTCATCTGTTCCATCATAGATTCTCCACAATCTGGCTTCACGGTACCATCTTTCAATAGGCAATTCCCTTGTATAGCCCATTCCCCCATGGATTTGCATTACACGGTCTACAACACGATTGCCCATATTCGCGCCATAAAGTTTCGCCATTGACGCCATGTGGCGGTTATCCTCGCCTGCATCAAGTGTATAAGCTGCATTTAGTACTAGCCATCTAGCTGCTTCAATCTCTACTGCAGAATCAGCAATCTGCCATTGAATTGCTTGTCTTTCGGCAATTGGTTTTCCAAATGTAACGCGTTCTTTTGCATATTCTATGGCCATTTGAAGCAATCTTTCTGCGGCACCAATCGCTCTAGCTCCAACCACCCATCTTGCAAAACCGATCCATTCCAGCCCCAGATTATAACCTCCATCTACTTCACCTAAAATATTTTCTTCCGGGACTCTGACATTATCAAACACGAGACTTGCTGGACCCCATTCACCCATCGTATGTATATACTCAGATTTCCAGCCCATGTCCCGGTCAACTATAAAACAGGTAACTCCTTCACGGCCTGTTGCCTGATGCTTTTCTTTATCAGTAATCGCAATGGCCATTACAAAATCCGCTTCATTCCCGCCTGTAATAAAAGTCTTTTCGCCATTTAAAACCCACTCATTGCCTTCCTTTACTGCAGTCATTTTAATATTGCGTGTATCTGAACCGGCTCCAGGTTCAGTCATTGCAAAGCATGATTTTTTTTCACCCTCAATAGTTGGAATTAAATATTTTTGTTTCTGCTCGTCATTTGCATAGTATAGGATATTATCAGCAGATCCCCCAAATTGAAAAGGAACAAATGTCTTAGATACTTCCATTAGGACGATTGCCATCATCATCTGTCCCAAATCCGCTCCGCCATATTGCTCTGGTGTATTAATCCCCCAGAAGCCTGCTTCCTTTGCCTTTAGTTGCAGTTCTTTCAACTTACCTGGCGGAAGGCTTGGTTTTCCTTCTCTTTCATTTCTTAGGACATCATTTTCAAGAGGAATTAACTCCTTCTCAACAAACTTGCGGATTGTTTTCTGAACCATTTTTTGTTCTTCAGTAAGGCGTAACTGCATTCCTTTCACTCCTATCTAATCTTTTAGACTTTTAATTATTTTCTATTAATCTTTAAAATTGGATTTTCGTATACATACCTACCGGTTGGTATGTATACTTATTCTAGATTGAAATTTCAGAAAAATCAAGTTATTACTCTATATTTAGTACCGTTTAACTTAAAATTTCCACCTTTAGCTTAGAAAGACCAAAATTCAGAGGCAGCCACAAACGATCAATTTGCCAACCTCTATTTTATATGAATAGGTGCAACCTTAAGGCCAACAGCCTTGATCAGCTCCTTCGGTATTGGAAAAGCTGCAGCAGCAGGGTCGTTTTCTACTGCTTTCTCTGCATGCTTTAGCCCCTCTTCCGTAAGACTGTAAGCTGAAAAATCACGCGGAAGACCAGTCTTATGCTGAAGCAGGCGCAGTTTCTTAATGGCTTTTTTCAAGATTTCTTCCCGATCCTCACTTTCACCTGTCCTGACATTCAGAGCGCAAGCTAGATCCATTATCTTAGGAAGATACAGGTCTGGCAGCATTTCCATGACCACAGGAAGGAAAACTGCATTTGCCAGGCCATGGGGAATCCGAAAGAGAGCTCCATAAGCATGAGCAAAATTATGAACTGGGATGGCATTTAAAGCACAGCTAAATGCGGTAATACCCATTAAACTGGCATAAAGCATTTCCATCCTCGCATGAATATTTTCCCCGTTTTTAACCGCGACAGGCAGGCTTTGTTCAATCAGCTTTATGGCCTGAAGTGCATGCGCATCTGTCAAGGCAGTCGCATTCGGTGAAGCCAGAGCCTCAATGGCATGTGTCAATGCATCGAATCCTGTATATGCTGTAATGGCAGCCGGCAGTCCGACAGTGAACTCTGGATCCAGAACGGCTATATCGGAACTAATGTATGGATTGATGATGTTGCCTTTCATTTTGGTATTTTCATTGAAAATTACCGCAATGGGGGAAACCTCCGAACCAGTACCTGCAGTTGTAGGCACGGCAATATGCGGAATCGGTATATGGTTTGCATCTGGAAATTGTTCAAATAATATGCCCTTGGGAATCACCGTCTTTATATCTGACAAACCTTTATGCATTGCGTATTTTACCCCTTTAACCGTATCCAGGACGCTTCCGCCCCCGACGGCCAGCAGCGCATCAGCGCCAACTTTCCTTGCATAAGAGGTAGCACTGTTTACCGAGCTGCTCTCTGCATCCCGAGAAATATCTAGATAAATCCCTACTAGTTCTGGTGCAGAAGCAGATTCAAAAATTTTCAATACTTTTTCCACTATACCTGCTTTCTCAAGACCCCTGTCACTAAATAGAACAACCCTTCTTGCACCTAAACCGCAAAATAAATCAGGTATAAGGGCCCGGGAATTTGCACCGCTGTAAATAACAGTGCGCTGTATAAACTGAGATAATGCTTGCATACTATCACATCCATAACCATTATAATTTTTGCTGGATGTCTTATCCGGATGTAATACTTCCTGCAATTGATTGCCTTAAGCGGGTCTTAAGTATCTTTCCTACACCATTTCGTGGCAGGGACTCTACAAAAATAATCCTTTTCGGTGTTTTGTTCTTTGCAAGATAATCCTGGCAATATTGAATCAAGTCACCTTCAGTCACTGATGCACCTGCCTTTTTAGCGACACATGCAACGATCTCCTCCCCCATTCTTTCATCAGGGATCCCTATGACAGCAGCTTCAAATACCTGTTCATGCCCACTCAGCAGCTCTTCAATATCACGCGGATAAACATTGAACCCACCCCTGATAATTAAATCCTTTTTGCGGTCCACTATATACAGATAGCCATCCTCGTCTAACCTTCCCATATCCCCTGTATGCAGCCAGCCGTCTACTAATACTCGGCTTGTTTCCTCTTCATTCTGATAATAGCCAGGAGTAACATGATCACCGCATACAATCAGTTCCCCAACCTCTCCTGCTGGCACTTCCTGCCCATTACTGTTTACAATTTTTATTTTCGTTCCTGGAATCGGTATTCCAACTGACCCCGGTTTAACCGTGATTTTTTTATTATGGGCAGTAACCACAGGAGCTGCTTCAGATAAGCCGTATCCTTCAAAGACTTTGGCATTGAACTTTTTCTGGAATCCGTTCAGAAGCGCAATAGGAAGGGGTGCAGAACCGGACCCGACCCATTCCAGAGAGGAAGTATCATAGTGATCTGCATGTTCACTTGCGAGCATCGCATGAATCATTGCAGGTACGGCAGAAAATGCCTTAACCTGATATTTTTCAATGGCTTTAAACACCTTGACGGGATCAAATTTCGAGAAAACGACGACAGAACTTCCAGTTATATAGCTGACGTTTGAAATCGTAAGTCCATATACATGGGCAAGCGGCAAGACACCGATTGTTGCACCACGTTCAGTTTGGTTATGGACAGCGGAGTTAACTGCATTCGAAAACAAATTTTTATGGGTTAAGAGGACACCTTTGGGATTCCCTGTTGTTCCTGAAGTGTATAAGATCACAGCGGTATCTTCCTCCCTTGGATCTGGAACACTCTTTAAATTTCCAGGATCAGCTGACATCATATCGTAAAGATTTGTCATGCCCTTCCCCGAAGGAATGTCTGCAACGAGCATTAGAGGCTTGCTATCCAGTCCCTCGAGGGCATTTTTTACATTTTCCGCTGTGTATGAGGAGGTAATAATCACTTTTGCTTTACAGTTTTTGATTATAAAATGAATTTCCTTTTGATGGAGGGTAAACATGATAGGGACAATGACAGCACCGCACCTGGTGATTCCCTGATAGGAAAATATTACTTCAGGACAATTAGGCATACATACGGCTATACGGTCCCCAGGCTTGACTCCAAGTTTATGAAGGCCATTGGCGATTTGGTCAGCAAAGTTTATTGTTTCCACATTTGTATACTTCTTTTCTTCATAATAAATAAATGGGTACTCTCCGAATTCACTGACATTCCTATCAAGTAAATCCTTCAGCTTCATAGTATCCACTCCTTTTATAATATTGAAAGAAAGCAGAGTGACAAAACGCTATTTCAACTGATAGTAATATACTTTCTCTGTGTCCTCCCTCTCCACTTCCTGTCTTTGTTCCATTAAATCCAGGTGCCCCTGTATTTGCGAAAGCCCAAGAAAGACCGTTTTTCCTTTTAAGCGCGGATAAAGCCCCTGACAAAGCTCAAAAACATTTTTTTTGCCATCCTTTAATAAATGGTGAATTTGGCTGCAGCGGGACTCGTGCTCAGCCAATCTTCGGTCTATCAATTTAGTATGATGATTGAATGACTTTCCATGACCTGAGAAGCAAGTTTGCAGCGGCAACCTTTTAACCCGTTCTAAAGACTCCCTATACTGAATAAGCGGTTGGGGCCTCTGCCGTTCATCTGGGGGCGGGGGCTCCACAAAGGCGTTTACAGATATTTCCTCAATTAAATGATCGCCCATAAACGCTGAACTGCTTACAGCGCTCCAAAGAAGAATATCTGTCTGGCTGTGACCGGGAACATGCATGACATGGAATGGCTTTCCCCCTATATGAACCTCGTCTCCATCATGTAAATAATGAACATCTGTCCAAGTCTCTTCCTTATATTTTCGATTATGCTGATGCAGCATGTGATCTGCACCGCATTGCTCAATAAACTCGCTGAAAAATAGATTTATTCTCTGAAACTCTACTTCCCCTTTTGTAATTACATGCTTTGCTTCCTCATGGACATAGACCGGCAGCCCGGATTCCTGCTGAATCAGGCTTACACCTCCTGAATGATCAGTATGCATATGAGTTAACACGATACGGTCAAAATCCTTAAACCTTAGCCCCTGTTTTTTTAACTGGCTTCTTAATTGAAAAAAAGACCTCTCTCCCGGATTTCCTGTGTCTATAAGGGTCGCTGAATCACCCAGAACTGCATAAACCATGACAATACCTTCAGAGAATGGGGAATCCAGCGTAAGCGGGACAATCTTCTCCATAAAACATCCCCCTTTCGGTGAAGTATAATGAGCAAGGCTGAACCCTGAACATTGATGAGTAAGAACATTGAATTTGAAAGGCATATCTATGTGAAATTTATGAAAATGCTTTTATCCTCAAAACAGCCAGCTTTTTCACAGGTTAGTCAGCCGATTCAGGCAGGCCTTCTCTTATGTCCTGTCAATGGATGGTCTCCTTATTTCCCTTTAAATACAGGAAATCTTTTTTCCTTGAAAGCCGCAATGCCCTCGTGATGGTCCTCAGTTGAAACCATGAGCGTTTGTGTAATTCGCTCCTGCTCAAGGATTTCTTCAAGAGTGGACGTTAAGGAGTGGTCTACAAGCTTTTTAATCATTCCATAAGTCATCGTTGGCCCTTCTGCCAATTGGCTGGCCATTTTCTGAGTCTCGGCCTGCAATTTCTCCGCAGGTACGATACAGTTAATAACGCCCATTTGATATAGCCGCTCAGCCTTTATGGGTTCAGCTGTGAAGAAGAATTGCTTGGCCAGATGGGGTCCCAGGAGTCTAGATATAAAATAAGAGCCGCCACCATCAGAAACAAGCCCCACTTTGGAGAAGCTTAGTGCGAATTGACTGTCGTCTGCAGCAATAATCAGATCACATGCAAGTGCCAGATTAAAACCAGCTCCCGCTGCAAATCCGTGAACAGCTGCTATGATTGGCTTACCGGATTCTTTCATCGATAGAATGCATTGATTCAGTCTGCCTATATGCTCGTAAACACCAGTTCCGTTTGCCTGGCCCATGGATTTCACATCTCCTCCGGCACTGAAGGAGCGTCCTGTACCGGACAGGACGATCACTTTTATATCAGGATTGGTGCCGGCCTCGCGAATCGCTTCCGTTAAGCCCAAAATCATCTCAGGGCTGAACGCATTTAAACGGTCCGGCCTATTTAAAGTCAAGTTCAGAATTGCTCCGGTTTGATTTATGATTAAATGCTCATTTCTCATTGCATTCATCTCCCATTTATTTAATTAGCCAGCCGCCATCAACCAGGACATCCGAACCAGTCATATATGAAGCCTCACTGGAAGCAACAAAACTAATGACATTAGCTATTTCCCCCGGCTCTCCTGCCCGTCCAAGGGCGGTATTCCTCCGGATCGCTTTTACAAACTGTTCATTCTTCATTCCCTGCTCCGTTAAAGGGGTTATGGCAAATCCCGGTGAAACTGAATTAACCCTGATTCCAAACGGAGCAAGCTCAAGTGCCAATGCTCTCGTAAAATTAATTACTCCCGCTTTTGCAGCGCTATAATGTGGAATATGCGCACCAGCCTGATGACCGGATAAAGAGGCAATATTCACAATGGATCGGTTCTGTATAAAATCTCCATCTGCACTAGATGAATCAGCCATCAGCTTCCCAAGCAGCTTTGAGACGAGGAAAACACTTTTCAAATTGGTATTTTGCACAAAGTCCCAATCTCTCTCTGAAGTATCCATAATCTTTGAATGAACCGATCCGCCAGCATTGTTGACGAGCACATGCAAATCTCCATATTGTTCCTTTACAAAATCGGCTAATTCACGGACATCATCTTCATCTGTAACATCTGCAGTGAAAACATCTGCCCTAGGAATTCTATTCGCCTCATTAATTTCCATGGCAGCTTTCTCAAGTTTTGATGCTGTACGTCCTACTAGAATAACCCGGGCACCTTCTTTGGCGAGCTTAAATGCTGCAGCTTTTCCTATGCCGCTTCCGGCACCTGTTACAAGAGCAATTGAGTCTGTAAATCTCATGAACACTCCCCCTTGATTGTTGATTTGGGTTTATAATACAACCCAATACTGAATGTTCAGTTTTTAAAATAAATCGCTGGTTTCTTATTATAAACTGCTGTTGCCAGATTGAGGTTTTTCATACTAACCGGTAGGTATGCAAAGCCCAGAGAGAGAAGACTGGCCTCTCTTTAATATCTCAATCCACTTGAATACCCCTAAGGATCATTTCCACAAACGTTTCGGCTATCTCACGATCAGATGAACTGCCAGCTGGGTTAAACCAATGATAGCTCCAATTTGCTGCCCCAAGAATGCCAAGGGTGATAATGGAAGGATTTAAATCCTTACGGAATTCTCCGTTATCGATTCCGCCTCGAACAATTCGTTCAACGTTGAGCCTGAATTGATCCCGCTTTGATACAATTTGCTCCAGCCGGTCTGCACTCAAATGCCGCATTTCCCTGAAGAAAATTTTCGCAGAAGAGCCTTTTGTTTTAATGCTGCTGATCAGCATATAAACAATATCGAAAAGTTTTTGCTTGTAGCTTAATTGCTCATCCTCAAGGATTTGCTCCTGCCTATAAAGCAATTCATTAATGTATCCAAGATGAATATCCATTAACAGTTCTTCTTTACTGGAAAAATAATAATAAAATGACCCTTTCGTCACACCAAGAGAATCAACAATATTCTGTATAGAGGTATCTCTAAAGCCCTTTTCTTCAAATAGTTTTATGCTTTGCTCCGTTATTCTTTCCTTCACTATGCTGTCCTCGCAATCTTACTAATATTTACAAGGAAATTATATCACATCCCCTCTATCCCATTGGTCTCCTATTTTTGATTAAGGCTCTTTTCTCATGTATTACTGTTTTTGCTAAAGAGAGGTACCCGTTGATAAAATCCGTTTCACTTAACGAAACAGCCTAAATTATGTTTTTTTCTCTTAGGATTCATTCACCTGTCCCTGTTGATATAAATTTTTTTATGCTGATGAAAGAAAGAATTTACACAAGGAACATCGCCTCGTATTACATGTTAAGCCTTCCCCATCTACTGTAAGCGTGGCCCTCGTAATGAATGATGATCCTCGGATGCAAGGAACAATACTTTCCTGCTAATCTCATATATTTCCTCCTTCTGTCCCGGTCTTAACAGTTCAGATACTAACCGGTAGGTATGTATTTAAATATATTATAAGCATAATATTGAATTATTCAACAATTATTCTAAAAATTACAAAAATAAACCGAAATCCTGAGGGTATATGTATTTTAAAATTATCTTAAGAATCCTTTTCATTCTATTAACTTTTCGCCAGGTTCTTCTTAAGTTAGCTGAGGTTACTTGCCTGATCCTCTACAAGGAACTCCGGGAATCTGAGTGAGCTCCTGAATAATTACCAAAGAGGAACCTGACACTTATTTTAAGAACGCAACAGCTTAAAGTTTCCTAACCCTTTTGCCAGAATTTCACCTTTTGAGTTTTTAATTTCTGCTTCCATAAAGGCTAGCTTAAAACCAAGCTTCAGAATTTTTGATTCTGCAATAATTTCACCTTCTGATACCGGTGCGAAATATTGGGTCGTCAGGCTGGTTGTCATGCACTTTTCCTTTGTAATAGCTCTTAGAAGCATCCCTTGTACGTAATCAAGCATCGTTGCATGAATTCCTCCATGCAGTGTACCATTTACATTTAACAGCTGCTCCCTAATCCTAAGCTTTAATTTCACTCGGTTATCATCAAACTCTATGATTTCAAAACCAATATGCTTAAAAAAAGGACTATTTTCGAAAGTGGCTTTTATACCGTCAGCAGTCGACTGCACATTTTCACTCCCCTTATCTTATTTTGAAAGGAATTCCGGTTTTCTTTTTTCCAGGAAAGCTGCTGCCCCCTCTTTCTTATCCTCTGTTGAAAATAGCACTGCCTGAGCAAGCTTTTCAATCATTAAACCTGTTTTTTGATTTGTTTCAGCTCCAGTATGGACTGCTATTTTCGCCATTTTCACAGCAAGAGGGCCTTTTGTTAATATGATCCGGGCTATTTCCTCTGCTTTTGCCCGCAGATTTTCGGGTGACACTACCTCTGATACCAATCCAAATTGATATGCCTCTTCACTGTCAATTACTTTTCCAGTCAATATCATTTCAAGTGCTTTGCCTTTTCCTGCAAGTCGTGCCAGCCTCTGAGTTCCCCCTGCTCCCGGGATAATTGAAAGATTTAGCTCCGGCAGCCCAAATTTAGCATTGGATGAAGCAACACGTATATCGCAGGCAAGAGCAAGTTCACATCCCCCGCCAAGTGCAAAGCCATTTATCATCGCAATGGTAGGCTTCTCGTACATTTCAATATAGTCATAGACCTGCTGCATCCCTCCCGGTTTAAATACATCTAAAGCGCTCTTCTGCTTGAGCTGACTAATGTCTGCACCTGCAGCAAAAGATTTTTCTCCCTTCCCTGTAAAGATGACACAGCCAATCATTTCATCTTCCCTCAGCATGTTAAGGGCAGAAAGGATATCCTGCAGCGTTTCATAATTTAAAGCATTTCGAAGATCAGGTCGGTTGATGACTATATAGGCAAGACTGTTCTTTTTTAAGACTTCAATGTTTTCATAAACCAATTAAAAAACAGCTCCTTTACTCATTTTTATAGGATATTAATTTAAAGCTTGCCTGGACGTTTGCAATCATTCTGCCAGAAGCATCGAGGATCTCTCCTTCCCCAAATGCCGATTTAGCCGTACTATGCACGACTTTTGCCCGGCAGAATAGAATATCATTTTTTTGCAGAATTAATAATGTTCGAATGCAGCTGAAGAGTTACAGCAAAACACTTTGCCTTTTCGGAAGCGGCTGTTCCAATCGCAGTATCGAGCAGTATCTGAAAAACGCCTGCACCAATGTTCTCTTCATCTAATAAATGCTCCTCTTCTAGAACACTTTTAATAACAATGATTCCATTCTCATCAGGCTTACGTTTAAAATCCAAATGGTCAAATAATTAGGAATGCCTTTCTTTCATCTACATCACACCCTCTGATCTTTGGCAATATTTTCAATTAAGATAGCCATACCTTGGCCTCCACCTACACAAAGGGTTGCGATTCCATATCGTTCCTCCCTGCGGATCAGTTCATGCATTAGGGTTATAACAATACGGGCACCTGTAGACCCTACAGGATGACCAAGGGCAATTGCCCCGCCATTTACGTTCACTTTATTCGGATCAAGACCCAATTCTCTAATTACAGCAAGAGATTGAGAGGCAAATGCTTCATTTAGCTCAAAAAGAGCAATATCGTTAATGGATTTACCTGTACGTTCAAGAAGTTTTTTGACTGCAGGGACTGGACCTATTCCCATAATTTCTGGTGACACACCTGCTGCAGCCCAATCAATGATCTTGGCAAGAGGCCGCTGGTTTAGCTCTTCTGCTTGCTCGCTTGACATGACCAATACAGCTGCAGCTCCATCATTTCGCCCGCAAGCATTCCCAGCCGTTACTGTCCCATGGTCTCTGAAGGCCGGCTTTAATTTAGCCAGTTTTTCCATGGTAGTTTCAGGACGGGGATGCTCATCTGTATCCACTAAAATGGAACCTTTTTTTGATTTGATTTCGTACGGGGCAATTTCCTCCTTGAATCTTCCTTCTTGAATGGCTTCATGCGCTTTTCGCTGGCTTTCTAATGCAAAAGCATCCTGGTCTTCCCTTGCAACTCTATATTTTTCGGCTACATTTTCTGCGGTGATGCCCATGCCAAGGTTTTCACCATAAATTTCCTTGGGCTGCTGTCCTGCTTCAATATTAGAGTCAATCAATTTTGCCCGGTCTCCGCCAAAACGGGCTCCCCGTAAATACATAGGTGAACAGCTCATGCTCTCCGTTCCGCCTGCCACAACAATATCCGCCTGTCCAGATTGAATTTGCTGAACAGCAGAGGCAATTGCCTGCATCCCGGATGCGCATAAACGATTAACAGTGAACGCAGGCGCTGTTTCAGGAATGCCTGCCCTTAAAGCTGCAACTCTTGCCACGTTCGATGATTCTGTTGATTGCCGGACTTCCCCTAAGATGATCTCGTCAACCTGTTCTGCTTTAAGTCTCGCACGACCTATCGCTTCTTTAATTACGTGGCTGGCCAAATGTCCTGAGGTGACTTCCTTCAAAGCTCCGCCATAACGTCCAATTGGGGTGCGTACCCCGCTGACAATGACTATTTCTTTCCGAACTGCCATTTCCATTCTCCTTTTACCTGCAAATTTATTTCTTGGCCATTTCAGCAAGCATATGAGAAACAGCCTGGTGTTCTATAATCGGAACATTAAATTGAAGTTATACGAATCTATTGATCTTTCAAAGTACGCTATGCTTTTATTAGCAACGCTTTAAGCTCTCTAACAAGCATTGGCACCACTTCAAATAAATCTCCTACAATACCGTAATCGGCTACCTTAAAAATGTTTGCTTCCGGATCTTTATTAATGGCCACAACTACTTTTGAATTCGACATTCCGGCCAGGTGCTGGATAGCACCTGAGATTCCACAAGCGATATATAGATCGGGTGTGACCACTTTTCCTGTTTGTCCGATTTGGAGTGAATAATCACAATATTCCGCATCACATGCACCGCGTGAAGCCCCAACTGCACCGCCAAGCACATCAGCAAGTTCCATAAGCGGCTTGAATCCCTCAGCACTTTTCACTCCGCGCCCACCAGACACAATGACTTTTGCTTCTGACAGGTCGACATCCTGGACAGCCTTTTCTGCTACTTCACGGACGACGGTGCGCAAATCATTAATATCCGCGGAAACAGCAAAAATCCCTCCTTCTCGTGATACATCTTTTTCAAGCGGAGGAATGTTATTGGGCCTTATGGAAGCCATCAAAACACCATCCGTTATAATCTTCTTTTCAAATGCTTTTCCAGAATAGATAGGCCGTGTAAAAATAATATTGTCACCCTCTGCTTCAATGGCAACAGCATCAGAGATCAGTCCCGCGCCCAGCTTGCTTGCCATTTTAGGAGATAAATCCTTTCCTAGCGCTGTATGCCCAAAGATAATAGCTTCCGGTTTTACTTGATCAATAACAGCAAGAAGGGCTTGGGAAAATCCATCAGGCGTGTAGGCAGCAAGCTTAGGATCCTCAACAATGACAGCTCTGTCTGCACCATAATGAATCATCTGCGGTGCAAGACCGCGTACCGATTCACCCATCAGCACGGCAGTCACTTCTCCGCCTTCAGCGACCGTTTTCGCAGCAGCTATCCCTTCAAAAGATATATTTCTTAATTCTCCATTGCGGACCTCTCCAAGAACGATTACTTTTCTCGACATGTACATTCCCTCCTCAAATTACTTTTGCTTCTGAGTGAAGCAGATTGATTAGCTCCTTTACCTGATCCTGAGGCTCCCCTTCAAGAATACGGCCGCCTTCTTTATTCCGAGGCAGATAAATGTCAATGGTTTTCGTTTTTGCCGCTGCATCGTCTTCATCCAAATCGAGGTCATCAATTTCCAATTCTTCCAGCGGTTTTTTCTTCGCCTTCATAATTCCCGGCAAAGAAGGATAGCGTGGTTCATTTAATCCTTGCTGTGCCGTAACCAGCAGCGGAAGAGACGCTTCAATGGTTTCCGAGCTGCCCTCAACGTCCCTGATCATGTTCACATCTCGTCCCTCTATTTCAATTTTTGTAATAGTCGTAACGTAAGGGATGCCCAGAAGATCAGCAACACGGGGTCCGACCTGACCGCTTCCGCCATCAATCGCAACATTCCCTGCGAAAATTAAGTCTGCTTCCTTATCCTCTAAAAACTCAGCCAAAATTTTTGCTGTTGTAAACTCATCACCTATCTCCAGGTCATCTTCAATATTAATCAGCACGGCTTTATCTGCCCCCATTGCCAAAGCTGTTCTCAGCTGTTTTTCTGCATCCCCGCTGCCAACGGAAACCACTGTTACTTCCCCGCCCTGGCTGTCCCGAATCTGAATCGCTTCTTCTACTCCATATTCGTCATAGGGGTTAATGATAAATTCTGCTCCATCCGAATTGATCTCTCCGCCGGAAATGACAATTTTCTCTTCAGTATCGAAAGTCCTTTTTAATAAAACGTAAATATTCATCCATATCCCTCCGTTACACTTTTGCCTCTGGGGCAGAATAAGTATAGAAACCTTTTCCAGTCTTTCTTCCAAGCTCGCCTTTATCATATTTCTCCTGGACAATCCTTGAAGGTTTGTCTCTCTCATCTCCACTTTCCTTGTAGCGCTGCATTCGGACCAGATAATTTACATCAATTCCTGTCAGATCCATTAAAGCAAATGGTCCGATCGGATGGTTGAGTGCTTTCCGGCAAACGATATCAATATCTTCATGACTGGCAATTCCGTTTTCAAGAAGATAGACGGCTTCGTCCATCAGCTTTCCCAGAATCCTGTTTGCGACAAAGCCTGAAATTTCTTTATTTAAAAGGACTGGGTACTTTTGGATGGACTTTACAAATTCCATGGCTGTCTCAGTCGTTTCAGCCGAGGTATGAGGTCCTCGGACAACTTCAACAAGCTCCATGACCAGTGCCGGATTAAAAAAATGGACATTACACACTTTTTCCGGCCTTCCCGTTGCATCAGCGAGCTTAGAGCTTACAATGGTAGAACTGTTCGTGGCTATGATGGCATGTGCTGGCGCAAGCTTATCAAGCTTTGAAAATAGCTCTCTTTTAATCTCAAGCTTTTCTACAATCGCTTCAATGATAAAATCAGCATCGCCTAATTCATCAAGGGAATCGGTAAACTGTATTCTGCTGAACGCTGCTTCAGCAGATTCCCTCGTAAGCCTTCCTTTTGAAACCCTTTTTTGCATTTGTTCATCCAGCATTAGCCTGCCTTTTTCCAGGTTATCATCACTTACATCCTGCAGGATGACGGAATAGCCGCCCAGAGCACATACCATTGCAATTTGAGACCCCATTGTTCCAGCGCCAATCACTCCGACTTTTTCAATCTTATTCGGCATTGTTCTTCTCCCCTTTCTCAAGCTCCTCTTTTACAAGCAGCCTTTTCAAAAGCTTTCCGACAGTGTTCCTTGGAAGTGCGCTGCGAACCTCAAATATTTTTGGAACCTTATAGGGTGTTAATTTTGAGTAACAGTACCCTTTAAGTTCATCAATATCGATATCTCTTCCGCTTTTTGGAACAACATAAGCCTTTACCAGCTCCCCATGCTCCTCATTAGGGATGCCGGCAACTGCTGCTTCCTGGATATCCGGGTGTTCATACAGGACCCCTTCCACTTCCTGAGGATAAATGTTGAAGCCTCCTACAATGATCATTTCCTTTTTTCGGCCAACAATATAAAAATAGCCGTCGTCATCCATCATGGCGAGATCACCTGTATAAAGCCAGCCGTTCTGAAGGGCTGCAGCCGTTTCTTCTTTATTATTCCAGTAGCCCTTCATGATCTGAGGCCCTTTGATCAGCAATTCCCCGACACATTTTGGACCTAGTTCATTTTTGTTTTCATCAACGATCATGCAGTCCGTTTCAGGCATGGGAATCCCGATACTGGCAATCTTTCTGATTCCAAAAGGGGGGTTGCGATGGGTGGAAGGGGATGCCTCCGATAATCCAAATCCTTCCCCAATGGTTGCCCCTGTCAATTCTTCAAATCTTTTAATGACCTCAACAGGAAGCGGGGCCGATCCTGATGAACAGGTTTTCAGACAATTTAAACCGTATTGTTCTATCCCCGGGTGATTCACAAAGGATATATACATTTTGGGTACTCCCGGAAAGAAAGTAGGCCGATATTTCTTTATGTTTTCCAGCACCTTATTCACGTCAAACCTTTTACATAGCAGGATTCTTGCTCCTATATAGATTCCAAGATTCATTGCGCTAGTCATGGCATAGACATGATATAAAGGGGTCGCGGTGAGAATGGTCTCCTCACCGGTAATCATATTTCCGTTATACATATTAAAACTTTGAATCACATTGGCAACCAGGTTGTAGTGTGTCAGCATGGCACCTTTCGTCTTCCCGGATGTGCCCCCGGTATACTGAATAACTGCAATATCTTCATGTACATCAATTTCCGCTGGAGTATCGATTGGAGCTGAGAACGGAATCAGCTCATCCAGCGTTTTGCACCCTTCCGAATTCCCAACTTCAAACTGTGAACCGATTATGAACCGGAACTGGTAAAGCTTGTTCACCTCGAGAATTGTTTTTCTTGATAATGAATCCCCAACGATATAGGATACCTCTGAGTCATTTACTATTTGCAGAAGTTCTCTTTCCGTATACATCGGATTGATTTGGACGACCGTGAGACCCAGTGCCTGGGCTGCATAATAGCAGATGATGTAATCAGGATGGTTAGATAGCATTAAGCCTATCCGCTCACCCTTTTGAAATCCCATCTCCTGAAAACCTCCTGCAAGCCTGTCAACCTGGTCCTTCAGCTCCAGATAGGTTGTTTCTTCATTTTCAAAAATAATTGCTGTCTTATCTCCATAATGAAGAACCGATTGTTCCAATACCCGATAAAGAGGAGTCTCCGTAATTTCAATGCTGGTATTTTTCTGATAATGCTTAAACCATGGCCGGTACTTTAAGTTATGCAAGGGTGCTTCACCTCCTTGTTCTTATTTTAGAACCCCTTTTTCTTCAAAATATTTTTTTGCACCAGGATGCAGAGTTTCAGGGTCAATACCATCAAGAACAGTTTCCAGAGTGAAATGCTTTGCCCTTTCAGGTATTTGCTTTTCAAAGGCACTCATATTATCCCAAAATAATTTTGTAAGATTGTAAACATATTCCTCATCCAGCTCTTTTTGAACTGTCAGCATTGAAACGGCAGTATAGGTTGGAATATCCTTCTCCTG
Source organism: Cytobacillus firmus (assembly GCF_023715565.1). Taxonomy (GTDB): domain Bacteria; phylum Bacillota; class Bacilli; order Bacillales; family Cytobacillaceae; genus Cytobacillus; species Cytobacillus firmus_C. Next base: position 32,847 of record NZ_JAMBOJ010000026.1, on the reverse strand, counting down.
GCCTTTATAGGTTCCGGCAGGCAAATTATCAAAGGATATTCCGTAGTCCTTTTTGCTAATGCTTTCAAGTTTATCTTGATCGATCGGCAGCACTTTTACAGGGTTTGTCATTTCAATCTCCTGCAGGGATGCAATTGCCGGAGCCCCGCCTCCAAGGAACACATCGACATTTCCATCTGCCAGCATGGAAGCCCCGTCATTATAATTCCCGTAGGAGATTTTGCCGCCGGCTTTCTTGATTTTCTCCTCGTCAATCCCATACTCCTCCATCATTCGCCAGAATGCGACTGGCCCGCCGCCATCCTTAGGTCCCAGAAAAATATGCTTGTCCACAATATCTTGGATAGAATTGATGTCTTCTGATTTCTGTAAAGTCGCGATTGTCTGATAGACCGGGTATAAGGAAGCCACACTTGCAATGGTGTCGACCTTTTTCTCAAAGCTGCCTTCTCCTTTAATAGCATCTGAGAAATCTGAGGTATAGTTAATGCCCATTTCTATATCACCGACATGCAGTGATTTTAAGTTGGCCGTCGATCCGCCCTCAATTTGTGATGCATTCAATCCGCTGAAATTGTCCATATAAACCTCAGACATAATGGTCGTAATCGGAAACCAGCCCGATCCCATCGGACCTGAACCGATTCGAAGGAATTTACCTGGTGCTTCAAGTTTTCCTTCTCCCCCTGAGACTTCTTTATCACCTGAACCGCATGCAGCCAAAAGGAACGTACAAATAATCAGCAATAGCGTTAAAGACAGTTTTTTCATGGTTCTTTCCCCTCTCCTTCTTTACTAAGCATTCAATTCTTTTGCATTGACCACTGCAGACGTCCGTTTGTTCATGAAATAAACGAGGATGAAAATGGCTATGCCCGCAATATCCGTAAACAAGCCCGGCACAACCAATGTAAAGGAAGAAATAAACAGCAAAGTCCGATGTAACAAGTTCATTTCATTGACCAGATAATTTTCTATTGCCGCGGAAAAAATAAAGCAGCTGAATAAAGCGCTTACAACCGCGAGCGTAATTCCTAAGACACTTCCTTCCTGCAGCAAAAGCTGCGGATTATAGACGAAAATGAAGGGGATGAGAAATCCGCCCGCACCGATCCGGATTGCGTAGAAGGCTGTAGCATTAGGGTTAGATCCGGCTATTCCTGCTGTTGTGTAAGCCGTAATGGCAACTGGCGGCGTCAGGCCTGACAGGACTCCAAAATAAAAAACAAACATGTGGGCTGCAATTAGATTCACACCAGCGTCAGTCAGGGCTGGCACTCCCAAAACTGCGAGAATGACATAGGCTGAAACAGTTGGCATCCCCATTCCAAGTACAATGGACGCAAGACCAATTAAGAGAAGCAGCGGAAATAATTGGCCGCCTGCAAGGTCAATGACAAACCTTGAAAAATTCAGGCCGAGTCCTGTAAGAGATACTGACCCGACAATAATGCCGGCTGTCGCACAAGCGGCAATTACGGCCAGTGACCCGCGAATCCCGTCTTCCAGCGCTGCCAGGATGGATAAAAGGTTCATCCTTGTTGACTTCCTGATCCAGCTGATGGCGATAGTCAGCAGGATCGCATAAAACCCTGCTTTCATCGGACTGTATCCGTACATCATTAAGCCAATAATGATGAAGATCGGCAAAAACAAATAACCTTCCCGCAAAAGGACCTTCTTCGGATCAGGCAGCTGATCTTCCGGTATTCCAGCAAGCTTTAGGCGCTTAGCATGAAAATAGACGATAAAGCCAGCAATCAGGAAATAGATAATGGCTGGAATAAGCGCATATAATGCCAGTTTAATATAAGGAATGCCGGTTGCTTCCGCCATAATGAATACTGATGCCCCCATGATTGGCGGCATAATTTGTCCGCCTTGAGAGGCTACAGCCTCAACTGCTCCGGCAAATTTCCTGGAATAGCCGAGCTTTTTCATCAGCGGAATCGTAAAAGAACCAGTTATGGCTGCATTAGCGGCTCCATTTCCTGTAATCGTAGAAACAAGTGCGCTTGCACCAACCGCGGAAAGGGCAGGACCACCTGTTTTTTTCCCAAGTGCACCAAAAGCAAAGTTGGTAAAGAACTGCCCGCCTCCCGATTTCATCAAAAACGATCCAAACACAACAAACAGCACCAGAATTGTCGAACTCACATAAATGGGCGAGCTGAAAATACCAAGCGTACTATTAAACATCTGGTCTATCATCTTGCCGTATCTTGCACCCGGATGTGCAAGGATGCCTGGGAAGTATTGCCCAAAAAAAATATAAACAAGAAATAACAATCCAATTAGCATCATGGCCAATCCATTCGTCCTTCGGGTTGCTTCCAGCACAAGGGCAATTAAAATCGTTCCAAATACCATATCATACTGACCGACATTCCCCTGCCTGCTCTGGATTCCTTCAGCTCCAAACAGACAATAGGCGCCTATGGCAAGAGTGAGGATAACAAACAGAACATCTATAACACTAAATTTCTTGCCTTTTCTAAACGGAAATAACAGAAATATTAAAAGCAATGCCCAGACTACGTGAATGCTTCGCTGTTCCCATGAAGGCAGAGTTCCAAATCCCGCCGTATAAACATGGAAAACCGACATCCCGATTGCCAACACCGAAATAATCAGCAAAAATACCCTGCTTTTATTCCAGCCCTCTTTTCGGGAATGCCATAGTTCCTCAATATAAGCAGGTTTCACTTTTATAGAAGTATCAATGACTTTCGACTCCTGTACTTGATTCATCATTATCCCTCCCCTAACGGTTATAGCAAATGGCGGACTAGAGCGAGCTGCCGCCATCAACTGCCAGAACTTGGCCAGTTACAAATGCACTGGCAGGGCTGGCAAAAAAAAGGGCAGCACCCTTTAAGGCATCATCATCCCCAATTCTGCCGAGCGGATTATGCTTTCTGATTTCATACCCTTTTTCGACCAGAACATGGTTTGTCATTTTTGTCGGGAAAAATCCTGGTGCAATCGCATTGACATGAATATTGTACTGACCCCATTTACGGGCAAGATCCTTCGTAAAGTGATGGACAGCTGCCTTGCTTGTGCTATAGCCTATTGCATTCAGCACCTCAGGCGATTCTGCTTTAATACCAGCCACAGAACCAATGTTGATAATTTTGCCTGATTGCCGTTCGATCATATGCTTACCTACTTCCTTTGTCATAAGAAACATTCCAGTCAGATTAACGTTCATCACTTTTTCCCAGGCATCGAGAGGCATTTCTTCAACTGCGGCCCCCCAGGTGGCACCACTATTGTTTACGAGTATGTCAATTTGTCCAAAATCGGTTAATACCTGCCTGACCGTTTCTTTGACATCGTTTTCATTTTGGATATTGCAGGCGTACCCTTTACCCTGAATATCGAATGTATCAGATAAGGTTCGGGCGGTCTCCTCGCACTGTTCAAGCTTGCGCGAACAAATGGCGATGTGACAACCGGAGGATGCAAATATCTCGGCTATTTGCCTGCCGAGCCCCCTTCCCCCTCCAGTAATCAAGGCAACCTTGCTTTTGATATTGAATAATTCAATTTGGTTTGCCATCCTTCATCAAACCTCTTCCAAAATTCTTCTGGCAATAATCAAACGCTGAATTTCGTTTGTTCCTTCATAAATCTTTGTAATCCTCGCATCCCGATAAAAACGTTCCACCGGATAGTCAGAGACGTATCCCATACCTCCATGAATTTGTACAGCTTTGTCAGCTACTTTATTAAAAACTTCAGATGCAAATAATTTCGCCATCGATGCTTCTTTGATCACTTTTCTTCCTTCATCAATCATCATCGCGGCCCGCAGAGTCAAGGCCCTTGCAGCCTCCGTTTCCGTCGCCATGTCAGCCAGCATCCACTGGATAGCCTGATTGTCTGCAATTGGCTTTCCGAACTGGATTCTTTCTTTTGCATAAGAGGAGGAAAGTTCGATCAATTTGTCACACGAGCCGACTGATCTGGCAGCCAGCCCTATACGTCCTTCGCCAAGAATTTTCAGTGCTGATATATATCCCATTCCAATTTCGCCAATTACATTTTCCTCTGGCACAATACAATCTTCAAAAATCAGCTGGGCCGTGTATGAACCTCGTAAACCCATTTTTTTATCCTGCTTTCCAATCGTGAATCCTGGGAAATTTTTTTCAACCAGGAAGGCTGTGATGCCTCCTTTGGCACCTTTTTCCTTGTCAGTTAAGGCAAAAACGGTAAAAACATCTGCCACTGGTGCGTTTGTAATAAAATGCTTTGTTCCATTAATAATCCAGTTACTTCCCTTTTTCTCTGCGCGCGTTGCCAAATTTGTGGCATCCGATCCAGCACCTGGCTCAGAAAGAGCGAATGCAGCAATCTTATTACCTTCCGCCATATCAGGCAAATACTTTTGTTTCAAGTACTCAGAAGCGAGCTTAACGAGTCCTGTGCTGCCAATTCCGGTATGGGCACTGATCAGGCTGACGAAGCCGTTGTGTGTTCTCCCCAATTGTTCAAGAACAACTGCTTTGCCAACAGCATTTAATCCAATACCACCATACTCCTCGGGAATGCTCATTCCGAAGAGGCCCAGTTCTTTTGCCTTCTCAATCAAATGCTGCGGTATTCTGTCCTCTTCTTCAATCTGCTGGGCAAAAGGCTCAACTTCCCTTTCTACAAAGTGTTTTACCATTTGTTTCATTTGTTCAATTTCCAGCGGAAGTGCTGCAATCATATGTATGTCCTCCCCTATTTTATTTATATACATCAATATGCAATTACCGTGCCAAGTCTAAGAGTTCGCTATTCGCAATAGTTTGAATATTTTTTAAAAAATAAACTAATTCATTAATGAATCAAAAAAATAGATAGATAGACAAATTATGAAGTATACCGCATGATTCAAAATTGAATCACAGAATACTATTTTGAATTAATCATCATTTGCAAAAAAAAAACCACTATTTTTAATAAATAGCAGTAGAGGATTGTTTTAATATGCATTTGTTTCTAAAAATTTAAGAAGACTGTGTATGGCTTCTGTGTATGGCACTGAGACTTCACTTTCTTCAGCTTTTCGAATGAGATAGCCTGTCAAAGCATCTGTCTCTAATTTCTTGCCGTTTAATAAATCCTGGAGCATGGATGTTTTATGGCTTTTTGCCCTTTCTGAGCGAATAATGAGGTCTTCAGAGTAGGTGGGAGGGAAGCTAAGCCCTAGTTTGCCGGCCACCTCGATCCCTTCCTCACAAATTCCTTTTGCCAGCTTTTTCAGTTCCGGGCTGTCCAAAATTTCGCCAACAGAAGCACCGGTAACAGCTGATAAAGGATTAAAGGTGATATTCCAAATATACTTTTTCCATTTTGCTTCTATAATAGATTCCGATACTTTGGCAGGAATATCCGATTCTGTAAACAGTTCTGCATATAGGCGGCTGTCATCTTCTCCCTGTGCACTCAAACTTCCAAAAACAAGCTGGTAAAAGCCGGTTTGCTGAATCACTCCGTGGCCCTTCGTTTGAGCCTGCACATAAGTAGCAGCAGAGAATACCCGCTCCGGACCAAACACAGAGCTTAATATTTCTTCATTGCTGACTCCGTTCTGCAGCGTTAATATATGGGTTTTAGGACAGCATACTTCAGCAATCTGGCGGGCAGCATTAAGTGTATCAACAGATTTGACGCAAAATAAGATGAGGCTGGATCCTTTTAAATCATTTACATCATTTGAAAAACGGCCGTGCACATGGATGAGTTCATTATCTTTATAGACCTTCAAACCTTCCTGCTGCATTTTCTCCAAATTTTTTCCTCTTGCAATAAAGATTACCTCATGGCCCGATCTTTTCAGCAAACTCCCAAAAAAACCTCCTACAGCTCCAGATCCCATTATTCCAATTTTCATAAGTCACTCCCCTATACATTATTAACGAAATTCAAATTATACTTTTTTAATTTTCTTACTATTGTCGGCTGACTTGTATCAAGTGCCTCTGCCAATTCATATGTTGTGCTGTATTTTTTGACAGCCAGCTGGAGGACCTTCTCCTCTGCCAATTCGGCTGCTTGCTTTAGCGTCATCATTTCATTTACTTCAATGGCTTCACCATTCTTATTTTTATACTCTGCAGGCAGATGACTTAAAAGTAGGTTATCTTCATCCGTAATAAGGACGATTCTCTCGATTAAGTTTGCCAGTTCACGAATATTCCCCGGCCATGTGTAATGATAAAAAAACTCCTTAAGGCTTGAGGAAAGCTTCTTATGTACTTTATATTTGGTGTTCATTAATTCAAGATAATATTCGGAAAGCGGCAAGATTTCATCTTTTCGATCACTGAGAGGGGGAATTGAAATCGGTATCACATTAAGACGATAAAACAAATCTTCACGAAAATCTCCATTCAAAACCATTTCCTTTAGGTTTCTATTTGTTGCAGCGATGATGCGTACATTCACTTTCTTTGGTTTGGTTCCCCCAATCCGCTGTACCTCTTGCTCGTGGAGGATTCTCAAGAGCTTAACCTGTAATTGAAGGGGCAGCTCACCTATCTCATCAAGAAAAAGAACTCCTTCATCGGCCATCTCGAACATGCCGGCCTTCCCTTTAGAACTGGCACCTGTAAAAGCACCAGCTTCATAGCCAAATAACTCGGATTCCAGGAGGTCAGGCGGTATGGCCCCGCAATTAATCTTAATCAAATCACCGCTTTCGCTTCGATCACTTTGGTCATAAATATACCGTGCCAGAACGTCTTTCCCAGTCCCAGTCTCACCAAGTATCAGCACTGTAGCATCTACATTGGATATTCTGAAAGCGGTATCATAAATCCTCTTCATTACTTTGCTTCTGACAATAACACCCTTAGCACCGTACGCCCCTCCTTTCAGCCTTTCGATTTCCTTTTTGTAGCTATTATTTAATTGATTCGCCTCTAGCAGAGCCGACTGTAGGTCATTCAACTCGGATAAATCCCGAATATTGGTAACAATGCTTTGTATTTCACCTTGCTCATTAAAAACGGGATTTCCGGTTAACAGGACCTCTTTTCCTAAAAAATTTTGCTGGACAAGGGAGACGCTTCGTTTTTTCTCAAGAACCTGGTGTGTTACTGAATTTTTCAGGATCCCTCTCTTCATTAAGGCATCGACTTTTTTCCCTAAATAATATTCTTTGGGAATCCCAGTTAATCTTTCAATCGCAGAATTTGTTTTGATCGTAATGCCTTCCTTATTCGTAATATAAATGCCGTCATAAGAATTTTCGATCGTAGCATCAAGCTCCCAATTCACACGCTTCGCTTCCCGCAACTCCTCAATTAAGGATGTCAGCTCCGAGGAAAACGTTCCTATATAGACGATGTCTTGAGAATCAGCCAGACTGCTTTTTATGAACATACAATTTTTATTCTGATAAGACCCATGAATCAGCTGTCCTCCTCGTAACTCAACCCAGCTTTCAAAGACATCTCGAATATACATATGATCGATTTCAGCTATAGATAAGCTTTTCCGGAAGAATTCGTTGCAATAGGAAATGCAATCGTCAGGAGATGCGATAAAGAAAGGAAACGGAAGTTTATCTGCCACCATAAGATCACCTCAATTTTAGCTTTTTGTTTTTAAGAGCATTACTATATATTTCTTCGATTATTTTATTTTCCCTTTATCCCTTTTTTATCTAACACGTAAAAATCGCTCAAAGCTAAAGCAAAATGGTATCCTTTTTCAAAAGTAAGTGCTATAACAGGCACTTTAATGTTTATCCGTCTTCTATTTTGATAGGATGCTAGTTGTTTAGAATTCCTCGAGGAGAAACTGATCACAGTAATTCTTAGACATTGCCGCAAACCTGCGGCTCTTTTGTGTTTGAATTTTTTCTTGGCTGGGCAAAATATTGGTGCGAGCAAGAAAGATTGCCCACAATTAAACCCCAATAAGAAAATGCAATTTAACACATTTATATACGAGCGTTAATCCTTCTTAATGCAAATATGATTATTTAAAAAAATGCCAATCCCTTATATATCAGAGGTACGCTGGTATTAGGCTATTTAGGGCCAAATGATATTGTGTTTATATAATAAAGGGGCTATTTTCCTCGTATAAACGAACTATTTTATTGAAAATTCGGAAAATAAATTTACTTTATCTATCTTCCTAAAGATAATAGACATAACTAAATGAATAGGAGGGAAACATTTTGCCCAAAAAAGTACTCATCGTATTTGCTCTTTTTGCATTGTTGATTACCGGAGGGACAAACCTGTCACTTGCCGACAGTATAACCAAGCAGCTTGAGTTAAATGGAAAGACGTTAAGCACGGTTACTGTAAATGGAAAGCCTTATGTATCAGTGAAACAGGTAGCCCAAGCTTCAGGAGGGGAAGTACATAAAAATGCCAATACATTCGTCATTGGCTCAAGGCTCGACCATATTTTAAAGAAGGGTGTGATTCGGGTAGGAACAACTGGTGATTATAAGCCATTTACGTACTTTAATCCGGAAACAAAAGAGTATGAAGGCTATGATATCGAAGCGGCTAAATTAATGGCAGCAGACCTTGGGGTGAAGATCACTTTCGTTAAAACTTCTTGGCCAACCTTAATGGAGGACCTCCATAAAAACAAGTTTGATATCGCGGTTGGAGGAATCAGCCGCAATACAGAACGGCAAAAAACAGCACACTTAACACAGCCTTATATAAATGACGGAAAGGCTCCTTTAATCCGACAGGAAGATAAAGAGAAATATACAAGTTTGGAAGCGATTGACCAGCCAAATGTCACCATCGGTGTAAACCCAGGGGGAACCAACCAAAAATTCGTGAATGCCAACATTACACAAGCAAAGGTTGTCGTAATCGAAAACAATCTGGATATTCCGAACATGGTTGCTGAAGAAAAAGTAGATGTGATGATTACGGACAGCATTGAGGCCATCTACTATGCAAGCCAGGATTCCAGGCTTTACGCGGCTCTGACGGACAATACGTTCACGAAAAGCCAAAAAGGCTACCTTATGCATCGCGGGGATGCAGTATTTCAGAACTGGGTTAATCTCTGGATGGAGGAGATGGAGCTCAATGGAGAATTTGACCGATTAAAAGAAAAGTGGATATACAATAAGGGAGTATAATAGAAAAGATAGGCCAGACATCTATATCCTATGCTATTCTCTTAAAAAAAGAGATGACAGAATAAAACGGGTGGTTTTGCAGCAGAAATACTACTGGTTTAACTTCAGCTGTAATTGTTGCTGCCAGTACAACAGGAAAACGCTCTTCCATTAAAGGGCGCTTTTATGGAATAAAATATAGATTATAAAAAGACTTTATAGTTATTCATTTAAGAAATGTAAAGATATTAAACAACTATTTTAAACACCGTCTAGGTTAACTGGACGGTGTTTGTATGATTATAAAGGCAGAATTAAATATCTTTATTGTAACTGAACAGAAACGGCCCTATTATTCTCCAATTATCTAATGGGTATGGAGAAAGACCGGGACTTTAAGGTTTAAGCTATTAAGACCAAACAGAAAAGTTAATCAGTTGTCTAAGCCCTTGGGATTAAATTCCTAGCATTTTATGTTTGCTTAATATGCTAATACGTATATAAGTTTGTGTCTCTTATCCCATCTTTATTTAATAAGAAAAAGCTGCCTGGTTTTTGGCAGCTAGTATTGAAAAAACGAGATTGAGTTTACCCTAACCCTCAGTTAAGGATTATTAGGTTAGAGCTGTTTGTAAAGCTTCACTTAACATTGAATCAAAACTATCAAAAGATTGAATTATGGATCCGGACGGTTTATCAAGTTCAAGGAACCTTGCTTTTTGAAGTTCTAAACAGTACCAGGCAGTATCAGAGTCCCCAAAAAACATGTATTGCTTTTGCCAATCATTTTCATACCAAATATCATTAGTTTCAACAAACCCCTGAAGATTTTCACCTTCTTGGTCATAAAGTAGATGTTCGTCAACACCATAAATGACCAAACCATTAAAGTCTAATCCATTTACAGTTTTCAAAAAGTCTACATAAGACTTAGGTAATTCTATATTCCCTAATTTCTCCTGAATGTCTAGCCGCAACTTTCTTATCTCTACATCCGTAACTGGATTCCTTAGTGAACTGCCATATTTCTCTTCAATTTTCTTTATTTCAATCAATAATTCTTTCCACTGGGCCATATCTGCTCATCCCTTCTTTATTTAAAAGGTTCCGGTGGGTAAACCTCATCTTCAAACATTGGCCAATTAATCCTTTTTCTTTGTGTAGGAGTTAATTCTCTTGTTAGAGAGTTTTGTTCATTGGTAACTGCTTTATGATAGGGATCATTTTTTATCAATACCAAGTTAGTAAAATCATTGGTACCACCATCATCTAAAGGTAAATTATGATGGACTTGCCATCCCTTTGGATTAAGGCCATCTTTCATTCTGGCAATATCATTATCATTTAACCCTGCCCTTCGAAGAAATTGTACTCTTATTGGATCGTTAGCAAACGTTTTAAGAAAACTTTTCTTAACAGAATTATTAAAGGTTTTTCTTAATTGCGCAGTTTCTTCCGGATGTCTTTTTGTGTATATAATCTCTTCTACTTTTACGCCTTTTAAATGGACTTTTTCTCCCTTTAAAGTACCAACAAAGTAATTATCTTTTTCAATTTTATTAGGCTTTGCTCTATACTCTTTATCTGCTAGCTTCTTGATCTGTGTCAAGGGGTTATGAAATACATTGTAAGGTACTGGACCGTGAGCGACACCTCCCACCATTGCAGGAGCTGGTCCTTGTGTATGAAATGAAAGTCCCTTACCTCCCTTAGTAGCCTGGCCTACCGTCTTGGCTATTGTACCGGCTTTACCAATTCCTTTATCCCCGAGAATACCAATACCAAGGGAAGTCAGGCCATAGGTAAAGAAGGCTGTCCGGCTTTTGGCATCCCCATTTACAACATCCCGCTCCCAGGCACTGGTGATAGCAGCCCATATGTATTTCAGCATATCCAGAACCTGACGTACTTTTCCTATGGGGTCATTTAAAATGCGTAAATAACACTCCTGGTGCTTCCTTTGATTTTCTAGCAGATGGTCACGGTTAAACAGCAATTCACTACCTAAAAACAGCGGACTGAACGGTCCCATGATCTTTCTTCCCAGCTCATAGGTAGACTTAAGGCCTTCCAAAGTATCTCCTACAGCTTCAGAAGCCCCCTCAATGGCTCCTTCAACCATATCTTGAAGGAGACTTTTCTCCCTTTGTGGACTAGGATTCGATATTTCATCATGGAAATCCTTCCAGTTAAGAGCTCTTGGCTGATAATCGGCCAAAGATAAGTTGCCGCTTTGGAGCATGCCAGCCATTTTTTTTATGTAGTCTTCCATGTGGTCTAAATTTTTTAAGAGGGGGTCAAGCTCTGCAGTTTCCCGATGGTCAAAGGATTCTAATTTTTCAACTGTTCCCCGGCTTGAGTCCTGGGCATGTATTGATGCTTGGATAAAGCGGTTATCCTCCAGCAGCGGCAGCGGGACAATATCGCTTACGGTTTTTATTACTTCATTTGCTTCTTTAGTTAGTTCAGAGGCGATCTGAAGAGTGTTTCTTAGGCCCAATTGTAGCTCATTCTCAAGGAATTCCTGGCGGATGAATCCTGCAGGAGAAGATTCAAAGTCGTGGATTGTGTTTTCTAGACTGTTTAAATAGGATTGGTAATCTTCAATCCATTGATTCAAAGAATGATAGAAAAGGCAGGTGGCTTTCCTGGTAGCAGTTTATAATCGACCTACCGCCATCTCCTTTGAAAGAATCTTCATGAGAGACAAACTCCTTGATGGCCATTTGAACATGTTTAACTTGATTCTTAAGTATATTCAGTTGATTACTTGTCTGTTGGATACCTAAAAGTAAATCTTTCACATCTAATACTTTCAACTTTAATCATCTCCATACTTAAACTGTTCACCTGACATTCACATATTCCACATTTTTCTATTTTTATATTGATTTACTCATTAAACTAGTTGAATAGGGATTTTGATGTGAAAATTTCTTATGTATTGTTCTCTTTTGCAAGCAACGACAAATAACTTATTGAAAATGTATCTAGGCGCTTAATTACTTCTTACAAACTAGGCACTCCCGTATGCTCTCTTCATTTAAGATTTCCTTTAAATCGCCGCACCAGTAGTAACATCCATTCTTTTCTTGATTATTAATAACCTTTTGTTCAAAAAATCTTATATTAATATGAGGACAACTTGCCATATGTAATGTCTTAATTTTAATTGGTTTATCATCTATAAGGAAATTACCAATTTTATTATTTCTTATTAATTAAATTCATTTATACTGTTAATTTTAATCATTGTTCGCCCCTACTGTTATTTGTGATTACTATATTAACAACGCTGCTTTTATAAAGCTAATCTTCTATGTGCTTAACAAGCTCTACCTTTTGTTCTTTCAAGTTTGGTTTTGCAATAAAATGAGCATTTTTTCAAGCGAAGGACTGTGTATGAGAATCCGATTATACCACCACGCTTCATGTTCATAGGCTGATTTTGGGAGTGTGAACCCTAGAATGTCTTCTACCTCTAAAAAAGTCATTTTGATACTCTTAGTCTTTTGGAACTTTAAAAAATTTTGTAGCGGTTCGTATCTGAAAAGTAATCTATATAGCGGATGCTCTCCAGCTCGTTAATTTCCTTGTATATCCCCTTGCCCCAGGATTCCATACCATAGAATTGGCTCTGATTCCGATCCACACACTTCATGCAATAATGACAAACTCCTCCAGGCGTGAAGTCAACGGTGCAAACTGGGAGCTCCCAGCCTCTTGGACCCCACCAATGTTTCTGGTGTTTCCTCTTGAATGCAAAAGTTTATTGTTTTCATCACACTCATACTGTATGATACATAGTATAAACCATATAGTGTATGACATATAGTATAGCAAGCGAGGTGATTGAATGAGTACGCTGCTGAATTCGTTAACAACTGAACTGCGCAGAGGGACATTGACATTGGCAGTGCTGAGCCAGCTCCGGACACCGCAATACGGGTATTCACTGGTTCAGTTATTGGAAGACTCCGGCATCAATATTGATCAGAGCACATTATATCCATTGCTGCGGCGTCTGGAAAAACAGGAGCTTGTCACGAGCAGCTGGGATCATTCGGAGAGCCGGCCACGTAAGTATTATGTATTAAGCGAAATGGGTCTGGAGACATTTCTGCAGCTTAGAGAAGAATGGATAAACAATTCCAAACAGCTTTTCGGGCTGTTAAAGGGGGATGAGAAAGATGGATTTAATTGAAGTTTATATACAGGAAGTGACCCGGAGGCTGCCTGAAAAGAACCGTGCGGATATCGCACTCGAGCTGCAGTCAACGATCAGGGATATGCTTCCGGATGATTACAATGAGGAAGATGTTAAGGATGTCCTCAGCAAATTGGGCAGTCCCGCAGTCCTGGCGGCAGGATACCGGGATCAGCCGATGCATCTGATCGGGCCGCGCTATTTTGATGTTTATGTATCACTGTTAAAGATGATCCTGCCAATTGCCGCAGCGATTTCTTTGATTACGCTAGCTGCCGAGATCATATTCAATTTTAACCGTGACGAAACCATCATCAATGCCATACTGGAATTAATAGGCTACGGAATTTGGAGACTCATGGAAGTGGCTGTCCAGGTATTTTTCTGGCTGACTATTGTATTTGCTTTAATTGAAAGGATGGATAAAGGAAAAGAGCAGCATCCACTATCCCCAAGTCTAAAACCGTGGACTCCGGAGGATTTGAAAAGCATCACGTATATTCCAAAGAAAAAAGCTATTTCCAAGGTTGAGGTGTTCGGAAGCTTAATGTGGACCGCCATTTGGGCAACCCTTTACTTTTATGCTGACCGGCTTATGGGTGTCTATAGAGGTGGAAGTGAAGGACTCGAGTTTAAAATTCCCGCGATCAACCAGGATGTTCTGCTGGGATATTGGCCTATTGTGGTTGTCATCATTGCGCTCGAAGCGGGACTCGCTCTTTACAAACTGATCATTGGGCAATGGACGAAAAGAATGGCGATCTTCAACACCGTCCTTGAACTGCTTGCCACTATCGTATTTATCATCATTCTGCTGAATCCAAATTTGCTCCACGCAGAATTTATAGCATTCATGACTGATTTATTTTCAATATCCGCTGCCCAATTGAAGAGCTGGCTGCTAAGCAGCATCATCATCATTTTCATTATCTATGCAGGAATCAGTATTTATGATGGAATCCGCAAATCAAGAATCACCTCTTAAACAAGAACAGACACACTGATTTTCAGTGTGTCTGCTTTTTTATAAGTTAAAAATAATCCCCATAATCGAGTATATAATCACCGTCGAAAAAAGAACTGTCATATGGACTAGTGAAAAGATAAACAGGGATTTTGCCCATTTTTCAGGATCCATTCTTTTATAGCCGTAGATACTGAGTGTCAGCCAGGCAATCCCGAGGAGCAAGGCTACGAGCATCAGGCCGGTGCTTAAGGTACCTAACAGAAAGCTGATCCCAATCAGAATAACTAAGTAAACATTCGTCTGGATATATGTCCTTCTGACACCTTTAACAACAGGCAGCATCGGCACATTCGCCGCTTTATATTCATCATGCTTCCGGATCGCTATCGCATAAAAGTGCGGCATTTGCCAGATGATGGTGATGATAAACAGCCCAAGGATAGCAGGATGCGTGATATCCGGATGGATGGCAGCCCAGCCGATAAGCGGCGGCATCGCACCTGAAATACTTCCAATCTCAGTGTTATAAATGGTTTTTCGCTTGCTCCACATTGTGTAAGGAACCACATAAAAAAACAGCCCCAAAAATCCAAGCAGACCCGCTAACGGAGTCGTGAAGGCAAGAGCGAGTATTCCAAACACAGACATGAGACTTGCAAGCCACAATACCTGCTTCGTCGTGATTTCCCCTGTGACAGTTGGTCTGCTTTGTGTCCGCTTCATGATCGAATCAATATCACGATCATATAAATTGTTAAACGCCCCTGCTGCTCCCATTACAAGGCTTGAGCCAATAAAGGCAAGCATTATCTCGGGCAGCTTCTCCAGAAGCCCGAAGTTATACGTATATAAGGCCAGTGTTAATCCTGCAAACATCGGGATCAGGTTGGATTTAATAATCCCTGTTTTGACTGTCAGTGCGAGGATCTTTGATAAAGGCCGTCCCTGCATCTTGAGGGTTTCTTCCTCTTTCATGATTAATTCTTCCCCTTTTAATTATTCTCTCTTTCTCTATATGCAAATATTAATTATACACCTATTATAACAGGAGTTAATGCTCAATGATTTCTGAAAAATCCCATTGCTGGTAAACTCTTTGCAAAAGTAAAGAGAACCTTGCCTTCCGCTTAGTCCTCTATGTTAATTCTAACATTATTTACTTGGCAATGGGACTTATAATCGTGACAGCTTTGTTTCAGAAAATAATCCCCACCGGTCATGTATGATTTTCTCCTTTTTGAGTTATTTCATTATTCATTGTACAACGCTGCCCTGTTAAATTTCAGAGAGGTGGACCAGAAAAATAAAAACACCTGTCCTAAGTCCAATGCGATACATAAGGTCAGGTGCTTGATTTGGAAACAAATAGTGAAGATGAAGAAAGTACGAAGTGTTCTTCTTGAGGATTACTGATTGTTCAGCTTATAGATTTGCCGGGAGTGCTCTGATATCTTTTGATCATAATAAGCGAGATCATGCTTAGATGCTGCTGATTCTCTAAGATCAGCAATCTGTTCAATAGCCTGATCCGCTTTCGCATCAATTACAGACAATTTTTCATTCATTTCATTCATTTTAACATTTGTGCCAGCGACACTATGAATCAATTGCTGGATAAGGTCTTCATGCCGCTTTAAGTCCGCTGTCAGCCTCTTATCCATTGAGGTCACTTTCTGGTCCAATGTATCCAGCATTTTATCCATCGAGCTGACCTTTTGATCCAGTGCGTCCAGCCTTTCATCCATCGAGCTGACCTTTTGATCCAGTACGTCCAGCCTTTTATCCATCGAGCTGACCTTTTGATCCAGTACGTCCAGCCTTTTATCCATGAAATCCACTTTATTATTTAATGATTCAAGCTTGTTGAGGATTAAATTCAGTACTTTTTCCACCATTTCTCACCTCCTTCTCTTATCATTATATCAGGAACTATGTCGAATCAGACAAGAATTTTGGGATCTGAACTAGTCAGGATAACAGTAAAAATGTACAGCTGCCTCAGCAATATACCTTTTTAGAAAGCGCCTATCCTCAGATGCGGGACAGGCACTATTTAGCCGGCAAAAACGCTATCTGCTTCTACTCTTTCTTCCTTTCAATAATATAATTCCTCCTCCCTTTTTTTACCGAGTATGTATCGGTGGTTCTTTCCATAATAAAGCTGAAGGTATTTACCTTGCGCTTGGATATTCTTGATTCCAGCTTCTCTGCCCGGTCATATTTCATAGAGACCTCTTTTTCAGCCGCATTCAGTTTAAAGCAATGGCCTCCACTCACATAAACGTTTGAGGTATCATAGCCCTCAGCCTTGATGGCTTCCACATGATGAAACGCAAACCACACACATTCATCATGCCCTGGCGAAGTATGCGGAAACCAGTACATGTCCATTCCACCCGGAATTCGTACTGGTGCAGCCCTGCAGGGTCCAAGTATAGTTCTCGAACCGCTCGATGCACCATTCAGATCAAAGCCATAATAATTGATGCTATCATCTATGATCTCAATCGGTTTCTTTTTTACCATAAACGTATAGTTTCCTTCCAAAACGAGACTGCAGCATTCGCCTTCTTCGTTATAATGGGCCCTGATTGATTTCGTTTCCGAAATGATTATATACTCCCGTAATAGTAATGCATCCATTGTAATTAATATCCTCCCTTAAACTTCACTATTTAAAAATTGTATATTAAGGAGTATACTAACTTATGAGCTGGTATACTCCATCTCTGAGAAACTCTCAGGCTATCGTCGACCAAGACCCGCCTGAGGGTTTTTTTATGCTGTTACATCATGCTCACCTCCTTTGCGTCTCAAGCCAACTGGCGATCTCCTCTATATTTTTCTTGCTTTTTTCTGGGTAAAAGAATTCTCCCCTTTCCATTCCGTCAAACCTTCTCCACTCCGGATTCGCACTGCTCCAATTTACTTCCTTTAGGAAATCCATTCGTTCAATCAGACTTTGTTTTTTTGCTGACAATGATTGATTTTCCCAACCTTTCATTGCGTATAACGATACTGCCTGAATGACCGGAAAGCTTGCCAGCATGGTTCCTTGATAGTTTCCGATTCTTTTAGGAGATTCAAAGGAGAAGAGTTTATCGAACCAGGAATTTACGATATCCATATAGGCTTCATCGTCTCCTCCGGCATTCTCCTTCCATTCGTCCGATCTGTTTAACAGCTTGCCTGCCAGAAAAGTGGCCACAAGCAATCGCAGCTGGGAAAGTGAGAGGAATTTTTTATTAGCAGGCCGAATAATGGCTCTTTTTTCGGTTTCCACACCTGCTTCTATCAGCTTTGCATTGGATTGAAGAATCCGATTGGTAATCCCATTTAAACGGTCTCTGGAATCATAGGCGATTCGCTTGGACAATGCCACCTGTTTCCCTTTTGTGTTTAAATCAATAAAAAGCTGGTTTTCCTCATCCATGGAGAGTCCTTCAAGGACTTGAATGGCGATCTCTGTCTTCTCCAGCAAATATTGGAGATGATAAGCATTCCGGATTTCTTCGTCCTTCTCACTTTTCATACTCATGAAAATTTGATCCTCGAGCTGAAGCAGAGCTTTCATCCTGTGTGATCCATCTACCATTCTTAATCTGTCTGGCGTTTGCCCGCCTAACATCCCCTCTTCAACTGCGGCAACCAGCGGCGGCATATATATTTCTCCCCCTTCAGCATTCAAGAAGATATACTTTTTAATCCGTCTCACCTGAAGCTGATTCGTATCTCTCAGAATAAGCCTTTCTTGTTTATGCATCCTGATGAGTTCAGAAACAGGCAGCGCAATGAAAGTCTGCCGCTTAGTAAAAACATCTTGAACAATCACGGCTTCAGCCCTCCCTGTTCGATTTTCTTTTTGAATTCCAGTGAGGTCTGCTGGATTTTTCTTGTGGCTGAATGGCCTTTAATTTTCGAAGCTGACGGGTCAAACAGGTGACGGAACATCGGATCATCGTGCTTCCAGCTGCACTCGGACTTTAAGTTTTTAAGTTCGTGTAAAGCTACTTTGTAGGATAAGTTATGAGTTCTGGTCAGCTGATTGACACAGTAGGCTAAAGCTATTTGCACCCCTGAGTAACCGCATGCGAATTTAATTCTATTGGCACTTTTCTTTGGGAAAATCAGCGGCCATATCTTAAAAAATTCGATTGCAATCTCTTCAGCTTCCTTCGGATTGCATCTATAATACGGGGACCCTTTTTTTACTGTTAGAATGCCTTCAAATAGGGCGATGATGCACCTCTTCATGGTGGCTAATGATGTAAGTGCGGAGTTGTGAATGGATATTCTGGAAAGGCTTTGTTCGATTTCAAACATAGGCTGAAGATGTGCTGCAACGCTCCTTGTCAGCTCAGTATATTGGTCACGCTGATCATAGAGCATAACCTGCCCGATATGAGCATCTCTTCTTTCCGTATTTATATCAGTAAAAAGCTGCCTCTCCTGTGTTGTTGTCAAATCCAGGAATACCTGCATGGCAACGGGATATTCTTTCAATCTCTCAATATAGGTCTTCAGCATGATGGCTTCATCCAGCCTGCCTGTTTCTTCCGCTGATTCTTTTCTGGATTTAAGATGGCTTATGGCAGATGAGAAACTCGCACTTCTGTGCTGGCCATCTATGATATAAAGCTTGCTTCCTGGAGTCAGTTCCCATCCATCCTCCGTTTGGCGAATCGCGCCTCTGGCCGAAAACACAAATGGTGAAAAGTAAAAATCCCTGCCTTCTTCAAGCGATTGGATGATAAACTCTCTGATCTCTACCCGCCTTTTTGGATCCAGCTTTCTCTGAACTTCCTCATCCACTTCAAATATCGCTTCCAAAGTCGCATAACGAAGCTGAGTGACCAACACTTTTTTACTAAACTGATTGTATGCAGATCCCTTAATTCTGGTTAATACGCCAATATCTGTCATATTCCTCACCCCGGAGTTAATTATAGCCATGTTGTCTGATTATTGTAAAATCTTTTTTCGTCATTACACTGGTCCTGTTCATGCATATGCGTGATTTTGCTGACCCAGCCTATTTTCTTACTATTGACAGCTGTGGGATGAGATAATATAATACGCTGTTAAAATTTAAGACCATATGTAGGGCATAAATTTGTGATTAATGTCACAAACACACTCCTTACACATCCTTTGCAGTCTCTTTCACAAAAACCTTGAGTTAAGAAAATAAAATTTTTTTCTAAATTCGAACATTTTGTGACAGGAGCTGTTTCCCATAAAAAAAAAGCACGAGATTCACTCCCATGCTTCTTCTCTACCTTATCGCTCTTATCACCTGGCTGGCTGTAACCGCCAGCTGATTTAAAGTGATTGCCGGCAGCATTGCCTCATCAAGCATCCTGCACTCCGTCTGAATGGAGAAAACAGCGTCAAGATATTCGTTCATTTCTTTTAGTTCAGTATCGATTCTTCCGGCAAGGCCAATTACCTTTTTATTGTGAAGTTTGGCGTATTTAGCTATTGTTACCGGTACCTTCCCCAACAAGGACTGATGGTCAAGACTTCCTTCACCAGTGAACACTATATCAGCTTCCTGTATTTTACCCTTAAGCCCCGTTATGTCCATTAAGATTTCAGCACCTGATTGCATTATTGCATTAAGACATGCGGACATGGCGCCACCCAGCCCGCCTGCCGCTCCGGCACCTGGAATGCCCTGGACATTCTTACCTGTCACCCTGAAATATACCTCGCAGAGCCGCTCCAGAGCTTCATCCAATATCAGGATTTCTGAATCATTTGCACCCTTTTGCCTGGCAAAAATATGTGCCGCTCCGTCCATGCCATAAAAAGGGTTCATAACATCGCTCGCAATGGTAAACGAACAATCCTCCAGCTCTTTCAGCGTCTTCTCTGATGACATGGAGGCAATGTTCAAAAGGGGATTGCCTTCCTTGCTGATAACATCGCCTTTTTCATCAAAGAACTCCCAGCCAAGTGCCTGAAGCATTCCAGTACCGCCGTCATTAGTCGCACTTCCGCCCAACGATAGGAAAAAATGACGATATCCATTTTCGATGGCATCCCTGATTTGCTCACCAACACCAAAAGTGTTTGTTTTCATTGGATTTCTTCGTTCAGCAGGGATCAGTGTAAGCCCGCAGCTTGAAGCACTCTCAATAAATACATGATCCTTGCCTTGATAAGGGAAAACGATATATTCAGCCGTGACTTTCTCCATTAACGGACCATGAACACATACAGACCTCCTCGTTCCGCCTTTGGAGTGAATCAACGCTTCAACGGTTCCCTCTCCGCCATCTGCCATCGGGCAAACTTCGACTGAGGCATCGGGCCTAGAATCAAGTACCCCTTTTTTAATTGCCTCACCTGCCTGTAATGAGGAAACCGAGCCTTTAAATGAATCTACAGCAATAACCACTTTCATAAACAGACCACCTTAATTGAGAATCCAAACAAATTCATAAGGCTTTAAAGTGATTTCACTATCTGTTTTTTCACCTGTCAGCAGGTTGGTGCCGTTCAAGTTACCGGATAGTTTCACTGGTGATGATTTGACATTGACTGCGAACAATATTTCTTCACCGGTTTCTTTATTAAAGCGTTTCAAGGCAAAGACATCAGTTCCCATGTCAACTACTTCCTGTTCGGCAAACGGTGAGAAGGCTGAATGTGCCTGACGGATTTCGATCATTTTCTTCAGTCCGCCAAAAATGGCTTTTCTGCGCGGACTTTCAGTCAGTTCACGGGAAATCGTATCAAAATCGAATTTCTCCCTGTTAATCCGGCGATTGATTCCTGACTCCTCAACTCCCCGCTGGTCATTCTGTGACCCAAGCAGGGAATGATAATAAATCGCAGGGACGCCTATGAAGGAAAGAAGAATCGAATGTGCGGCAAGCATTTTCTGCACCTTCAGTTCATCGGTAATATCTTCTCCTTTATTCACGAGCGCTTCGCTGTAGTTAATATTTAATTCATAGACCGATTGAGTGCCGTCACTATTATTTTTATAGGAGACACGTCCGCCATTTTCGACAACCTTATTCACTAGCAGCTGTTTCTCTCCTTCTGTCAGGATTCCTTCCGTTGGACGCATGCCGATTCCGTCATGGCTTGCCAGGAAATTGAAGTAGGTTGCCGTGTCAGAAACCTTGCCAATGGTCTTCGCCCAGTCTGTCAACTTGCCGGAATCATGTGTCGTCATGGTATACAGAACCAGTGGCGGCAGTGAAAACTGGTAAACCATTTGCGCTTCATTCGTTCCATCGCCGAAGTAGCTGATATTTTCCTTATGCGGTACATTTGTCTCGGTAATAATTTGGGTTCCCGGCTTGAAATGATCGAGCAGTGTACGCCACATTTGTATAATCGTGTGGGTCTGCGGCAAATGCATGCAGCTTGTGCCTGATTCCTTCCACAGGAAGCCAATGGCATCAAGGCGGATACTGGTGCCGCCTTGATAGGCATATGTGAGTAGGATGTCCGTCATTTCAAGCAGAAGCGGGAAATAAGCGACATTCACATCAACCTGGTCTTCGCTGAATGTCGTCCAGGCCGTTTTCACTCCATTCTTCCCTTTGTATTCATGGAATAAAGGCGAAGTTCTCGGCCTTACAACGTTTTTTGTATCGAATTCAGGATCATGCGGGATAAAATAATGTTTATATTCAGGATCATCCTGAAGGTAACGTTGGAACCATTCACTTGATTTTGAAATATGGTTGGCAACGAAATCGAACATCATTCGGTAATCCTTCGACAGAGTTTCGATATTACTCCAATTCCCCAGCTCAGGATGGATTTCCCGGTAATCAGTGACCGAGAAACCATCATCTGAGGTATAGGGGAACATTGGCAGCAGATGAACATCAGTAATGACACCCTTAATATATTCATTTAAAAATCGGTGCAGTGTTTCAAGAGTTGGCATTCCTTCTTCATGAATACTGTCACCATAAGTGATCAGATACACATTTTTCTCGGAAATTGCGTCATTTTGCGGCCAATCAGCATCAGACCACTTCCTGATAAGCCCGCTGGCCATTTCCATGTATCGCTTGTCATATTGATCTCCATAAATTTGTTTCAATTGATGCTCTATGGTTTCGAGGAGAACTGTCTTCATTCTTATTCCTCCTTTAATTTCAAAGTGATATACCCTTTTGCAGGCACTGTGATGGTTTCTAAATTCTTTTCCTGTCCTTCTTTTTCATACAGGTCAGTTTCAACTGCTTTTGTAAAATGATCCGATGTGATAGCACATGTTTCATTTTTACTGTAAGGGTTGAACAGTCTGATGATCAGGCTATTATCTTCATAAGCTCTTTTGCAGGTACTGACAAAGATCCCTTGATGATCAAGTTCAAACAATGAGAAAACTTCCGGAGCCTTCTCGATCGGCTGGGGCAGTTCAAAACGCTCGAGCCTTTCTTCGAATGTGTTGTAGGATTGCAGCTGATAA
Source organism: Cytobacillus firmus (assembly GCF_023715565.1). Lineage (GTDB taxonomy): Bacteria > Bacillota > Bacilli > Bacillales > Cytobacillaceae > Cytobacillus > Cytobacillus firmus_C. The sequence continues at coordinate 10,124 of NZ_JAMBOJ010000026.1, read as the reverse complement.
GCTGCATAACGGCCACGGTAATTCTCAACTTCAGCAAACAATACCTTTTCGGAAAATGCCTCATCAAGGAATACAATCCCATACTCAAACTCCATTTTCTGCTGCATTTGCGCATCCGGAGTGTACACCGTTTTGTTGTTAATACCTGATGCACGTCCCGGGCGCCAAGCCAGATTGTCACGGCCCAGCAGCCCAACGCTTCTGAATAGCGTCAAAGCTATTGTCCCGGAATCTTTGATCACTTCATATTCTTTGATTCCTTTAGTGATTACAGCAAATGTGGCTTCCAGGTCTCCAACTGCGGCGAAATTTTCAATTGGATAATAAGGAACCGGCGCTTCTGCAAATCCACGTTCTTTCCAATCAGCCAGGTAGGCGTTCTCAGCCGGACGCTCCAATACGCTGAATGCCTGGTCTCCGTATGAAAGCTCAGGATTCACAACGGGGGTGTCTAAAAGGACACGAACTCTGTGGTCACATACATGGTTATCGATTTCATGTGTAACTCTGATCGTTAACTCACCTTTCCGAAGTTCAAAAGTAGTTATAATCTCAAGCGTCGTGGTATCAGTGCCAGATTGTCTTTCCTCCAGATTTCCCGGAACCATCGCTTTGTGAACTATAGTCATCGTTTCAGCCATTTCCCCTTTTTCAATCTTAAGGAGAGACGCATTGGCAAGAATACGCTGTTCATCACCCTCAAGCGGTGAAAAATCATAAGAATCACCGGCATCAGCGACATTCTCAAACTTCAAAAAGTCCTGAATAGCCTTCCCGGATTGTTTGTTCAGCAATTCGAGTTCGCCATCATTCAAACTCAATGAATAGAAGCTATTTTCAATATGAGTCTCTTCAGAGTGGCTCATGCCTGCAATGCCATTCTGCCCTTCTTCAATCAACAGGGTTTTGTATCCCACCGCGGGGACTTCCTCTAAGTCGATTAAAACCACATTGCGGTAATAACCGGGCTGTTCCACTTCCTTCTCACCCTCGGCTGTGACCACAATGATTTTCCCGCCACTGATGTATTCCTGGCCAGTCAGGGAAACCGGGAGTTTGCTGCCGTCTAAATCGGTGACCGCAAATTCCTTTTCTCTTGTAAAAATAACACTCTCAGCCAATCCGGAAAACGGTTTGGGCTGTGTATTGAAAACAATATTCAAGCCATCTTTCCCAACCTGTTTGCTGATTGCGCGAGTCATCTGCTTTTTCAAGATATTGATCAGCCCATCCGCAATCCTGTCAACTTTAGTCAGGCGCTGCATGATGTCTGAATTCGTATCATCCGAGTTGCAGCCGCCTATGCTGTCATGAGCATGGACATCAAACAGTTGCTTCCACATTTGATCAAGCCATCTTTGCGGATATTTCAAGCCGAGCGTCAGTCCGATCATGGCCAGCGGCTCAAGGGTATGGAGAATTTTTTGTTCAACCACGTCATTAAGCTTCTTGATGTCATAGCGCTGTGATCGGATCGTATTATGGATTCGCGATTTTTGCGGAGCAATGAGCTCGCCTTCAATCAGGTTATCAAAGCTCCCATTCTCCCAGGCTGCCTTCATGAAGCTTTCATAATCAGAAAGAATAAATTCGTGTACAGGGTCCATTTCATTCAGCTTTTCGATCGTTTTCGGAAAATGTTCCCTTACCATCACCTGGTCCCCTCCTGCCGGTAATAGCAGATGTTCACTTTTCGCATTCAGATCTGACAGTTTTTCAAGTAAGGGCAGCAGGCGTTCTTTGTAATAAGTTTCATCAGCAGAGAGAAATTTTCCCGGACCATAGCCGAAATAAATATTGTTCGCCCGAACTGTTTTACCATCCGGTGACTTCCAGGTGAAATTCAAATCCCCTTCAAGCTGGTCAGTATAAATACCTCTTTGCAAAATGCTGTTTTCAATTCCGAAACCGGTAAAAATCGACGGCAAATACGCATTTTGCCCAAAAATGTCAGGCAGGTAGCCTACCTCCATACTGTGTCCGAATTCACTTGCAATGCGCGTTCCATATAAAAGGTTGCGTATCATGCTCTCCTTATGGACCAATAATGAATCGGTCTGCGTATACCAAGGTCCGATGAATAATCTTTTTGCAGTGACCAGCTGTTTAATCCTCTCTTTATCCTCAGGATTAATTTGTAAATACTCCTCAATTACAGAAACCTGAGCATCAAACACATAGCCATGATATTCTTCATCATTTTCAAGTACGGTCATAAGGTGATCTAGATTTTCAGCAAGCAGGACATTGGAATCCTCGATTGTGAAATACCACTCCCGGTCCCAGTGGGAATGCGGGACAACATAAACATATTTCTTTTTCTCCATCTGACTGGCCTCCCTGCAGTGTGTGTGTCGATATAAAATAGATGAAGGTGCCTGTTGATGACAGACACCCCTTTTCGGTTTTTTACTTAGCTGCTTCTTGTCGCTTAATAAGTGCGAAGCGTATGAATATATTGCTTAGTGCAATGAATAATGCGCCGGCAAGAAGTCCGGCAAAATAAGCCCAGAAATTCTCTACTAACGGCCAGCCCCATACAGCAGGCAGTGGATACCATTGAACGGCTCCAAGTGCCACAGCTGTTATAACACCGATGATGGCTCCGATAATGTTAAGCGGAATCGTGATCAGCGGGTTGCGCAGCATGAAAGGAATGGCTCCTTCACTAATAGCGATAAATCCAAGCAATAGTGATGTATTTCCTGTGATACGAAGGTTATCATCAAACACTCTTCTGCCAACAACATATTTATCCATAATAGTAGCAAGTCCTAATCCGATAGGCGGAATGACAATAGCCAATACCCGTGCAGTAAGCGGAAAGATCTGGTCTGCAGCCAGACCAATCGCTATCGCGCCTGCTGCTTTATTAATAGGTCCGCCAAGATCAAATGCCGTTGCAGCTGCAATCACAGCTGATAAGAACAATGTACCTGAACCTTGCGCAGATTCAATATAATTTCTAATTGCTACATTAAGTGCTCCAAAGACCGGATCTACAAAGTAAAAATTCAGGAAGAAAATCGTTAATACACTGATAGCCGGAATAATCAGCATTGGCTTCATAGCCTGCAGGTTTTTGTGCAGCTTGATTTTTTCATTCAGGAATCTTGAAACATAACCTGCAACCAAGCCGAGAATCAATGCACCAAAGAAACCGGATGGAATTCCATCTTCAATTCCCCAGAATGTATAGTGCAGGCCGGCTGCGAATGCTCCTCCGATAAGACCTGAAACAAGACCTGGACGTCCTGCCAGTGAATAAGCGACGAACGCTCCGAAAATCGGATACATGAACTTAAAGATCAGACCGCCAAACTTATCGAGATGATGCAGAATCACTAATAATTCATTCGAATGCTCTATATATTTTGGATCGTGGATCTCTCCGGACAACCCAAATGGCATAGCTCCGAGCTTTGCAATCCCGATCATCAAACCTGCCGCAACAATGACAGGAATCATGTAAGAAATACCGGTCAGGATCGCCTGTGACATTTCCGCCCATAATCCTTTTTTCTCACCTGAATCCGTGCCGGAATCTCCATCTTCACCTGATGCCTGTACCACACCATCCGGATTGTTCAATGCACGATTGATCATGTCCCCGGCGCTCTTTAAAGGTTCTGCAACCTTTGTTTGTACATAAGGCTTCCCATTGAATCGCTCCATTCCTCTTGGAGAGATATCGGTTGCGAAGATCACAGCATCCGCTTCGGCAATCAATGCCTTTGTATGCTGGTCTTCAAGTCCATTGGCACCTTGCTTCTCGGTAATTACACGGATACCCATTTCCCTTCCCGCTTTTTCCAAAGCCTCTGCAGCCATGTACGTATGGGCAATACCTGCCGCGCAGGCCGTGATGGCCAGTACCGTTTTTGTATATTCATCTGAATGTGCTTTTTTCTCCTCAACCTGGTCTATCGCATCCAGGAATTGATCAGCATTTTTTGCGTTCATTAAACGCTGATAGTAGCTTTCATTCATTAAGCGTGTGCTTAATTCAGATAGGAGGCTTAAATGTGTCGACCCTGCTTCAGCACCAGGAATCGCCAATAGGAACACAAGCTCCACTTCATTGTTAGGGTCAATGCTTTCCCATACATTCAATTTATTTTTCAGACGGGCAACCGCAAAGGCAGCCTTTTTTACAGCAGTAGATTTACCGTGCGGAATCGCAAGCCCTTTTTCAAAGCCTGTGGGTGAAATTTTCTCCCTTTCCATTACAGCTTGGAAATACTCTTCTTTTGAGTCAAGGTATCCATTTTGGTCAAGCGCGTCCACTAGATTGCGGATCACATCTTCCTTAGTTCCCCACTCAACATCGAAAAAAAGCAGACTTTTGTCAGTCATGTTCTTTAATTCCATGTCATTCCCTCCTCTTCTTGATTCTCAATAATAGCGTTTTCAATAATTCTCAGATTCAAGAAAGTCTTTTTTAAATCGCTTACAATATAGTTTTAACATGATTCGACTGCTTCTCGTTGTACATTCAGCGTACAAATGTACAACATTGAACAGATAAAGAATATAAGATCAGTTTAGCTTGCCCTGATCGGTATGATATAATCAGGAAAACAACGCAAAAGAGGTACTCCCATGGGAAAAATCACGGAACACTTTGCTCATGCCATTCCCTCACTCACACATGCCGAGAAGCACGTACTCTACTACATCGAGTCTAATGTGGAAAAGGCCAGGCAACTGTCCCTGACAGCAATGGCTGCGGAAAACAATGTCAGTACGACGACAATAGTGAGAATGTGCCATAAGCTCGGCCTTGAGGGATTTACGGAACTGAAGTTTATTCTTAGGGGAATCAAGGATGCGAGTCTGCCGGAAGAAACGAATCCTCTTGTACGCTACAGGCACGATTTGAATGAGACTCTGGAATCCATCCAGCTGGAAGAAATCGAGAAGATTGCTGAGCAAATAGTGAAATCAAGCCGGGTAATCATCGTGGCAGTCGGCCTTTCCAAAATGATGGGCGAATACTTCAGCAAGCTATTCATGCAAGTGAACAAGACGACTGTATACGTGTACGAGTCACATATCATTGATATCCTGACGAACATGCTCGAACCAAAGGACATGGTAATCTTCATCTCATCGAGCGGAGAAACAAAAACAATTACCAAAGTCGCTGATAAAGTCAAATATAAAACGATGCAAACATTATCCATCACAAATTCACCGGACAGCCAGCTCTCAAACTTAACAGAGTATTCTCTAAGTGCAAATGTCCAGCGGGTAACCTATGCAGGATACGACTTAACCGCCCGGTCGACGCTTGTCATGATGATTGACCTCTTGTTTGAGGTTTTCTTAAAAAAAGAATTAGAGGCAAAGAAGAAACGCAAATAAAGGCAACATCGTATAAAAAGAAGCGGACCATTATCATGAGATAATGGTCCGCTTCTTTTATCATTACAAATGCAAACAATCATTTTTGCATTTCTGCTGCGTTTCCAGAATGACAATTCCTGCCCCGATTGCATGTCTTGGAACAAAGTAGAAAACACCTGGCTTAACCAGTACCTTGGTAAGGGTTATTTTCCCATATCTTCCCTAAAGTCAACCCTTTTAATTCTCCTTTCTTCACAATGCTCTGGCCATGGCTATGCGCTGCAAATGCCCAGTACTCGCCAGTTTGTTTAAACGGGAGCTCATAGCCAAAGTCTCTTAGCTGCTCCCCGCCCCATATTCGGTCTTTAAATACCGGATCAAAAAATAATGGTTTTATTGACATGTAATAACCTCCAAGTAGCGATTCACTATACATATTAAAAGAGAACTCAAGGTTGAGCACTCTGCAGGATATCTTCACACTAGAGAAGGTTTCTTTTGAATTGTGTTGGAAGAATCAGCGCATACATTGATCTCTTCAGACAAGATTAATAATAAATCGTTAAGGAAACATCAAGATATTCTATTAAGAACGGTAAATCTGAGCAGATTTTTACTGAAAAGGGAGAGGAAATTATGAAAAATGTTGCTAACAATGTCCATATAGGTGAATTAATAGCTGTCTCCAGCGTTTTTAATTTGAATACTTTTCGAATGACTACACTACTGGAAAATGGCTTAATGGAAGTATTCGATAACAAGGATGCTTTTTTTAATAAGTATGGACATAAGGAAACATATGACGGGATAGATTGGTGTGAGCTGAATAATGGGAGAATCTTTACTTTGGCAATTGGGGCAACGGACTAAAATACCTCTATCACAAGCACAAAAATCTTTTTCTACTCCCCTAAAAAGAATTTACATAATTAAACAAGTCCTAGGTCAAAATATGTGAACTGACATTATAGAATTTAAAGGTGATCGAATGAATCAGAGAGTAATACAGTCCGTGCACATCTATATTCTGCAAATTATTTCTACGGGATTCCTGGTGCATGTGCTTATTCTGCCCATCCTGCTTTCCACAGCGAAAAGGGATTCCTGGCTGAGTGTTCTTTGTTGTATCGCCCCTGTCACTCTTTGGTGCCTGATAATCTTTTATATCTATAAGAAAATGAATTCTCAATATGATCTGATCACTCTAATGAAAAGCAGACGATCGCCTTCATGGATCTATTCCATTTTTTCCTTTTTGTTTGGAATCTATTTTTTGTTTTCCGCCTTCATCACCCTTAAGTTCACGTTAATTTGGGCCAAAACCAATTACTCTTTTGAAGTCCCGAATTTTGTTATTGTGCTTCTCTTCTCTATTATTTGTTTTTACGCATCAGTCAAAGGAATCCGTTCGATAAGCGCAATTGCCTTAATTGTCATTCCGTTTGTTTCATTTTTTGGTTTTTTTGTCGGTGCCGGGAATCTCCAAAACAAGAATTACGAGTTGCTCTTTCCTCTTTATGAGAATGGCTTAGATGGTTTATTCAAAGGGATCTTTTATTCTTGTGCAGGCCTGTTCGATATAACGGCCATTTTATTTCTGACACCCTTCCTAAAAGACAAACTTAAGTTCAAGTGGATTGCATTGGTAGGAGTCATCCTTACTCTGTTAACATTTGGCCCATTAGTTGGGGCCATCTCGGAATTTGGCGTAGAGGAAGCGGCCAAAATGCGAAATCCTGCATATGAGCAATGGAGGCTTTTGCGGATCGGTGACCAATTTACCCGTCTGGACTATCTCTCCATCTTCCAATGGCTTTCGGGTGCATTTGTACGTGTTAGCTTGACTACTTTTATCGCGAACAAATTATTATCGTTCCAATCAAAAAACAAGTGGATTCTCCCAATTCTATATCTGCTATTAATCGCAAGTGCTACTGTAAATTGGGATGCCACCTCTTTTTACTATTTTTTGCAGCAATACTTTTTCCCTTTTAGCGTACTCTTTCAAATTTGCGCACTTCTATTTATCGTTATTCTAATTAAAGTAAGTGGTGAAAAACATGAAAAGAATTCCGCTTAAAAATGATAAGCAATTAATAGAATGGTTTAAGGATTCAGCCGGTATGGTAATCAGAGAGAAAACCTATGCAGAAAGTCCGGGGGTTCAAACCCTTATCTTCCTGTATTGCTCCCATTTAGTGGATTTAAAATATATGAATGAGGTGATATTCCCCGCAATCAAGAATGTCATGCTTGAGAATGGATATTTGGACAAGAATCAATTGTTAAATGAATTAGAAGTAACTCAGCTGGAAGAAAAGGATTATGTGAAAACGGAGATTGAGCAAAAGCTTTTTTCAGGTGAACTGCTGATCATGAATCCCGAGAACAAGGAAATCTTCTTTATATCTGTCTCCAGTATACCTAAAAGAAGCCCAGAGGATTCCAATATTGAAACCTCCATTCGCGGTCCCAGAGATGGATTCGTGGAAAGCCTTACAGATAATATGGCTTTAATTAGGCAAAGACTGAAGTCCTCTTCTTTAAAAAGCATTGAGTATACAGTCGGAGACGTCAACAGAACCAAAATCAACTTACTTTATATGGATAACAAAATAAAGCCCAGAGTTCTTGAAGAAGTAAAAAAAAGACTCGACAACATTGAAATTGACATCGTACAGAGCACAGCTGAAATCGAAGAATTATTATATGATAAAACATTTTCTCTGTTTCCGTTGATGGACAACTCAGGCAGGCCTGATTTCTCTGTGTATGTCTTAACACAAGGATACTTCGTCATTTTAGTGGATGGAAATCCAACATGTTTGTATGGCCCTATTTCATTTTATAATCTGCTCTACTCACCCGAAGATCTTCACGACAGCTTTTTTTATATAAGCTTTATAAGGGTGTTAAGAATGGCGGCCGTCATGACGACGATTTTATTACCCGGCTTCTATATCTCTTTGATTTCGTTCCAGCTCGAGCAAATTCCTTATCACCTAATCGCAACCATATCCGTATCGAGAATTGGGTTGCCATTGGCGGCTCCAGTTGAAACATTTCTTATGCTTGTTTTATTTGAATTATTTAAAGAAGCTGGAGTCCGTCTTCCAAAAGCCGTGGGACAGACTGTAGCAGTACTTGGGGGATTATTTATTGGAGATGCAGCTATTCGGGCAGGATTGACCTCTCCTTCCTGTCTAGTCATTATTGCGATAACAGTCATTTCCGGCTATACGCTTATTAATCAAAACATTTCAGGCAATATTATATTCCTCCGCTATTTTGTTTTAATTATATCATCTATTTTTGGAATATACGGCTTCTATATTTCCATGTTTCTGATCCTGACAGCTGTGGTTTCCCTGGATAGTTTTGGGCAGCCTTATATTCCATATTTGATCAAACCTCATTTGAGAGATCGAATCAAGTCTGCCTTTAAACAGCCATTTCAGCTTCTGACCAGAAAAAGCCGGAACCATAAACTCTTCGGGCATGACAGTCAAAAGGAGTAGCGTATGAGAAAGATCCTATTAATCATGATGATCATTGGATTGCTTTTGGGATTAACGGGATGCTGGGGGAGAAAAGATATACAGGGTCAGGTTTATGTGACAGCTGTTGGCATTGATTACACCGAGGATGAATTTACTGTCTATTTGCAAGCATTGAATTTTGGCAATATCGCTAAACAGGAAGGTGCAAGTTCTATAAAGGCCGTTCCGAATACTATTGCGAAAGCAAAAGGAAAGACCATTCAGTCAGCCATAAGCAAAGTTGAACGAAAATCAGCATACCCGCTCTTTTTTGGTCATGTTGAAACAATTATTCTAAGTGAAAATGCCCTTAAGGAACAACTAAAATCGGTTATTGAGTATATCGGGCAAGATCATTTCTTGCGGTATAATTCCAATTTTTTTGGAACAAAGCAGTCCATGAAAGATATCTTGAATAGCGAAAGTTTTTTTAATTACTCATCGTTATTTACAGTCCTTCATAACCCGGAGGAATTGACCCATAGCAACTATATCCTACCTGTTCAAAAGTACAATAAATTCATTTCCACATATTATGAGCCCGTGGGGTCTTATATCGTTCCTGAGATAATGATAAATGATACGCATTTCACAGAAGGAAAAGACAAAAAGAAGATAGCAGCAATCATGGGTGGCTTTGTCATTTCAAACCAGCAGTATAAAGGTTACGTTCCTAAAGAGGATTTGACCGGCGTAAAATGGACTGCCAATGAGGCTGTGAGAATCCCTCTTACCCTTTTTGACGAAAAAGCGAGTGTCATGATTACTAAGCCCAGAAAGTCAGTGAATGTCCTGGAAGGCACTAGACCTGCTTATGAATTAATAGTAAAAGGGAAAGCTCAGCTAATTCAAAATGAGGAAAGTTTGAGCATAGATGAAATTGAAAAAGAGCTAAACAAAAAAGTAAAACGGCAAATCCGAAAAACGCTGGAGAAAGGCGGTGAACTCCAAGCTGATTTGCTGAATATTAGTGAACCTGCTTATCGGTATTATCTAAATACCTGGAGCCTTCATGAAATCCAATCGTTTGATCTTAGTTCTGTTGAAAAGATTAAAGTTGATATTATGATTGAGAAAAGTGTTAATTATAAGCGTTAAGAATACTGTTGGAGGCTGGGACAAAACCCACCTCTGAAATGAAAAAGCCGGTGACATTTTACGACGAGTAAAATGTCACCGGCTTTGATTGTTTTTGAGAAAAATAAGGACCACTTCTGATACAATTAAGTTACCATA
>NZ_JAMBOJ010000025.1 GCF_023715565.1 Cytobacillus firmus | reverse complement strand
TAACTTAATTGTATCAGAAGTGGTCCTTATTTTTCTCAAAAACAATCAAAGCCGGTGACATTTTACTCGTCGTAAAATGTCACCGGCTTTTTCATTTCAGAGGTGGGTTTTGTCCCAGCCTCTTTTTTATACTATTAAGCACAAAGGATATTTTCAGCCGGCATCAAGAAACATGATTACCATTAATTTGATCTGGGAATAGTCATTAGTAAACATTTGTAAGAGAGTTAGACAGCAAATCTTCTTACACCACGAATCCTCATAAACAACTGAATTCTTCACTTTCGACAAAATTAGTGAAAGTTTTTAACATCTTCAGACACATTCCTTGGATTCGTTTACTTATAATTGAAAGAAATGGATTGTCCCGGAAGGAGGGGCCAGATGAGAGCTTATCAGTTGTATTTAATAGAAGATGAATTTGCGTCCCATTATTTTGGCAGAGAGCGGATGTTTTTTCAGCTGTTTGAAGAGTATGAGCGTTCGTCAGGTGAAATGAAGGCTATTCTATCGAAGCAAATAGATTTCGTGACTAAGCCGATCCCGGGTTTAAAAGTGCATCAAAATATCCACCAGCAGCTTCAAAGAAAAAAAGACTTTATCATAGAAAAAAGTGCATACTATATAGAGATGAGTAAAAGAAGCAGGGCGAAGCTTGAAGTTTTTGAACGGAGTCTGGTTTTAGAAGCGGCCGGCAGCTATGAGGCAGAGACAGTTTTTTTCGAAGTGCTGCGAAAAAATGAGTCTTCCTTTTTGGCTGTTGACCTCCAGCATAAGCGCTATGGGTGGCTAAAACCGATAAAAGAGAGAAAGTTCGTCTAAAATAAGAGAAAATCTGAAGCAAATATTGTATAATAACCTTTGGTCTAGTACACTGTATGATAGACAACATGAAGGAGGAAGTTAGTATGGGTATGTACATTCTAGTTGGTGTACTGGCGCTTCTTGCCGGTGTAGCACTAGGATTTTTCATTGCTCGAAAATATATGATGAGCTACCTTGAGAAAAATCCGCCAATTAATGAACAAATGCTTAAAATGATGATGATGCAAATGGGCATGAAGCCATCTCAAAAGAAGATCAACCAAATGATGAATGCCATGAACAAGCAGACTGGCAAGTAATCAGGGAAAGCATCCATCGTAAACCACTTTTCTGTTACAACAACAGAAAAGTGGTTTTTTTATAAAAAAAGCAACCTTCTAGTTGTTCACAAGCCTGATAAACCACATAGAAGTATTAGGGCAATGAAGCATCCATTCGGGTGCTTTTTTTTGTTTGGGAATAAATCTTCCTTATTTTCTCAATATTTGTTAAACTATTTAAGCTATTATGGATTTCGGAGGCTGGGGTATGAAGGTTTTTTGGGATTTGATGTGGTTTTTTAGACAGGAGAAAAAGGCTTATGTAAACGGGATTATTCTGCTGTTATTAGTGGCTCTGCTTCAGCTGATCCCGCCAAAGGTTGTCGGCATTGTGGTCGATTCGATTAAAAATGGTGAGCTGACTGCAAAAGCATTATTAATGTGGGTTGGACTTCTTGCTGCTGTTGCCATCATGATGTATATGCTCCGCTATTATTGGCGCATTATGATTTTCGGTTCTGCCGTTAAGCTGTCCAAACTTCTTCGCAACAGGCTTTATATGCATTTTACTAATATGTCACAGGCCTTTTACCAGAAAAAGCGGGTAGGGGATTTAATGGCTCATGCAACCAATGATTTGCAGGCCATTCAGCAGACGGCAGGAGCTGGTGTACTCACTTTAGTCGATTCACTGGCGACAGGCGGTTTCGTTATCATCGCCATGGCAGCAACAATCAGCTGGAAGCTGACTCTGATCTGTTTGATTCCGATGCCCTTCATGGCACTTCTCACAAGCTGGTACGGAACACTTCTTCATAAACGGTTCCACAAAGCACAGGAGGCTTTTTCTTCACTGAATGACAAAACTCAGGAAAGTGTTTCAGGAATTAAAGTCATTAAGACATTCGGTCAGGAAAGAGAAGATATTGAAGATTTCCGCAGACAGTCTGAAGATGTAGTGCAGAAAAACATTTCTGTTGCACGGGTTGATTCTTTGTTTGATCCGACAATCAGTATTATTGTAGGGATTTCTTTCTTCCTGTCAATTGCATTTGGGTCAAGATATGTTATTGCAGGAGAGCTGACAATCGGGCAGCTGGTTTCATTTACTACCTATCTTGGTCTTTTGATTTGGCCGATGCTGGCATTTGGCTGGCTCTTTAACATTGTTGAGAGAGGCCGCGCCTCTTATGATCGAGTTTCTGCTCTTCTTGCAGAAGAAATTGATATAAAGGATGATGAGACTGGAATCCATGAGGTTCCAAGCGGTGATATAGAGTACAGGATTGAGGAGTTCGCTTATCCGGGTGAACAGGAAGCACTGCTTAAAGATATTTATTTTAGACTGGAAAGAGGAGAGACTCTCGGTGTAGCAGGTAAAACGGGTGCTGGCAAAACCACGCTGCTGAAGCTATTAATCCGAGAGTTTGAAGGCTATAAAGGTGAAATTCTTTTTGCCGGACATCCAATAAATCGCTATAATATCGAAAAACTGAGGGAAGCGATTGGCTATGTTCCGCAGGAGCACTTCCTGTTCTCGGCTACCGTTGCTGAAAATATCGCTTTCACAAGGCCGGATGCAGACCTTGAAGATATTTATGCGGCAGCAAAACTGGCCAATATCCATGAAGATATTCTTGAATTCACGGATGGCTATAAAACCGTTGTGGGTGAAAGAGGGGTCTCGCTTTCCGGAGGACAGAAGCAGCGTATTTCCATTGCACGGGCACTTATGATGAATCCGGAAGTATTGATTTTAGATGACTCCCTTTCTGCTGTTGATGCGAAAACTGAGGAAGCAATTCTTACTTCATTGCGGGCCGATCGGGCTGGCAAGACAACGATTATTACTGCTCACCGGCTTAGTGCCATTCAGCATGCGAATCTCATATTGGTGCTGGATGAAGGAAGGATCGTTCAGAGGGGAACTCATGCTGAACTAATGGCTCAAGACGGCTGGTATAAAAATATGTATTTGCGGCAGCAGCTGGAGGAGCTTGTAGAGCATGGGGGGTAAAAAAATGGAAAAGACACCGATTATGAAGGAAAAAGAGCAGCGAAAGGTCCTTTTCCGGCTGCTTTCCTACACAAAACCGCATAAAAAAACAATCACACTTGCCTTCAGTCTGCTTCTTTTAACAACGATTGGAGACATCCTGGGTCCGATTCTTGTTAAGATTTTTATCGATGATTATTTAACACCTGGAAATCTTGCTTTTAAACCGTTATTTGCCCTGGGTTCAGCCTATCTCGGTATTCAGATTATGAATGTGCTTGTATCCTATTTTCAGCTCCTTAAATTTCAGGAAATAGCACTGAAAATCATTCAGCAGCTGCGTGTGGATGTCTTTTCAAAGGTTCAGTCACTGGGTTTAAAGTACTTTGATAAAACGCCGGCGGGAAGTATTGTTTCCCGGGTTACAAATGATACAGAGGCGATTAAGGATATGTTTGTCAGTGTCCTGGTTACCTTCATTCAGGGTGCCTTCCTTCTGACGGGAATCTTTGTGGCGATGTTTATTCTGAATGTGAAGCTCGCGCTGTTTTGTCTGGTAATTCTCCCGATTCTCTTTATCATTATCCGGACTTACCGCAAATATAGCTCTGTTTTCTATAAGGATTTAAGGGAAAGGCTGAGTGAGCTGAATGCAAAACTGAGTGAATCGCTGCAGGGAATGTCGATCATCCAAGTATTCAGACAGGAAAAAAGGCTGCGCAAAGAATTTGGCTATATTAATGAGCAGCATTATAAAGCAGGAATGCGCAATATCAAAATGGATGGGCTGCTGTTAAGGCCGGCCATTGACCTTGTTTATGTTCTGGCACTTGTTATTGTATTGAGCTTTTTTGGGATTTCTTCTTTGAAAAGTCCGGTTGAAATCGGTGTGCTTTATGCCTTTGTAAGTTATCTGGACCGTTTTTTTGAGCCGGTGAATCAGATCATGATGAGGCTTTCTATGTATCAGCAGGCCATCGTTGCCGCTTCAAGAGCGTTTGCTTTGCTGGACGAAAAGGAAGCTGCCCCAGCACAGGAGGACTGCAATTCTGCTGAAATCATGGAGGGTGAAATAGAGTTCAGGAACATCAGCTTCTCCTATGACGGAAAACGGGATGTTTTGAAAAATATCTCATTTTCTGCCAAACCGGGTGAAACCGTTGCCCTCGTAGGCCATACCGGAAGCGGCAAAAGCTCTATCATTAATTTAATGATGCGATTCTATGAATATGAACGCGGTGATATACTCATTGACGGGAGAAGCATCAAGTCATATCCTGCAGAAGAATTGCGTACAAAAATGGGGCTCGTCCTTCAGGATCCTTTCCTTTTTTACGGGACCATTAAGGATAATATTATGCTGCATAATGCAAGTATGACAGATGCTGAGATTGAAGCTGCGGCTAAGTTTGTGCAGGCTCATACTTTCATAAACAAGTTAGAAGACGGTTATGACCATCCGGTTGTGGAGCGGGGCTCGACTTTTTCAAGCGGGCAAAGACAGCTCATTGCTTTTGCAAGAACAATCGCTGCCAACCCGAAAATTCTTGTGCTGGATGAAGCAACAGCTAATATTGATACTGAAACAGAAGAAGCCATTCAGACAGCACTGGAAGAAATGAGAAAGGGCCGCACAACAATTGCGATTGCTCATCGTTTGTCTACGATACAGGATGCTGAACTGATTCTCGTTCTTCATCAGGGGGAAATAGTAGAAAGAGGAACGCATCAGGAATTGCTGGCAAAGCGAGGCTTGTATCATAAAATGTACCTGCTGCAGAATGGAACAGCTGAGAAAGTGGAGGATGCATCAGGTTAATGGAGTAACAAAAAACAGCCTGCAGATACTGCATGGCTGTTTCTTAATGTGTCTGGACTTTTTTAATGAAGCTTCGGTTATATTCATTTAATAGGGCATCCAATTCCTGGCTGTATCGGATTGCTGCGGAAGAGCTTAAGCCGCTTTTCATGGCCACTTGAATTAACTCTGTTCTTTTTTGTTCGATTAATGTAAGCAGTTCCTGTTTACACACGGCCAATAATTCCTCTCTGATCATTTCTTATATGTAGGCTATACACTGCCAATTTGAACTATGTCAAAAGCTGAAAGATAATAACAGAATTTGTTAAGATCTATACTAGTATATCGAATTATGGTAATAAATTCAAAGAAACTTGTTTTAAACTTTAGTAACATTTACATTAAAATTACATGTTTTAGGTTGAAAATTAATATGATCTTTAGTAACAGATGGTGACATAAATTGTTCACATACTATCCATTATCTTTTTTACATGGGATTTGTTAGAATGAAATTGGAATGAATGAGTATCAGGAGTTGTGACTATGACAGATTTGAATGTATTTATTGCATTAGGTGCAGGGTTTTTAAGCTTTGTTTCACCTTGCTGCCTGCCATTATATCCGGCCTTTTTATCGTATATTACCGGGATGTCTGTAGGGGAAATTAAAGAAGAAAATGCGATGATGCAGAGAAGGAGCATGCTTCATACACTATTCTTCCTGATCGGATTTTCGGCCATATTTATCGCAATTGGGTTTGGAACAACCTTGTTTGGTCAATTCTTTCAGCAATACCAGGATTTAATCAGACAAATTGGCGCCATCTTTGTATTTATTTTTGGATTATTAATTGTGGGCATAATTAAGCCTGAATTTCTTATGAAAGAAAGGCGGTTTGAATTTAAGAATCGTCCATCAGGTCTTCTGGGATCTGTTCTAATCGGAATGGCATTCGCAGCAGGCTGGACCCCGTGTACAGGTCCAATTTTAGGGGCGGTCTGGTCATTAGCCGTCACAAATCCGAATTCTGCAATGATTTACATGATTGCCTATATTCTTGGCTTTGCTATTCCATTCTTTGTTCTCTCCTTCTTCATCGGGAAAATGCAATGGATCAGGCGAAACAGCGCCAAGATTATGAAAATCGGCGGTGTATTGATGATGATCATGGGTGTAGTTTTATTCTTTGACTGGATGACAAAAATCATTATCTTCCTTTCACCGTTATTTGGCGGATTTACTGGTTTCTAAAAGCAGGGCACATTCAATTTTGGAATGTGCCTCTTTTTTTGTGTATAAGGAAAAAGAGCTATGACAGCTGGTCGAAATTTGTCATACTCTTTCAATTGATATATATCAGAAAGTTCGATATATTGAAATATGTGTTCTTGCAGAGTGGATTAATGTATCTCTCTAAAAGAATGAGTTTTTCTGCGAGATGTTTGAATAAATGTTATTGTGGGTATTTTTTACTATATATGTAGTATAATAGAGATATAACTTCCAATGCACTACAAGGGGGAAACAGCGGTGGCGAGAATTATAATAGTTGATGATGCGAAGTTTATGAGGGTTACGCTGAGCAGTATCCTGAAAAAAGCCGATCATGAAATTGTGGGAGAAGGGGAAAACGGAAAGGAAGGCGTGGACTTATTCGTAAATCTCAAGCCGGATTTAGTAATGATGGATATTACGATGCCAGAAATGAGCGGGCTTGAAGCAGTCAGGGAAATTAAGAGGCAAAACCCTAATGCGAAGGTTATCATGTGTTCAGCCATGGGCCAGCAGAAGGTAATCGTTGAATCCATTGAAGCAGGAGCGAAGGATTTCATTATAAAACCATTCGATGAAGGCCGTGTATTAGAAGCGGTAAATCGGGTATTAAGTTAAGAGCTGCCTCGGGGTACCCTTGACATAAGGATGTGTCATGGTATCAGCTGGAGTGGCTTTTTTTTATGAACTTATATCCTTCTGAGTACCTTAATTAATCTTATTAAGATATAATATGGGTAGTAATTAAATGAAATAAAGGATGAAATCGAATGGACTTTGTATTAATTTCATCAATCGGTGCCGTATTTATGGCAATCTTCGCTATGTTCATCCGCATGAAGGCTGCAAAAAAGCCGGCTTCGGCTAAGAAAATCATCTTGCCGCCGATTTTTATGAGCACAGGTGCTCTCATGTTTACCGTTCCTTATTTCCGTGTTACTCCATTGGAGATTCTGGAAGCGGCTACTGTTGGATTCCTGTTTTCGATGTTTTTAATAAAAACATCCTCCTTTGAAATCAGGGACAGCGAAATTTATTTGAAGCGCTCCAAAGCATTTGCTTTTATATTAATAGGGTTGCTTGTGATCCGCATCATTGGAAAAATAGTACTTAGCTCAACAATTGACTATGGTCAGCTGAGCGGCATGTTCTGGATTCTCGCATTTTCGATGATTCTTCCTTGGAGAATTGCGATGTATATGAATTATCGGAAGCTTCATCACGAGCTTAATGGATCGGGGAATCCTAAAACAACTTAATAGATTGAAAGCCGCCTGTCATTACGCTCGGCGGCTTTTTTATTGTTATTTAATGGACTCCATTTTTAGGGTCCCAAACTCCATGCAATTTCCGGATTTCTACGATCTGGCCAATGTGATAGGCATTGTGTATGGTTAAATTTGAAATGACAGACGACCAGGATTCGACCGGTTCCTTATAGGCTGAGGAGAGCAGCTTTTCTTCACTGCATTCTTCCAGGACTTTGATCCACTCAGTCAAGACGTTTTGAATAGCTTTTATGGCAGAATGCCAATCCTCGTCAGTAGGGGATTCATTAAGCTTAAAAGTTTCGTCATTAGCGATATGAGTTTGGGCGAGCGGCAATTCTTTGAACCTGGTTAGATAGCGGTCATTCCAGAAAGTAAGGTGGGTGACAATCTGCCAGATGGAATGACCGGTTCCTGACTTGTAAGATGCTTCTTTTCCTGATAATCCTCCGATGGCAGCTGATAGCGGGACAAACCAATTAGGCTGGTCGAGACAGGCGGATAGCTGTTTTAATAAAACTTCTTTTGTAGTCATGGGATTACTCCTTTATGGATAGAGTTACTCTCCATTTCTATTCAATATAGGTGGTGAGTATCCTTAAAGTCGAAAAAATAAAAAACCATTTCGGTGTTCCGAAATGGCTTAGAATAAATGTTCATATGGCGTGATACTTATCTGTTTTTCTGTCAACTTTTTGCGCAGAAATTTGTGGTCCCGTTTTGGCGTGGCTAGAATGTAACCTCGAATCAGAAGGTCCTGATCAATTTGATCTGCCTTTTCATTTACTGCAAGTTCTCCAATTTTGCCGGCTATCTTCATTCTTGCTACATCCCTGAACAGTTCAGGAACCGGACTTACGAGATCCTCCAGCAAATCTTTTTCCCTTTGCTGCCATAGATGCCGCGTTTCATTGACATAATGCTCTTCCCAATCCAAATCCGATTTGCCGTCTTCTTTCGGCATGCGTTTTAAAAACTTGCGGAACATAAAAAAACCGCCAATCGCAAAGAACGAAGTCAGAATGACAACCCAGAACAATATAAAATACATAAACCAGCCTTCTAGCATTTTCCTTCACCTACACACATATTTTCCTATTCTTATTATAAGCTTTGTCCCGAGAAACGACAAGAACGGAGTCATAAGTCTTGAAAGCAGCACGGTTTGCACTTATAATAGGAATAGTCTTTACGGGGCTGATTGGGGTGCTGGTGCCCTCCACGGTCTTCAAAACCGCTTGTGACCTGCGTGCCAGGTCAGCTGGGTTCGATTCCCAGGCGGTCCCGCCAAATATACATATGTCTGATGTTTATACCGTACGAGGATTTCTACACTCGTGCGGTTTTTTGACGTTTTAATAGTAGACCGAGGGAGACCGATGCCAGAGACCGTTGGTGACCCTTGCCTTAGACCGCACGAATCCACGTCGGTTTCACCCAATTTAGACCGATAAAAGGAGTGCATTAATTACCATGGAAGTAAAGCAAAAGAAAGTAAGAAAATACAATGTAGGTAAGACCTCAAGCAGAAAAATGCGAAATGCTAATCTAGATACTCTTACTGGGTTGTATGAGCGGTTTTGCAAATACAAGCAAACAGAGGGTATGTCAGAACGGACATTAAGGGATTATAAGTCGCATTTTGACTATTTAATGAAGTTTTTGGAGGATGAAGATATTAGCAGAAGCGAAATGACTAGAGATTTATTTAGAGAATATATTTCTTGGATGTTGTATGAGCAGGGATTATCTCCAGTAACAGCGAATGTTCGAATCAGAACATTGCGAGCGTTCCTCCGATTTTGTTGCAAAGAAGGTTATATTCAGCAGCCTATCCATGAAGATTTAAAGATTTTAAGAACACCACAGGATTTGATAGAATCATTTACGGCAGAGGAAGTACGCAAGTTATTGTCGGTTATTGACAAAGAAAGTTATGCAGGTTTCCGTAATGCATTAATTATTCAATTTTTATTAGATACGATGGTTCGTGTTTCCGAATTAGTTGCAATAAAAAGGGAAAATGTTCATCTTGATGATGGGTTTGTGAAACTGGAAGCAACTGAAACAAAAACAAGGCGTGCAAGACTAATCCCATTATCAGCTAGAACCATATCAATATTAAAAGAATACTTGAAGGAAACTAAAGAATTTGAAAGCGATTATTTATTTCTAACATATGAAGGAAAACCTCTTTCTTCGGATACTATACGTTGGAGTTTACGTCAAATAGGAGAAGCTGCTGGCATTACCAATAAAAGAGTATCACCGCATACATTTCGTCATACAGGGGCTTTAATGTATGTGATGAATGGAGGAGACCCTTTTAGCCTTCAGAAGATACTTGGCCATACATCGATGTCAATGGTAAGAAAATATATTCAGATGACAGATATGGATGTAAAAACACAGCACGATATGTTTTCGCCCTTGAATAATATATTCTAAGTTGCATTAAGGGGTTAATACTTTTGGAAGGTGGGGAAACTCATCTCTTTTCTGTATAATAGGCGGTGTTATCCACATTTTCTGCCCCTCCCTTTAGAGGAAATGTCATTAGCACGTTAACTCACACATACGGTGTAAAAAACTCCGATACGAGACGGATAAAATTGGCTTTATTTAATGCTACAATAAACAATTTTCTTTAATTTTTATAAGAACGTCGATTAGCTTTGATTAATATAGTTTTCTTTTTGTCAAATACGAACAATAACCTTCGAAAAAGTCATGACGAGTTCTCACCAGTTAGGAAAATTGTTTAAAAAAACTGTGAGACGTTGGAAAAAATATTTTGGAGAATTATTTGTCTTTGACTAAATTTGACTATACTATATCAATGTAATAAAGTTCAAATTACTTTGGGAAAGGGATGGATTTTTATGGTAGATAGGTATAATGAAACTATGAAACAGGTTCAAGAAAGATATCCAAATCTAACAGTAGTATCTTTAGAGCAAGAATTAGATATTTTTTCTAATTCTATTATGTTTTTGACTGTAAAGACTCGCAAAGCAAGTGATTGGTAAATTAAACACATTGTCACGTGGAAAAAATCGACTTTTAGCAACATCTTTTAGTGTTAAAGAAAATACTATTAGATTTAAATCTAGTAGTGTAGGTGACATGTATCCACTATTGGACACTATTACAAGATAGTTAAAGTATGTTGAAATGTGGGACACCGATTTGAGAGAAGAAAATGATAAGTACAATCCACTAAATTCATTAGATGTGTAAGGGGAAAAAAAGGGGAGCAGTCACAGGACTGCTTCCTTTCTTTATTATTTGACGTTGTCCAATCTTCTACATAGTAAGTTATAGGAACATCATCTTTTTATTATATGGGAATATTGAAATGAAACTGTATTATCACTCTTTAAATAAAGAATACATACTAGAAACTATTGATATTGCAATACTTTTGTTTAATAATCAGAATATTCAGTTGATTTTATGGGATTTTTTTTGTATAATAAATTCGATATTTTCGAAGAGATTGGAGGTGAATTCATGTTTATTGCATACTCAGACGCGTCAGTTAAAAATAATAAAGCATATTTAGCATTCTTAATTGTCTTTGAAGATAAAAGCATAATAGGCAGAAGGATAATCGTTAACGAAACAGATAGCAACATTGCTGAGGCTTTGGCAATAAATGAGTTGCTATCATTCCTCCGTCGCTACAATTTTAGAGACGGGTTATTGTTATTCGATTCAAATGGGGTGAAAAAACAACTTAAAAGGAAGAATAGGCAGATACATAAGTACATCCCTAAAGACACGTATAGGGAGCTAAGAGGTCTTAATGTGAGAACACAATTGATAAATAGAAAGTTGAATATGGCTCATAGAATAAGCCGATGCGATAAATACCTTCCTTCACAGCCTATATCATTAATTAATCGCAAGTACTATCAAAGCATTGAAAATTATCCAGATTTGTACTTGCAGGCGTCAGTGCTTAAAGAATACAGGGAGATATACAACAAACGTTCTGCTACCTTTCATGAGGCACAAATGAAACTTAATAAGAAAATTTGGCTTGCTGACCTTGTTGAAGAGAATGGAGAAATGAAGATTTACGAGATTCATGATAAGAGAATACATGTGTATGGGGACACAATTATTAAGCTAAGCAGAATAAATTATGTTCGAATAAGTAACCATTGGAGAGTTGTAAGAAGGAGAAAAAAGCTAAAGAAGATGTTAATTAAATAAACAGACTTTAGAACTCTAGGTGGGAGATGTCGCATTAAATGGTGAACAAAAGATGGACATACGAAGAAGAAGAGTTGTGTAAGGAAATGTTAAGGTGCGGTAAAAGCTATGAAGAAATAGCAAAAAAGGTTGGTAGAACTGTTGAATCAATAAAGAATAAAAATTGGAAATTTTGGAAGGTAAACAAAAAAATAATACATGATATTGACTTTGCAACAGAAGTTTTCTTGAAGAATGGTTTAGTTCTTGAAGAAGGACAAGTTTATATAAACATTGCCACACCTATGACAGGTATCGCAAAAGAGAGTTATAAAGCATATCAATCAGTTGCAAATGTAAGAAATGGGCATCCTCCGCTCTTATTTGGTTTAAGTAATCCTCATACAATACATAATATCAGAGTTTGGTTAAGTATATATGAGCCGTTATACAAATTAATAAGCGATAGATTTGAAGGAACAGATGAGTATTTAGATTGGATAGATGATAAAGGAAATCCATTCAAGCAAACATGGACTAGGTTTCAATGGGGGTATAGAAATCCGAATACCACTGTAGAGAGAAGGGCGGAAACTAGAAGAAGAATGCCACATGAAGTTAGAAAAGAATATGAGGAATTATTAGCGGATGGGTGGAGTTTAATCGAAAGTGAAGAATATAAGTATGTCAATACACAAGTTCCTTTAATGGTTGAAAGTGATGAAGGTTATAAAGCCATGGTAACTTTATTAAACATTCAACAGAATGATAATCGTAGTCCACTCTTATTCAATATCTATTATCCAGAAATATCAACTTATAATATGCACTTGTGGTTAAGGTTAAACCCAAACTTTAAGTTTGGAAGTAACTATAAACTAAAAGATGATGAGATTTATAGAGGTATGGATGCAAGATATAAATTTATTTGTGAAATCCATGATGAATTTACAGCTATATGGGATAACGTAAGAAACGGTCATGGTTGTAAAGAGTGTTACCTAGAAAATAACAGAGGAGAAAATAATGTAAATTACAATCCAAATAAAACAGATGAAGAAAGAGAAAGGGGAAGACATATACAGGGTTACGATAAATGGAGAATAGCAGTTTATGATAGGGATAGGTATACTTGTATTCTTTGTGGTGACAGTCGTGGTGGCAATCTAAACGCTCACCATCTGGACGGGTACGATTGGTGCAAAGAAAAAAGAATTGATGTTGATAATGGGGTAACATTATGTGAATCATGTCATTTTGACTTCCATGATATATATGGTTATGGAGCAAATACAAGACATCAATTTGAGGAGTTTTATAAAGAGGAAAGGCCAAAAAGAAAATCATGGCTTTGTTAACTATGTAATTGTAGCAGCAAGCACACTAATCCACACCAACACGGTAAAAAAAATTCCGATACGAGGAGGATATTTTGTACCTTTATGACCTATACGAAATTCTATTTACAATGTTTTTATTACTAGTTCTCGATAAGACTCTAATTATAATTTTAGTGAAATCTATTGCATTTCAAGGTTAATAGTATTATGATATTATCACTTAATAATAAAATATAATCAAATAAACTATAAAGGAGTTGAGTTTACATGCAACCGCCTCATTAGGAGGCACACTTATTTCTATACCTGTTACGTACATTGAAATGGATAGGTTATTTCATGCCTATTCTTAGACAGGGGATAAGTGTGTTTTCTAACAAGGTCGGAGCATGTAGATTCGCTCCTTTTTTGTGTTGTCTAAGACCAGAACGGATATCCATAAGTTATAAGGTTGAATCAGATTTAAATAAACGTAAATTCAAAAAAATAACACCTAAAATCATCAAAACAGTTAGTAAAAATATAAGGAATCAAAGACAAAAAAACAGTGCAAGATTTGTCCCTAATTATTATATAGAAAAATCCTATATATAGAGACAAATCCTGCACAGGAATTTATGGCTAAAAACAATAACAAAAATATAGAGAAAGTGGGTATTAAGGTGGCAAAAAAATGGACACTTGCAAATGCTGTTAAGAAGTTTACTCCGCATCAAATAGACTCGTTGAACAAGAATAAAGGGAATTTGAATAAGCGGCAATTCGACTCTCTTATTAAAGAAATGAAATGCTATTATGAGGTGGTTGAGGAAACGGGTGAAGGTAAAGGTAGAGACCGAATAATTTACACTGATAAGAAGCGAAAAGAAAAGGCTAAGAAAGAAGACGGGCGGCAATTTAATAAAGGACAAGCACCCGTACACTCTATGTATTTAGCACTTATGGTGATGAGTAAGATAGCGGATGTAGACAATAAGCCGAGAACTAGGAATGCTTGGGCGACCTATTTTGGAATTATATCTCCAGCTGAGCAAGACATTATGAATGGCATATTCAGTAAAGAAGCAATGAAACCTTACAAAAAATATATGATTAAATTAGGCATCTTTGAGGATGGAGAAGAGGAGGTACTTCAAGACCTTGCATACACATTAAGGAACGTGAGCAAAGGACAATTATTTACTGTCCTTAACCAAGCTGCTGAAGATAAAATGGGGTTGATTAGGATAATCTCATCATGGCAAGGCAAAGTGAAAAATACGGATACGCCTGTTGATATTGCTACAGTCCTTGCAGAGGAAATAAATAACAGGGAAGACGAGTTACTTAAAAAGTATGGAATTAATAAATCTTATTCACTTATGTTCAAGAATTCTCCCAAAACCAAGGCATTTAATGCTGAGTGGCTTGAATATCTTGAGAATGTGGAAGATGCTGAAGGCAATGCAATGGAATTGCAGTATATTTATGAATTGTTTCAAATCGAAGTTTTACGCAAAAACGTATTTAACGAGTATATTAATGCTCACTATCCTTCTGAGGCGAATTCCTTCAATATGGGTGATAATGAACAGGAATATCATAGCAGGTTGCTTGATTATGTTGTCGAAAATGCTCAAAAGAAACATGACAGTTTAATTAAAAAGTTCGATGAAAAGGTGAGTAAGATTGACGAAGGTATGCAAGAATTGCTGTGGGCATTAGGTATGTCAGAAGAAGAAGCAGCTAAATCCATTCAGCAACAGAGGGAAGAGGATGCTTATATGGGTGAGAAAGAACAATCACCTTATATGGCTTTACTTGAGAGTGATAGATATGTTGATTGTATTAGAAAACTTCATGTCCTATTGCACAGCATGAGTGTTAATGAATGTGAAGAAGTTAAAGCAGAATCACATATGAATGATTTACTTATGAGTCAAGAACTAGAACATTTGCTAGGACTAAAAAACCAAGCGGGGGTAGAAAAAGAGAAAAGAAATCAGAAAGGGACTCTGCATTATAATGAACCGAGCCTCAATGCAAAGGAACAACAAGAAGAACTAACCAAGAAAGAACTAGGTAAACACAAAGATATTCAAGCACCTAAAGATATTGTACAGGATAATCTAGAACTGCAATGCGAAATCCTTGAAGCCAAGCAAAATGTTGAGTCTTCTAAGCACTTCCATGGAGAAGATGAATATGAAGTGGCAATGGCAGATATTAAGGATGAGTTTCGAGAGTATGAAGAAAAATACGGTGAAAAAGCTATGGAACATATGACGCTTGATGCAGTCATTAAGGAATTGACAAGGGTTGATACTGCAGAAGAGATAATAGCTGAATATGAAAATAAGAAGCAAAGAGAAAGGAAGGAATGGGAAAAGCAGTTTGAAGGAGGACATCTTGTAAAAAGGGAACAAACAACAAACAATCCTCTAGAAGTGTTTCATAGGATTAGGAACGGTCGTATAGGTAAGGAGGACTCTTAATTTGAGTCTCTCCATTTTTTTATGTTATATATATTGTGAAAGAATGCACTTAACTAACGGGGCAGGTTAGTTAAAGAAGGACTTATTAATAATATTGATACTGGGAAAATATAGGGGTTGTGAAAAGTTGAATAAAGAACTATTGGATTACATAAAGGTTATTATGAGAGGGTATTAGAGTTATACAATTTAAAAATTTACCAAGAATGAAAGGAATAAAAATGAAGTATTTAAAATCTTATCTAAAAAACGATACGAAGACTATAAAAGCTATAGAAGATTTAATGAAATCAGATAATGAAGAAACCGCACATCGAATAATTATGATTTTGAAAGATGATTCAGCAGTTAATCTAGAAAAAATACAAACGGTTTTACTATGCCAGAAAAGAGATTTTAATTTAACAAGTGGAGTAGTGGCTATCCTTATTGCAGTTATTGCAATTTTGGCACCTTCTTTTGATACGAAATTATCACATTTAAGTCAAATACTTTTATTTATTGGGTTTTCATTTTTTTTATTGAAATTGGTCACTTTCTTAGATAGGTTTCAACATTCTGATTACAATAAAAAAATAGATTACTTAGTATGGCTAATAGAAAAAAATAAATAAACTTGTTGAACTAAAGGGTGCTTATCTTTAACAACAAATCTTAAAGGACTTGGATACATCCCGAGTCCTTCTTCATATATTGGAGCGGATGATTGAACATAGGTCGGAATTCAAGTCATTGTTACACAAACTAATAAAACTGTGATTTCATTAAGTGAAAATAAACTATTTGCTGCAGAGATTTAGAGGTTCAATAATGACTTTGTTAATCATCGCCAAATTCCCATTTTGTAACAATTCTTTTGGTTTGTGGTATAATAATGATAACCTTAACAATAAGGGGGAGTATACATGCAAAAGAAACAACCGATTATTATTGAATTTGATAATACAACAGAAGAACAAGAATTTTTAAATTGGGCATTAAGTCCAGAAAAGGACAATAGTAAAGAAATACTTCGGGCAAGAAATTTAATAAAAAGAAGTAAACGACCCATTGCAATTAAATCAGATGGAAAAACATTAGTAATTGTAAATAGTTTAGGGAAAAAAAGAGTTGTTAAAAATGTTTCAACTATAAAGTCTGAATTAGCAAAAAAAATAAGCGAGAGAGGTATTAGGGGAAATGCAATGGGTATCCATTCGAGAGGTAAGCGAGGCTAGCATTAACAATTTTATGTGTTCAGATGAAGAAAGAGTTGAGGAGTTTTTTAAACATAAAGCAAAAAAATATGATTTTGAAATGCTTGCAAGAACCCACGTTCTTCTTGATGGTGAAGAAGTTATAGTTGGGTTCTTTACCTTGTTTAACGAAGAAGTAGAAGTTGGAGTAAAAAAGGCTGAAAAACTTTCTTTTCAGTTGTACCGTGAATCATTTAATTTATTCCCTGCCGTTCGATTACATTACATAGGTATAGATGATTCATATAGGCTGAAAGGTATAGGGAGGGAAGTGTTTAGCCGTGTATTCAATACAGCTATTAAGATAGCAGAAGTTACTGGGTGTATTTTTATAACAGCAGAGGCAATTAATGATAACATTATTATCATAAATGAACATTATGGATTTAAGACTTTACGTCCCAGACGAATCCCTTCCGAGCCACAATTTATGGCATTAAGAATAAAAGATTTACTTTGATAGTCTACTAGCTAATAAGATTGATTACCATTACATACATCTTGAGTCGAGAAATCGACTTTTTTTAATGAGTAAAACTATTCCATTTCCTAATTTTTGTATGCCTATAGTATAATTGACACAAACAACCTTTCCAGAAAACGGTGATAACAATGAGCAGTAACTTTTCATTTTTTCAAGGGAAATGGGATGTACTTGCTAACTTGGGTGAAACTGCTGAGAAAAATGTATATCACGACCCCCATACAACGATAATGAAATTGCGTTTGTTTGCAGAGACAATAACTAAATTTATTCTTGCCTCTGAGAGCATTAAGGAAGCATACGGTACTACACAAGTAGACCGTATTAATACATTACGTCGAGAAGGCTTACTCGAGCCAGAATTAATTGATATATTTGAAACCCTACGTCGCAAGGGAAATCTAGCGATGCACGAAGCAGGTTATGGAAAAACAGAAGAAGCAAAAGCTTTATTGCAATTGACTTTCCGCTTGTCTATTTGGTTTATGGAGGTATATGGTGATTGGGACTTTCAAGCACCAAAATATATAGAACCTCAGGAACAATCAAAACAGAGTACAGAAAGACTTCAACAAGAATATGAGGAAAAAGTCAAAAAGCTTGAAGAGGAATTAAAGACAATCCGTCAGCAAGCAGAAGTAGAACAAACAGATGTAAAAGTCGAGCGTAAAAAAATATCCAAAAACTTTATGCGTCGACAGCAATTAACAGAGGCTGAAACACGTACCATTATCGATGAAAAACTGCGTGCTGTGGGTTGGGAAGCAGATACAAATGTACTAAATCATCAAAAGAACGGTACACATCCAGAGAAAAATCGAAACATGGCGATTGCAGAGTGGAAGGTTGATGGCGGCAGGGTTGACTATGCGTTATTTATTGGTCTGAAGCTTGTTGGCTTTATCGAAGCAAAAGCAAAAAAGAAAACGATTCCTGGTGCATTAGAAAGCCAAACAAAAGTTTATGCAAAAAGTGTAGTGCAGATTGAAGATGAAGTTATTACACCCACAACAGGTGAATACCAATTGCCATTTTTATACGCAACGAATGGTCGACCGTACTTGAGACAACTTCAAGAAGAGTCGGGCATCTGGTTTTGGGATTCACGCAAACCATTAGAACATGCTCGCCCATTAGAAGGGTGGCACTCACCTGACGACTTGCAGCTTCTTCTTAGTCAAGATGATAAAGACGCAGATAAACGATTAGAAAAAGAGGATATTACCAAGTTTGGCTTGCGACACTATCAGCAAAAAGCTGTAATTGCCGCTGAAGAGGGATTAAAAGAAGGACAAAGAAGAATGCTCATTGCGATGGCAACAGGAACTGGAAAAACTCGTACAGCCATTGCTCTTATGTATCGCTTAATCAAGTCAAAAAAATGTCGTCGTATTCTTTTCCTAGTTGACCGTAATTCGTTAGGAAAACAGACAGAGGATGCACTTAAGGATACTAAAATTGAAGGCTACTCATTTGCTGATATATACGATGTAAAGTCTTTAGAAGACATATCTCCAGAAGTTGAAACCAAGGTGCATATTGCGACCGTACAAGGAATGGTTCGGAGACTTTTCTATAGCGATAATGAAAAGCTACCAAGTGTAGGACAGTATGATTTTATCATTGTAGATGAGGCGCATCGTGGCTATACAAGTGATAGAGAAATGTCAGAAGAAGAGTTAGAGTTCCGTGACCAAAATGATTATATTAGTCAATACCGACGTGTAATTGATTATTTTGATGCAGCCTGTTTAGGGCTTACTGCAACACCCGCTCTTCATACAACTGAAATTTTTGGTATGCCTATTTTTAAGTATTCTTATAGTGAAGCGGTTCTGGATGGTTATTTAGTTGACCATGAGCCACCTTATTTATTTAAAACAGAACTATCTCAGGTTGGAATTACGTTTCAAAAAAACGAAGAAGTAGAAATGTATGACGTTGATAAAGGTGAGATTCAACTAGAGAAGATGGAAGATACTGTACACTTTGAAGTGGAGCAGTTTAATAAAAGAGTTATTACTGAACCTTTTAATCGAGCGGTTCTAAATAAGCTAGTTGAATACATTGACCCAACAGGAAATGAAAAGACTCTTATATTTACAGCCACAGACCAACATGCGGATTTGGTTGTTCGCTTATTAAAGGAAGCATTCAAAGAACGTGGCGATGAAATTGAAGATGATGCCATTATGAAAATTACTGGCTATATCTACAAACCATTAGATGCAATTAAAAGGTTTAAAAACGAACGGCTGCCAAACGTTGTTGTAACCGTTGATTTACTCACCACAGGCATTGACGTTCCACCAATAACAAACCTGGTATTTTTACGACGAATACAATCTCGTATTCTTTATGACCAAATGCTTGGACGTGCGACTCGTCTTTGTACAGACATTGGAAAGACACACTTTAACATTTATGATGCTGTTGGTATTTACGACAAACTACAAATTTATACGGAGATGAAACCTGTTGTAAAGAAACAAAATTACAGTATCGGTGAACTGTATGAATCGCTTGCCAATGCTGCCACAGAAACCGAAGCTTCTTTTTATCGTGACCAATTAGTAGCTAAAATCCAGCGTCGTAAGCAAAGACTGGATGAAGAAGGAAGGCAGAAATTTGAAGAACTTTCGAATGGGAAAAATATTGATGAGTGGGCGAAGGAAATTCAGTCGTATACTCCCCAAAAAGCGAAGCAACATAATATGCTATTTGAATATATGGGAACATATCGGGTAAAAGGCGAGAAACGATATATCTCCTACAAAGATGATGAAGTAACGGATGTGGTTCGGGGATACGGTGAAGGAAACAAGCGTCCAGAAGATTATTTAGATGGATTTGTTCGTTTTATCCAAGAAAATATTAACGAAATTCCCGCTCTTCATCTTATTTGTACACGACCCAAGGATTTAACAAGGCAGGATTTAAGAGAACTTATTACCATTCTAGAAACAAAAGGGTTTAAGCAATCTCATTTGCAAACAGCATGGAAACAGACAAAAAATGAAGACATTGCAGCAGATATTATTAGCTTTATTCGCCAAGCTGCATTAGGTGAAGTACTCGTTGACCATGAAACACGTATTAAACAGGCGATGCAAAAAGTGTATTCACTGCATGATTGGACTCCAAGACAGAAGAAATGGTTAGAGAGAATTGAAAAACAATTACTTCAAGTACCAGTACTAGCACCAACTGCAGAAGAGGCATTCTCGGAAGAACCATTTAAAACTTCTGGTGGCTACAAATTGCTAAAACGTGAGTTCGGAGACTATATTGATACGGTTGTTACTACCATAAATGAGAACCTATATATTAGTTAACATTGTGCCTCTTCATAGGGGCATTTTTTAAGTTATAATAGATAAGTTACATTGGCTTTGATTTTCGCTTTAATGAGGTTTAAATGAGGAAACCAAAATTAAAATATACTCGGGGCTAGCAGGAGGCTGAAAAATGAACAACCAAGAAATCGTTCAAAAACTATGGAATCTATGTAATGTGTTGCGTGATGACGGAATTACCTATCAACAATATGTAACAGAATTAACCTATTTATTATTTCTAAAAATGATGAAGGAACAAGAAACAGAAGGAGTTATTCCAGAAGGTTATCGTTGGGATGATTTGTTAGATAAAGAAGGTTTAGAATTAAAGACATTTTATCAGCGGCTATTACTTGACTTAGGAAGCAGTGAAAATGAACAACTACGACTAATTTACAGTGATGCGTCTACAAGTATTGGAGAACCAAAAAACTTAGAGAAAATAATTAAATCGATTGATGCACTTGATTGGTATAATGCAAAAGAAGAAGGACTTGGGAATCTTTATGAGGGGCTACTAGAGAAGAACGCAAGTGAAAAGAAATCTGGAGCGGGACAATATTTCACACCTCGTGTACTTATTGACGTAATGGTACAACTTATCGACCCGAAAGTTGGAGAACGATGTAATGACCCTGCCTGTGGAACATTTGGTTTCATGATTGCGGCAGACCAATATTTAAAAAACAAAACAGATGACTATTTTGACCTCGACCCACAAGAAGCTGAATTCCAAAAGAAAGAAGCCTTTACAGGAATGGAACTGGTAAAAGACACACATCGTCTTGCATTAATGAATGCTTTACTTCACAACATGGAAGGACGTTTGGAACAAGGAGATTCTTTGTCTGGGAATGGGAAATGGATGAAGAACTTTGATGTTATCTTAACGAATCCACCATTCGGTACAAAAAAGGCGGGGAACGTGTTTCTCGTGATGATTTAACGTTTGAAACATCGAATAAACAGTTAAATTTCTTGCAGTTGATTTATAACGCTTTAAAAGATGATGGAAACACCCGTGCAGCGGTTGTACTGCCCGATAATGTGTTGTTTGAAGGTGGTGTTGGTTCGCAAATTCGTCGTGACCTAATGAATAAATGCAACTTACATACGATTTTACGATTACCAACAGGGATTTTTTATGCCCAAAGTGTGAAAACAAACGTCTTATTCTTCACAAGAGGAACAACAGACCAAGATAACACGAAAGATGTATGGGTCTATGACCTTCGAACAAACATGCCTTCATTTGGGAAACGTAATCAGTTAACTATGAATCATTTTGAAAAATTCATGAAAGCATACGTTGCGGAAGACCGTTCGAAAGTGGAAGATGTGCGTTGGAATTTGTTTACACGAGAAGAAATTGCAAAGAAGAATGACAGCTTAGATATCGGATTGATTGCAGATGAATCATTATCCTCATATGAAAATTTACCAGACCCGATTGAATCAGCAGAAGAAGCGATTGCAAAACTTCAACAGGCAATGGATTTATTAAATGAAGTAGTTGAAGAACTACGTGCGGTTGAAGGTGACGAGGTGGTCATAAAATGAGTAAGAAAAAAAAGACCATTGAGGAATTGTTGAAAGAAACTTTAGTTTCACAGGAAGAACAGCCGTATGAAGTGCCGAAAAACTGGGTGTGGACTAGAGTTGAAAATGCTATTAAACCGATGGAAACTAGAGACCCTAAGAGATTAGATGGGGAAGTTTTCCATTATATAGATGTTGATGCAATAGATAATAAAAAACAATCGGTTAGACAAGTAAAGGAAGTAGAAATAACTCTTGCACCTAGTAGAGCAAAAAGAAAAGTTTCAAAGAATGATGTGATTATATCACTAGTAAGACCGTATTTAAAAAATATAGCACATATCGATATAGATGATAATAAACTGGTGGTGTCTACGGCTTTTTATGTTTGTACACCTAAAGAAATATTAAATTCAAATTTTTTGTATAGCTATCTATGCTCTAATTATGTTACTCAATATCTGATTGACCATACAAGGGGAGATAATTCCCCTTCAGTTCGAAGTACAGACTATGAAAGGATGCCACTTCCTCTCCCTCCTGTGAATGAACAAAAACGGATTGTCGAGAAAGTGGAGCGTCTTTTAAGTAAACTTGAGGAAGCAAAGCTGTTGATTAAGGAAGCGAAGGGAACGTTTAAACTTCGTCGAGCAGCTATTTTAGATAAGGCGTTTCGTGGGGAAATAACAGATAGTGCTGGTGTATTAAATCAAATAGACGAACAACCTTACGTAATACCTGATAAATGGGAATGGAAAAGGTTCAAGGATGTAGCACATGTTTGTTCTAACCTAGTGGAACCTAAACAATACTTAAATCTTCCTCATATTGCTCCAGATAATATTGAAAAAGGAACAGGACGGTTGTTGGACTACCAAACAATTGAGGAATCAAAAGTTAAAAGTCCAAAACATTACTTTTACAGAGGGCAAATATTGTATTCTAAAATTCGGCCATATTTATCTAAAGTAACGTTAGCTGAATTTGATGGCTTATGTAGTGCGGATATGTATCCGATAGAAACCAATATAGATATAAAATATCTATATTGGTACATGCTTTCTCCATTTTTTGTTGAAAAAGCTTCTACAGCAGGTTCTAGGTCTGTACTACCTAAAATAAATCAAAAAGAATTAAGTAGCATCCCTGTTCCAGTTCCACCTATTGAAACACAAAGGGAAATAGTAAGTTTTATAGAAAGGACGTTATCACAAGAAAATCATACTATAGGATTTGTCGATAATGCGATTGAGATTATGGAAAAACTTGAACAATCTATCCTTTCTAAAGCTTTCCGAGGTGAACTTGAAACAAATAACCCAAGTGATGAAATTGCGATTGAATTGCTCAAAGAAGTACTCCAAGAACAAGTGAAATAGTTATAAGAAGGCCTCCAAATTAATTGGGTGCTTTTTCTTCTGGTTGTCCTTATATTATGTCTTTTGAGATTTAAAGCATAGTCATTCACACTCGTTTACTGTAAAATATCCGATACAACTCAAATAATGGACTCGAATTAGAGCGGTAAAGTGATAAAACGTAAAAGTGATACACTAATGTTGTTCGACACGAATCATCGAAATGGAATATGTAACCTAAATCAATACATCATCCGTAATCCTTTAAAAACGTGACCTTGTTTAAGATATGACTTAAGGTGCAAATACTTGAAAGTTATTGCACCTTTTTAGTGACCTTGCTATAATAGGCTTCAATCAGTGCAATAACTTAGTGCAATAAGTGCTTGGAGAAAGGTGAGGGAATAGAGTGAAATATGGATACGCAAGGGTCTCAACAATAGCACAAGATTTAGATGTTCAAATCCAAGCGTTAAAAGCGGAAGGATGCCAGGTGATACATAAAGAGAAGTTCACAGGTACTAAAACAGATAGACCTGAGTTCAACAAGGTGCTTGAGGCTTTACAAGAAGGGGACACATTAGTCGTAACAAAATTAGATAGATTTGCTAGGTCAGCAGTTGAAGGTATTCAAACAGTTAAGGCTCTATTTGCAAGAGGCGTAAAGGTTCACATCCTTAATATGGGACTAGTAGAAAACACTCCAACAGGTAGGTTGATTTTCAATATACTTAGTTCATTTGCAGAATTTGAACGAGATATGATTGTAGAACGTACTCAAGAAGGTAAAGCGTTGGCTAAGCAACGAGATGATTTTAGAGAAGGTAGACCTAGAAAACACACAAAGGCTCAAGTATTGCATGCTCTAGAACTTCTCAAAATCCATACATACAAAGAAGTTGAAGAAATGACGGGAATAAAGAAACGCACACTGATTAACAGAAAGAATGAATTAGAAGCAAAGCGATTGCAAGAGACTCTCTAGAGGGTCTCTTTCTTTATATTGAGGATATGGGGGTATATTTCCACATTTTCAGTAGGGTATTGAGCGGGGTAGACCCATAGTCGGTTCATCCACACACCATGTATTGTTTTTACTTCCGATGCACTATTAAAGTTCAAATTTTTGCAAATTTTGTGATATAATAGTAGATTGCTAAGGTAGATTCACTATGAATTATAAGGTGGCGATAACTTGAATCTTAATCATAAAATCAAAAAAAGAAAAAAGGCACTTGAGACAATTAATGAACTTGTGAACAATGCTTCACATCTGTTATTAATACATTATTCTTGTGAAAGCTTTTATAATGTTCCCAGCGGTTATACACCGAGGGTTACTTCAATAGCAGTAAGGTATTATAATACAGCACAAACAAAATCGTTTGCTATTCATAAAATAGCTGAAATAAAAAAAATACCATTCGAGGACATTAAACAAAACTATGATGAACTTGAAAGAGAAATGTTAAAAGAGTTTTTTCAGTTTGTTAAGAAGCATAAATCCTATACTTGGATTCACTGGAATATGAGGGATTTGAACTTTGGATTTGAAGCAATTGAAAATAGATATAGGGTTTTAGGAGGAAGACCCGAAACAATAGACGATGAAAAAAAGTATGACTTGGCAAGATTACTTATTGATATTTATGGTGTAGGTTATATCGGTCATCCAAGGTTAGAAAAACTAATTGAAAAAAATAAAATCTCACATAGAGATTTTTTGGATGGACAATCCGAAGCTGCAGCATTTGCTAATAAAGAATATGTAAAACTGCACATGTCAACTCTAAAGAAAGTTGATGTTTTTCATTCCATTTTAGATAAAGTAGCATCAGGAAATCTAAAAACAAATGCTAAATGGCATGAACCTTATGGATTATCTCCTCAGGGTGTTTATGAAGCCATTAAGGACCACTGGCTTTACGCTATTGTTATGCTGCTTTTGGGGGCAATTGTAGGGGCAGTCGTATCTAACATAATAAGTTGAGTAAATATTATGGGGGATTAATATGTTTGAAGAATTGTATAAAGAGTATGGTTTACGAAAGGAGAACATATGTCAGGGATTAAATTCTATTCTGAGTATGATATAGCTTGTGGTTGGGAACTAGAAAAAATAGTAGAAAAAGTTAATAATGAGGCTATTGATTCTGAATGGGGTATCACTGATTTATTAGAATTTCATAATGTTTTAAAATACATAAACATTAAAAGGTTTAGTGACCATATTGTACAAGAGACAAGTATTGATATAAAAACTTATGAGAAGAAAATAAAGAAAAAAATCGGCATCTTCGTAGGCCGTCACAAGGATGACTTCCTCAACCTATATGATGAAATTGACTTTGATAACACAGATGACTTCTTTGAAGTTTTTGAAGGTTACAAGTTATATCAAAGAATTGAAATTGATAATTTTAGACGATTTCTTGAAAAGGAAAATGTACACATTTATACAGTACTCAAGTTTAAGAGACTGACTGAGTATTTTAATGCAGCAATAAAAGGCGTGTTATTATCTGACTCTAGGAATGCAGAAACAATTCTGTCAAAGTATTTAAAAGAGAATAATTTATACTTGCCACCATCTTTAAATGAAACAGATATATTAAGTTTGATTGATGAATATATAGACTCACCACTAGTTCATATAAATGTATTGAGAAAAATCATTAATTTTCCAACAAACAAGGGGTTAAGTATACCTGATAAAATCAAGTTGCATGCCAAGAGGAAGGCAAAAAAAGAGGAAGAAAAAATCTTTAATAACGAAACAGGTATTGAATCGGGAGTAATGATTTCTTATCCGAACGACCAAGATGAAGCCATATTATTTACTATGGATGGTACAACTGCAGACATCAAGGTAAGTCGAAAGTGGATAGAAGAAAATACTGATTATCCTACACTTTGGAATAATTTTATTCATCTATTTGGATTTGTTGATGGAAATATGAGAGTAGAATTCGATTCTAAAAAAAGTGAATGTTCTGCTCTAGAGTCAGTAATTAGACCACAAGCAGAACACTTGTATTACCAATCATCCTCTTTTTATTTCAAAGAAATGTTGTCTAATGCTGAGATACATAGTTATGTTAATGTGCTAAATATTCTTGGTATAAGATTGGAAGAAATGATTGAATGGTTTTTTGATGTTTATGTGAAAGAAGAATTTCAAATTAATGATTTTATAGTTAAAATGCCGTCGAGTGAAGCATCATATTTCGAAAAGTGTAGAACTATTCTCCCTGAGATAGATAGAGTTTTTAAACAGTATAATACTTTAATTGAAGATGGGATGATAGACCAAGAATTAATTCAAATGTCATCTTCAAGTTTTAAAATTAAAGATATTAAGTCGTTTAATAAAAAAAAGTATGTTTACTCTTCTAGTGACTGGTATAAAACAGCTTCATTCTTATTGTTTTCTGACCAGAGTGGCATATTCTATTTACCAAATAAAGATGGAAAATATAAGAATTTTTTCAAATTGATGATTTCTAAAAAATTAACTAAAAGTGATTTTCAAGAGTATCAATTGAGAAGAATGCAATGGTTATTTGATAATAACTTAATCAGTGAAAGTAACATGGGCTACTTAGAGTTTGTTGACCGAAGAGTCATATATGTTCTTAAGGAACTATATTATAAAGAAGTAATGAGTTATTGGCATTATCCTGAGGATATACAACTGTTGTTAGAGGAGTTAAGTACTTGCAATCTTGTTGATTTTGAGACCAGTCTGTTTTCAAGAAATGAACAAGATTATCTAGATTATTATCTCAATAAATCAAAATTTACCAATGGTCATGATATCCGAAATAAGTATTTACATGGAACAAATACTAATGATGAGGAACAATACGAGATAGATTATTACTTGATTCTTAAACTGTTTGTCATTATCGTCATTAAAATAAATGATGACTTGTGTATAAAAGAGAATGGTGCTAATACTTGAAATGGCAAGGACCTAATTCATAACTAGTTTGAGAAAGATATTGATAATAAACATCCTATCTCTCTTAGTGAAAGTAGGATTTTTTACTTTAGTGGAAAAGTTGATATAAACGTGGTAAAATGAACCGTGTGAACCGATGTGAGGACCGTGCGAATGGTCGAAAAAAACCGTCGGAGTGGTACGGATAAACATTGATATATCAACATTTGGACGGGGCTGATTGGGGTGCTGGTGCCCTCCACGGTCTTCAAAACCGCTTGTGACCTGCGTGCCAGGTTAGCTGGGTTCGATTCCCAGGCGGTCCCGCCAACTATACATATGATTTCCGCATAGTGGAATGCTGTGCGGCTTTTTTGTGCTATTCATATATTCTTTTTAGACAATCAAAAAATAATTGTTTCTGTTTCTATGTATTGTGAGGCAATAGTGATGATAGACTGAAGATAGTTAAGCTTAAGCACCAAAGGTTATTAAATTAGGAGGAAATTTAACAATGGATAATAATGATATATTAATTCGATTGAGATATGCGTTAGAAATCAAAAATAGTGAAATGGCAGAGATCTTTAAACTTGGAGGAGAGGAAGTGTCCGTACCAGAGGTGGTAAGGATCCTCAAAAAGTCTGATGATGAAGAAGAAAATGACAGCCAAATAAAATTGACAAATAGTATGTTAAATTCTTTTTTAAATGGCTTTATTATCTATAAAAGAGGCAGACAGGAGCCGAAACAAGGTCAAACAAATACGCAAGAATCCACCATTGAAAATTATTCGAACATAAATAATATCCTTTTAAAGAAAATCAAAATCGCCTTGTCCTTAACGACAGAGGACATGTTAGATGTATTCAAAAAGGCTGGATTAAATGTATCAAAAGGTGAGCTCGGAGCTTTTTTGAGAAAAGAAGGCCATAAAAATTATAAAGTTTGCTTAGATAATTTTGCCAGAAACTTCCTAAAAGGACTAACGATCAAATATAGGGGATAAGGTAAGGCAGGATAGTAATAAGAAATCTAAGTAATTAAATGTTTCCTGATCCATAAAAAACCGAGCCTCATAAATAATGGAGGCTCGGTTTTAGGAAATGAAATCCTAGTCGCTAGTCATCTGCAGAAATCTTTTCTCTGCTATTCCTCATTTTCCTTATATAAATCAACAACACCTTCAGCCATCTCCCTCACACTTTTCCTAAGGAAAACGGGGTGTACAATCTTTATCTGGTTACCGAACCCTAGTATATACTCTCTAGCCTCTTGCTCAGTATCGAAGCTAAAAGTTACAGGAATCCATCCATTTTCCTTAAGCGAATCCATGTGAAGTACTTGAACAAATCGACCGGTAAAATTAATCCGCTGAAGAATGGCTGGTGAAATCTCTGCGTCCACCTCAAATCTAGGCAGGCTGCTAATAAATCTTTGCTTCGATTCCTGCCAATAATCTGCGAGATCAAAGTTATTCGGCCAGCTGAAATTCTCATTAATCAGCTTGGCATCAACTATTCTTGAGATACGGTAGGTTTTTATCTTTTCATCAGACGCAGCTACTAGATACCATGTGTTCCCTTTGGCGACCAGACCTAACGGTTCAACTGTTCTTTCGCTTGTCTGTTTATCTGCATTTTCGTAATGAATATGAAGTTTTTTCTCCTCCCATACGGCCTGCTGTAATATTCCCAAAGACTTCATTTCCTGTGGGGTTTGCCTCCACGTGCCGGTATCAATATGAATCCGGTTGGAGATATCTATTACATCCTCTTTCATTGGAGCAGGAATAGCCGCAAGGAGTTTCTGGCGTGCTTCTTTCCATTCATTGCTAATGCCAAGGTCTGCAAGATGCTGGGAGGAGGGGGAGAGAAGCAGTGACTTAATTTCTGCAGCTTTTAACCCGGTAAGATTTGTTCTGTAATTCTCAAGCAATTTCCAGCCTCCGAATTTTCCGCGTTCAGCCAGGACTGGGATGCCGGCAGCGCTTAAGGCTTCCATATCCCGGTGAATGGTCCGCTCTGTTACTTCCAATTCTTTTGCCAATTCCCTCGTGGTCATTCGTTCGTTATTTTGAAGCAATAAAATGATGGCAATGAGTCTGTCTGCACGCAATTTGTTCACTCCTGATAAAAAAGTTTTAAATATGACAATGGATGTCAACATTAATGATTATAGTATAGATATAACATAAAAGGAGGAAGATCGGAATGAATTCATTAAAAGGGAAGGTGGCGCTGGTTGCCGGAGGAACACGGGGAGCTGGCCGAGGCATCGCCATGGAGCTCGGTGCTGCAGGTGCGACAGTGTATATTACAGGCCGAACAACACGAAACCAAACGTCGGAATATGGACGCAAGGAAACCATTGAAGAAACGGCTGAATTAGTCAATGAGCTGGGCGGAACTGGAATAGCTGTTCAAGTGGATCATCTTATACCGAATCAGGTGCAGTCATTGATAGAAAAGATTGAGAGAGAACAAGGCAGGCTGGATATCCTGGTTAATGATATATGGGGAGGAGAAAATTTGATTGAATGGGACATTCCTGTCTGGGAACATTCACTGGAAAAAGGAATGAGAATGCTTCGTCTGGCGATTGATACACATATTATCACAAGTCATTATGCCCTTCCGCTTCTAATCAAAAATAAAGGCGGATTAGTAGTCGAAGTAACAGACGGAACAGAAGACTATAATCAAGATCGCTACCGGGTGTCGATGTTTTATGATCTGGCCAAAAGTTCAGTCATCCGATTGGCAAAAGTTTTGGCCCATGAACTTTTACCTTATGAGTGCACCGCAGTTACTGTTTCACCCGGATGGATGCGTTCAGAAATTATGCTTGAGGTGTTTGGGGTCACAGAGGAGAATTGGATGGATGCCACAGAAAAGGAGCCTCATTTTGTGATATCTGAAACACCAAGATATATAGGACGAGCAATTAGTGCCATGGCAAAAGATCCTGATAAAAAACGATTGAACGGCGGATCCTTTTCAAGCGGGGAGCTGGCGAAAATGTATCATTTTTATGATCTGGATGGTTCTCAGCCGGAGGCTTTCAGATATCTGATTGAGGTCCAGGAGGCGGGGAAGCCTGCCAATGCTGAAGGGTATAGATAACTTTTCTTTGTCAAAACTCCTTTGCAGAACTCTGCAAAAGGAGTTTTTTATATGTTAAAAGCACCTTGATTTAGGTATCCAAATTTTGGTGAATAATACCACATTAAACGTTATAATAAAATTAAGTACATATTACTAGGTATATAAAGGGGCGAATGCTCTTGCTCATCTCATCAAAAATTAAACCCTCTTTACCCGGGACGATAAGTATAAAAGGAATAGAATCGGTTGTTGAATGGTTCGATCAGCAACAGAGATCCCTCTATATACTCGGCTGGTCTTATCTGGGGAACCAGCTCAAAATTGAGGAGCTTTTTTATCGTGTCATTTTACAGGTGCATAAGGAGCTGCCAAAGTTTAAGAACAGCACATCTTTTGAACTGCGGATTATATCTATTTTTATACGTATCTGCCGGGAGCTTTCTATTAAAAAGAGTTTGAAAGCTTCAGAGGAAAGTGTATTTCAAGCACTTCAACAGTTAAATGAACAGGAAAGAGAAGTGCTGGTCTTAACCTATTTTAAAGGAATCTCCATAGAGGAAACTGCACAGCTTCTCCAATTGTCATCTGAACAGATAAAGGAGTTACTATTTTCAGGATTTCAATTACTCAGAAAAGGTTTGGGAAACGGAGTGCACTATCAGGGGTGCAATGAGTACCAAAAGCTTTACGTGGATTACCTGGAAAGAAAACTGGAACGGCCGCGGAAAATCGATTTTGAAATGCATATTTATCATTGTCAAAACTGCCAGGATGACCTGGCATCTCTGCAGGAAATCATATTGAACTACTCTGAATACATTGAGACATTCAGAGTACCTGCAGGATTCATGGAAAACGTAAAAGAACGAGTCTCACAAAGGAAAAATTCTATTAAGTTGAAAAAGAAGAAAAGCAAAAGAATCGGATTTATTTCAGCAAGTGTCTTCGTCGTATTTTTGTGCACAGGATACTTTAGCGGGTTTTTTTCAAAAATCTATTACTCATTGACTGAAGAAAATCAGGAGCTGCGCATTTTTCTTCAGGAGGATTTAGGTGAAAGGCTTGGGCTGGAAGCTGAAAGCAATGGGGTTAAAATAAAGATTAAGAGTGTGATTGCGGATGAGATTCAAACTCTTATCTTTTATGAAATAGAAGATACCAATGACAACAATCAATATATGATTAACATTGATGATGGCTTTTTTATTAAGGACGAAATGAAAATAATGGTGACAAATACTTATCCGAGGTACTTTCCACCTGATATGGAACTAGATCTTAATAATAAGGAAAAGAACCTTTATCATGGGAAAATGAGTCTGAGGCCGCTGAAAGAAAATGAAGAGACCATTCATCTCAATATTAATAAGGTTATGAAATTAAAACGAAACTCTTCAGATGCATATGTGAATTTGGTGCCCGAGGAAGGGGAATGGAAATTTGAAATTCCTGTAACAAAAAAACCTTCTGTGGAGTATGCATTGGATGAAGAAGTTGAAATTGAAGGGGTAGCAGTCTTGATTGATAAACTAATCCTTGCTCCAACAGGGACAATTCTGCAATATGGCCTCAAAAATGAACACCCTGAAAAGCGGATCGACATGATCAATTTTAAAAATTTGGAAATTAACAATAAAGTAGCTGAAAATGATTTATACGGGAATTCATACGTGAATGCACAGAATGATTTGAGATGGAGCAAGTTTCAGACGCATTTTAAACCTCTATTTGAAAAAGAAACCGACGAAGTCAAAGTCCGATTCGATAGTGTTTATTTGTCAATTACAGACAATAAAACTATTGCCCTTGATGCTTCGAAGAAATATCCGCAAACCTTTGAATATGCGGGAAGTACCATTTCCATTGATAAGGTTGAAATCGGTCAGCCTAGCGTAGTGGTCATAAGTAATCATGAAATTAAGAATCGTGCGTATGAATCACTTAATTTTAATATTATGACTGAGGAAGGAAATATTTCAATGGAAGGAGATTATAAAGGAGTTATCGTTGATAAAAATGGAAAAGAATACGATATGAATAAAACATCTTTCATTTACGAAGAGCTTGAACAGCCTCGTCATTTCTTTACAGTCCAGAGTTTTAAGATACATGGGGATAAAGTAGTTCCGAAGAGTCTGGATATATACGGATATAATACAACTAAATTTTTGGATAATGAAGTAGAGTTAGATACTGAGTTGATCGTAAAAGAAGAAGCAGGAATCTGATGGTGCCTGCTACTTCTTAACTAAATCATTGACTTCACCAGTTCTCCTCTGATTTTCGTAATATGCCCCTCCATCAATTCTTTTGCTTTATACCCATTTCCAGAAGCAATAGCAAGGTAAATTTCCCTATGCTCCTCGATGGTATCGTCGTAACGGGACAAATCCTTGAACCGATGATTCTGGGTAACTCTAATGGTTTCTTCCATATGACCTTTGAGGGTATGGATCAATTCAATGAAAATCGAATTATGCGTGGCTTCGGCAATTCCGATGTGAAAATCCAGATCTGCTTTTAACCCTAACTCGGGATTTTGTCTGGAAAGGGCGATATTATGTAAGGCAATACGCAGCTTTTCCAGATCTGCAGCTGTGGCTCTATTGGCTGCAAGGAACGAGGATTCGGCTTCCAGTGCACGCCTAAGTTCAAGCATTTCATATACGAGCGGGTTTTCTGCTTTGACAGCTGTGATGATCTCTTCTTTATTTGATTGGATATCAGAGACTTTTACGTAGCTTCCGCCTCCCTGGCGGATATCGATGAGCCCGTTCAGTTCCAGGGTTCTGAGTGCCTCTCTGATGGTTGTCCGACTGACATTGAATTGAACTGCCAATTCTCTTTCTGAAGGCAGCCGTTCACCTGGTTTAACAACACCTCCCAAATAGCATTCTTTCAATTTATCTGCTAAAACCAGATAGGTCTTTTTTTTCTCTGCCATTCCCATACCCTCTTTTCAAAGTAGACCTTTCTTACTTTTCAAAAAGTAACAGGCCAAAATCTATTATTCAATTCTATAAAAATAATAAAATAATTGAATTTTTCTGATAAGTTAGTATAATTGATGTAACTTGTTGGACCAATTATAACATTGGTTTGACCAAATTTCCCGAAAAAGAAAGAAGGAGTATAGGATGGAAACAGCGAGTATGAGCCTCCTGCAGGCTTTAAGAGAGATTCTTACTGAGCAGCAGGTGACAGAAAATCAGACAGTAAGAGAATTGCATGGCAGGGATGAATCATACCATTCGGAGAGTCTACCTGACCTGGTTGTTTTTCCGGAAACCGCCCAGCAGGTCAGTGAAGTTGTGAAGCTGGCAAACAAATACAAAGTTCCAATCGTTCCTTTTGGACTGGGATCCAGTCTTGAGGGGCATGTGATACCATACGAACATGGAATTACGATTGATTTTTCACTTATGAATAAAGTTCTCGAGGTACGTGAGAGTG
Organism: Cytobacillus firmus; assembly: GCF_023715565.1. Lineage (GTDB taxonomy): Bacteria > Bacillota > Bacilli > Bacillales > Cytobacillaceae > Cytobacillus > Cytobacillus firmus_C. The sequence continues at coordinate 35,857 of NZ_JAMBOJ010000025.1, read as the reverse complement.
ATTTTCTTGTTAGGGTGCAGCCTGGTGTAACCCGCACACAGCTCAACAAGGAATTAAAAAAGTATGGATTGTTTTTCTCTGTGGATCCGGGAGCGGATGCTACGCTTGGCGGAATGGCGGCAACGAATGCCAGCGGAACTACTTCTGTGAAATATGGAGTCATGCGTGATCAGGTGCGTGATCTTGAAGTGGTACTAGCTGATGGGTCGATCATACATACAGGTAATTTTGCTGCTAAATCTTCATCCGGATACCATTTGAATGGTTTATTCGTTGGCTCAGAGGGGACACTTGGCTGCTTTACGGAATTGACATTAAGAGTTTATGGAATTCCGGAGCACCTGATGGCAGCAAGAGCTTCTTTTCCATCATTGAACGATGCGGTTGAAGCGGTTGTTTCCATATTACAGGCAGGTGTTCCGATTGCAAGGGTGGAGCTTGTGGATGAACCATCCATAAAGCAGGTAAATCTGTTCAGTGAAACAAACTATAACGAAAGCCCAACACTCTTTTTGGAATTTCACGGCAATGAAGCCGGTTTAAAACAGGATGTTGCTTTTACAAAAGAAATTGTTGAAGACCATCATTGTCTGGATATTAAATTTGAATCCGATAATGCAGCAAGAAATCGCTTATGGGAGGCCAGACATAACCTTGCTTATGCCTATATCCATGGCCATCCCGGAAAGAAAATGATGGTGACGGATGTCTGTCTGCCGATTTCAGAACTTTCTGGCGCTATCAGCCATGCCAGGGAAGCGGTCGATGCACTTGGACTTCCTGGAGGAATTGTCGGACATGTGGGGGACGGAAATTACCATACACTCCTGATGATTGATATGGGTAACCTGGAGGAGGTTGCAAAAGCAGAAAAGTTCAATGAACAAATTGTTCTCTATGCTCTTGAGAGAGGCGGTACCTGTACGGGTGAGCATGGTGTTGGAGTCGGCAAGCAGAAATATCAGCAAAAAGAACATGGTCAGGCGCTCCAAGTCATGGAAAAAATCAAACGTGCCCTTGATCCAGATAATCTTTTCAACCCAAATAAAATCTTAAAGATAAAAGAAGGAGCGTGATGATATGAAGGTATTAGAAGCGGTCAGTACCATTGCAGGAAAATATTTTGCCGTGTGGGTTATCGTAACATCGGTTATTGCCTTTATGTTTCCAGACCCATTTTTAGGGTTGGGGGGCTATATCACCATCCTTCTCGGCGTCGTCATGTTTGGAATGGGGCTTACTCTGAAGGCGGTCGATTTTAAAATCATCTTTACGAAACCGCTCCCTGTGTTAATTGGTGTTTGTGCACAGTTCATCATTATGCCGCTAGTCGCTTTCGTCATTGCGAAACTTCTGAATTTGCCGGCAGAATTGGCAGCCGGCCTGGTTTTGCTTGGTTGTGTACCTGGGGGAACGGCTTCTAACGTTATGGTGTATCTGGCCAAGGGAAATGTACCTTTGTCCATCGCCATGACATCCGTTTCAACTTTACTCGCACCAATCATGACACCGCTGCTTCTCCTGCTGCTTGCGGGCCAGTGGATGCCTGTTGATGCAGTGGCCATGTTTATGTCTATTGTCCAGGTCATTATTGTACCAATTGTTCTGGGGTTGGCAATCAAGAAATTCTTCCCCGTGGCAGTGGAAAAAAGCTTAACTGTTTTACCGTTAATTTCAGTGGCAGCTATTATCACCATCGTGGCTGCAGTCGTCTCAGGCAATGCTTCAACCATTGCAGCATCAGGCTTGCTGATCTTTAGTGCTGTTATGCTTCACAATGGTTTTGGACTCATGCTTGGCTACTTGGCAGGAAAAGCGCTCGGACAGGGTGAAGTAAACCGGAGAGCGATTGCCATTGAAGTTGGCATGCAGAACTCAGGTCTTGGAGTTGCGCTTGCGACTGCACACTTCGGGCCGCTGGCAGCACTTCCAAGCGTTCTGGCTGCTGCCTGGCATAACATTTCAGGGCCGATTCTTGCGACTTATTGGTCTAAAAAAACTGTTGGTGAAAGTGAAACAGAAACGCCAGTTCAGCCAGCTGAAGTGAAACTGTAGATATGCATTTAGGTGTATGCTCTTATAGATTGAGGGCCGGCATTCTTTATGCTTGCGAAAATTGGTTAAAAAATTTGACAAGCTGTTGACAACGTTTACATATAATAATAAAATTGTTACATGACAAGTTAACTATGGTGGAGAAACGGAGAACCCATGCTTTCTTACACTTCCATTCCAGGGAGTGTTATTAAAGTGTGGGTTTTGTTTTTTTTACAGTTAATATTGTTGCCAAAATGATTTATGGGGGGAAATAAATGTTCAAATTGTTTAAGCCTGCTCCTCCAATTGAAAGATTGCCTGAAGAACAAATTGATTCGGAGTATAAGAAACTTAGGTTTCAAGTCTTTATGGGAATTTTCATTGGTTATGCAGCGTATTACTTAATTCGGAAAAACTTCTCGCTGGCTATGCCGTACTTTATTGAAGAAGGATTCTCCAAAACTGAACTTGGTTTTGCACTATCTGCTATTTCGATTGCCTATGGCATCAGTAAATTCGTCATGGGAACATTTTCGGATCGGAGTAATCCTAAGGTATTCTTGCCTGCAGGATTAATTCTTTCTGCAATTATTTCTTTATTAATGGGGTTTGTACCTTTCTTTACTTCATCTGTTTCCATCATGTTTATAATGCTTTTTTTAAATGGCTGGTTCCAGGGAATGGGCTGGCCGCCATCGGGCCGTGTTCTGGTACACTGGTTCAGCATCAATGAAAGAGGAAACAAAACAGCCATTTGGAATGTAGCTCATAATGTCGGAGGTGGGCTAATGGCACCACTTGCTGTGGCGGGTGCAGCAATGTTCGCTGGCATAGCCGGAACCTCTTCATCAGGCTATGAAGGTGTATTTATTTTACCGGCACTCGTAGCTATTGTTATTGCATTCATGGCCTACTTCCTTATTCGTGATACTCCTCAATCGGCTGGGCTGCCATCCATTGAAGAATATCGCAATGATTATCCAAGCAAAAGCAAGAAAACCTTTGAGACTGAATTAACAACAAAAGAAATTCTTTTCAAGTATGTATTAAATAATAAATGGGTTTGGGCAATTGCGATTGCTAATATATTCGTTTATTTCGTCCGATATGGTGTACTGGACTGGGCACCAACATATTTGAGCGAGGAGAAAGGCTTCGATATGAGCAAGTCCAGCGTAGCCTACTTTTTATATGAGTGGGCAGGTATACCAGGAACACTATTATGCGGATGGATCTCAGATAAGTTTTTCAAAGGGCGCCGAGGTCCTGCTGGATTTGTATTTATGCTGGGGGTATTAATCGCAGTTCTTGTTTATTGGTTTAACCCTGCAGGAAATCCCACAATAGACATGATTTGTCTGATTGCGATCGGTTTCCTTATTTATGGACCGGTAATGTTAATTGGCCTACAGGCACTTGATTTTGTTCCTAAAAAGGCTGCCGGTACTGCAGCAGGATTAACTGGATTGTTTGGTTACCTCGGAGGTACTGTAACAGCTAATGCTTTAATGGGTATCATCGTAGATGCATCCGGATGGAATGCAGGATTTATGCTGTTAACCGCATCTTGTGTACTTGCAGCCCTCATTTTTGCAGTAACATGGAATGTAAGGGGACAAGAAGTAGTAAAAAATTAGCATTAAGACTAAAAAGACTGCTCAAATTATTGGGCAGTTTTTTTGCGTACATATGAGAAAAGCATTGACTAACAGCAAAAAATGGAATATATGTTAATTAACAATTAACAAAATGTTAATTATAAAAGAGGTGAACCGAAATTGAAGAATAAATTTATTACACCAGAGGGATATACAAGTGATATTGCAGTTTTTACAATCACATCAGAACAAGTTGGCGAGTATAAACCTCCAAAAAAAGAGCTGAAAATCATGCTGATTAAAAGAAGTGAGCTGAACCATGAAGGAAACCCGAATATGGAGGCAGGGAAATGGGCGCTGCCTGGTGGGTTTGTCCGTCCCGAAGAAACAGCTTTTCAGGCGGCAGAGCGAAGGTTAACCGAGGAAACCGGAGTAGAGGGGCTGAAAATAAAGCATTTCGGTGTCTACGATTCTCCTGGCCGGGACCAGCGGGGATGGATTATATCTAATGCACATTATGTTATTGCTAATGAAGCGGACTTAAGGACCCGGAAAACAACATATGACGCATCTGAAGTTAAGTTGTTTACTCTAGAAGAGGCTCTTGAACTTGATCTAGCATTTGACCATCAGACCATTATTGAAGACGCACTTTGGTTTATTAAAAAAGATATGGCACTGACAACACTGGCAAGGCATTTCCTACCTGATGAATTTGTGATTTCTGAACTGCAGGGTGTTTTATTAACCGTGTTGGATGACCCTTCAATCTCAACGGATGCTGCCTTTTTCAGAAAAGCACCGACATTTCCATTTATTGAAGCTGTGTCGGAAGACGGAAAGCTAAAGAAATCAAAACGCTATTCTAAAACACCTGCACAGCTTTATCAATTCAATGATTATCAGCCGATTGTGTCCGTATATAGAAATAAACTGCAAGGGTGAAAATCCAAATTAACAAAGGGGATAGATTCACATGGGGATTTTTAAGAACTGGACCCGGTTTGAAATAATATGGCTAATAACATTTACATTGGTCAACATTTATCTTTACTTTGCCTGGTCAGATTCACTAATTGGCCTGATTTCATCCATAAGCGGTTTGTTATGTGTGGTGCTGGTGGCAAAGGGGAAGATTGCCAACTATTACTTTGGCATCGTTCAAACCCTTACCTATGCTTATATTGCTTATGGATATGGCCTTTATGGAGAAGCCATGCTCAATGCTCTGTTTTATTTTCCTGTACAATTTATTGGTATTTATCTGTGGAAGCAGCATAAAACAAATCGGAATGTTAAAGGGGAAGATGTGAGAGTTAAAAGTCTGACGAAAAAAGGCTGGATCTATACTTTAGCATCTATCGCTGTCCTTACAATTGGATATGGGTTTTTCTTAAGATATTTAGAGGGTAATTTTGTCTGGACGGATTCCGCTACAAACGTTCTTTCTATAACTGCGCAAATACTGATGCTGAAAAGATTTGCAGAGCAATGGATTCTCTGGATCTCAGTAAATGTATTATCCATTATTCTTTGGGCGGGTGCTCTCATCACACAGGGCGGCAATGACTTTTCAATGTTAGTCATGTGGACTGCTTTCCTGGTTAACAGTATTTATGGATACATCAATTGGCGGAAACTATATGTGAAACAGAATAAGGAGGGGGTTAAATGACAGTCGGCTTTATTGGAGGCAAGTTTCTTCCCCTGCATCTTGGCCATGTTTATGCGATCGTTCAGGCCTCATCCATCGTTGAAGAACTTTATGTTGTGCTGTCACATAGCGAACTGCGTGACAGGCAATTGTGCGAGCATTCTAAAATGGCTTATATTCCACCACAAATCCGTTTGCGCTGGGTCAGTCAATTAACTAAAGATATGCCGCATGTGAAGGTCATTTCCATAAAAGACGATCAGGGGGATGAAAATTACAATTGGGCAGAGGGTGCCAGGAATATAAAAAAGGCAATTGGAAAGCGCATTGATTATGTATTTAGTTCAGAGTATGAGTATAACGATATTTTTAGAGAACTTTATCCAGAGGCCAAACACGAATTGATTGATCCCAATCGGAGATATGTGAATATTTCGGCAACAGCAATCCGTAATGAAGGTGTTTTTCATCATTGGGAATACATCCCTGACTTTGTAAAACCTTATTTCGTTAAAAAGGTTGTTGTAGCAGGGACTGAAAGCTGCGGTAAATCTACCTTGACCAGAAACCTTGCTAAAATTTACAACACTTCCTATGTAGAGGAATATGGCCGAACCGTATGTGAAGAATTAGGCGGCTGCGATGGGCTTATGGTTAAGGAAGATTACCACAAAATTGCCTATGGCCATAAGCTTGAAGAAATCAAGGCGAATGAAAAAGCAAATAAAGTTGTGCTTATCGATACGGAGGCAATTGTGACTCAATTCTATTCCAACCTTTACAACGATGAGCATCAGGCAGTACTGGATGAAATTGCAAACCTGCAGGATTATGACCTGTGGCTATACTTGGAACCTGATGTGAAATGGGTGGATGATGGACTTCGGGTTCACGGAGAGTATGAGGTAAGACTCCAAAACAACCAGGCTTTAAAAACATTGCTGAAAAATCATAATGTTGATTATAAAATACTGAGCGGAGATTACAAGGAGCGGTTTCAAAGTGCAATAGGGCATATTGAAGAACTGCTGAAAATTTGAGAGAGTGATTGACATAAAAATTTTTAAAAGCTAATGAAATTCTTTCATTTCGTATCTTCAATATTATGGTTTTCCTGATGACGATACATGTGTATATTTTCTTCGTCATCAGGAATTTTTTTGTAAAAAAACAACTGTTTTAAAAGATAGAAAAAGATACAACAAGGAATTATTTGTCGGATGCAAACAATTTAAGCTCTTTTTTATCCAAAATTATTGTTCCTTCAAAGTTCATGCCTATCTTTTCAAGCAGCCTGGAGGAAGCATAATTGTCTAGGGATGTAATAGCTAGGACCCGTTCCATATCCAGCTTTTCAAGACCATATTTCAATGTAGCAGAAGCTGACTCAAACCCATAACCTTGCGATTGATATCTAGATAAAAAAGCAAAACCAATATCAACATTATCTAAAGTATCCCGTTTTATAAAGCCGCACAGTCCAATAGGAATGCTTCCTTCCTTTCGCTCAACTAGAAAAAGGCCAAAGCCAAATTGAGAATACATTTTCTGGGGTCCGGTCAAAATATAATTCTTAGCATCACCAAGAGAATGTACACTTTTATCGCCAATATAACGAATCCATGCAGGTTCATTTAAAAGTTCGAGAATGAAAGCTGCATCATCTGTTGTTAACCAGCGAAGAATTAATCGGTCAGTTTCAAGTACTTTCAATTATTTTATCACCTCACTCAATTTCGGGCTGTTATCTTTTTTTAGGCTCTTTTCGTATAAATTGTTGTTTTTCGCTTATCAATGTTGTCCGTAAATTGCAGTGAAAGGATGCTCAGCAAACCACGGGGCGGGCGGTGAGCCTCCTCGACGCTACGCGTCTGTGGGGTCTCACCTGTCCCGCAACTCCCGTAGGACGTTGAATAGGCTAGCTTGAGTAAACACCGCACGAAGAAAATGCGCATGCATTTTCGAGGATCTCGCACCTTCCACTCCAATCAACTCAGTAAATATAATATAAATAGCAACAAACTTTGCGAAAACAGCCTTTTTTTAAAAAGCAAGCTATAACAAATATACCTCTTAAATTTATTATGAAGCAATTTGAATTTTCATATTTCTTTACTGGTAATTCTCCCATTGATTCACTAATGAGTTCTGCCTGTAAACCTGTTAGCCTTGTAAGTGGCCTGTTTTTGCCTAAAAACTACAAACAGGAGGTTTATAAATGAAAAATTTAGTAACATTTGTTGCTGCCATTTCACTCATTATGGGTTCATATAGCATGTTTCCTGCTGATCATTTCGATGCAGAGACAGTGGATCAAAAAGCTGCAGAAACACTAACATATAAAAAGGTTGAAGTTGACGTGAAGGAGTCATCATCAACAGATCATCGCTTCATTAAAGAGGAAGAAAAAAAACTGCTTGCACGTCTTGTACAGGCTGAAGCAGAAGGGGAGCCGTTTGAAGGCAAAGTTGCTGTTGCTGACGTGGTTCTGAACCGTGTCGAACATGAACAATTCCCGGATACAGTCAAAGATGTTATTTATCAGAAGAATGCTTTTGAACCAGTTCAAAATGGTTCCATTAATGAACCTGCAAGCAATGAAGCAGTTCAGGCCGTTGAGAAAGCACTTATTGATAAGGACCAAAACGCAGAGCTTCTTTATTTTTATAACCCTGACACGGCTACAAGCCAGTGGATTTTCTCTCGAGAAGTAGTAAAAAAAATAGGCAACCATGCATTTGCTATTTAAAAGCGCGTACAGCATAAAAGCTGCGTGCTTTTTTTGTTGAGAAAAAATGATACTACAGAAGGAAATTAAAGAAAGATGGCGAAAATTTCTTTAGAAACATTCTTTTTAATTTCGCAGGTGAAACCACCAGTATGCAGCTATCTCTTGTTAGTTATTATTGTGATGCTTTTGAATATATAAATAGGGGACCATGGGGCCTCTTAGCGTTCTATACCAGGAGAACTACACCTGTGGCCCATAAAGGGAGCGGTTGATATGTCTGAAAAAATTACTTTTCCTCGGGTTAGCTTTACTGGATGGGATTCGCTAACTCACCTTGTCGACCAGGTGAATAGCTTAAAGGTCAATAAGATTCTTATCATTACGGATCCATTAATTCACAAGATTGGTTTGACAAATGAAGTGGTCTGTCCTCTAATTAATGCAGGTTATTCCCCTGAAATTTATACGGATATTGTACCTGAGCCCCCTCTTTCCGTTGGCGAAAAACTAGTTTCTTATACTCGTGATAACCAATTTGATATGGTTATCGGTTTTGGCGGCGGCAGTGCGCTGGATTTGGCGAAACTGGTAGGTGTATTGGCTGGAAACGAGGGCAAGGTGGAGGATTATCTAAACTTAACAGGAACAAAAAATATTACGAAAAAAGGTCTCCCAAAAATCTTAATTCCTACAACTTCAGGAACGGGGGCTGAGGTGACTAATATTTCTGTGTTATCTCTGGAGACTACGAAAGATGTTGTAACCCATGATTATTTACTGCCGGATGTTTCGATTGTCGATCCTGCTTTAACAGTGTCTTTGCCAGCAAAGGTCACTGCAGCTACAGGGGTTGATGCTCTTACTCATGCGATTGAAGCTTATGTTTCAAAAAACGCAAGTCCAGTTTCGGATGCGCTGGCGCTGCAGGCTATCATGCTAATAAGCCGATCGATTCGTACGGCAGTAGAGAATGGTGATGATAGGCAGGCCCGTACCGATATGAGCTATGGGAGTTATTTGGCAGGTATGGCATTTTTCAATGCAGGAGTAGCGGGTGTTCATGCATTAGCTTATCCGCTAGGCGGTCAGTTTCATATTTCTCATGGGAATGCAAATGCGGTATTACTCCCATATGTAATGGACTATATTCGACAGAGCTGTGAAAAGCGAATGAAGGATATATACGAGGCAATGGGTTTTAGTTCTATGAAATTATCCCAAGTTGAGGCATCTCTCAAATGTGTGGAGGAGCTCGAACGCTTGGTAAAGGATGTAAATATACCTCACGCACTAAGGAGCTTTAATATCCCTGAGGAGGCACTTGATGTATTAACAAATGATGCTATTAAGCAAAAACGTCTGTTAGCCCGCAGTCCGATGTCTTTGGAAAAAGAGGATATTTATAAAATTTATAAAATGGCATGGTAACAACTGCTTAATACCACCCGAGGTTTGTCAATTTTCCCAGATTGACCAGGAATTACATATATAAAAAGTAGCCGGCTTCCTAATGAAGCCGGTCTTTTAATGCTAATTACGCAATGTCCCGGTTGGGCTGACATAGCGATGAAGGGGAAGCTTGTTCAAGGGATTGCCGGGATTCATGGTATTCCAGATAAAGAGGAGGAGGAGGAGCTTATTTTGGGACACGTTCCAGGAGAAATCTCCTTCAGCTGTCTCTTTCTAGCAAGCACACTGGCGCAAGGAATCAGTGGGCAGGAACTTTTTATTGATACTGGATTAACGAACCGTGTTTTTAACCAGGGGTGCATGTAGCTAATCAAAAGGCAGTCCTGTCACAAGATGATTTGTTCCTGTTCCAAAACTGGATTTTTACTTGCAACTGGTCAATTAAAACTTACCAGAAGTTAATGAATTAAAATACATGATAGAGAATGCAGTTGTTTTATAAAAGCACAACACCTGAGAGGAAGAGGTTATGAATTTAATTCTCGAGATTATTAGGTAAGGTAAAAGATGCTATTTGAGGATTCACCAGAAATGTCTTTCATGTCGTTAATTAACCAAGGTTCATGCCCTCTTTAACTTTATACGTTAACAGAGGGCATGAACCATTTTAGAACCAGACATTAATAAATCCAATTACCATCCATTCCACAACTAGTTTATAATAAAAATGATCTCTGCATGAGATAATGTAAGACTCTAAGACTCAAAGATGTGTAAGAAGGTGAACAAAATCAACATCATTGAAACAAGGGTGAGAAGCTTCATTGAAGATATTCAGCACCCAAAGCAAAAGAAGAAGTTAAACATAAATGATTTAGAATTTCAGCTGCGCAAATTGCTGGATGATTACTATGAAATGGACGGTTATTCGGTATTTTATGAAGCCATTCAATCATTGCAGGATGAAGGGCAGCTGACACCTATACATAATCATCAATACAACGGAAAAACACCGTCTCTGCCTTTATATTTTTGGGTGAACTTGAAACCTCACACCGACCAATGGGATCGTCTTGAGATGATGAAGTTAAGTGATCGGTTCGATTTTTCGTTTTATGAACGGCATCCTGAATGGCAGACGAAAGAGGAATGGAGCCGCGTTAAGAATTTATATGCTTTTCTCCAATCCAGCGGTGACCGGGAAACCGTTTCACTTGAGGAAAGAAGCCTTGAGCTGTTCGGACATGAGAAGTTCCTTCAGGATGTGATCAGTTTTCCTGATGGAAAGGGATTTTTAGCACGAATTGGCGTATCTGAAGAGCAGCTGAAAGTGGTTAGATACGGTGAGCCTTTTGTATTTTGGATGAAGCAGGGGAAAGAAATTAAAGATATTCAGCGTGTGCTGATTGTCGAGAATCTATCATTCTTTCATACTGGCATTCAATTATTGGAAAGGGATCTGCTCGATTACGATCCGGAACTGATCATTTATGGGGAAGGCACTAAAATTGAACGGAGCTTTTCGTTCTTCTATAAAATTTTCCCGGCTAAATCGTATCTATTCTATTATGCAGGAGATCTTGATGCAGCTGGCTACGGGATCATGACCAGGCTGATTGAAAAGTACCCGGAATGCTGCATTCAGCCTGCATTGAAGATTTACCGTAAAATGCTTGAATGTCTGGATCAAAGTAATGAACAGAAATCCGGACAATTTCTAAATCTTAAATACCGTGATGCGTTCTTCCAGTGGTTTACCGAAGAAGAGCAGGAACTCTTATTGCAATTATGGCAGGAGAATAAACGAATTCCTCAGGAAGTCTTAACAATTGAAACATGGAGGAGATGGATGTGAACGAGTCATGGGAAGGGTTCGCCCAGCGGATGCAGCGTTTAAACCCGCTGTTTGAACTTGGAAGAGGAATGGAAGTCGGAGAGCTGAAGCCTCATATCCAGACGATACTGATGCAAGTGCTCCTCACCATTTTTTACAGGGAATTGAATGATGATGACCATCGTCGAAAATCAGATATCAAATATATGGTGGAAGATACGATTAAACAAATGAAGCTTTTGGCTGATGAGAAGCAAGTTGAACGTATCACAAGCGGGCTTCTGTATCAGGGAAAAGAAGAATTCAGCAGGCCGTTTGAAGCCCTTTATTATGATGAAATCAGGCAGTCATGGGAGACTCAGGTTTTCCGCTATGTGACTATGGATGAATTATATACAAACCTGGAGATGGGCGGATCGATTGTTTACAAGCTCACAGATGTCTCACAGGAAATGATTTTCATGAGCAGGGAAATGGCGGAGGAATTCTCGATCACCATTGAACAGCTTTACAGTATGCAGCTGATAAAAAACGGTAATTTCCGCAAAGCTACCCGAAACCTCGATCACCTCATTTCACGGGTCAACCGCTTAATGGCAAGAGAATTCTCCTTTCAAAAAGAAATGATCAATAATCCCAAAATCTTATTGATGGAAGAAGAAATGCAAAGGGCTGATAACCGTGCGGAAATTGAGAAGCAATTTGAAGAAGAGAAAAATCACTTCCGTACCATCAGCAGTATGATTGAGAAGACAAAACGAAGAAACGAGGAAGATGATCATATTCAAAGAGAATTGATCCTCCTGCAGGAAAAGATCGGCCATACAAGACAATTGCATGATCGTTTTGCCAAGCTTGTGATTCAGAATATATCCTATGAAATGAAATTAAAAGCGGAAAACCCTTCGCTGTTTTGGGAAACGAGCCTTGTTTCATTTCGGGAGCATATTTATGAAAACTGGTTCATGAAGGAAGGGGTATCTTCCTTCGGTCATGTTGAGAAGGTACTGGGCCCTTTGTTTTCGCCAAAGAATGAATTTATTTTGCCCTTGGATTGGATTTGGGGAGAACAGGAATTTGATGAAAAACAGCTCACAGAGACGATGGAGGAAGAAACGGAAGAGGAAAGCATTACCCATCAGCGGGTAACGAAATGGGATTCTGTTATCAAGGCCTGGAGCTATGTGTTTCAATATTTGCAGACATACGGAGAGTTTTCCCTGGCTGATTTAACGACATTGCCGCTTGAGGTTCAGGATTTGTGGTTTGAAGAATCAGAAACGATTGACTTATGGATGATGTTTGATAAAAAGCCGCTGAAGGTTCAGGTGCTGCACCGGAAGGAAGAGACGCTGAGTGATGAGAGGGAAATTCTTCTTTACAAGCTAATAAAGGAGTATCCGCAATTCCAGGTGTTTGAAGGATTGAAACTTTATACCGAGTTTGATTATCGGGCGGAACCTTTCCATTGGTATCAAATGAAGATTACTCCGTTTAAAATTTGTGTTCAGGAGGAGAAATGATGAGTGCAGAAAGTATTAAGACTGCATCAGCAGTTTATTTCACGCTTTTAAAAGACAAGGTCATCGATGAAAACAGCGAGCACTTTCAGGCATATTTCGATCCAGAAGTAAGACAGACTGTACTTTTACTGGCAGACGAATCCGGGACTTTTATCATTGAATCGCCAAAAAGGATTCAGCTCGTTGTACAGCCGACCGGATCGGTTTTTGCGACGAACTTTACACATATGAAGGACAGGCATAAACAGGTTGAAACCAAAAAACATTTTCATCTGATGAGTGTGGTCATTATGGCATTCCTGGCGGGCATCGACCGCAATCATGCGGCTAAGATCCGCACGAAGCGCGAAGGGATCAGCTTTTATACATTGGAACGGCAAGTGAATGATGTCATCATGAATTGGGATAGTCTGCTTAAAGGAAAGCCGGATTTCGGAGAAGAAGAAAAAATTGATATGAGAGACGTTGTTACGACATGGAAATACATGGAGGTCGACACAGATGATTACGGTGCCAGGAAAGCCAATCGCAGAACGCGGCTCGGTTTGATTGCAAGTGCTATGCGTCTTTTAGAAACAGAAGGACTCATCGTCATCCTTGATAGAGAGGATATACCGAAGGCGATTCCAAAGCAGGAGTTATTTGAACGGATTGAATATCTGTATCATGACTACGACCGTTATGAAATGTTCAAGGAATTAATGAAAACAGAGGAGGATCAGCATGCCGAAAATACATCGAATTAGAATTGCCGGCCTGAAATATGATGGCATGCAAAAGCAGTATAGGGACACCACATTTAATTTTCACAATGAGGAAACCTCTACAAATGGCCTCATTTCCATGATGAATGGAGGAGGGAAAGGTGTTTTCCTGCAGACTATATTTCAGATCCTTAAGCCTGGTACCGCATGGGGAAAGCAGAATAATCGCTTTTATCAGCAATTCTTTTTTAATAATAAAGAGCAGTTTAGTCCTTATACCTTTCATGTTCTCATACAGTGGGAGCTAGACGGGGCTGACCGGAGGCATTTGGTGACGGGCGGAATGTTTTCAGCAGAACAGCGTATTTCAATGAATGAAGAGAGCGGCGAAAGCAAACCTCTTGAACAGGAAGCGAAAATTGTCCCGAATATTACCTTTTATACAAGGGAGTTTGAACGAAAAGAAGAAGCATCACTTGACCATATCCCTCTCTATGAAGATGGAGAGTTGGCTGAAACAGAAGGCCTGAAGGATTATTTAAAATGGAATGGTTACGATGTTTACCGGGATACCAAGAAACACTATCGCATTCTTGATACATATGGGATTAACCGAAAAGATTGGGATATTATGAAGGACATAAATAAGGATGAAGGCGGCGTAGGAAAATTCTTTGAAGGTGCTGAAGATGATCATTCCCTGTTCCAAAAGCGGATAATTCCTACAGTCAGTCAGGTTCTTCACCGGACGGAGCATCAGAAGAACGACCTGGTGGAGATTTTTAAGAGTCAGGCAAGCATCGCGAAGGACCTCCCTGTTTTGCTGAAAAGAGAGCAGGCACATAAAGAGTTCCTGGAAGATATTCTTCCTTTTGAAGAGAGCCTGGCTAAGGGTGTCGGACATAGGGAAATTGTGGAGGACAGCATAAAGGCAGGAAGACAGCTGCTTGGAGCTTTGGAGCATTTAAAGAAAACGGAAGAAGAAACACTCATTGAGCTGGAAAAGGAAATCGAAAAATTAACAGGCAGGCAAGTGGATCTGCGTTTTCAGAAAGATAATCTTGAGTATGCAAAAGCTCACCGGGAAGTACTGGATTGGGAGAAGAAATTAGAGGAAGTGCAGAAGAAGCATATTGTTCTGCAGGAATCGGTGAATGCAAAGCAGGAGAGAAAAGCGGAGCTGGCTTTTCAGCTATTATTAAAAGAATGGCATGAAGGGGAACAAAGCATTCGCGCGCTTTCCCAGCAAATTGCGAAGCTCGAGCAGAACAGTGGCCTTGAGCAAGTGAATCAAAGAATGGATGAAATCAAAAAAGAGGCAGCACAGCAATGGGAGAAATCCTCCGCTGTCATTAGGGAAGCCCTTCAGCAATATACCGGTTATCAGAAGTTTTTAAAGAAAAAGGCAAACGACCTGTCTAAGCAGGATAAACAAAAGACTCAGGAAATTGCCCAGCTGCGTACGGAAATTGATTTTCTCTATACCCAGATTCATGAATTTGAATCGAAAGAAGAACATTTTATCAAGGAATTTGGTGACCGCATTACTTATGATTTAGCTGGGTTTGTAGAAAACCTGAATAAACAGATAGAAACCAAAGAAGCGGCACTCGAGGATCTGCAGGCAAAAGAAAATAGATCAAATGAAAAGCAGAATCAGCTTGCTTCTTCCCATGGTACACTCGCACAATCCATTCAGTTTTCAGAAGAAAAGTGTGAAGAGCTAAAAAGGAAAAGTGAAGAGCAGAAGCAAAAAGAAACAAAGCTGTTTGATCAGCTGCAAGGCGTTCTTCAAGGTGTCACAGCTCCATTCACAAATGCTCTTTTATCAAAATATGCCATTGAAGTGGAAGAGCTTCTCGTTCAAAATCGCGAGCAAGGGGAAGAGTTAAAGAAAGCGCTCTGGGAAACGCAGCTGGATTATGCCTTGAATGATGAGCATTTCTGGATTGCCAATAATGATGTGAAGGAACTGAAGGAATGGATTGATGAAAAGACGGGGATCGATGTATTTTACGGATCCCAATTTCTTCAATCCCTAAAGCCGGATGAAATGTCGAGCCATATGCTTTCTAATCCTCTTCTGCCGTATGGCTTAGTAGTAAGCAGGCAGCAATGGGAAAAAATCAACAAGCAGGTCCTTAGCGGAAGGATGTATAAAAGTCCGGTCCCGATTTTTATGCGGGAAGAAATGGCGGAGGAAAATCAGAATGCCTTTGTGATGATCACCGGGACGGAGAAGGAGTTGCTGGGGGATAAAAATCAGTTCACAAACTGGAAGATTCAGATTGCGAAGCAAATAGAAGATCAGAAAGATACACTTGCAGAGTTGGAAAAAACAGAAACAGCACTGCGCCGTATTATCAAAGAAATCGACCGATTTCTTTCCCATGACCTTGCCGGAGATATCGAAAAAGTACTTCTTCAAGAAAAGGAAGCTCTGCTATCGAGAGAAACGGAATTGCAGGCTATCATCGTACAGGAGGAAAAAGAAAAAGAACTGCAGCTGGGACTTAGAGAACAGCAGGAAAAGACGAAAAAAAAGATTGAAGAGCTTTCTAAAGATGTGGAATGCTTAACGGAATTTAACCGTGAAAAGTCGATATATCAGGAAAATAAACGGGTGAAGCAGGAAAAAGAGAAACAAAAGGAAGCTTTCGAAAAGGTGCAGATTGAGCTTGGAAACGAGCTCCAGACCATCGCTGACCTTCAGGAGAAGTGGAGCCAGACCTATTTGGAATGGAAGCTGTCAGCCGAGCAAAACATTAAGAAGATCGGCTATTTTATAGACGGTGCTGCTTTTCCAGCCGCTGAGAAATCGGAAGCTTCTGAGGACGTTCCGCAATTATCATCCTATATTTTAGAAGAAATCAATGGGAGTATTGAGGAGCTTAAGCAACTGCAAAAATCAAAAGAAGAACAAGCCAGTGAACTGCTCGCGATTCAGGCGACAAGAGAATCCGAACAGAAGCAGCAAAAGAAGCTGGAGAAAAAACTTCATACTCTTAATGAAGAGTGGAAGGATGCTTCTGTACCGGATGAACCAATAAGTATTTTGGAGAATATGCTTCAGACAGCTGCAAAGGAAACAAAAGCAGCAGAAAAAGAAGAGCGTGAGCAGGAAAAGACCGTAACCATTGCCGAAACATCCTTAAAGCATGGAATGGATCAGCGTAAAAAAGCCGCTAAAAAGGTGGCCAAGCATGATCAGCAGCCGGAAGAATGGGAAGAGCTTGATCTTGATGTGAAAACGGTCGAAATTATTGACCAGACCAAACAGACAAATGCAGAAATAAAGAAAACGGAAGAGCTCAAAAAAGAGGCAGAACAAAACATAACTGAGTTTGAAAAAGATCAATTGCATTTATCCGTCATTCTTAAAGAGGAAGCGGCAGCTTTCTCGGATGAGGACATAGAAAAAATAAAGAATCAAGGAAAGCAAAGCATCCTATCCTGGAGTGAAAAACATCAGGCTATTCAGGATGAAGGACAAGAAAAGCATGCAAAGATTGAACAATCATTAAGAAATTTAAAGCTTGCTATTGAAGGAAAGGATTGGGAAATCCGTTTTAAAAATGAAGTCCTGACTACGCTTGATCATATGGATACAAGGCATTATGCCCATATTCAAAGTGTTGTCCTAAACATGAAACGGTTTTCACAGAGCGGCCTGGAGCAGTTGGAGCGCGACAAAGAACGGGCAGAAAAGGCGCAAAACTTCTGGGCAAGCCGGGCAAGCATGAAGGTAATGAGCATTTCAGAGGCGATTCGCTCGATGATATCAAAAATGAAGCTTAAGAATGAACGGGGTTCATTCCCGCTCGTCCAGCTTAAAGAAGATATCCTGCCTAAAAAAGCGGAAGATGTTGAACCGCTGCTGAAACAGCATTTCGTTTCAGCTATTAATAAAATTACGAAGCGTTTTGAGATGATTGACGATAATAATCAGATACTTGATCAGGAAATCAAACAGCTCATCAGTGATGAGCAGGTTTTATTTGTCTCCCTAAGGAATCGTTATCCTGAACTGCTAGTATATAATATGAGGACTGATAATGCTTTCATGTATGGAAAACCGCAGCGTGAGCATTATTCAACCTGGCAGACGATCAACCAGGGTTCAAAGACGAAATCCGATGGCAGCGGCGGCCAAAAGCTATCTGCCCGCATGGTCATGATGATGATGCTTCTTTCTGTTAAAAGTGAAACCGACCAAAGCTGGGTACCGTTAGTCTGTGATAACCCGTTCGGACAAGCAGCTTCTGCCCATGTGCTTGATCCGATTTTCGCTGTAGCTGATAAGCTGAAGTTCCAATTCATCGTCGTTACTCCTCCTGAACTGGTGAAGACAGAGATCAGTCAGAGGTTTGATTCGTACTATAAATTGGATTTCATCCGCGAAAAAGGAAAAGAGATTGTTTCGGATACGATTGTTCCGGCATTCAGGATTTATCAGGGAGAGGAAGCTGTTCATTAATACTGCAGAATGATAATACTTTGGGACATTCAATATAGTAATAGCTGAGGTGTGAACATATTTTGATTAGCTGGAATTTCAAGATGAGTCTTCATAAGAATCAATAACTAAAAAAGTATTTTTTCCCTGCATGGCTAATGGAATTCACCATCTTCAATATGGCCAGATTAATAGAATTTAAGTCTTGCTATATTACTAAAAATATGCAATACTTGATTGAAAATAAATTAATAACATACAAATTCTTATCCAGAGAGGTGGAGGGACTGGCCCTGCGAAGCCTCAGCAACCCCTGATTATGTCAGGAAGGTGCTAAATCCAACAGAGTTGACGCTCTGGGAGATAAGAGGTCGATTTGATAAGTAAAGGCCTCTTATAAAGAGGCCTTTTTTGGTGCTCTTTTATACTCCCGTGCTTAGTGTTTAATTTATAACGAAGAAAGCGGAGGAATGACAAATGGAAACCAGCGTTATACAGGTACCGGAAGCATATTCGAGTATATTACAGGAATCTGCCTTGATGCGCTTCGGGCAATCATGTGATAAAAAAACAGGTTTTTTACTAAAGGGGCTGGCTGCCTCCAAACCTGGTGGCAGCTTTTTGGAGCTGGGGACAGGTACGGGAGCTTCTGCTTCATGGATCATGGATGGGATGGATGAAAGCAGTAAACTTACGACCGTTGATATAGATTCGACCGTGCAAGCCATTGCGAAAAAACACCTAGGAAATGACAGCAGAATCACATTTTGCTGTGAAGATGGAGCAGCTTTTATTCGAAACCTGTCTGAGCGATTCGATTTTATTTTTGCAGATACGTGGCCAGGCAAATTTGAGCTTCTGGACAAAACTCTGGACCATTTAAATATTGGTGGTTTTTATGTGATTCATGATGTGTTTCCGCAGCAGAAATTGCCTGAAGAATTTAGAATCAAAGCCACTAAACTTCTCAAAACTCTGCAGGACAGACCAGATCTCGACATTACCGAATTGGATTGGTCTACTGGACTGATACTCGCAGTGAAGACTGCAGTTTGACAGAATATATGAGGGGGAGATCCTGTGAATAGCGTAATAAACTCGGTTGAGCATGTGCTGCTGGAAGAAGAAAACATTATAGAATGCTTAACCTGTTCATTAATATCCCATTACTATTTAGCCCCGCAGCTCGGATTGCTGGCGGCAACAAACAAAAGACTGCTGTTTTATCGATTATCTGCATCTGAATCAACCAAGGAATTAGTTGAAGAATTTGCATATATCGATATTACTTCCATTAAAGAAAAAAAGGGAATTACAGGAAAGCATATTCATTTGTACTCTAACGATAAATTCCAGCAAATCCAGGGGATGAATATGTTTGATTTTATGGCAGCGGTTAAAGAAAAGATGAGCACGGTTAATGATCCCGTAAAAGAGCGACATCCAGAAGGATTGGCGCCTTATAGGTGAATATATGTTAATGGGTCAGGTATCTTTTCCAGGCATTAGCCATTAAGTGGACTCCCCTCTCAATTTCGTCTATTGAAGGTGCCCCATAACCAAGCATCACATGGTTGGCAGGCTTTTGATGCTGGTACATAGGCGAAGCCGCATCTATTTCAACTCCCGCCGACTTTGCCAGTTCGATTGCTTTAGATTCATTCAATCCTTCAGGTAATATCACGATAATGTGCAAACCTGCTTTATCACCAATTATGTCAAAATGGTCTCCTAAATGCTTTGACAGGCTTCCGATTAAACAGTTCCGCTTGGCCCGATATAATGTTCTCATTTTTGCTATATGAGATGTATAAAGTCCTTCTTCCATAAATTTTGCAGCAGCCCGCTGGTCGATTCTTGAGACATTAGACTTTTGATTAGCATTAAATTCTTCATATCCCTGCTGAAGTGGTGCCGGCATAATAAGATAGCTGATCCGAAATGCCGGGAGCAAAGTTTTTGAAAAGGTGCCAAAGTAAAGAACGCGACCGCTGGAATCCAGATGGGCCAATGACGGAATCGGTGTCCCTTTATAGCGGAATTCAGAATCATAGTCATCCTCAATTATGTAAGCATCCTGTTCCAGTGCCCAATTTAACAGTGCAGTCCTTCTGGCAATAGACATAATTGTCCCAGTAGGGTATTGGTGGGCCGGTGTTGTATATAATATATTTACCGGATTATCAGGTACACAGCATCCTTCATCGTCCACTGGAATAGGATGATATTCCAGCTGCAATTGCTCAAAAACGGATCTTGCCCTAGTAAAACCCGGATCTTCTATTCCGACAGCTTGTCTCTTAAAAAACAAACAGACATTCATTAACTGCTGTTGAAATCCGCTGAATAGATATACCTGTTCCGGCTCGCATGCCAATCCTCTGGCTTGCTGCAGGTATTGTGCAATTTGCACTCGAAAAGAATAGTCCCCCTGCCACGGGGCATTGCCGGCATTAGATTTATTAAGCTCTTTTCGATAAAGTCTGTTCCAGTGTTTATAGGGGAAGGCAGCAGCATCAACCTGCCCGTTTTTAAAGTTAATTAGAGGCTCACCCTCTATTTCTTTTTCCATTTCCACTGGTCCATGCTCATAATAGTGCCATTCATCCTTAATTTCCGAAACAAAATATCCTCTTCGTTCCACTGTATAACAGAATCCTTCACTCTGAAGCTGTTCATAAGCCGTTTGTACAGTTACAATGCTTACGCTTAACTGCTCGGCTAGTTGCCGTTTTGAAGGAAGTTTCGCATGTGCAGGCAGTTTTTTTTCTAAAGTCGCCTTTCGTATTTGTTCATAAATTTGCTTATATTTTGCCTTATGATTCGAGAGAAGAATTTGGAGCTCCATTAAATCAGTCCCTGGTATTAAATTAAAATTCATATTTGGTTATTTTTATCATACCAGAAATCGATTTTAATAGATGCAGGGAGAGTGATAATATGAAAAAATTAGAAAACAGTTTAGTGCAATTAATTCCAATGAATCTCGAGCATGTAGAGGGACTTTATAAAGCGGCACAAAATAAAGAAATATGGGAGCATATGTCGGTGGATTTAACTGACAAAAGCCGGGTTATTCAGTATGTTGAAGATGCAATCCAAAAACGGGAAAGAGGAACTGATTTTGCGTTTGCAATCGTTGATAAAAAAATAGGGGAAATTATCGGAGCTACCTGGTTTCTAGATATATCACCCGAGCATAAAAGGCTTGAGATCGGGTCCACATGGGTAAATCCTGTTTATTGGAGCACAAATATTAATACTAACTGTAAATATTTATTATTAACGTATTGTTTTGAAGAACTGGCTCTTAACCGTGTACAAATTAAAACCGGGCATGAAAACCTGCGTTCACAAAAAGCGATCGAAAGAATCGGTGCTGTTAAGGAAGGCATTCTTCGAAATCATATGATAAGAAAAGAAGGAACAATCCGTCATACGGTTCTTTATAGTGTCATAAGGGAAGAGTGGGACAAAGTAAAACGGCATTTTGAAGAACACTTGCTTTATTAAAAGCAGTTTGTATAGATGGAGCATCTCAGACAAGAGGTATATAATCGATAGTAAAAGCGACTAGAAAGGTGTGGGTAGAAGTGAAAGCCGCTTCTTTTTTTCCTGACGACATTAAATTAGCACTTCAGAATACTCCTCCCGGGGAGTGGATTCCTGCGATTCCGGATGAGTGTATACGCCTTCATTGCGGTTATCCGGCTCCTGCTCTGATCCCTCATGATGAGATGAAAGCAGCTGTTAACAGTTTATTAGAGGAAGAACATGATTTACCGCTCCATTATATTGGAAGCCCCAAGATTATAAAGCTGAAGGAACAGATTTTACAGAGATTGATAAGTCTGGGCATATCTGTTTCGAAAGAAGAGCTATTGATTA
Source organism: Cytobacillus firmus (assembly GCF_023715565.1). GTDB lineage: Bacteria > Bacillota > Bacilli > Bacillales > Cytobacillaceae > Cytobacillus > Cytobacillus firmus_C. Next base: position 14,022 of record NZ_JAMBOJ010000025.1, on the reverse strand, counting down.
CTTCGGGGGCCTGTCAGGCAATTGATTTGATTTCCCGTGTTCTTCTTGATGAGGAATCAGTTGTGGCAATTGAATCTCCAACATATATGGAGGCTTTAGAAATTTTACAAAATTACACTAAACATATTATTAGTGTTCCGGTTGATAAACACGGACTTCAAACAGATATATTGGAGGATATTTTAGAAGAAAGAAAACAAAAAGGGCTTGCTATCCCGAAGTTTCTTTATACAATTCCCAACTATCAAAATCCAACTGGCACGACGATGAATGAAGAGCGCCGGCAGCATGTATTGGAACTTGCCCATAAATTTAATTTCCTAATAGTTGAGGATGATGCTTATGGGGAATTATCATTTAGTAAAAAGCTCCCCACGCTTAAAGCAATGGATCCTAGCAATCGAGTTCTGCATGTAGGTTCGTTATCCAAGGTAGTGGCACCGGGCATGCGCATCGGATGGATAACGGGTGCCAGTGAAATTATCCATGCCTGTGACTGGTTTAAAAAAGATTTGAACCATCCGTTTGCTCAAGCGGCGATGGCTGTTTATTTAAAAGACACTGATTTTAATAATAAATTAGTAACCTTGAGAGATACATACCGGTCAAAATGCAATGTGATGATCTCAGCACTGAAACAGTATTTCCCTGAATCAGCGTCCTGGTATGTGCCTGAAGGGGGATACTTCGTATGGATGAAAATTCACGGTGCTGATACAACGGACCTGTTGACCCATGCTCTGGCAGAAGGGGTGTCTTTTATTCCGGGCAAGTACTTTTTCATTGATCAGGCAGCCGGAACGGAATTGCTGCGTCTTTCTTTCAGTTATGCAGATGAGAAGGAAATAGTCGAGGGGATTCGCAGGCTGAGAAAAGTCACAGAGACTAATCTTTAAATATATTTATGGGACTTTTTATAATATAAATATAAAGGAGAAATGAAACAAAGCCTAATTATCTTGGTATTGTAAGCTGGGAATTAGGCTTCTTTTTTAACTGCCAGTCAGAGATAGTTAAGTAAATTCATAGTCTTACCTGAACCTCCAGAACCGTTCTTAGCTTTGACATTTACTATCACAATCCCCTTTTTCTTTTTCATTTCCTTGACAATAGGCTTTAGCGCTTCTTTATCTATAAATGGAAGGGTTAACCGTTCTGATTCTCCATTGGAGGATACCTAGTCAGACGCTTATGAGCTCATTGACTAGTATGGCTATATTAAAAGACCTTTAAATCTAATATGCCAAGTGTTTTTTAGGACCTTCCAGGTGGGAAGTTAGAATTGAAGTTGGACGCGACTGGACAGCATATATTCCTTTAGCTTCACCTATGTTCTTATCATAGGCTATACGTATTTTTCCTATTTCAAACATCTTTTGAAAATCCTTAAACTTATATAATTCGCTATCTTGAAGACCTTCTGTATTAACAATCTTGATAGTTTGATCACCTAATGAAACCCAAATACTTGAGAGTGCAGCTACTCTTCTCATAATGTTAAAGCGATCTTCTTCACGGTAATCAAACTCTTTGCAAGCAAAACTTCTCTTTTTAATATTCCTTAACCGTAAAGCATCATTGCTATGAAACCCCCAGAAATCAATTTAAATTCACGCTGAGAAAGCTGTATAAATAGTTAAACATCGCTTTAAAAAATAATAATGTATAAATTGTTGAAAAATTCAATTAAATATAGTATGTTAGTTATAACAAACCGCTGACAGCAGTCCCCTGCTGCATGGACGGTTTGAAACAAAGGAAAACATCCGTATATACATGATACTTGACTTTTTTCACTTGATCTTCCAGGCCGGAAGACAAGCCATGAATTAGAGTCAGTAAAACGTTCAATGTGCAGAGGCATTGTATGTTTTGCTGGCTCTTTTTATTTGAATATACAAGGGAAGAGGTGAAAAAATAATGGGTGCTCTAGAAGGAATAAAAATTATCGATGTATCCCGGGTATTAGCTGGACCGTTCTGTTCAATGATTTTGGGTGATCTTGGAGCAGAAGTAATTAAAATAGAACACTATAAAACAGGTGATGATACTCGGGGATGGGGCCCCCCTTTTGTAGAAGGTGAAAGTGCCTATTATTTGTGCGCCAACCGCAATAAGCAAAGTATAACCCTAAACTTAAAGTCTAAAGAGGGGAAAGAAATTTTCAGAAGGCTCGTATCTACAGGAGATGTAGTTGTTCAGAATTTCAAAGCAGGAACACTCGAAAAAATGGGTTTAGGATATGAACAACTTAAAGAAATAAATCCTTCCCTAATCCTTGCAAGTATTACTGGATTTGGAACAACCGGGCCATATAAGGATCTTCCAGGCTACGACTATATTATTCAGGCGATGAGCGGGCTTATGAGCATTACAGGAGAAAGGGAAGGTCCGCCAGTGAAGGTCGGTGTAGCAATTGCCGATGTTCTTACAGGACTATATACATGCATTGCCATACTGTCTGCACTACATCACCGAAACTGCACTGGAGAAGGGCAAGAAATCGATATTTCCTTACTTGACTGCCAAGTTTCTTCATTAATTAATGTAGCCAGCAATTATTTGTGCAGCGGTGCAATTCCGGAGAGAATGGGAAACCAGCACCCGAACATTGTACCTTATCAGGTGTTTCCAACAAAAGATGGAGACCTAGTGGTTGCTGTAGGTAATGATGAACAGTTTAAAAGATTTGCTGCTGCTCTGGGAGCGCCTGAATTAGCGGAGATGGATGAATTTAGGCATAATCACAACCGCTTGAAGTCTAAGGAAAAGCTTGTATCCTTTTGCACAGAATTGCTCTCTAAAAAAACAAAAAAAGAATGGAAAGCTATTCTTGATCAAGCAGGCATACCAAACGGGCCAATTAATTCTATAAAAGAGATGTTTGAAGATCAGCAAATTCAAGCAAGAGATATGATTGTAAATATGGAGCATCCGATAATCCGTGAGCTGAAAATGACTGGTTCACCTATTAAACTATCCAAAACTCCCGTACAAATGAGGCTTCATCCCCCGCTGCACGGTGAGCATACGGAAGCAGTTCTGGAACAGCTGGGGTATGATTCTGAGGAAATCAGCCATTTTAAAGAAAATAATGTGATATAGGAGGAATTTTAATAATGAATTTCGAAATTACAGATGAACAGCAAAGTGTGAAAAAGTTAGTAAGAAAGTTTGTTGATAAGGAGATCATCCCATATATTCAAGAATGGGATCGCAAAGGGCATTTTGAACCTGAAATTTTAAAAAAGCTAGCTGAACTGCAGCTGATGGGTGTTTGCATACCCGAGCAATACGGTGGAGTAGGAATGGACTATAATACATTAGCCATCGTGTGCCAAGAACTGGAGAGGGGTGATACCTCTTACCGAACGGCAGTTTCTGTTCATACCGGTTTAAACAGTATGACTCTTCTGCAATGGGGAACCGAAGAGCAAAAACAAAAATATTTAGTACCCCAGGCACAAGGTAAAAAAATTGGAGCCTTTGGTTTAACAGAACCAAACGCAGGTTCAGATGTGGCAGCCATGAACTCAACAGCGGTTCTTGACGGGGATTCATACGTATTAAATGGTTCTAAAACTTGGATTTCTCTCTGTGATGTTGCTGATCACTTTCTAATCTTTGCAAAAACCGATTATGATGTGGGACATAAAGGAATCACGGCATTTATCGTAGAACGCAATTTTCCAGGGGTAGAGACAAAAGCAATAAAAGGAAAATTGGGCATACGGGCCGGAAACACTGGGGAAGTGTTTTTATCAGATGTTCGAGTTCCTATCAGCAATAGGCTTGGAGAAGAGGGAGAAGGTTTCAAGATTGCCATGTCAGCACTTGATAATGGAAGATTTACTGTTGCTGCAGGTGCGGTTGGCCTGATTGAAGCAAGCTTAGAGGCAAGTCTTAAATATTGTCATGAACGTAAAACTTTCGGAAAAGATATTGGACAGCATCAGCTTGTACAGCAGATGATTGCAAAAATGAGTGCAAATTTTGAGATTTCCAAGTTACTGGTTTTTAAAGCAGGATGGCTTAAAAACAAGGGTAAAAGGAATACAAGAGAAACTTCACTTGCTAAATGGATTGCTTGTGATGCAGCATTCGAAGCCGCGAATGATGCTGTACAGATACATGGGGCATATGGATATTCAGATGATTACCCGGTAGAACGATTCCTGAGGAATGCTAAGGCTCCTGTTATTTACGAGGGTACCAGAGAGATTCATACTATTATGCAAGGAGAATACGCCTTAGGCTACAGGGAAGATAAGCCGCTTCGCAGCCAGCTGCCTGCATGGCCATTTGAAGAAGCGGCTGTGTCTCAATAAGGCCAGGTGAAACCATTGGTCAAACAGGCGATATTAGCTTCAGTCATGGCGGATTTTGAGATAAAAGGAGTTTAGAAAATGAACACATATTTTATTGCAGGGCATGCAAAGCTGCCGCAGGGTATGGCTGCTAGGAATCTTTATGATTCTATTACGATTACGCTAGAATTGGATTTTAAATATGGGGTGATTGTCGATTCGTCATGTACTCTTGCTACTGAACACGGCCGGGAATATATACGTGAACTCTTAAGAGGATACTGTCTTGGAGAAGGAGTAGAAGAACTTCTTTTAAGAGTGAAGAATCATTATAGAGGAAAAGCCGGCCAGGCTATTCAGGCTGCATTAAAAGATGTTTACCTTCAATATGAGCTCTCAAAAGATAACTGAACATTTAAAGGGCTTGCCGTATAGAGGCAAGCCCTTTTATTGCAATAATCATGCTCTTGTTCGTATCTATTGCTCTGTTTTCGCTTATCGATATGGGCCATTGTTTGCAGGTTTTGGATGCTCAGTGAAAAGCGGGGTGAGCGGTGAGCAGCGGTGCACCTCTGCAGGGTCTCGCCTGATTCGCTGTTCCTGCTTGGACGTTGCCTAAGCTTCCTTTAGTTTCACCGCCCGAAGAAAATGCAAATACATTTTCGAAGATCCCGCATCTATCTCTGTAATCAACCAGTAAAATAGCAGCAAACTTTACAAAAACAGCCAAAAGAGCGACTGTTAGCCGGCCGCTCTTTTGATTGTTCAAATTAATTTAATGTACAGGTACTTGTATGTTCAGCAGCGGCGGATATTGCTGGGAACCGAAAATGTCACCATCACCGGGATCTCCGCTTGGCCGTTCTCTCAAAATAGTAAACTTAATGGCATATGCAGGGTCATAGTGTACAAAATCCGTTATTTTTTCTTCCGGCACGTTATATAAAGATGAGATAGTTTCTCTTGTTATAGCACCGCTTCTTCTGACAAGTTCATAATTTTCCTTTTCTCTAAAAATAATATCAAAAGTAACTTTGTCAGTCCCAGCATTTTTAGATCGAATCGTTTTAGCCAACTCTTGCAAGGTTTTTATTCTCATCATTGGTCATTCCTCTCATGCATTAATTAGGTCGCCAACTTCTTCAAAATGAAGATTAAAAAGTTCCATTGGATCCTTCACGGGTATAACATGATTCATGGTCCAGCTATATGTTGGTCTTGCATATATAACATCATCTATTAAATAGGCAGCGGTTCCGGCAGTTCCTTTGACTTCAGGCAAACGGGCATAAAAAATTTGTCTGGTTGCAAAAAGGGTAATGGCTTCAGCTGACTCTTTTGTGCGAGCAACTCCTTCCACAACGATACCTAATTCATGGGAAGTAATTTCCTTTACAGGTTCCAAAGCGCCCATTACACCATCCTTGCCATAAACCCTGAAGTTTAGATGATATTCTTCATCTGGAAACTCTCCTTTAACTTGCTCTCTGGCAAAGTCAAGAACCTTGTCAATATTTTGAATCGTATAGGGGTCCCTGACTCCTGCTATGCCAATATATTTTTCTCCAACTTTTCCAGACCCCTCTAGCTTCACCTTAATATCTCCATCAGCGGGGATGTATTCAAAACCGGTGATCCTGCATGTTTTTTCGTCATATTGGTCATAGGAGCATTTCGTCATATCGAGCATGCCGCCAGCAAAATATTCAAAAAATGGATTGGATCTTTCATACATGGCGTGCCCCGCTACAGAAGCTATTGTGCAACGCTGATCTGGATGCATGGCAGTAACTTTAACATCTTGGTGGCTGATCGTACCAATAATACTTTCCTTCGCTCCGTATGGCTCAGCACAAAATGAGGCACACTCAAGCACCTTTCCAAGATAATAGGCATTAGCTTCAGGGAAACCTTCATGTATAGCAGGTGCAGCAAAGATGGCGCAGTCACTTGAGCGCCCTCCAATGATAACATCCGCTCCCATATCAAGAGCTTTAATAAAAGGGTGAATGCCAGCAACTGCCACCACTCGATCTGTCTTCTGCAAATCTTTATTTGTAAGTGGAGATCTTCCATCAAGTCCTTCAATAATAACTCCACTTTCCAGCTTGCTGCTTAAATAAGACTTTTCTACTTCAGAATAGAAGTATGCCAGTTTAAAAGGGGGGAGGTTATGTTCACTAGCAAGATCCTTAATGATTTGCACATACCTATCTACTCGGCTGTTGGATCCGGTATCACCGGCTGATCCTATCAGCATTGGAACACCTTGTTCACGTGCAGCAAGAAGCATTAGTTCGAGGTCATGCTTCTGCCATTTATACATGCTGACTGATCGATCATCTCCAAGTGCAGATGCACCTATATCATCACTGCCGGAATCACAGCAATAATAATCTGGCCTCGTTGCAGCAGCGATATGAAAACTTTCCTCTTTGGTAGGAGCAAATCCTAAATGGCCATTTGGGCATAAAATTCTTATTTCTTTTTTCAATTATACAGACCTCCTTAAAGTGGTACTACTTATTATAACCACTATAACCACTAGTAAATTATTTGTCAATTGTGAAAATTGAAATAAAAAAATAAAGTTAAAGAAAAACCCGGTATGAAACATAGCTGTTACATTTGCCGGGTAATAAAAAATTTATACTTATCTCCTCTGTAATAGGTTTCTTTATATTCCAGGGGGGTTTGATTTTCATATACGATAGAGGTTACCCTGAATAAAGAAAAATTCTCGCTGACACCAAGTATTTCAGATAAATGGGTCACTGCAGCCTGTGCTTCAAATGTTTGTTCCACATGTGTTGGTGACCATCCTATCTCAGAATTTATTTTATATAGATCAAGTGTAGAAAATGGCTGTCCCTTTTCTAACGCTTCTTCTGCAGCTTTTTTCATTTTTAAGCCTATGTTCATGGGGAAGTAACTATTATAATAAACTATGGGACTATTATCACCATAGCCAATCAGCTCAATATTCATAACCTGATCGGTAACTTGAATTGCCAGGAGTTTGGAAAGCAGAAAATCACTGGTTATCAACTGTGTGCTGTGCAATTTCGTAGAAGCAATTAAACCTTGCTGCTGAAGAGTAGACTGGAAATTATTTAATGAGCTTAATTCCTGCTGTATCTTATGTCCTTCAACAAACGTTCCCACGCCATGAACTCTGCGGAGCAAACCTTCTTGTTCAGCTAAATTAATTGCCTGCCGAACAGTGATCCGGCTGACTTGGTATTTATCCACTAGTTCTCTTTCAGAAGGAATTTGCTCTTTTGGCTTGAGCTCGCCTGAAAGTATTTTCCTTTTAAAGACGTTTTTAAGCTGTTCATAGAGTGGCACAGAGTTATTCCGGTCTAACATCTTATTCACCATCCGTTCTTACTTGTTATTACCTATTATAACCATAAAAAATTGGTTAGCAAAGGATAAGTTAAGCAGGTTAAAGGTATACCCAAAGGAATCAAGTTTAAAAAGATTTAAAAAATATTTGATAATTCTAAATAGTTTGATATAATCTGTATTAAAGGTTATAACCAATTGTGTGAGGTTATAATAAAACATGGAGGTGTAGCTATAAGTGCTAGGAATTCCAGAACCAATTATGTATCTGATTGCATTGCTTATTTTTGTGGCTGTCCTGTTTATTTTTTTTCGGAGACCAATGTATGAAATAATGACATTGGCATTTATCTTTACAATTGTAATTTCAGGTTCATATGGATTGTTTTGGGATTATTTATTATTCCCTGCATCCAGTACTCTGTTTTATGCTATTTTTGCATTTATGGTGGTAGCAGTCATCTTTGATTCTACAAAGGTTATTAATAATATTATTCAGTTATTGCTATCAGCAGTAGGAAGATTTAAGGGCGGCGGGGGATATGTTGCCCTTTTAGGAAGTACTTTTATGGCAGCGCTTTCAGGTACCGGCCCTGGAAATGTGGCAGCAACTGGAGTTTTTACAATTCCGATGATGAAACGATCAAATTTTCCGCCCGCACTGGCTGCAACCACAGAAATGTCAGCAAGCATGCTTGGGAATATCATTCCGCCTTCTGGCATCGTCATTTTAACGTTTGGAATTTTAAATGATATTTATCCGGAAAGCATTTCATTAAGCAACTGGATGGTTGTTGCCTATGGAATAGGCTTATGGTTTTTCTTGCAGCGATGGGTCACGCTATGGGCACTATGCAAGCTGTATAAGGTAAAACCGGTTCCTAAAGAAGAACTGTCAACTTTTAAAAATAGTTTTAAGAAAGGCTGGGCATCTTTGGTGCTGCCTGCGGTCATTTTTATCCCTCTTTTCATAGATTCTGAATTCAAGAGCTTCATCATAGGAAGAATTGGGGAAGAAGGGGCCAGCGCATTTTCTTCTTCCGTATTAATGTTTACTCCCGGATTAGCAGGTGCATATGCAATTACAATTGGAAGAAAGGCCTTTCCATCAGGAAAAGCAAATCTCAGTGATCTGATGAGCATGTTCAGCTCTTCCTTATTAAAGGTAGTGCCTATAGGTGTCACAATATATATGGCCTATGCAACTTCCCAAGTTTTCATTGGATTGGGCATGGAACAAGCAGTTCGGGATTGGTTTTTATCATTTGGATTCAGCTTAACGGCTTTGATAATCATCTTGCCTCTATTTTTTATGGTATTAGGTATGATTTTGCCTGGTTCAGCTCAGGTAGCCATTTTAGGAGGAGCCATGATTTCAGTATTTGGAGCTTATGGAGGAGATCCTGTACTGCTGGCTGCAATGCTTCCTGCCATGACCGGTGCATTGGAAGGCATGACCCCTCCTTTGGCGCTAGGTTTATTTGTCGCAATGGGAATAGCCGGCTCTTCATTTAGAGAAACGACAAAATTGGCCATTATCTGGGTTGTGCTGCATGTTATTTTAAGCATGTTAATGATCGCGGGCATGTTGCCCATTTTAGGATTATAATTCTGGGAGGGATTATGTTTGATTGCGAAAATAATGGATAAAGTGTATTCGTCGCTGGCTCTGGTCACAATGGCATTAGGAGTAGCTGTAGCAATCATGTTTGTGTTTGCATTGATATTGAGTGGAGAAACTGGACAATCAATTGCCATACTGGCAGGGAAAATAATGAACTGGGGGATTCAATTGGCAGCAGTGGCTACATTTGCAGGTATAATGGTGATTTACATCAGGAAAGAACACTCCTTGACGATCGACGTGGAGAAGAATGAAGAACCGATGCAGGAACATGATGTGAGTACCATAGAGAGGACTGCTTTATAGTGGAAGAAAATAAACCTTATTTTGTGGGGGTTACCGTTCATGCTGATGAGGGAAGGTCAGGTGATTTATATCCGGGGCACCCCCTGTTATATATTGAGCGGTATACTGTCGAATTAATAAGAGCTATTGGCCTTGAGCCATATTTAATTCCTATGTATAAGGATTCTTCTTTGCCTTATTTAAAGCATCTGAGCGGATTGGTATTTACAGGAGGGGGCTATCTAGATCTATCCAAACCGCTTTCTGAAGGAGGCAGTTTGGAGTCAACGGGGACGGAGAGGTACGAGGCTGAAAAAAAGCTGATTGAATATGGGCTCTCCACTGGTGTCCCAATAATAGGGATTTGCAGAGGGGCACAAATGATAAACAGTGTTCTGGGAGGAAAATTAAGCAATATTTTAGACAGCCCGGTGAAACATCATCAGGAAAAGGCTGGCATCCCAGGAGATCAAAGCCCGCACAGCATCAAACTCAATATAAACAGCAAACTTTATACTATTCTTTTGAATGACACTTTGAACGTCAATTCCTTCCATAGACAGCATATAACAGAGTTAGGTGCCGGCCTTGTACCGGCCGCAGTTTCAATTCCCGATAATCTAATAGAGGCGTTTGAATCGAAATCACATCCATTTTTGTATGGATTTCAGTTTCATCCTGAGAAGTTGTATGAGTCCCAGCCCGTTTGGCAGAGATTTTTCCAGAAATTTGCTAAATCCATTAGAGAGTTTTCTGAAGCTTCATTTGCGTGAATTCTTATTATGAAGAGTGGTTTTTCTCCTATCTTTTCAGGTTCAGAGTTTCATTCTTTCACTTCGAAGGCAAAATAATTCTTATTGCTGTTAAATAAGGAAATAAGGGAGGAGGGTGTCCACACCTTTTCAATTCCTTTTAATTAAGGTTCCTCCCTACGGATCTTTGGTCTGCATCGTCCTTATTTACCCTCTTGAAATTATTCTTACTGAAAGTATTTAAATTCCTCCTTTACACTGTTCGATAGCTTAGAGGTTATATCATTAAAATTTTTATCAAACTCTTAATAATTCTGTTATCTTCGTCTATTTTGCTCTTTTTTATAGGCTGTTTTCGTATAAATTGTTGTTTTTTACTTGTAAATTTTGCCCGTTGATTGCAAATCCAGGATGCTCGCTTTCCGAGGGCGGGTGCTGAGCCTCCTCGACGCTACGCGTCTGTGGGGTCTCACCTGTCCCGCTACTCCCGCAGGAGTCTCGCACCTTCCGCTACAATCAACTCAGTATGTATAATTCAAATAGCAACAAACTTTGCGAAAAGAGCCTTTTTATAAAAGGAAAAAGAAAATTATGTATTTTTCAATAAGGAAAATTTTAAAAAGATGTTCTTGAACTACGGTTCTTTATTAAAGAAGGGCAGGAATATATAAGATGTCAAAAGGAATGCCATTTCGGTGCACTTTTTTGGAATCATCACAAATTGGCCCTTTATCCTATGTGTTTAGGTTTTTTCTTCTAAATCAACTAGTTTTAGTTACTATTCAACAGAGTAAGAATACCAGTTATATAACTTTTAGGTAAATTAACCAATGGTGAAACAGGTATAAATCCACTTCGCCCGTGGGATAGGGAACTAATAGAGATTTAAGATGATCAGTATCATCGTTTGGAGTAGTAGATTTTATCGTACAGCTGTGAAGAGGTTGTTCTCCTTTTTTTCGTGTTTCCCATAACCCAGCAAAAGCAAATGGCTTTGTAAAATCGGCGTTGAAGAATAGAATGTGTTCCAGTCAATACAGAATTGACCTCCTGTAGCTAGAGTGGGCTGGAAAAGACATTGGAAGAGAGCTTAATGTATCGACTCGACTCATAAGAATCCTTACTTATCAATAAACAATCTACATAACAAACCCGATATATAACATAGGTGATTATATGATGATTAGCAGCTTAGGAGTAAACTTAAGAATTCTGCGGTTTAAGAAAAACCTTACACTCTCAAATTGGTCATATAGTTATATCACCATTTAGGATTTACATTATAGAGTTGTAAAACTTGTTGAACTCTGGTTAGCTGAATTAAAAGATGCTGAGCAGGAAATTAAGCAAGTACTACCTGAATACATATAGTAAAAGCGCCCTTCTCAAAATAGAGGAGGGCTTAAAATGTTATGTACTGATACAACTTATTAATTTGACAATATCCTCTAATTTTAGAGTCTACATATGAGTATCGTGCATATCCGTCTTTAATAGTAATAACGGCCACTTCCTCCCCATGCAATACTCCTTCCAGTTTTTCTTTCAAAGCTGAATAATTTTTAATCATATGGAAATTATATAGTTGAATTCAAAAAGGAGGAATGATGTGGAAACTAGCATGAGTGTTGAAGAAGTATTGAACGGAATCTCTGAATTGTTGGAAAAAGAAGGGGAGACACCCCGAAAGAAGCAAGTAAAAAAATCAAATCCAGAATTAATGAAAAATGCATTGTATTACTTTCCGAGCTGGGAAAATGCAGTAGAGCAGTCTATAGGATCTTAACCTCAAAGTGTACATAATATTGCTGCTTTTAAAGTGAAGTGTTCAATTTAATAGGAAATGTTGAGACCACAGAAGATGCCTTCCTTATAAGAAAAGGAAGGCATCTTCTGTGGCTTAATATATTTGTAGGTTAGAACATTCTGTCCCCATTAAAAATTGAATTTTTCACAATTAAATAATCAACATGTCGAATGGCTTCAAGCTTATTGCCGCCTGCATACGAAATGGACGATTGGAGATCCTGTTCCATTTCTTTCAGCGTATCTGCTAGTGATCCTTTGTGCTCTACTAGAATTCTCTTGCCTTCAACATTTTTCTTCTCCCCTTTTTGAAATTCAGAAGCTGAGCCGAAGTATTCTTTATAGAGCTTTCCGTCTTTCTCATTCTCAATGGTCTTTCCAGGTGACTCCTCATGTCCAGCAAATAAGGAACCAATCATTACCATTGTTGCTCCGAATCGAATTGATTTGGCAATATCACCATGGGTTCGAATGCCCCCATCTGCTATAATTGGCTTGCTTGCTGCCTTTGCACACCAGCGAAGTGCCGCTAACTGCCAGCCGCCCGTTCCAAATCCGGTCTTAATCTTTGTAATGCATACCTTACCAGGTCCAATGCCAACTTTTGTAGCATCAGCCCCAGCGTTCTCTAATTCTCTGATGGCCTCAGGAGTCCCGACGTTGCCGGCAATCACAAAGCTATTTGGAAGGTGTTTTTTAATATGCCGTATCATTTGGATGACAGCATTAGAATGGCCGTGGGCTATGTCTATGGTAATGTATTCGGGTGATAACTTTTCCTCTGCAATATGTTCTATAAATCCATACTCCCCTTCTTTAACTCCAACACTGATTGAAGAATACAGACCCCGATTCTTCATGTCTTTAATAAAAGTAATTCGCTTCTCCGGTTCAAACCGATGCATGATATAGAAATATTCGTTCTCTGCTAAGAATACGGCAATTTTCTCGTCCACAATCGTCTGCATATTGGCAGGCACCACAGGAAGTTTAAACACACGTCCCCCCAGAAATACCGTTGTATCACATTCAGACCGGCTGTTGACAATGCTTTTTGCCGGAATAAGCTGAATATCTTCATAATCGAATACACTTTCCATTGTAACCCTCCTATTGTGAAAACAATCAGATACGTTCTTCCTTTGCAAGGATAGGTTTTTCAGTCGGAATTGATCTTATACCAGCAGACATGGAATTAAATAAAAAAAGAGCATAGAAAAAGTCTAAGTCATTGGGTAAATCATGGTCAATATCAAAAAAGCTGCATAATTGAAACAGCTTTCTCTTTCACTGATAGCTTCGAAGTTGATTGTGGATCCGTTATCAATTAAATCTCCTCTATTCTCACTAAATGAACACACCTAGGAGAACTTTTGTTATTTCCCAAGAGCTAATAGTTTGATAGTCCAGATCTAAAAATTCAGCTCCTTCTTTCTCAGTTAAATTCCTTTTCATTCTGACTGCTTTCAAAGCTACATTGAAAGATGGGGGCCTTTTATATATAAATGTAAATTCAATACATTCTCAAAGTATGCCCCCTTGATTTGCTATAATAAATACAGATATTGATTTGAGCGAGCGAGGTGAGAACAATGCACTTTGAAGAACGTATACATAAATTTGAATATAAACTAAATGATACGGATGATCAGATTATTGAATATATCCTCCAAAAATAAATCCGAATTTGTAACCAAGTCTATACAAAGTTTGGCAGCAGCTTTTTATACAGTCCCCAACACCATCACCAGGCTTTCAAAAAAGCTGGGATATTGGTCTTGTCCCTGTCAAGTAGACAACATAAAAAGCTAAGCAGTGAGCGCGTGTCGATATTCAATCGGCGCGCGTTTCTTTAGTTTCTTTTGTCTTCGTTTGTAATTGTAATGGTAGATGTAATCCT
>NZ_JAMBOJ010000024.1 GCF_023715565.1 Cytobacillus firmus | reverse complement strand
TTTCCCATAGCGTCAAGCTAGTAAGATCCCTGAAAGATGATCAGGTTGATAGGTCAGAGGTGGAAGCGTGGCGACATGTGGAGCTGACTGATACTAATCGATCGAGGACTTAACCAAAACGAAAAGCAGAGGCGACTGTTCAACTTCGAGAGACGTTGGAGAGCCGGTCATTCAAATCCTGGTTTTGGGATTTGGAGGGACGGATCGAAACGGCTGAGAAGTTAGGAGCCGAAGCTAGACAAGTCATATTGGTGAATACTCGGCAAATTCTTCTTCATACATTATCTAGTTTTGAGGGAACGAAGTTTCTTCAACCAAATAGTCCGGTGGCGATAGCGAGAAGGTCACACCCGTTCCCATACCGAACACGGAAGTTAAGCTTCTCAGCGCCGATGGTAGTTGGGGGCTGTCCCCCTGTGAGAGTAGGACGCTGCCGGGCAATCCTTTTTACTTTAATATATTATCTGGCCCCTTGGTCAAGCGGTTAAGACACCGCCCTTTCACGGCGGTAACACGGGTTCGAATCCCGTAGGGGTCACCATTTTGGAGGATTAGCTCAGCTGGGAGAGCATCTGCCTTACAAGCAGAGGGTCGGCGGTTCGATCCCGTCATCCTCCACCATAACTTTAGTACGAGCCATTAGCTCAGTTGGTAGAGCATCTGACTTTTAATCAGAGGGTCGAAGGTTCGAGTCCTTCATGGCTCACCATTTTTAATTTCATAATGCGGGTGTGGCGGAATTGGCAGACGCACCAGACTTAGGATCTGGCGCCGCAAGGCGTGGGGGTTCGACTCCCTTCACCCGCACCATTTTTAAGCGGAAGTAGTTCAGTGGTAGAACATCACCTTGCCAAGGTGGGGGTCGCGGGTTCGAATCCCGTCTTCCGCTCCATTATTTTGCGCCCGTAGCTCAATTGGATAGAGCGTTTGACTACGGATCAAAAGGTTAGGGGTTCGACTCCTCTCGGGCGCGCCATAATACGGGGAGTAGCTCAGCTTGGTAGAGCACTTGGTTTGGGACCAAGGGGTCGCAGGTTCGAATCCTGTCTTCCCGACCAGTGACACTTCTTTTACGTGGGGCCTTAGCTCAGCTGGGAGAGCGCCTGCTTTGCACGCAGGAGGTCAGCGGTTCGATCCCGCTAGGCTCCACCATATATAATCATTTCGGCGGTGTAGCTCAGCTGGCTAGAGCGTACGGTTCATACCCGTGAGGTCGGGGGTTCGATCCCCTCCGCCGCTACCAATACGATTATTATTTACAACAACGGAGGAATACCCAAGTCCGGCTGAAGGGATCGGTCTTGAAAACCGACAGGCGGGTCAAACCGCGCAGGGGTTCGAATCCCCTTTCCTCCTCCATATTTTATCTTTAATAATATTATCGTGGGGTGGAGCACGACCGAGTAAGCTTCGAAGGAATTACTTCAGCGCACCGATTGAGTTGCTGCTTGAATAATCTTTCTGAAATCGGGGCGGTACTTCATTGATTAATCTGCGATGAAATGCCTGATGTGAGCATAGAAAAAACACATAAATAATATTATCGCGGGGTGGAGCAGTCCGGTAGCTCGTCGGGCTCATAACCCGAAGGTCGCAGGTTCAAATCCTGCCCCCGCAATCTGGTCCGGTAGTTCAGTTGGTTAGAATGCCTGCCTGTCACGCAGGAGGTCGCGGGTTCGAGTCCCGTCCGGACCGCCATTTTTACAAGAATGTGTTATTTAAGTAAAAATAATTTATAAGGCTCAGTAGCTCAGTCGGTAGAGCACGACCGAATAAGCTACCATGAATCACTTCAGCGTACCGATTGTCAAATCGGGACGAAGGACGAAGCCAAACAGTATTTAGGAAAAATAATTTATAAGGCTCAGTAGCTCAGTCGGTAGAGCAAAGGACTGAAAATCCTTGTGTCGGCGGTTCGATTCCGTCCTGAGCCACCATTTTCTTAGTCTTTACAGACTTGGAGGGGTAGCGAAGTGGCTAAACGCGGCGGACTGTAAATCCGCTCCTTAGGGTTCGGCAGTTCGAATCTGCCCCCCTCCACCATTTACGTTTTATATAGGGGTATAGTTTAATGGTAAAACGAAGGTCTCCAAAACCTTTGATGTGGGTTCGATTCCTACTACCCCTGCCAGTAGGATAGTGGCGGTTGTGGCGAAGTGGTTAACGCATCGGATTGTGGCTCCGACACTCGTGGGTTCGATTCCCATCAATCGCCCCATTATTCTTTTTTTGCATTTGATTTTGGGCTATAGCCAAGCGGTAAGGCACCGGACTTTGACTCCGTCACTCGCAGGTTCGAATCCTGCTAGCCCAGCCATTTTTCAAGGCAGCATAGCCAAGTGGTAAGGCAGAGGTCTGCAAAACCTCCATCCCCGGTTCAAATCCGGGTGTTGCCTCCAAACCAAATTTATTTGCGGGTGTAGTTTAGTGGTAAAACCTCAGCCTTCCAAGCTGATGATGAGGGTTCGATTCCCTTCACCCGCTCCAAAATGAAATGCGTAGGCGACTGTTCGCAGGAGCCGAAGCTAGACACATATGGGCCTATAGCTCAGCTGGTTAGAGCGCACGCCTGATAAGCGTGAGGTCGATGGTTCGAGTCCATTTAGGCCCACCATTATACATACCATTATCAACTAATTCCAATCGGGATTAGTTTTTTTCTTTATGTGAACCTTCTTGAGTTTAGCATGGCCATCGTTTTTATTTGTTTTTTCTTCTAAATTTTTCACTCTCCTTTCGAGTTCTTTAATGCTATCATCTGATACTAATGAAAAAGAGAACGCACCTGCTGCCAATGAAAAAGCTTACAAAAACATTCCCAATAGTTCCCCCCTATCTTAAATTTTAATTAATCTGCCGGTTAGCTTAAAACCACACTTTTATCTTAGAATAAAACCCCAATTTATCTTTTTGGATAACTTAGTTTGATACTCTATCTGACCATTTACGTGATCACATACTGGTGAATTGCCTTATTGTGAACTATTTGTGAACCGTTATTCTTGCCAGAGCACCATTCGATGAAGAAAACCCTTGATACTACAGTGTTTTAGCCGAAATCACAACCTTATTGCCTTTGAGTGAATATGAAAAAAGTGTGATTCATTTCACTTTTATGAAAACCTTTCTCAACTATGATGTAAGTAAGAAAGTAAAGGAGCTGATGGAAGGTGGATACACAAAAAGTGGACCAAAGCAGTTCAAAAGAACAAAACTCACTAAAGGGTACGTTCTTTTCAGTTACAGTTGTAGGGCTTGGGATCTTTGTTACGTATTTAATCTTGTACGGCCTGTATATGGCCAGAATATAGGGGGGATAAACAATGATGCATCGTTCTGAAAAGGTATGGCTTATTTTGAGCTTTGGAATGATTATTGGATTCATGTTAATCGCGGGCTATCAGGCATTCGCTTTTGAAATGGGGCCGCCAAGTTATGGAGAGCGAATTGATCCTCAGAAAGTGGATGAAACAGCACCGTTTGATGAACCAGGAATTAAGAAGATCGGTGAGAATGAATATGAAGTAGTTATGACTCTTCAAGTGTTCAGTTTTACTCCAAGTGAGATAGAAGTGCCTGCAGGATCAACAGTTCATTTTACATTGACGTCAAAAGATGTCGTGCACGGGTTCCAGGTTGCCGAAACTAACTTAAATGCAATGGTTGTGCCTGGTTATGTACAAAAGATCACTCAGAAATTTGATAAGTCGGGCGAATATTTGGTTCTATGCAATGAGTACTGCGGTGCAGGTCATCAAATGATGAGCACGACCATTACAGTGAAATAAAGGGGGGATAGACAGTGGAAACAGTTATTAAACAATCAGGAAAAACACAAGTTTTTAAGGATAAAGCAAATAAAGTTATGGGGATTAGCCTCGAGGATGGAAAATTAACGAAATCATATTTATCTGTTGCTTTCTTGGCCATCCTTCTGGGAGGAATACTCGGACTGGTGCAAGGCCTGAACCGGGCTGGAATGCTCGAATTGCCTGCATGGCTAAATTATTATCAGGTTCTGACAGCTCATGGCCTTCTGCTGGTAGTCGTACTGTCAGCGTTCTTCACAATTGGATACTTCTATGCTGGGTTATCCCATACACTGGGCGGCCTGCTTCCTAAGGTCAGAAAGATGGCATGGATAGGCTTTTGGATGAAGATTTTCGGATTTGTCCTAGCGGTGATTCCGATTTTAATGAATGAAGCATCTGTTATGTATACTTTCTATCCGCCAATGGCTGCTTCGCCTATTTTCTATATCGGCTTAGTATTTATCGTATTGGGTGTATGGATGTGTGCCTTTGGTGCCTTTATCAATGTGGCCAGCTGGAGAAAGAGAAATCCTGGCAAGCATGTCCCGATTCTTTCTTTCTTTGCAACCGGCGTTTTTGTTCTCTTGTTCTTCGGAAGCTTACCTGTAGCAATCGAAGTATTTACTATAATTCCTTGGGCTTTTGGATGGGTTGAGACGATAAATGTTATGGTTGCGCGTACACTGTTCTGGGCGTTTGGCCATACGCTGGTTAACATCTGGTATCTAACAGCTGTATCTGCCTGGTATGTCATTGTGCCGAAGGTTATTGGCGGCCGAAGATGGAATGACCTCTTGACAAGGATAGTGGTTATTGCACTAGTAATCATGAATATTACCGGCGGCTTCCACCATCAAATTATTGACCCGGGTATTTCTGAACCTGTGAAATACATGCACGTGTTTATGAGTTTGGCCATTGGCTTCCCTTCATTAATGACTGCATATGCAATGTTTGCAGTCTTTGAACGCACAGCTAGAAGAAAAGGCGGAAAAGGACTTGTTGGCTGGTATAAGAAGCTTCCATGGGGAGACGTCAGATTCCTTGCACCATTTATCGCAATGGCTGCTTTTATCCCTGCAGGCGCCGGCGGTATTGCTCAAACTACAAACCAATTGAATCAGGTAGTTCATAACACGATGTGGGTCGTTGGCCATTTTCACTTAACACTTGGCATGTCAGTAGTTATGACGTTCTTTGGCCTAATCTATTGGCTCATTCCTTATGTATCTAAAAGAGTTCTGACACCGCAGATCAACAAGCTTGGGGTTATTCAAACAATTATATGGACGATCGGTATGATCATCATGTCAGGTGCGATGCACTGGGTGGGTCTGCTGGGATCTCCAAGAAGGACTTCCTATTCAACATATTTTGATAATGCAACTGCTCTAAGCTGGGATCCTTATCTATTCTTCCTGGCAATCGGTGGAACACTTCTAATGATTGGTGTCCTTATGCAGGTTTACGCAGTTTTCTATCTCATGTTCTTTGCACCAAAAGGAAACACAGAATTCCCTATTGCGGAAGTGGAAGAGGATGAAGCGCCAACACCTAGATGGACAGAACGCTGGGGATTGTGGGTTGTGTGTATGATTGTCCTTGTCGGCATGGCATATGTCATTCCATTGGTCGATTTCATGGTCAATGCGCCTCCAGGTTCACCTCCATTCAAAACCTGGTAAGGTATGAGAGATAGCTCGGCAGCTGGGCTGTCTCTTTCTTTTAAAAGGACGTGATGAATCATGTTTCAAAAAAATAGAACGGCTTTATCCAGCTTGCTGGTACTGATGTTTGGCATAATCCTTTTTTACAATGGCACAGATGGGTTTCAGGCTTTTACTGCTGAAACAGCCAGGGTTAATCAGTTAATGGCTGAAAAGCCTCAGTTCCCGGATATAACACTTGAAGACAATAGTGGAAGGACCTACTCTTTCTCGGAATTTGATGGGAAGTATGTTTTTATTACTTTTTTATATACTTCATGCGGTACGGTTTGCCCCGAACTTGAAGTTAATATGTCTGAAGTATATAAAAGGATTCCGAAAGAGTATATTGGTCACGACATTCAATTCCTTAGCATCAGCTTTGATCCGGAGAGGGATGATCCCCAAACATTGGATACTTACCGAAAGGCTTTCGGCAGTGACGGAGAAACGTGGAGAATGGCGAGGATTCCCGAACAGCAGGAACTTGACTCTTTGCTGGAGCGGTTTGGCGTTATTGTCATACCGGATGAATACGGCAACTTTGCCCATAACTCGGCTTTTTATCTGGTGAACCCCAAAGGACAGTTAATCGAAGTCATGGACTACACCTTGATTGAAAAAGCGGCTGATCGGGTAACGGAGATTCTGCACAGCGGGAGGGAAGAATGATGAAGTCACCAGTTTACGGGTTGCTTCTGCTTTTTGCATTGATGCTCCCGCCAGTAGCTAATTTGCTGGAGTCTATTATGATTACGCATATGCATATGCAAATGCCGCTGCTCATAATCTCTGGATTGTTTATGGCGAAGTTCTTTCAGCATCGTTTTCCGGAGTTTTTCTCAAAATGGAATGAAAACGGAGTACCGGGACTATTGCTGTTTTCCATTATTATGGTGTATTGGTCTCTGCCAAGGACGATGGATGAAGCATTGACGCTTACAAGTGTAGAAATCTTTAAGTTTATCTCACTGCCATTTTTGGCTGGGGTGCCATTGCGGGACAGCTGGCCAAAGCTAAGTTCATTTTGGAAGCATGCACTCATTATTTTCTTTACCATTCTCTTTTTAGCTCTGGGATGGCTATATATATGGTCCCCTGTACAGCTTTGCAATAACTATCTGATTATCGAGCAGATTACGCTCGGCTGGGGTTTTATCTCAACCGCGTTTGCGATGGTGGTTTACTTGATTTATAGCTATTTTGTGGATTTATCAAAATATGAGTAAAAGAAGGACTGCTGCCGTCGTGGGAGCAGTTTTTACATTTTAGGATGTTTTTATAGCCAGTTTGCAGAATAAAAATATGGAATTACAGGTGAATATCATTAATATATTTGAGAAGGAGTGAGCAATTAAGGAGGGAAAGACATGTCAGATCCAATAGTCGCTAGATCGTTGGACGAAATTAAGTTTTGGTCCAGAATCATGAAAGAACATGCCTTATTTTTAAGTTTGGGTTTTACATATGAACAGAAACAGCTAATTACCGAAGCACAGCAGTTTATTGCATTGTTTGAAAGAATTGAGGAAAAGCTGGCCAGGTTTAATGTAAATTCGGAACTTAACCAAGTGCAAAATTTTAATAACGAGGTTTATCAGGCTGCTGCCGCAATCTGGAGTTATAAAAGAAAAGTATTGGGTCTGACATTAAGGTGCGAAATCCGTTCAAATAATTACCCTTTATTGATTGACCATATCAGCAGAGAAGCAGCTTATTTTGCTAATCGCTTAAAAGAGCTTAATTCAGGGGTGCTTGCTCCAAAGCCTGAAGCCATTATAGAGGAGAATGTATTTTTCCTGAAGATTATGGCTGATCATGCTAAGTTTATCGGCCATCTATTAGACCCATCTGAAAGAAAGCTGGTTGAACAGGCCAGGGAGTTCAGCCATGATTTCGATCAATTGCTATTCCAGGCTGTGGATCTGGAATCTATGCAGCCGCAATCTGAAACGAAACCGATTCTGAGCCAATTCTTAAACCAGAATAAAGTATCGGTTGCTTCATTAAGAGATTTTAAGAAAACTGCCAGAGAATTAATAGAGGCATGCCGGATCAAAAGCAATATTCATCCTCTTCTGGCTGACCATACATTTAGGGAAGCAGAGCGGTTTTTGGAAATAATCGATATGTTTGAGGCGAATCTCAAGAGGGCTTCGATTTGATTAGAAGGATGTTCAAATTCTATTTCCATTCTTTTTACACATTAAGGTGATGCAAATCAAGCCAGCCTTTTACGGGATGGCTTGATTTTTCATTGGTGCAACTTAATTGCACTTTGCTTATTTATTTAATAAAAGACAAAAAGATTGCTCTAGACCCACCCGAATGCCGCTTGGTAATATAATCAAGGGTAATATAGGAGGCTAGGGCATGGAAGAAGAAAAGTATCGAAACCTTAAGTTGGGTGAGCGTGCTGCGGTTATTAGCATTGCGGCTTATATATGTCTTTCTATACTAAAATTAACAATTGGATATGTGAGTAATTCTGCCGCTTTGAAAGCGGATGGATTGAATAATACGACGGATATTATTGCTTCAATTGCAGTGCTTATAGGTCTTAGGATTTCCCAGCGTCCTCCGGATAAAAATCATGGGTATGGTCACTGGAAGAGTGAAACCATTGCTTCTATGGTAGCTTCCTTTATTATGGCTGCTGTAGGTCTTCAGGTCCTGCTGAATGCTGTTTCATCCATGTTTGAAGGTGTTAATGAATCTCCTGATATTTTTGCGGCATATACGGGAGTTTTTTCTGCAGCTGCAATGTACTTTGTGTACCGCTACAACAGGAAATTAGCGAATAAAATTAACAGTAAGGCCGTAATGGCAGCTGCAAAGGACAATATTTCAGACGCCTGGGTGAGTATAGGAACAGCAATCGGCATATTTGGGTCACAGCTGAACATGCCATGGCTTGATCCTTTAACAGCCATTATTGTCGGGCTATTAATATGCAAAACGGCTTGGGATATTTTTGTACAAGCTTCCCATGAGCTTTCAGACGGATTTGATGAAGAAAAGATTAAAGAATATCAGGATGCCATCAAAAAAGTAAACGGGGTTAAAGGAATAAAAGATATTAAAGGTAGAAGCTACGGCAATAATGAAGTTATCGATGTAGTTATCTTAGTTAATTCCACACTTGATATTAAGGAAGCCCATGATATTGCGACACATGTGGAAAAAGTCATGATGCATGACCATGGTGTTTATGATGTGCATGTTCATGTGGAGCCAAATTGAGTCAAATGAAACTATCCAGAAATTAACTCTAATTAAAACGAATACGGTTCTTTTATTACTAAATCACGCGTATCCATAGAAAGAAGGAGGGGATGCGATGGAAGTGCAGCAGGCAAAGATGGAGAGCAATGGAATGGCTGTAGCTTCACTGGTTCTTGGCATATGCGGGATTGTATTAGGACTGATACCGTTTATTGGATGGTTTCTTCTGCCAGCCTGGATCCTGGCCATTATTTTTGGTGCAGTGGGGCTGAAAAAGGGTCAGAGCAAAGGGATGTGCTGGACGGGACTTATACTTGGAATTGGAACATTTATATACAAGTTCGGCTTTTGGATACTGGTTGCCATCGGGTCAGCATCAGGAAGCGTATAGAAAGGACAGCGCAAGCTGTTCTTTTTCGTGAATAACTTTTGGTCTCTAAACTGCTCGTTCCAATTTCTGTGTATCGGTGCTTTGCGGGCATTTATGACTTATGCAAAAAGAAAGAAGTATAAAGTTTTAGGGAACCTAGTGAATTGGAGGTTCCCATTATTATTAATAAAATCAAGATTTACAAATCTTCCTTAACTGAACACTTTATCCAATTCCCTAAACATATCATAGGCATTGACCAGATGTTCAGGTACAATACCCCTCCCATAATCCCAGGAGTTTCTTTCTATTTCTGCCATGAGCTGTTCTTTCTCATCATCTTCTCCGTACATAAGCGTTCTGATGTCATGTTTGTTTTTCTTGAAATCCAGATAATAGCCGATCTCATGGTAAAGCATTAATTTTACCAGGTTCTCATTTGTCTCTTTTATTTTAAAATTAATTTTAGCTATGTAGCCGTTCACCTTCAGGTAGTTAAATTTTATTGTATTCGTTGAGACATTGTAGCTCATAGGTGAAGCGAGTGTATTGCTGAACTCGTAATTTATTTTGAGGCGTTGCTCGTTCAATGTATGTAAAATGATTTTTTCAATATCCCAGATATACAGCACTTTTCTTATCACTGTCCTTTCATTTTTTCTTGCCTTGATTATACAAGTCTAACAGTGGCGGTAACAGTGTTTTTCGCTACTTTAGGTCCATTTGGGCAGAAACTGTACATTATGAAAAACTGAGACTGAGGCAAAAGAAGGAGAGGAATCTGAAACTTCGCTGTTGCTTGATCCGTAGATATGGGTATTGACTAACTCTGATGGGGTGAAAAATTGGATAATAAAAAAGCAACCGTTGTTTCTGTTTCGATGATGAAGCTGCAGATTTATTTGTTTTTTGCAACGTTGGCACTTATAATTGGGGTCCTCTTTTTACATGCTGTGATTTATGGCGGCGGGGAAATGACTTTTGATCTTATGGGTATGCTATTATTTTTTGCTGGCATGGTCGTAATCGTTATTTTGCATGAAGCCATTCATTTGGCGGGTTTTCACTATATTGGCGGTGTTCCTTGGAAGGAAATGTCCTGGGGAGTCAACCTGAAAATGGGTATAGCTTATGCTCATGCCAAACAGCCTGTGACAGTTCAGCAGATGAAAAAGGTGTTATTGTTGCCATTTATTCCGACTGGCTTACTGCCGCTTATTCTGGGAGTTGTGTTTAACATGCCTGGATTATCGATCCTGGGAGCGATATTGACAGTTGGTTGTCTGGGAGATCTCATTTTGTATCAAAAGCTATTAAAATTTTCGAATGAGGCTCTTGTCATTGACCATCCGACTAAACCACAATTTATGGTTTATGAATAGCTAGCTTTTATATTTGCTGTCCCATCTAATAAATAGCTGCGTGAAATAGAAAGCAGCGAGGGCTGCCAGTGTTGATATGAGCAGGTTTCTCATGAAATCCAGACCATAAAGGCGGATCCCGATTAATTTAGAAGCAGTGGTGCACAATCTCCAGTTTTCATACACTATTGCTGTCTTATGGAATAATGGAAAGAAGACACCGAACAGCATGAGAAAATAAATATATTTTTTCATTAACCTATTCCTTTCATTTTTAATCCTATTGGAAGGATATGAGCAAGATCCTGCTATTAGTATCAATATGCAAAGAAAAAAGGACAGTCTCCGGGACTGTCCTTTTTAGTTCACTCTCTTTATGCGTCCATCAATCGCATAACTAAACGACTGCGGTAGCTGCTGAATATACCTCTCCAGTGCATCAATATCGTTGGGGCCGGTCACTCTATTTATACCATTTAGAAATACGGTGAAATTATCTCCTCCATTAGCGAGATAAGTGTTTACAGTGACCGAATAGGTCTTGTCCGGTTCGAGTTTTATACCGTCCATAAGGTATATATCCTTTACTTTTTCACCTATGGGCCTTCTGTCATCCCAAGTATAAGTGAGTCCTGATATCTGTAGAATTCTTGTTATATTCGGCTGCCATTGCTGATTAAGGACATCACGGATTTGGGTGCCTGTCAGATGCATTTTAACCAATTGATTACTGAAGGGAAGCGCGAAATATAAGTTTCCCCATGTAATACGGCCGGCGTCAATGTCTGCGCGGATTCCTCCTGGATTGATGAAAGCGAAATCTGTGGTCATCGCTGCCCGTTCTGAATCCGCAATAAGATTGCCCAGGGCGGACTCCCCGCTTCTGTTTCGGGCAGCTGTGATGGGTATAGCAGCAGTGCCAATATATCTGTTCACAGCAGGCTCTACTTTTCTTTCATATCGTTCGATCATTCTGGTTATGTCGCTTGCAGGCTGGATATTCTCTTGAAAAACATTCACAATTTCAGCATTCTTGCGGACAATATCCTTTGTCCTGGGATCTATTTCGATATCCACATCAGAAAAGGCGGTGCCATATGAATAGGCCTGGACCAACAGCTTCCCATCCACCACACTGTTCAGATAAGCATGACTGTGGCCTCCGAACATAATATCCACTTCGTCATCCACTTGATGGGCCAATTCTATTAGCTGCCCTGTGGCTAGTTCTCCTTTTTGATTTGATTTGCCAGGAACATGAGCCAGTACCACAATGGCTCTTATTCCTTGCTTTTTAAGTTCCCGGGTATACTTATTGATAGCTTCCGCTTCATCAGTGAAGGTAAGACCCTTCACACTATTTAGTGCGGATAAACTTGGTGCTTGTTTCATGATCACCCCGATAAACCCTATTGGGACCCCGCTCACATTTAATATTTTATATGGGGGGAGAAGGTGCTTGCCTGACTTATGACTGGTAACATTGGCTGCAATCCATGGAAAGCGGGAACCAGGGTAATTCTTTACGACTGAAGGGCTTCCGCCATTTAGTAAGCGAAGCAGTTCATCCAGGCCTCTGTCGAATTCATGGTTACCGATGGTGCCAATATCAAACCCCATCTTATTCAAAAACTCAATGGTCGGTTCATCCATCAGGAGGGAAGATAAAGGAGGACTGGCTCCTATCATGTCTCCAGTATGAAGCAGGATGGTATTTTCATTTTCTGCGGCACGGTGGCGCAAATACGCAGCGAGATAATCTGCACGTCCTGCTGGTCTGCCGTTAATCTGCCGGGTTACATTCAGCTGGCCATGGAAATCGTTGATTCCAAGCAGTTGTATCTTCTTGTAGGGCCCATCTGAGCGATCTTCAATATGGCCATGATAATCCTCAGAGAGGCCTTGCTGATCCCAGATATGTTTCTCTAATACTTGGCTGCTGTAAGGATTCAATCCGATGAAACTGATTAATATGAGGGAGATCAATGATTTCATAGAATGCCTCCTAAGTTTAGGTCAGCCATAGTATTTGTTAAATGAATAAAGCTTACCACTAGTTTTAATATTGATACGCGTTTTGTCTATTTGGATAAAAATTCAACTGATATTTATACCAGGTGTAAATATTAAATGCCTTACAAATGAGTTAATATTATATAAATTCAGAAAATATTAAGTGAGGGGGGCTCCCTATCTTATCTTCAGAAGTTAGATCAATAGGGTTTCCAATAATGGATAAAGAGGAAGGTGAAAAAAGAGACTTCCTTCCATCTTTTTTTAAAAATTTTCATTCATCAAATGTGCAGGTTTTTCTTGAAATAGGCTATGGCAAAAAGCTGGGATACTCAGAGGAAGATTATCTGAGAGTTAACAGTGATCTAAAGTTTGTGGATCGGAACACAGTCTTTAAACAGAATCTAATTGTTGTTATCCGGGTTCCTGAAATTGAGTCGTTGGAACTGATGAATCCTTCCTCAGGGCTACTATCCATGCTTCATTATGAGACAAGGCCAGCTTTACTTGAGAAATTAAAAGAAAACCATATTAATAGTTTTTCTTTAGATTCCATTGTGGATGATTTCTATAGACGCTTAGTTGTCTCGTATGAAATGACGGCTTTAGGGGGAGTTCATACTGCCTTTAATGAGCTCAAGAAGAATGCTGCTCAATTTAAGGGAAAAGCTCTTAAAGTGTCTATTCTTGGGATGGGCAATTTAGGATTTCAGGCGGCAAGGTATTCTTTTCAGGAGTATACCAATCAAGGGTTTGAGGCAGCGGGGGCAAAAGGTGTAACCATTGAGTTTTTAGAAAAAGAAGTTACAAAATTTCCTGATTCGATAAAAGAAATTCTTGGAAAGACTGATTTGTTAATCGATGCAACGAGAAGGCCGGATGCTAAATTGGTTATTATTCCAAATGAATGGCTTGAAGTGCTTCCAGAGAGTGCTGTGGTCTTGGACTTAACAGCAGATCCATATGAAATTCAAAAAGATGGAATTCAACAAAAAGCTATTGAAGGACTGCCGCATGGAAATATCGACAAATTTATTTTCCAGCCGGATGAAATAGAATGGGAAAAAAAAATACCTTCAGTCATCAATACTGCTAATAGAAGGACAGCTATTAGCTGCAATGCTTGGCCAAGTGTTATGGCAAAGGAATGCATGGAGGTGTATGGAGAGAAAATCTGGCCGTTCATAAATGTACTATTGAATAAAGGGTGTAACCCCCAAGCAAATTCTGATGATAAGATAGAAAGGGCATTAGCCAGGGCAACCATCAGCTACTTTGAAGAACATGTAATGGTTTCAAGATAGCGGTCTGATAGAAGGAAATAATCCTTCTATCAGGATTTTATTGGCTGTCAGTGTCTTTATCCAGCATGTTATGAATAATTAAAGCAAGTTCCAGCTCGATCCGGTCATGAAAATTGGAAATTTTGCGCTGTGTGATCGTCTCAATTTTTTTAATCCGGTATTTTAACGTATGCCGATGGATAAATAACTTTTGAGAGGATTCGTTTATTTTCAGATCCTCCAAGTAAACTCTTAATGTTTCCAGTAATTCCTTATCATTAATAAGATCATTGAGGACATTTTTGTGAAAGTTATTAATTAGCTGCTTATCCTGGAGCAGAGGGAGCAACAGTTTATATAATCCTAAATCCTTATGGTGTATGCATTTGTTATTTTTCCAGACGGAATCAATTATGAACAGAGATTCCTGGGCCTCCTTGTAGGAGAAACGATATTCGCTGTAGTCATTATAGTAATTCCCGATCCCAATCGAAAGGGTAGTATCGTACAAAGACTGAACCTCAAACTGAACAGCAGTAAGGACATCGGTAATATTCACTTTGATGGACGCTTCCCTGGTGATGAGAATAACAAAGTGGCCATTTAACTTTTTAAATAAAGTTTTAAAAGCATTGTCCTGGAGTCTCTTCATAAGGAGCTGCTGAAGCTTTCTATCAATCCTTGCACTTTCTTTGGAAGAAAGTTGATCATATTCATCTAATTTAATGATAGCGACACATGTGTCATGAGAACCGATTTTATACCCCAATGCCTCACCTTTTGAATAAATTGTAAGCTCATCTGTGTAATTGCCTGTCAGGACAAGCTCAAGAAAATCTGATTTCAGCTGATTATCTTTTTCTTCAAGGCTTGAAAGTTTAATAAACTCCAAAGCTGATATTGTTGAAGCATGCTGGACAGCGATTTCTTCTAGATCATTGAAGGCGTCAGCTTTTACTCCAACAATATAACCGAATATATCATTTTTGGAATTAACAGGCACAATCAGAACAGAATTATGTTCAAATTCTAATTTTGCAGAGGTTCTTAAAGGTGAATTGTCTTCTTGTTCCCTATATTGGTATAGAATTTCGCGACAGAAGTTATCTGGTAAATTCAATTTGGGATCAGAAGAAATGACAGAACAAAGTTCATTCATGTGTATATCGAAAATACTGATATGTCCTTTAATTAAAGTGCCCATAGCCTTTGCGATCGGCAGCAGCCCTTGGTTATTTACAGCGATATCAGTAAATTTGCGATACATTTCTTCTGAAAAGTGAATTTCTTCAAATTGTTTATTTAGGATATGTTTATGGACTACCTTTGTGATTTCTGAAAAAGAAACAGTTTTGGGGAGTTCTAGAATAGGAAAGTTGTAATGATTGCTTTGAACAGCCATTTCGTGAGGGATTTCCTCCAAATAATACCCGGTTTGAATAATGATTCCAGAGACGCCCTGATCATGCAGCTTCTTGATTAAATTCTTTTTCATTTCTTCATTGGAAGATAAATCAAAGGCAGTCGTTAAAAGAACTTCCCCCCTCTCAAGCTTGTCTATATCATCAAGCAGTTCGAGGATGGTCAGCCATCTGACAGGTTTGCTTAATCCTTTATTGCCTGATATAAGATTGGAGCTGTTGAGTATTGGAAGCGCTAACATCTCTCGTAAGTTTATCACACGAAGGTACCTCCAATCAGATTTGCAGTTTAGGTTATTATTAGAATACATTATAGGGTAATACTCATTCGAAAGGAAGGTGAAACTTTTGGATTATAGTAAAATTACAATCATCGGAGCAGGTCATGGAGGGTATGCTGCAGCCGGCGATTTAAAGCTAAAAGGCTTTGATGTTACTATCTATGAGCTTCCAGAGTATCAGTCAAATCTCTTTCCGCTGATAGAATCCGGAAAAATAAAAATGACTGGTGAAATTTCAGGGATAGCTCATGCACCTGATATCGAAACCAATTTACAAAAGGCTGTTACTGCTGCAGATATAATCCTTGTAATCTCGCATTCTGCTTCACATGAAAGAATTGCAGAGATGATATCGCCTTATATCAGAGATAATCAAATCATCGTGCTTATTCCGGGATACACAGGTGGAAGCCTTTGCTTTAATAAGATATTTAAAGAACAAGGGGTAAAGGCCCGTTATATATTAGCGGAAACGAACACGCTTCCTTATGCCTGCCGAAAGATGAATGGAGAGTCAGCAGTCCATATTAAATTATATGTGAAGCAAATTTGGGCTTCGGCCTTTCCATCAGCACAAAACTCTGTATTTGTTGATGCATTTAGTAAGCTTTACCCAAAGGTGAAGCCTGCTGAAAATGTCCTGGAAGTTGGTTTTCATAATGGAAATCCTGTGTTGAACGTTCTTCCATGTCTGTTTAATGCGGGCACAATTGAACGGGCAAAGGGAGAGTATTATCACTTTCAAGAGGGGGTAACTTCAAGAATTGCCGGTGTACTTGAAAAACTTGATGAAGAGAGAATCAGAGTAGGAAAGTCTCTTGGACTTAATGTAATTCCATACTTGGAACGGGTAATGAATACAGGTTATGTCACTTCAAATTCAAACTGGCATGAAATGATTTCTACTAGTCCGCATCTTACAGCCAAAGGTCCGGAAGAATTGGATCATCGTTATCTGACAGAGGATGTACCCTATGGATTGGTCCCTTGGTTTGAATTAGCCAAAAAAACAGGAGTCGATGTAAGGTTAACAGAATCGAGCATTACAATGGCCTCCTATTTATTAGGTCAGGACTTCCTGGAAAGTGGAAGAACTTTGAAATCCATGGGGATTCACGATATGACCATTGGCCAATTAAATACTTATTTGAAAGAGGGGGATGGTCTTTTTATACATTTGGATAAATAAACATTCGGTTTTTTAGGGAAATGTTGATGGTTTGATTTATCTGAAAATTCTATAATTAGTTCAAGAAATGAAATTTGGAAAAGGGGAAATGATAAATGCTAATTAAAAAGAGTAGGTTATTATCAATCTTATTGCTGGCATTAATGGTTATTTTAGCGGGATGCGGTTCAGACTCGAGTTCCGGAAAAGCTGAGGGCTCCGGAAATATGGTAGAAAAAATCAAGGAAAAAGAAATCTTAACTGTTGCTATGGGCGGGAAGTATCCTCCATTCAACTATATCAACGATAAAAATGAATTAGACGGTTTTGATGTTGATATCTCTAAAGAGATTGCAAAACGGCTGGGGGTAGAGTTTAAACCTGTGACAACCGAGTGGGATGCCATTATCACGGGCTTATTAACTAAGAAATATGACATTATCCTAGGGAGTTTATCCATTACAGATGAAAGAAAGGAAAAAGTGGATTTTGTCCATTACTACACGTCTGGAGGGGCAATCATTGTTCCGGAAAACTCAAAAATCAATAAAGGTAAAGATCTTGATGGTGTAACTGTTGGTGTAGGACTAGGCACAACCTTTGAAGAAAAGGCTATTGAATTAGGAGCAGATGTGAAAACCTATAGTGCCGGAGCAGATGCCTTTACTGATATGGGCAATGGCCGTCTTGAGGCAGTTATTTCGGACAAGCTTATGTCTGCTTATGCGATAAAAACAAAAGGATACCCATACAAAATTGCCGATGAAAGTCTTTTTGTAGATGAGGTTGGCATCGCAATCAGAAAGGATAATCCTGAGTTAACAGAAGAAATCCAAAAAATTATTGACGAAATGAAAGAAGATGGAACCTACACAGAAATCAGTGAAAAATGGTTTGGAATTGATATACGGTAATCATTATTCATATCCGCTAAGAATAAACACAGATTATTTTAACAGCAGGATTGGGGGAAAATTATGACTTTCGACTTTTCATTAGTAGCTAAATATATACCATTTTTATTGGAAGCAACCCTTTTAACAATTGAAATATCTGCGCTGGCTATTATAGCTTCAATTATCATTGGAGGAATTTCAGCGCTTATGAAAATATCAAAATATAAAGTTCTTCAAAAAATTTCCGATGGCTATATCGCTTTTATTCGCGGAGTTCCGTTGCTTGTCCAGTTATATCTTGTTTACTATGTATTGCCTGAATTAGGTTTAAGCTTAAGTGCTTTCTCCGCCTCGGTACTGGGGCTTGGCATATACGCAGGTTCCTATGTTTCTGAAATTTTCCGTGGGAGCATCTCATCTATTCCTTTTGGTCAGATGGAAGCTGCAAGGTCACTTGGAATGAGTTACTTTATGGCAATGAAAAAAGTTATCATGCCTCAGGCTTTACGGGTGAGCTTACCTCCATTGGGCAATCAGTTTATTATTACATTGAAAAATTCATCCCTGTGTTCTGTTATCACAGCAAATGAGCTAATGCATAGTACTGAAAGGTTCGCCAGTGTTAACTTTGCGTTCCTTGAGTTCTTTGTGGTCACATCCATCATTTATTTTACAATGACTTATTCACTTTCCAAACTTCTTGGTGTAATGGAGCGAAAACTATCGGTCGGTGAAAGGAGGAGTGCTGCATGAATGCATTAGCAAACCAAGCAGGGGCTAAGGAAACTGTTCCTTCTGAGGCATTAATTAAGATAAATAATTTGCGGAAGAGCTTTGGAGATCTCGAGGTCCTGAAGGATGTATCTCTTGAAGTCAATAAAGGAGAAGTAGTAGTCATAATTGGCTCAAGCGGATCCGGGAAAAGTACTTTGCTTCGATGCATTAATTTACTTGAAATTCCAACGGATGGAGCGATTTTCCTCAATGATACTCAAGTAAACAGCGATAAAACAGATATCAATAAGATCAGGCAGGAAATCGGAATGGTATTCCAGCAATTTAATCTTTTTCCCCATATGACTGTTCTTGAGAACTTAATGTGCGCACCCATTAACGTGGCCAAACGGGATAAGGATGAAGTAAAGGAGTATTCCCAGAGTTTATTGGAAAAAGTGGGTTTACTTGAAAAGAAGGACGTTTATCCTCAAATGCTCTCCGGTGGCCAGCAGCAGAGGGTGGCAATTGCCCGTGCTCTTGCCGTAAAACCCAAGGTTATGCTGTTTGATGAACCAACTTCTGCTCTTGATCCGGAATTGATCGGAGAGGTTTTACAGGTTATGAAAAGCCTGGCTAACGAGGGAATGACTATGATTTGTGTAACACATGAAATGGGTTTTGCCAGAGAAGTAGCAGACCGTATTTGCTTTATGGAACAAGGAAAGCTGGCATTACAGGGGACACCGAAAGAAATCTTTGAAAACAAAGAAAACGAAAGGCTCCGCTCTTTCCTGAATGCTCTTTCTTAGGAGGTTTAGTATACGTGAATATTTGTCTGGGAAATAAGTTTGAAGTTGACAAATATAACGACCGAATTGTCAGTTATATTGTTAAGGCAGATGAGTCTAGTGTGAAGCATATATCTTCCTTGGAAAAAGAATACTATCCAAGCAAAGTAATCGTATATACTTTGCCTGAACATGCGGGACGATTTAGAGAAAATGGATATATTATGGAAGGCAAGATAAGCGGTTTTTTCCACGGGAAGGATGGGCAAATCTTTGCAAAATATCCGAAATCAACTAGGAAGGAAAGCTCTGCCTTTGATGAGAACCAGGGAATTCTAAAAGCGGCTGTTAGTGACAGTAAGGAGATTTCAAAGGTTATTTTAAAAGAGGACTTTGAAATGATTGAAGTTACTGAGAAAGATGCAGATGAATTGGCTGCCTTGTACAAAAAGGTATTTAAATATTATCCAACAGATGTTCATGATCCAGACTATTTAAAGCAAGTGATGGGCAAAGATTACTTTTTTACAGCAATCAGGCATAATGGGAAAATCGTATCTGCAGCTTCGGCTATGGTCATGGAGGAATTTAACTGTGCAGAGGTTACCGATTGTGCAACAGATCCAGACTTCCGCGGCAACCGCTTAATATATTCTATTATTCTTGAATTGGAAAAAAGGCTAAAAGAAAATGGAGTTCAAACGTTATTTTCGTTAACCAGGGCACAATCTCATGGAATGAACTTGACCGTTAAGCGGCTTGGATACCAATATGAGGGTACACTCGTTAACAACTGTGTTATTTCCTCAGGCTATGAGGATATGAATATTTGGACAAAAAGTTTTTAATAGAAAAGGGCCAGGCAATTCACTGCAATTGCCTGGCCCTATTTTAATTCTGATAATATTGCTCAAGCTTATAAGCTGCAAAGGCAATCTGTAATTTCAGCCTTTCATCTGCTGAATTTAAATCATAGCCGCTTCGGGTTTGAATAAGGTTTAATCGGTATTTAAGCGTGTGGCGGTGGATAAATAGTTCTTCTGATGTACTTTGTAAATTAAGGTTATTTTTAAAATAGGCTTCCAGCGTTTCAATGAGATTGATTCCTTGCTTGCTTTTCTTCAGCAGTTCCCCAATATGCTCCTCGTAAAAATCCTTAAGGCTCAATCCCATTTCCTTCATCTGGATCAGGAGATGAAATGTGCCCAAATCATCGTAATGGATGATATATTTGGGGCATAAAAGAAGATGGGCCAGGTCCGCTGCATAATTTGCTTCGGCTGCACTATGGCTCAATTGATTGATATCCGAGTAAGATTTACCCACTCCAATCACCAGGGGGATGTCGGGATTTTTAATTCTCCACCTGTTAAGAAGCAGTTCTGCAGCCTCAAGGCTGTCCTGCTTCAAGTTTTTTTTGTCTTCTTGCCTTACTTCAAAAAGAATGATTAAACCATCCAGTCGTTCGCGGACAATAAATTGCCGTCCGAGTTTTTCCAATGTCATAACAGCGTGGCTATATAGAGAATCCATGCTTTTCCTGTGTTCAAGGCTATCCAGGAATTTACCTATTTTAATATGCAGAACTGCCTGGTTAATGGATAAGTCATACCCTAATTTTTTTCCGCGTTCAAGAGCGATGGAAGAGGTTTGAAAGTTTTTATTAATTAATTCTTCTAAAAATTCTCCGCGAAGCCTAATTTGCGTCTGCATGACTGCATCTTCCTTTAAATATTCGATGGCATAGACAGTTGCAGCATGCTCAATGGCATTAAGATGCAATTCTTGCCATTCTTCAAGTTCCTTGAAAGCGATTAGACAGCCATACTCTTTTTCATTTGCAATAATCGGATAAAAAAGGACCTTAAAATCTTCATAATCTAATTCGATAGGCTTCCTTTTTTCCTGACAATCCGAAGAAAGTTCCTGATACGGCAAGTCGCTTTTTTTGACGGATAATTTATCTCCGTCAAATTTCAGGTCATTATGGGCTTTAACAAAATAAGTGACTTCGCTAGCTTCATTCATAACAAATATCGAAGATCCGGTCAGCTCTGAAAGGGTATCGGAAATGATATTTTGCCCCTTATTTTGCAGAACCAGCTGTGTTAATTTCTTATGGGTATCCAGGGAAAAAGAGATCATTTCCATTTGTTTATTCAGGATTTGCTCTAGGATGCTTTTTGTGATGATGGAAAAATTGATTTCCGTTGGCAGTTCAATTAACGGCAAATCGTTTTCATTTGCGATATCTATAAAAGACTGAGGAATGTAGTCTAAGTAAAAACCTGTATATATAGCTGCCCCGGAAAGTTTCTTCATTGACAGGAGCCGTTCGAATTCTCTGCTGTTATCCTTTAGTCCATAGCCGGTCGTAATGAGGAATTCCCCTTCTTGGAGACGATTGATATCTTCAATGACTTCAACAATAGTGACCCATTTAATGATATTCGTAACACCATTATACCCCGCAGCAAGTTTTGTATTTTTCATTACCGGAAGATTCAGTGCCTCATAGATGCTGATACTCAAGACAACCATTCCTTTACCATATTATGTTTAGTGTGTTTTGTACAATTAAAATCCTTTTAATGTAAAAATTGATAGCTCGGTAAATGGCTTTTGATAAATAGGATTGAAAGGTTAGATGGCCGCAAGTGTTAAATTTATTTTATTGTACTGATTGTATAATAAAACAGCTTAAATTTATATGGGTTTGGAGAATATAAAATGTCTGAATTTTGAATTAAGATATGGATAAATAACATTTGGCCTAACTGTTAAACCAACAAAAGGAGAATGCAGTATGAAACGTTCATTTCTAATTAAACCGGTGCATAGGGCTGAATACCCTAAAGCTGTGTATGGGCAGGGTGTCTATCTTTATGATGATCAAGGTAAGCAATATTTGGACGGGTCATCTGGCGCTGTGACAGCGAGCATTGGCCATGCGGTTGAGGAAGTTGTTGAAGCCATGTACAAACAGGCGCAAAAGGTATCGTTTGTTTATCGTTCACAAATGACATCGGAACCTGCAGAGAAACTTGCAGAAAAACTGAATGAACTGGCCTTTGGAAACGAGGAAAATTATAGCTCTTTTTTTGTAAACAGCGGGTCGGAAGCAACGGAAACAGCCATGAAAATAGCCATCCAGCACTGGCAGGAGAAGGGTGAATACCGTAGAAACAGAGTGATTTCACGCTGGACGAGCTATCACGGAATAACCATGGGGGCTTTATCGCTTTCCGGCCATGCTGAAAGACGGAAAAGATTCCATTCGCTGCTTGATGAGAATCCTGCCGTTTCAGCCCCTAATTGCTACCGGTGTCCATTTAATGAAATGTACCCGGGGTGCCAGATGTCCTGCGCAACAGAACTGCACACGGCAATTCAACGGTATGGAGCGGAAAGTATTGCGGCTTTTATTGCAGAGCCCATTGTCGGTGCTTCTGGCGGAGTGATAGTCCCACCAGAAGGCTATTACCAAAGAATAAAAGAAATCTGTGATTTTCATAATATATTATTTATTGCTGATGAGGTTATGACAGGCATAGGGCGGACAGGGAAAATGTTTGCGATGGAGCATTGGGGAGTAAAACCTGACATCATCACGCTTGGGAAAGGTATGAGTGCCGGGTATACACCAATGGCGGCCACCCTTGTCAGTGATAAGGTAATGGAACCGATTATACAGGGGTCCGGCTCGATTATGAGCGGACATACCTATAGTGCAAATCCACAGTCTGCAGCTGTTTCACTGGCCGTTTTGAATTATATAGAAAAGCACGGATTAGTCGAAAAAGGTGCAGAAAATGGTGTGTATTTATTGGATCAGCTTAGGAATAGGCAGAGGAATTTTCCGTTTATCGGCGAGATAAGGGGCAAAGGGTTAATGGTCGGGATTGAATTTGTCTCAGATGTATTTACTAAGTTTCCCTTCAGTAAAGAGTTATCTCTTACCAACATGATTGTAAATAAAGCCCGGGATAAGGGGCTGCTTATTTATCCTTCTTCAGCTGGAATAGAGGGGGGAGATGGAGACGCTGTTATTATATCTCCGCCTCTGACCATCCAAAGGCATGAAATAGATAAGCTGATTGATATTTTCTTTGAAACTATGACCGAAATTCAGAATGAAGTGAACTTAAATAGATATAAAGCACTTTAGGAAGGGTGGAAAACGATGAAGAAAACTATAAGGAATGCCGGCAAAGTCGGTACATTGAAAGAAGCCCTTTCCCGCATCCATGATCAAAGTATTTTAATGTATGGAGGATTCGGGGGAGTTGGCAACCCGCCGACACTCATCCAGGGAATCTATGAAAAAGGGGTGAAGGAACTGACTTTGATTGGAAACGATGCTGGTTTTCCTGAAATTGGTATTGGGAAATTAGTCAGCAGAAGACGGGCGAAGAAATTAATAGCATCGCATATTGGATCAAATCCGGCTGCGGGCCAGCTTATGGCTACAGGAGAAATGGATGTAGAGTTTTCACCTCAGGGAATTCTGGCTGAGAGAATCCGCGCGGGCGGAGTCGGGATTGAAGGAATTCTTACAGATATCGGTCTTGGAAGCATGGTTGAGGAAGGGAAACAAAAGGTTACTGTAAATGAGAAGGAATTTTTATTAGAATTGCCGCTGAAAGCGGATGTATCCATTGTTCATGCGAAAAAGGCCGATATTTATGGCAACCTGATTTATGACAAAAGTGCCAGAAATACGAACCCTTTGGTGGCGATGGCTGGAGAGTTCACCATTGCGGAGGCTGATGAGATAGTCGGCCCTGGTGAGCTGGATCCCGAGTGTATCGTCACACCGGGCGTGTTTGTTGATTTGGTGATTCCAAGTGAAGGAGTGAATTGGAAGTGGGCGTGGGAGTAGATGTGAGGAACCAGATTGCAAGACGGGCAGCGAACGAAATAAAGGATGGAATGATTGTGAATTTAGGGATTGGCATTCCATCACTTGTTTCCAATCATATCCCGGAAGAGATTCATGTCATGTTTCATGCGGAAAATGGAATTCTCGGAATGGGGGAGTCTCCTGAAAAGGGCTTTGAAGATGAAATGCTCTGCAATGCAGGAGGCTTCCCTGTCACATTAGTTCCAGGTGCTTCTTATTTTGACAGTGCAACTGCTTTTGGTATTATTCGATCCGGCTACTTGGATATCACGATACTTGGCGGATTGGAAGTCGATGAGCAGGGGGATCTGGCCAATTGGATTGTACCGGGCAAAAGGGTCCCGGGAATCGGCGGTGCCATGGAGCTGGCGAATAAAGCAAAAAAAGTGATCGTGGTTATGAACCATATCAATAAAAATGGCGACCCGAAAATTCTTAAGAAATGCAGCCTGCCTTTAACAGCAAAGAAATGTGTCAATTTAATCATCACAGACATGGCGGTCATTGAAGTAACAGAAGAAGGCCTTCTTTTAAAAGAAGTAATGAGCCCTTACACAGTTAAAGAAGTACTTGAAAATACTGAAGCAGAACTCCAGGTTTCAGATGATTTGGCAATTTTTATTTAACTTTTCAAGAGGAGTGAGAAGGAGTGACTGAAGCGATCGTTTCAATGAAAGAACAAATTCATCAATGGCTTGATAATAATCGTGAACAGGGAACTAAGTTACTACAGAAGCTGGTTCAGTTGGACAGTACACAGGGGAAGGAGCGTGAGGCACAAAAGGTTGTGGCAGAAGAACTGGAAAAAATAGGCATCAAGGTGGATGTCTGGGAGCCTGATGGCAGTGAACTTGTTAAGAACCCATATTTCGCTTCTTCACGCAGCCAGTTTGAAGGCAGTCCTAATGTGGTTGGTGTATTAAAAGGAACAGGAGGAGGGCGTTCCATTATTCTGAATGGCCATATTGATGTTGTGCCAGAGGGAGACAGGGATCAATGGAATGACGATCCATACAGCGGAAAAATAATGGACGGCAAGATGTATGGGCGGGGAGTTACGGACATGAAGGGAGGGAATGTTTCGCTAATCTTGGCGATGCAATCCTTGAATTCTCTGGGTGTCCGCTTAAAAGGGGATGTCATTTTCCAGAGTGTTATTGAGGAGGAGAGCGGCGGCGCTGGAACGCTTGCTGGAATTTTAAAAGGCTATAAAGCGGATGCTGCCATTATTCCGGAGCCTACCAATATGAAAATCTTTCCGAAGCAGCAAGGGTCGATGTGGTTCCGCATTCATATTAAAGGACGTTCAGCACATGGCGGAACACGCTATGAAGGGGTAAGTGCAATCGATAAAAGCACCATTGTACTGAATCATATCAGTCAATTGGAAAAAAAGAGAAACGAACGGGTATCTGACCCCCTTTATAAAAATATTCCAATTCCAATCCCTATTAATGTGGGCCGGATTGAAGGCGGAGATTGGCCATCATCTGTAGCAGATCTGGTGAAGATCGAAGGGCGGATGGGGGTTTCACCAGAGGAGACGATTAAACAGGCTAAGAAAGAAATGGAAGATTGGATAAAGAGTTTAGTAGAAAAGGATGACTGGTTCAAGGAACATCCTCCTGAGCTTGAATGGTTTGGTGCACGCTGGCTTCCAGGTTCAATTGATGTGGGACACGAATTAATGAACACACTTGTCAGGAATTTCAGAAATGTAAAAGATGAAGACCCGGCAGTGGAAGCTTCTCCTTGGGGTACAGACGGTGGTCTTTTGACTGAGGTGGGGACTACTCCGGCTATTGTGTTTGGCCCTGGTGTAACAGAAGTGGCGCATTTCCCAAATGAGTATATCCACCTTGATAAGGTCTTTGAAGCTGCTGAAATCATTGCTATGACACTAATTGACTGGTGTGGGACGGAAGTGTAAAAGAAATAAAAATAGACAGAAGAAGAGACGGAGGATATCCCAATGACATTAAAAATGAAATCTATTAACCTTAAAACTCCGATTCCTGGTCCGAAAGCATCTGAACTTTTGCTCAGAAGAGAGAAGGAAGTACCCCGAGGACCATTTAATACTGTGCCTTCTTTTGCCGAAAAAGCTGAGGGCGCATTAATAACAGACATAGATGGCAATACATTCATAGATTTTGCAGGTGCCATTGGCTCTCTTAACGCAGGCCATTGCCCGCCAAGAGTAGTGGAGGCGCTAAAGGAACAAATGGATAAATATATTCATCCATGCTTCCATGTCATGATGTATGAGCCATATGTGGCTTTGGCTGAAAAACTGAATGAAATCACGCCGGGGAAACATAGCAAAAAGACCTTCTTTTTGAACAGCGGGGCTGAAGCGGTGGAGAATGCCATAAAAATTGCCCGCAAATATACAGGCAGAAAAGGCATTATTTCATTTGAACGAGGATTCCATGGAAGAACCTATATGGCGATGTCACTAACCAGCAAGGTTAAGCCATACAAATTGGGGTTTGGGCCATTTGCTCCTGATACATATAAAATGCCCTATCCTTATTATTATCGTGCTCCAAAGGGGTGGACTTCCGAGGATGTCGACCAAGAGATCATTAATCAGTTTTCAGATTTCTTTTTAAGGGAGGTCCCTGCTGAGGAGATTGCTGCTGTGATTATGGAGCCCGTGCAGGGCGAAGGCGGTTTTGTTATTCCATCCAAGCGCTTTATCCAGGAAGTGAAAAGGATTTGCGCGGAAAACGGCATCCTTTTTATAGCGGATGAAGTCCAAACAGGTTTCGGAAGGACTGGAAAGATGTTCGCCATGGAGCATTTTGATGTGATACCGGACATCATGACTATGTCTAAATCCATTGCAGCCGGCCTCCCAATCAGTGCCGTAACCGGGCGTTCTGAGATAATGGATGCACCAAATCCAGGGGAGATTGGCGGAACCTACGGAGGAAGCCCGCTAGGTTGTGTGGCTGCACTTGAAGTAATTAAAATGATGGAAGAAGAAAAGCTGCCGGAAAGGGCCATTCACATCGGAGAAAGAATCGTACAAAGGTTTTCAGACCTTCAGGAGAAAGTCCCTGCTATTGGGGATATCCGTACATTGGGAGCAATGACATCCGTGGAGCTTGTTAAAGACCCGGATACAAAAGAACCTGATAAAGAATTGACTGCAAAAATAATACAGGAAGCAAATAGACGTGGTGTTATCGTAATGAGTGCAGGGCTTTATGGTAATGTTTTACGGATTTTAAGCCCTCTTGTCATCACTGATGAGCAGTTAATTGAAGGCCTGGATGTTATTGAAGAAATTATTTTAGAGCTTTGCCTTGGTTAAAAGCCGGGAAATTGAAGTGTAGAAAGGGAGGGTAATATGAAAAGACAGCACCTTTTTATCGGCGGGAAGTCTGTAGAAGCTAAAGAATATAAGCCTTTATACTCCCCGTATTCCGGGGAGCAAATAGCTGAGGTTGCGG
This sequence comes from Cytobacillus firmus, assembly GCF_023715565.1. Classification (GTDB taxonomy): domain Bacteria; phylum Bacillota; class Bacilli; order Bacillales; family Cytobacillaceae; genus Cytobacillus; species Cytobacillus firmus_C. Next base: position 42,474 of record NZ_JAMBOJ010000024.1, on the reverse strand, counting down.
CAGCTGATCAAGAAGAGATTGAAAAGGCGCTCCAGGCTGCTGAGGGAGCACGCGAAGAGATGGCAGGAATGCCCGCTTTCGAACGTGCAGCCATACTGGAAAACCTGGTGTTCTTGCTAAAAGAAAATGAGGAGAAGTGTGCAGAAATAATTGCCCTTGAGTCCTCAAAACCCATTTCAACCGCAAAAGGAGAAGTGGCCCGCACGATCATGACCTATAAGCTTGCTGCTGAAGAGGCAAGGAGAATTCATGGAGAGACTATCCCGATGGATGCCGTTCCAGGGGGGGAGGATCGAATTGCCTATACAGTCCGGAAGCCAATTGGGATTGTTGCAGCAATTACCCCTTTTAATTTCCCGATGAATCTGGTGGCACATAAGGTAGGGCCGGCCATTGCTGCAGGCAACACCATCGTGCTGAAGCCTGCCTCGCAGACACCATTAAGTGCCTATTTTGTCGGTGAGCTTCTGGAAAAAGCGGGGCTTCCGGGTGGCGCCCTCAACATTATCAGCGGATGCGGAAGCACTGTCGGCAGCCAGCTTGTAAAAGATGATCGTGTGAAAAAAATCACGTTTACTGGAAGCCCGAAGGTTGGAATAGGTATCCGCAGCAAAGCAGGACTGAAAAAGGTGACGCTAGAACTGGGATCTAACTCAGCGCTTATAGTAGATAAAAACGTGGATATTGATCCGATTATTGAGCGGGCAGTTGGCGGAGCGTTTTCAAATGCCGGCCAGGTGTGCATCTCATTACAGAGGATGTATGTTCACGAAGATCTGTATGAGGGGTTTATAGAAAAATTTGCAGAGAAAACAAAAGCGTTAAAACTGGGGGATCCTCTAAAAGCAGATACCGATATTTCAGCTCTTATTTCGCCTGGGGATGTGGACCGTTCACTTGATTGGATAGAAGAGGCGAAGGAACATGGCGCTGAAGTTTTATGCGGAGGCGAAAGGGAAGGAAATATACTGCATCCAACTGTTTTGATCAATGTTAAGGCTGAAAGCAAAGTTTCCTGCCAGGAAGCATTTGCGCCAGTTGCTGTGATAAATAAGATTTCTTCTGTCGCTGAAGCAATTGAATTAGTTAATGATTCGAGGTATGGGTTACAGGCCGGAATTTATACAAATGATATCCATTCTGCAATGGAGGCTGCGGATCGGCTGGAAGTAGGCGGAGTTATCATCAATGATATTCCTACATACCGTGTCGACCATATGCCATACGGAGGTGTTAAAGAAAGCGGCATAGGCAGAGAAGGTGTAAAGTACGCGATTGAAGAAATGACTGAACTAAAGCTTGTGGTGATTAAAAAATAAAGAAAGACCCTGCTCGCAGCTATTTCATTCAAATGTGGGCAAGGGTCTTTTAAATTAGGAACTATTAAAGTTGGGACTAAAATAGAAATTCCAAGTCAACGGCAGATTATGTTTATATAAAGAGAATCAGGGAATGAAACTATTAAAGAAACATAATACTGCCAAAGGAGATGACAACATATGAAGTATAAGAAGCTTTTACTTTCAGTCCCATTGGGTGCAGGATTATTGTTGGCAGGGTGCGGAGCAGATGAACAGGAGCCCCCGCCGGAAACGGAAGATGTGGAAATGGAAGATAATCAAATGGAAGAAAACAATAATGGTGATGGTGAAATGCAGGATCCCGGAACATCAGAGGAGTCTGATATGGAGGAGCCTGGCATGAATGAAGAATCACCACAGGATGAAGAGAACATGGATGAAAGTGATATGGATATGAACGATGGAGGTTCTGAAGAGAACTAATGAAGAAACATATCTAAAAAATGGAGAAAACGTCTGCTAATGGCAGGCGTTTTTGTATGTTTTTTCAAGAATTTGAATGTCTAAGCCGTGGAGTATTCAGCTGCAGGAATACAAGTGATCTAGCGGGAAAAAGCAGAAGCTTTTTCCTACTCATTATAGAAATCCCTTTTATTTGTTTTCAGAATTATGTATACTACAATAGAATTAAATAGCAATAACTAGGGGTGCCCAATAGCTTGGGCTGAGAAAGAAACGCGCTAAAGTTTCTTGACTCTTTGGACCTGATCTGGATTATACCAGCGTGGGGAAGTTAGAATGTGCAAAGGTTTCTTTGTGCAAAGACATCTGCGGTTAAGCCGGTCCATCATTATGTGGACCGGCTTTTTTACATATGTTGCACTACCTCGGTTCCAGGTCTCGTCCTTATATTTTTTAATAAAGGAGAGATGATCAATGACTGCTTTAAATCAGGAAAGCATTTCTATTATGTCGAGCTTTGCTGGCAACAAAAAAATCTATGTGGAAGGATCTAGACCGGATATCAAGGTTCCGATGCGGGAGATAGAATTAAGTCCCACCACCGGAAGTTTTGGCCAGCAAATAAATGAGCCGGTTCGCGTTTATGATACGAGCGGTCCTTATACAGATCCTCAATACTCGGCAGATCTAAAAACTGGGCTTCCCGCTCTGATAAACCGGTGGATTCAGGAACGCGGGGGTGTTGAAGAGTATGATGGTCGGGAGATTAAGCCCGAGGATAACGGATTCCGCTATGAAAAAACAGCTGCACGTTATTTCTGATGGAAAGCTGACTCCAAAAGCCTTCGCTGAATTGGCAGCTAAACTGGAACCCTTTACGGATCGCTTTCACTTAAGGGAAAAACATCGAACCTCAAGGGAGCTATATGAAGCAGCCGAGCTCCTTCTTAAAAAGGGTGTTCCTGTTAAAAAGATCATAATAAATGATCGTGCAGATGTTGCCTGGGCACTGAAAGCAGGTGTGCATCTTGCTTATCACAGTCTGCCGGCTGATATTGTAAAAACGAGTTTTCCGGATTTACCTGTTGGCTGTTCTGTACATTCATTGGAGACTGCTGAAGAGGCTGCCAAGCAAGGTGCTGATTATGTCCTGTATGGGCACATATTTGAAACAGACTCCAAGAAGGGAGTCCCGCCAAGGGGGACGGGGTCTTTGGAGAATCTAAAAAAGGCAGTGGACATTCCGGTTTTGGCAATTGGAGGCATTAAACCAGAGAACGTACCGGAAGTACTGCAGGCAGGGGCCGACGGCATTGCTATCATGTCAGGGATATTGCAGGCAAAGGAGCCTTCAGAGGCAGCAAAGCTCTTTTCAAAAATGTTAAATGAGGAGGGGATATGATGAGGAAAAAGTTTGATGCCGTTATAGCCGGCGGAGGCATTAATGGCAGCTCTATTGCTTTTCAACTGGCAAAAAGAGGGTATAAAGTGGCTGTTTTGGATAAAGGGAAAATAGCCGGCAAGGCCTCAGGGGCGGCTGCTGGAATTTTAGGAGTGCAAACGGAATTGACCGAAGACGGCCCGCTGTTCCAGCTCGCATGCAAAAGCCGCTCCATGTACCGGAGTCTGATTCCTGAACTGGAAGACTTATCACAAGTGCATATTGGCTATCAAAATAAGGGTGTATATAAAGTGGCAGCTAATATAGAAGAAGAGGTGAGTTACAAAAGGTTAATAGAAAGCCAGCAAAAAGCGGGTGAGGTGGCAGAATGGCTTTCGATGGATGATCTGGTTAAACGTGAACCATTCGTATCAGCAAAATTAAGGGGGGCGATGTATATACCGAATGATGGACAGGTACAGGCATATGAATTGTCCCTTGCCTTTGCAAAAGCTTCTATGGCTCTCGGAGCAGAAATTTATGAATATACCCATGTGACAGATTTTATTTTAAATGATGAAAGGGTGTATGGGGTCAGAACCAGCCAGGGAGAGTTTCTGGCAGATTCCGTTATCGTTGCTTCCGGTGCTTGGAGCAGGGAGATTCTTGAAAAAACGGGCATTGTGCTGCCCATTATTCCGGTTAAAGGTGAGTGTTTCTCGGTCAAGGTTGAAAAGCCTCTTGTACAGGGGACGATCTTTTCCCATGGATGTTATATCGTCCCGAAGCAAAATGGGAGACTGGTAGTTGGGGCGACAGTTAAGCCCCATTCATTTGATGAAAAGGTGACTGTTGAGGGTATATCTCTGCTGATGGAAAGGGCTCAAAATCTGGTCCCGGATATTGCGAATGCAGAATGGGAACGAGCATGGACAGGAATTCGCCCGCAATCGGCTGATGGGAAACCTTTTTTGGGACAGCATCCAGCCATTGACGGGTTATATATCGCAGCGGGACATTTCCGCAATGGGATCCTCCTTGCTCCGGCAACAGGAGAGCTGATGGCAGACATCCTTGAAGGCAGGGCGGAGCGGCCTAACCCGTTTGTGTTGTCCCGCGTTGAATATATAGGCCATTCATCGAAAGGGGTGGTTATGTGAATATCGTCATTAATGGTAATGCTGTGGAGCTGCCGAAGTTAGTTCACTCAGTTTCCCTTTTGCTTCAACACTTTCAGCTGGAGAAAAAGGTAGTGATTGTCGAGATAAACCAGCATATTTTGGACAAATCCGTGTATGCTGAAACGATTTTGTCAGATGGAGATCGAATCGAAATTGTACATTTTGTAGGAGGCGGATGATTTGTTGAAAATTGGACCATATGAATTTAGCTCCCGGCTGCTGCTTGGAACCGGAAAATATCCAAACTTTGATGTGCAAAAGGAAGCTGTAGAAGCTTCAGAAACAGAAGTGCTTACGTTTGCCGTACGCCGTATGAACATTTTTGAAGCAAATCAGCCCAACTTTTTAGAAAAGCTGGATTTAAAGAAATATAAATTACTCCCTAATACGGCAGGGGCGAGTACGGCTGAGGAGGCTGTGCGAATAGCAAGGTTATCCAGAGCTTCGGGGCTCTGTGACATGATTAAGGTTGAGGTGATTGGATGCAGCAAAACACTTCTTCCAGATCCAATCGAAACCATAAGAGCAGCGGAGATACTATTAGATGAGGGATTTATCGTTCTTCCCTATACTTCTGATGATGTCGTCCTTGCCCGAAAGCTTGAAGAACTAGGCTGTCATGCGGTTATGCCATGTGCTTCGCCAATCGGGTCAGGGCAGGGAATTATTAATCCTAATAATCTTCAATTTATTACAGAGCAGGCTGCTGTGCCGATTATTGTGGATGCTGGAATTGGGAGCCCGGCAGATGCGGCATTGGCAATGGAGCTGGGGGCAGATGGAGTGTTATTAAATACGGCTGTCTCCTCTGCAGATGATCCTGTCAAAATGGCAAAAGCTATGAAACTCGCTATTGAAGCAGGCAGGCTGGGATATGAAGCAGGACGGATGCCCAAAAAACGTTATGCAACAGCAAGCAGTCCGGAGGAAGGAACGGTCTTTAGTTGAAGGAACGATACTCCCGCCAAATGTTATTTACTCCGATTGGTAAAGACGGACAGCTAAAGCTAATGAAAAAACACGCCTTGATTATAGGAGCTGGTGCGTTAGGGGCGACAAATGCAGAAACGCTCACCAGGGCAGGCATCGGCCAATTAACCATTGCCGATCGGGATTATGTGGAGTGGAGTAACCTGCAGCGCCAGCAGCTATATTGTGAAGAAGATGCAATCCGAAAAGTGCCCAAAGCGATCGCAGCAGCTAAACGCCTGAAATCCATCAATTCAGAGGTGAAAATTAACCCGCGCATTATGGATGTAGGTATACAGGAACTGGAAGAGCTGATAAAAGGTGTTGATTTAATCATTGACTCAACAGATAATTTTGACATTCGCTTCCTGATCAATGATATTTCTCAAAAATTCCGGATCCCCTGGATATATGGCGGCTGTGTGGGGAGCTATGGTTTAAGCTATACCATTCTCCCTGGGGAGTCACCCTGCCTGCATTGCCTGATGGACAAATTGCCATTGGGAGGAGCCACTTGCGATATCGCTGGTGTGATTCAGCCAGCGATTCAAATGGTTGCGGCTCAACAGTCAGCTGAAGCATTAAAGATATTGGCAGAAGACTTTGATTCCTTACGCGGGACACTTGTTTCTTTTGATATATGGAGAAATCAATTCAGTTCTGTTAAAGTTTCTTCCTTAAAGAATCCGCAGTGTGAATCATGCGGCACGGATCCAGTTTATCCATTCCTGGACTATAGAAACCAGACAAAAACAGCTCTGCTTTGCGGAAGGGATACCGTTCAAATCCGGCCGTCAGCCCTCCACGCTGTAGATGTTGCGTATTTGGAAAAATCCCTGGCAGCTCAAGGAATAAGTATAGAGGAAAACCCCTATTTACTCTCATTTTCGGTTGATGAAGCCAGAGTGGTTGTATTTAAGGATGGAAGAGTGCTGGTGCACGGGGTAAATGACATTCTGCAGGCAAAGAACCTGTATCATCGTTTTCTGGGATAAAGAGCTGTGCCTGCCGCTGAGCGCGGCAGGCTTTATTGATTAATAGGAATTCATCAATATAAAAATGAAAAATAGGCTAAAATGGAAGAGAGGACAATATATAAGCAGGAGTTGATAGCATGGAACATAAAATCCAAAAAATCACCCCAAATTTATGGTTCAACACAGAAGCTGAAGAGGCGGCAAACTTTTATACTTCGATTTTTAAGAACTCAGCTGTCATCCAGATTACCCGCTATGGAAATGAAAGGCACGAACATAGCGGCGTGACAGAGGGAAAGGTTATGACAGTGAAGTTTCAGCTGGAGGGACAGGAGTTTGCTGCACTGAATGGCGGGCAACAATTTAAGTTTAATGAGGCTATTTCTTTAATTGTCAATTGTGAGAATCAAGAAGAAATTGACTACTATTGGGAAAAGCTCAGTGAAGGCGGGGACGAGAAGGCACAGAATTGCGGCTGGCTTAAAGATAGGTTTGGTGTTTCCTGGCAGGTTGTACCTGCAGAGTTAGGGGAAATGATCAGCAGCCCTGATTCTGAAAAAAGCGAGAGGGTAATGAAGGCATTGCTTCAAATGGAATCTAAGATTGATTTGGAGACTTTAAAGAAAGCATTTGAAGGCTAAAAAAAGACCTGTCCTCTACCATTTCAAAGACTGGCCTTTTAGTAATTACTTATCCTCTCTAAATAAGTAGCTATTCCCATCCTGGTCTTTAAACGGAAACATGGTTCCAAAAGGCATATTTAGCATATCTCAACTTCCACGCCATTCTGTTTCATTTGTTCATAGGCAGCTTCAATAGCATTTGTGCTGAATAGGATGGATTGGTGGGCAACAGCAGACGGGTTTTGCTGTTCCATCGCAGCCTTTCAATAAAGTACCAGAGTCGTAATCTCATCATCGCTTGGTCCAACTTCAATCCAGGATGTATTTGGGCCCATAGGCGGCTCGAACTTGAGCACAAACCCCATTTTATTCAGCCAAAAGTCTTTTGCCTGCTCCTGTTCTCAACGTATACTGTGACTTTGCCAAATTTATTGATCATATTAAAAACTCCTTTGTTTCAACTTGAATCACATGAAGTTTATCAGCCCATGCCGGGAAAAATAATCCCGCGTTAATCCGCTCCTAATGGGAGATAATTAATGTAAACACTGAGAGGAGAGGGGTTATGCACATTGATTCCATACGGTTTACCGATCCTCCTGTCCATCATCAATTTCCGTCTTTATACGAGAACTTGGGACTTCCAGAGGTTTCCTCCTATATTGAACAGAAATATGAATTTGATTTTACCATAGGAAAAACGAAAAGAACTGGTTATGGAAGCATTCGAATGTATAAGCAATATGAAGTGTTTAAGGTGATTATCATCGAAAAATTAACAGGATTCGGACCTAAAAGGCTCATAGAACTGGAGAGGCTCCTTATGGATGAGGTTAAGAAGCCATTCATAGACAATATAGAAGAGGATATTACCCCGCAAAAAGTATTCCACATGCATTTTGGCCGACAGGATAGGAGGAAATAGGGACAGTTTAACTGTCCCGTATGGCTTACTTAGTATGGTCTCTTTGGGCTTTTAAAGCGATTCTTTCGAGACCATTCTCTCTGTCATCCATGAATTCCGGATCTTTCGGAAGTGCATTATTTTTATGTTCTGAACGGCTTTTCTTATTCTTTTCCATGATATTTCACCTCCTTAAAACCCATGAAATTATCTGCGTTTTTAGTTTGCATCCTTTTTATGAGGCTATGCCCTGTGATTATGTTTTTAACATTAACTAAAATAGACTTTTTTGTTCAATCAAACGTTTGATTGAATTTGCTATAGATCCCAATCTACAAGCAAAATCTGTGTTTAAGAGCCGGAATTAAAAATTCATTTGTTTTTTCCAAAATAATGAAACTTTCATGATTGCTTATCGTATTTAAAAGTAAAGCGTAATCAGGGAGTGTTTCTTTTTTGAAGATGTTTAGGATAATCGTCATAATCGTTCTTATTCTGGCAGCAGCTTTGGCCATATTTGTGTATCTAAAGGGGAAAAGCAGCGGTGATCCTGAGTCGATTATCGGATATGTTCAGGAACACAAGAACACAGAGAATATGGCTTTGGTTATTCGGCATAATGATGAAGACTGGGTCAATATCAATGAGGATGTTCCGCTTCCTTTAGCCAGCACAGTTAAAATTATTGTGGCCATTGAATATGCACGCCAGGCAGAGTCAGGAAAAATAGACCCCAAAGAAAAAGTCGATTTAAAGACCCTGGAAACATACTATGTTCCTAAAACAGATGGCGGAGCGCATCAGGCTTGGATTGATAGTCTTTCAGAAGAGGCGGAGAGTGTCCCACTAAGCGAAGTGGCAAATGGAATGATTGCGTATAGCTCGAATGCAAATACAGATTTCCTGCTGAATGTCCTGGGAATTGAAAATGTAAATGAACTTGCAGACGAACTTAAGCTTCCCAGTCATGAAAAGATGTATCCGATTGTCAGTGCCCTTTATATCCCGATGGAGCTGATGGAGGAGGAGGGATTCACAAAAGAAGAGGCACTTAATGAATTGAAGGGCATGACTTTGGAGGAGTATCGAACTAGGGCTATAGAGATCCATCAAAAATGGGAAAGCCAGCCTCCTAATGAGAGGGAGAAGGCGAAAGCAGTAAAGGTTCTTGATATGGACTTTCAAAGAATCTGGTCCGACAGGCTTCCGCGGGCTTCAGCTGGCGATTATGCAGATCTTATGAGGCAATTGAACAGTAAAAACTCCCTTTCAAAAGAAGTCCATTCTTATTTGGACCCGGTTTTGGAGCAGCTGATGAAAAATCCCAGCAATCGGGAATGGCTTCGGCATGCAGGGCAAAAGGGCGGATCAACAGCCTTTGTTTTCACTATCAGCATGTATGCAACTGATAAAGAGGGCAACCGCACCGAGATGGCATTTTTTGCAAATGATTTAAATAATGCTGAATTTAAGGTACTTTCAAGGAATATGAACAGTTTCCAGCTGGAATTTCTGACAAATAGCAAATTCCGCAACTCTGTAAGGGAGAAGCTGAATTAAAATCTTAGAAAAAGCATTCGTTGTTAATAGCGAATGTTTTTTTACATAGGAAGTATGAAAAGAGAATTCGTTCAATAGCTGTGCAGGTATGATATTAGGGGAGAAATTTCCTGGTTTTATAAATACAGAAACAAAAAAAGAAGGTCTCTCGTCTAATAAACGAGAGGGTTTTTTTAACTCCACAAACTTAGCGGCACCCTCTTATACGAAGAAAATACACTTATCAATCACAAAGGAGTGCCTTAAAATGAGAAAGAATTTTGCTTTGATAGGGGCTATGCTCAGTCTCTTTATTATGGCAGGCTGTCAGGGCTTAAAATTATCAGCAGACACAGCCGCGTTGGTAACCTATCACTCCAGTCAGGAAAGCGGCCTTGAAAAAAGGGCCATCCCCAGCAAGACCAGGGAAGAGAAAGAAAAGCTGTTAGCCGAGGCTAAGGTTTCATCCCAACAATACGATTACGAAAAAGCTATTACATTATTAAAGCAAGCAGGTATTTCTGGTGATAAAGACATACAGAGAGCTTTAGATGATTATGAAAAACAAAGAAATCATCTCGTCAAATGGCATGATAACAGCAAGATTCCTCATTTATTTTTCCACTCATTGATTGCAGATGCTTCTAAGGCATTTGATGGTGACAGTATGACTCAAGGCTATCAGGATTACATGGTAACTATTGATGAATGTAAAAAAATCTTAAACGAATTATACAAAAGAGGATATATCCTTGTAAATCTTGAGGATATTGCAAAAACCAATTCAGAGGGGGAAATGGTTTATCAGGATATTTTATTGCCTCCTGATAAAAAACCATTGGTGCTGTCCCAGGATGATGTCAGTTATTATGAGTATATGATGGGAGACGGATTCCCCAAAAATTTAACGATTGATGCTAATGGAAATATCACAAATACTTATCTAAATGACAAAGGAGAAGCCATTCATGGATCGTATGACCTGGTTCCCATCGTGGATGACTTTGTTGAGCAGCACCCGGATTTTTCCTATAAGGGATCAAAAGGAATTATTGCATTAACCGGATATAACGGGGTATTGGGATATCGCACTTCGGAGAGCTCCTATGGCCCGAATAGTGAAAAACCTAATCCAAACATTAAAAAAGATCAGCAGCAGGCGAAAAAAGTAGCAAATGTAATGAAGCAGAAGGGGTGGACGTTTGCTTCACATACGTGGGGACACCTTGATGCAGGGAAGGTATCTATAGAACATTTAGAAAGAGATCTGCTTAAATGGAAGCGAGAGGTTGAACCGATTACAGGACCTGTAAACACCATTATTTTCGCGTTTGGCAGCGATATTGGGGACTGGCACCGGTATTCAGGTGCAAAATATGATTTATTGAAAAGCATGGGTTTTGCTTATTATGCCAATGTTGATGCATCAAGCACTTCTTGGTCTCAAATAGGACCGGATTACTTCAGGCAAGCACGCATAAATTTAGACGGGATCCGTATGCGTGCAGCGTTAACTGGACAAAGTGAGGTATTAAAAGATTTTTTTGATGTTGAACGAGTTTTTGATCCTTCCCGGCCAGGTGCGAATAAGCTTTTACAATGAAGAACATGAGAACCGCCCCATATTATTAGGATGAAAATGTAAATTTTTGAAACCTTTTCTATATGATTCCGTAATGCATAGAGGAATTATTTTTAACTAGAATAGGAGTGTTCTATATGGAAGAGGTAGTAAAAACGAGCAGTGAAAAGCCTAGTTTACTAGGGATGATATGGAGTCCGGGGGAGCAGTTTGACCGGATCCGCCAGAATCCGAAGATTTGGGTGCCGCTCATATTGGTGAGTATTATTTATGCAATCGGCACTGTTTTATTGGCAATGTCGATGGATGCTTCATATCTGGACCTCGAAGGGATGAGTGGTGCAGAAGCCGAAATGGTGATGATGTTTGCCAGAGCCGGAGTTGCAATTACAGGTATTTTCACTCCGGTATTTGTGGCGCTGATTTCCAGTGCTATCTATATGATTTTCACAAAGATTGCTGGATCTGATGCGACGTTTAAACAGCTATTCTCTATGAATGTCTATATTATTGTGATTGGCGGTTTGGGACTTATCCTTAACATGGCATTGAGAGCTGCAATCGGCGGAAATCCGGATATTTTTATTACCAGCTTAGCAGGTCTGATAAATAGCGAGAAGCCAGGAGTCTTAGGTTCTTTTGAATTATTCAGCATTTGGCAGACCGTTATCACGGCGATAGGACTTCATCGGGTGGCAGGATTATCAAAAGGCTGGGCTTGGGGAATTGCGATTGGGTTCTTCATTATTGGCATTCTATTTACCTTACTCAGCACTACGCTCTCAGGAATGACTGGTGTTTAAATGAAGAAGAAGGTTTGGATTGCCATCGGAGTGACGGCTTTGGTTTTACTGATGGCTGGAGTGAGCATCTACAGGCAGGCATTCGCGAAAGGACCTGAAGTAAATACCGCCCATCCGGTGCAGGAAGAAATAACAGAACAGATAATGATACCCGGAACTGTGAAGCTGGTGAATGAACAGAAGATATATGCTTCTCCCGAAAAAGGCGAAATAAAGGAATTTCTTGTGGATGTGGGGGATTCAGTCAAAAAAGGAGAGGTTCTGGCCAGGTATGATGAGCAGACTTTAGCCCTTGAACTGGAAAAGGTTAAACTCCAGGCTGAATCAAGTTATCTAAAAATCAATCAGCTGGAAAAACAGGAAGGTGAGCTGGGTGAAAAGGAAAAGGAACTGCGCAAACAGGCTGGAAAAAAAGAAGCTGAAAAACAGATACAGCCTGAAAGAGATCAGCTAAAGCTGGAAAAGAGATTGGCGAATCTGGAATTAAGCCAGGTGCTTCTGCAGAAGAAGGATATTGAAAAGCGCCTGGAAGAATTAGAGGTTAAGAGTACGATGGATGGTGTGGTGCTCCAGGTTAATAAAGCAGCGTCATCCGACCCATCATCAGCAGGAAAGCCAGTCATTTATATTGGAGATCTGAGAGCAACTTTAGCATCGGGTCTTCTTTCAGAATTCGATTCATTGAAGGTCAAAGAGGGGCAGAAAGTGACCCTCCGTTCCGATGCAGTTCCTGGAGAGGAATGGAAGGGTGAAGTCAGCGAAGTGGCTGACATGCCTGAAGAGAATCAGGCAATAAACCCTGCCGAAAATAGTGCGCCGCAGTATCGGGTGGAGACTTCGGTGAAGGAGATGTCCTTGAAACCAGGTTTTCAGCTCATAATGGAAATCGAGACGGATAAAAAGAAGGCACTCACTGTTCCTGCAAACGCAGTGATAACGGGAGACAGCAGTGTATATGTATTCGTGGTCAGGGATCAGAAAAGCTACAAACAGGAAGTGGAAACTGGTGTTGCTTCCGGAGATAAAATCGAGATAACAGGCGGACTTGAAGAGAAGGATCTAATCATTACGAATCCATCAGATCAGCTGAAGGACGGCGTGGAAGTGGATGCGGAATGATCAGCTTAAGAGGCATAACCAAGTCCTATCAGGCTGGAAAAGAAAGCATTGAAGTATTAAAAGGAATTAACCTAAGCATTGAGCAAGGTGACTCTGTAGCCATTATGGGACCATCCGGATCGGGCAAATCCACACTTATGAATATTATTGGATGCCTTGATCTGCCGACAAAAGGAATATATGAACTGGATGGGGAGAATATATCCCATTACTCGGAAGCAGAGATGGCTAAGGTCAGAAATCAGTCGATTGGGTTTGTGTTTCAGCAGTTTCATCTGCTTCCGAGGCTGACGGCTATTCAAAATGTGGAGCTTCCGATGATTTACAGCGGCCTTTCCAAAAAGGAACGATTGGAACGGGCAGAAGCAGCGCTGGTTAAAGTGGGTCTGGCTGAGCGGATGGACCATCTGCCCAATGCCTTATCAGGAGGTCAAAAGCAGCGGGTTGCCATCGCCCGGGCGATTGTGAATGAGCCGAAAATCATCTTGGCGGATGAACCAACAGGTGCCCTCGATACGAAAACAAGCGCCTCCATTATGGAGCTGTTCAGTGAGCTGAACCATGAAGGAGCAACGGTTGTAATGGTAACACATGAACCTGAAATAGCAGAATATGCTCATCATACGATTATGGTGAGGGACGGGATGATCGTGAACGCAGAACCTTCCCGGAGGGGGGCGCCTGTATGAGCTTTTTAGAAAATATCAAAATGGCCCTCAGCTCATTGAAGGCGCATAAAATGAGATCTATATTAACCATGATCGGAATCATTATTGGTGTTGGGGCGGTCATCATTGTAGTTGCCATCGGCCAGGGTGGGGAAGCGATGCTGAAGACGCAGCTGACAGGCCCGGGCAATACAGTGGAATTATTTTATCAGCCTTCTGAAGAGGAGATTCAGGCAAATCCGAACATATTTAATGAAGCTCCTTTTGACAGTGAAGATATCAAAGCACTGGAGCAGATTCCAGAGGTTAAACGGGTAGTTGCTTCAAGCTCACAGTTTTCACAGGCTTCATATGGAGAAGAGACTGCAGAGACTTCAACGACAGGAGTAGGTCCTGCATATTTTGAGCTGAACAATGTGAACCTGGAAAAAGGGCGATCCTTCACGGCTGCCGATTTCCTTGGCGGACGCAGGGTGGGACTTGTCAGCTTTTCCATGCAGGAGGAGTTCTTTGACGGCAAGTCACCGATTGGTGAAGTGATCCGAATTGGAAACCAGCCGATTGAGATTATTGGCGTCATGGAAAAGCCGACAGGGCTCTTTTCATTCGGTGTTATGGAGATCTATGTGCCTACGAAAACATGGCAGACTATTTATGGGAAGAGTGACTTTACCCAGGTGACGCTTCAGGCAGATTCCGCTGATCAGCTTCAGACAGCTGGAAAGAAGGCTGCCAGCTTACTTAACAAGATGCACAATACAGAAGAATCTTATATGGTCATCAACATGGAAGAAATGGCAGAAGGGATCGGCCAGATAACAAAGGTCATGACGTTAATCATCGGGAGTATTGCAGGCATCTCGCTGTTTGTCGGCGGAATTGGCGTCATGAATATCATGCTCGTCTCTGTAACAGAACGAACGAGGGAAATCGGCATCCGTAAAGCTCTCGGAGCGACCAGGGGACAAATCATGGGACAGTTTCTAATCGAATCTGTGACCCTGACCTTAATTGGCGGATTGCTGGGGATCCTGCTGGGCTGGGGCTCGGCGACTCTCATTTCATTCTTTGCGGGCTGGCCATCGCTCATTTCGTGGCAGGTCGTGGCAGGAGCCCTATTCTTCTCAATGGCGATCGGCATTATATTTGGACTGCTTCCGGCTAATAAAGCCTCAAGGCTGAGTCCGATTGAATCTTTGCGGTATGAATGATTTTTTAAGAGGCTATCTTTGGCTGAGGCCGGGGTGGTCTTTTTGTTTTTATAGTACGTGGGCTATCCTTAATCTGGTAATATAGTCTAACCAACGATCATGCTATGGGATGTGCTTAAATGAGCTGTAATGCTTGTGTAGTGCAGGAATTGCACTTTGAGGTTAGAACAGATGGAGAACAAAATTGCCGAATGTTTTCAAATGTGGTTGAGCATTTGGAGCGAAAAGGCGTCCTGGTGGTAGCTGATTCAGATCGGTTTGTCCTGGTGGAAGCAGGCATGCGGGATTTTCTTGATTTTTGCAGAGATCATATGGAAGCTGAAAGTGTCCGCTTCAGATCGGTCGATGAGGCTTGGCATCCTATTGTGGAGGCTGCTGAAATTCTGGATAGCCAGTGGATTGATGAAGTGATTGCCAATGGGCTGGTAACCTGTCATGCACAGCCAATTCTTGATAGAGATGAAGATGTATTCGCCTAAATGATGAATATCAGATTAAATAGCTTGCCGGGTAAATTTTTGTGCGCATAGCCGAGAAATATGTGCGCATAATATTTTTTCTATGCGGATAGCTGTATTTTCTGTGCGGATAAAAAAAATTCTGTGCGCTCAGCTTTTTTAAAGGAAATCCAGCTGAAATCAACGAACATACATAGGATTAAAACACAGCTGAATAGGGGGTAAAAAATCCAGCCCGAGAACCCTCCGTCTTACCGTGTGATGGAGAAAATTGGCATGACTTTTTCAAAAAGTGTATTCCACATGGAAATGAGTGGTGGGATGAATATTAATATGCGATTTTGAAGGAAGAATGGTATTCAGCTAAATAAAGGGCCATGTATATCACCATCCTGATTTGAAGAAAATATGGCCAGGAGGTGATATATATGGCTAAAGATGTTCTTTGTGAAGTAAATAACTGCACTTATTGGGAACAGGGAAATAAGTGCTCTGCAGATGCTATTTATGTTGTCAGCCATAAAGGCAAGCATGCTTCCAACAGCAAAGAAACAGACTGTAAAACGTTTGAGCCGGGAATGTAAGCCAAAAGGGTAACCGATCTGGTTACCTTCCTGCTATTTATTATTGATAATAATTATCAGTTTCATTCAAAAAATTTACCATGCTGATTCTTTTGTTTTTCGAAGCGGAGTCAGCTTTTTCATGTTTTTAAATATTTTATAATGGGCAGTGCCTACTTTTTCTTCTACATAGTCCAATGAATAGTCACCAGAAGGATCAGATAGTTCCCCTATCGCACGTGATAAGTGATCAATGACTGTTCTGTATGATTCATTCTTCGAATGGTCTTCCTTTGAGTTCATTTCTAGCATAATGTCATGAGCAAGGCTTTGAATTCTCCGTAAACGAATTTGCTTCGCTGGCATATGACCGCATCCTCCCCTTTTTTTGCTGAATCAATATATTATATATGGCCTTTCCATAGAAAAAATAACTGAAAACTATTTGCGTAACTACTGGAATAATATAATATAATGAATTGCAAAACAGGGCAGAAGGCAGGTTAATCAATAAAGGAGTTTATAATTTTTTTATTTGTTTTCTTTATTTTTCTTGCAATCAGTTCCGTAATGAATGTGTTGTTCAAGATGACGGAAAAGAAGCATTGGGGCATGTCTTTGTTGCTGAGCCTGGTGTTAGCAGGCATAACAATTGCCATTTTGGGAATTTAATAGGAAGAAGGAAGTCCGGGGAAGATTCCCGGGCTTTTTATGTGTATAAAAATGCTGGGTAAACACAAACTTTAGGTATCTACAACGGGAAAGGTGATTAGAAATGGATAAAGAATATCAATTTGCAAATTTGTCCGAGGGGGATCTGCAACAGGTGCATAATCTGGAAAAGCGATTAAGTGAGGAAAAAGGAGAAGAAGTCATTCTCATTGCTTATCATGATCATAAAGAGAATCAAAAGCATTAAAATGATAAACGCTTGGGATCTGCTTTCCCAAGCGTTCTATCATTTATTTTTTATCTACAGGTTTTGCATCATAAACTTCCACCTGAGGAGGGGCAGCAAAATACTCAGGTGCTTTTGCCGTAAAGGATGTAAAATGTTCAGTCTGGTTGTGGAACTTGACAGCGTCCATATCCTTCCACAATTCCACCATAGTATAGGCACCCGCTTTTTCTGTATCTTTTACAAGGTCATAAGAGATATTGCCTCCTTCTGCTCTGGAAGCCTCGATCAGCGGACGCATTTCAACAAGGAATTCCTCTTCTTTATCAGTTTGTATATGGAAGCCAGCATGAATAATAATCATGTTTGATTTCTCCTTTATGAGTTATTTCCACTCTGTAATATCTTCAACAGGCAGGCGGACCGATTTGTAGCCTTGATCAGCGGCTTTCCCGATGGAGATTAGCATGACAGGATAGTAGCGTTCCTTGTCCAAATCAAACGCTTCGGCAATCTGGTCTTTTTCATACCCGCCAATTGGATTAGTATCATAGCCATGGGCACGTGCAGCAAGCATTAGCTGCATGGATACGAGTCCGGCATCAATCAGATTCATTTCTTTCTTTTGCTCAAATGTCATATTTTCAAAATAGCCCTTGATGGATGGCACCTGCTGATCTCTTACTTCCGCAGGCATATATCCTTTTTCAACAGCTGTATCATAAATTTTTTCAATAAACGCTTCACTTTTCATATCAACAAAAACAGCAATGACGGCCGCTGATGTTTCAACTTGTCTCTGATTGAATTTTGCGAGCGGTGCCAGTGTTTCTTTGCCTTCTTTTGAATCAATGACAACAAAGCGCCAAGGCTGCAGGTTTACAGATGAAGGAGCTAAAGAAGCTTCTTCCAGGATTTCAGCCATTTCTTCTCTGCTGATTTTCACAGTTGGGTCATAATTACGGATGGAACGTCGGCCTGTGCTGATTTCTTTAAAGTCATTGTTAATCGTTTTAATCATGATGAACTCTCCTTTATGTTTTTCTGGATGTAAAAATTACATTTTATCTACATTTTCCTGGATGCGTGTGAGCAAATTTAATAGTGTGCTTCGCTCATTTTCCGAAAAGCCGTTCAGGATTTTGGAAATAAATCGGTGCTTTTCCTCGCAGTAGGCAGCAATCTTGGCTTTGCCTTCCTCTGTCAAACTGACATAAGTAAAGCGGTTATCTTCAGGGTTTTTCCTGCGGATCACCATGCCCTTTTCTTCCAGTTGCTTAAGATGTCTTGTGACAGCAGCATGATCGATATTCACTTTCTTCTGAAGCTCACGCTGCGTAATTTCCTCCGCTTCAAAAAGCTCCCGAAGAATCTCAAGCCGAGATTGGCTGATGCCGGTACAGCGCTCAAACTTTGGCATTGTCTGCTTACTGAGCTCAAATAGCCGGGCCGCAATAAGTTCTTCTTCCTTTAAACAATTAAACACTGCATCCCCGCCTTATAATTGATGGGTCAATGATTGATACGTCAATTACTATAAGATAAAAAATTTTTTAAGTCAAACAAATTAGCTCAAGGTATATCAACAGTGCTGTTAGCTGCCTTAAAGCAAGCATAAAAGGGAGCCCATTTGAAAAAAACAAAAAAAAAGGATTGACTTTTCTAATAATTCATTGTAAATTCATTTCTAACAAGAATTTCTAATTACTTGCCGATTGGAAAACCAAAGGCCCTTTCGTTCCACAAGAACTTGAGGGCCTTTTTTATCTCTTTATTCCGAGTAAATCACTGTGTTTTGTAGGTATTTGTTATCTGCTGCTGGAGTTGTTTACAGAAATTATGCTTTGTCGCTGATTGGTCAACCAAAAGCACTTGCTGCAAAGAGAGCTATTGATTGAGTAAATCAGGGAGGGAGTTAGATGTCAAAGTATCTAAGAAAGGCAGTTGAAGACAGAAAGAGATATTTAATAAATAGTCTGATAAGCGCCGGAGTCTACGAGATAGGTGAGCGTCATTTGTTTGAGTTAACCTTATCTGACCTTGAGCGCGAATACGCGAATTGCATGACCATGCTGGGAGAAAACGATTGATATATATAAATATATTGAGCTGATCAGATAAACTGAAGGCCGCTGCTTATGGACTAAGCATGCGGTCTTTTTTTATAAGGCTGTTTTCGCAAAGTTTGTTGCTATTTATATTATATTTACTGAGTTGATTGTAGTGGAGGGTGCGAGACTCCTACGGGAGTAGCGGGACAGGTGAGACCCCACAGACGCGTAGCGTCGAGGAGGCTCACCGCCCGCCCCGTGGAAAGCGAGCATCCTGGAACGGAAATCAACGGACAACATTGATAAACGAAAAACAACAATTTATACGAAAAGAGCCTTTTAAAAGACAATCAAAAGGGGAGATCTTGGATGGGCAGAAAGAAAAATACTTTTATAGGTTTATGGGCCGCTGGTTTGCTGGCATTGTCTTCTATTACAGGATGCAGTCAGGAGAGCAGTGGAAAAGCGGGAGATGAAGGCAGCTCAGGAAAGGATCCAATTGAACTGCTGAATGTTTCCTATGATCCGACACGGGAGCTTTATCAGGAGTACAATCAGGAGTTTATCAACTACTGGAAGGAAGAGACAGGGCAGGATGTAAAGATTCAGCAGTCACATGGAGGTTCCGGAAAGCAGGCAAGAGCTGTTATTGACGGGCTTCAGGCGGATGTTGTCACCTTGGCGCTTGCCTATGATATTGATGAAATAGCCAATAAAAGGGGAATCCTCGATAAAGAGTGGCAGAAGAGGCTGGATGATAATTCTACACCTTATACTTCCACCATTGTCTTTTTGGTTCGAAAAGGGAATCCCAAAAATATTCAAGATTGGGATGACCTGATCAGGGATGATGTTTCGGTTATCACACCTAATCCAAAAACATCAGGAGGTGCAAGGTGGAACTATCTTGCGGCGTGGGCTTATGCGAGCAAGCAGTTTAATGGAGAAGAAAAGCAGATCAAAGATTTTGTGAAAAATTTGTATAAGAATGTGGAAGTTCTTGATTCAGGAGCCCGCGATTCAACCAATACATTTGTTCAGCGGGAAATCGGAGATGTTCTCATAGCCTGGGAAAATGAAGCCTATTTATCTATCAATGAGCTGGGCAAAGACAAATTTGAAATTGTGAATCCATCGATTAGTATTCTTGCGGAGCCGCCTGTTGCTGTAGTCGATAAAATAGTCGAGAAAAAAGGAACCGCCGCTGCAGCAGAAGCTTATGTAAAGTATTTATACAGCGAAACCGGACAGGAAATTGCAGCAAAGAACTATTATAGACCGAGAAACACGGAAGTGCTGAAAAAATACGCCGATCAGTTTGCTGATATTGAATTCGTTACAGTAGATGAAGAATTCGGAGGGTGGCAAAAAGCACAGGAAACACACTTTAATGATGGCGGAACGTTTGATGAGATCTACCTCCAATAAAACAGCATGAGAATGAGAGGGTTCAGGTGATGGAGTTGAGGAAAGCGAAAGGAACAGAATTCAAAAAATATAGTGTACTTCCGGGTTTCGGCTTAACACTGGGGTACACGATGCTTTACCTTAGTATTTTAGTTTTATTGCCGCTGTCCATGATCATTTTTTATAGTTCGAAAATGGGATGGTCCGCATTCTGGAGCACGGTGATGGATCCAAGAGTTATGGCCTCCTACAAGCTGAGCTTTGGTGCGTCCTTGGCAGCGGGTTTAATAAATATGGTATTTGGTGTTCTCCTGGCATGGGTTATGGTCAGATATTCCTTTCCGGGAAAGAAAATCATTGATGCTCTTGTAGATTTGCCCTTTGCTCTTCCAACGGCAGTTGCAGGCATTGCATTGACAACTGTATACGCACCTAATGGATGGATTGGAAGTCTGCTGGGGTTCAAGGTGGCTTTTACGCCGATCGGGGTGGTAATTGCGCTGACTTTTATCGGGCTTCCCTTCGTGGTAAGAATGGTACAGCCGGTTCTGCAAAGTCTTGAAAAAGAGGTGGAGGATGCATCTGCCTCACTCGGAGCAAGCCGTTTTCAGACTTTTAGAAAAGTCATTTTCCCGGAATTGCTGCCGGCAGCACTGGCAGGGTTCACTCTTGCTTTTGCAAGGTCTCTCGGGGAATATGGGTCAGTCGTTTTTATCTCGGGAAATATGCCCATGAAAACGGAAATTACGCCACTGCTGATAATGACAAAACTTGAGCAATATGACTATGCAGGTGCTACAGCTATTGCCGCTGTCATGCTGGTCGCGTCGTTTTTGCTGTTATTAATTATCAACCTTATTCAATGGTGGACGAACAGAAAGTTTATGTCACAGTAGGCTTGGATGACTCAGTTTTAAGTTTTTTTTCGGCTTTGTTCATTCTAATAAGAAAGAGGTAATGATATGGGCGGGAATATACCATTGAATCTTAGTAACGCTCCGCTTAAGAGCTCGAGAGAAGCAAAGGATCCTGTATGGGTTCAATGGCTGTTAATCAGTATTGCTTTAATATTTCTGGGGTTGTTTCTGATTTTGCCGCTAGTCACGGTTTTTGTTCAGGCTTTTGAAAAGGGGCTCACGGTCTATCTGGAGGCCATTACGAACCCGGATGCATTATCTGCGATTAAGCTGACGCTATTGGTAGCCATTATTGCTGTTCCGCTGAATGCATTCTTTGGCATCATGGCGGCCTGGGCTATTACAAAGTTTCACTTTAAAGGGAAGAACCTGCTTATTACGCTGATTGACCTTCCTTTCGCAGTCTCTCCAGTCATTGCCGGTTTAATTTTCGTTTTGCTGTTCGGCTCTCAGGGGCTTTTCGGGGAATGGCTTTTTGAGAGAGATATCAAGATTATTTTTGCAGTGCCTGGTATTGTTCTTGCGACAATCTTTGTAACAATTCCCTTTATCGCCAGGGAACTGATTCCGCTGATGCAGGCACAGGGAACAGCAGAAGAGGAAGCATCAATCACTCTTGGTGCAGGGGGATGGAAGACATTTTGGCATGTAACTATGCCTAATATCAAATGGGCGCTTCTTTACGGCATGATTCTCTGTAATGCGCGTGCGATTGGCGAGTTTGGGGCAGTTTCTGTCGTATCCGGTCATATAAGAGGCCTCACCAATACAATGCCTCTGCATATCGAGATTCTATACGGCGAATATCAATTTGCTGCTGCGTTTGCTGTTGCTTCTTTAATGTCGATAATGGCCATTTTCACACTTATTATAAAAAACATTCTGGAATGGCATGGGAAAAAAGAAACAGCATAGAAATCATAAAAGTTAGGGGAATTCAGAATGAGTATTGTGATAAATTCCGTTTCCAAAGCTTTTGGAACATTTCAGGCGTTGGAAAATATAAATCTTGAAATCCAGAAAGGAGAGCTGGTAGCTTTATTAGGTCCTTCCGGTTCGGGAAAGACCTCCCTGCTGCGGATTATTGCCGGCTTGGAAGCAGCTGACCAGGGTACTATATTTTTTGACAGTGAGAACATTACCGCCATTAATGCTAAAGAACGAAAAGTTGGGTTTGTCTTCCAGCACTATGCACTGTTTCGCCATATGACCGTTTTTGATAATGTCGCTTATGGGCTGAAAGTAAGGCCAAGGAAAGAGCGGCCTGGCAAAAAAGAAATTGAGAGCAAAGTTTATGAACTGCTGGAGCTTGTAAAGCTGAAAGATCTGGCAAACCGCTATCCTGCTCAGCTATCAGGGGGACAGAGGCAGAGGGTTGCACTTGCAAGGGCTTTGGCCGTTGAACCTAAGGTTCTTTTATTGGATGAACCATTTGGAGCTCTTGATGCGAAGGTCAGAAAAGAGCTGAGAAGGTGGCTGAGAAGACTCCATGACGAATTCCAGATTTCAAGCATATTTGTTACACATGATCAGGAAGAGGCATTGGATGTTGCTGATAAGATTGTCGTGATGAATCAGGGGAAAATCGAGCAAGTGGGAACACCGGAAGAAGTATATGATAATCCCCAGACCCCTTTTGTATATGACTTTTTAGGGAGTGTGAATCTATTCAGGGGAAGGCTGAAAAATGGAAAGCTCAGGCAAGGTGAAGTAGCCTTGGAAATTCCGGATTGGGCAGGTTCAGATAACCTGGAGGCAGTAGGCTATGCAAGGCCGCATGATATCGGCATCAGCAGGGAAGGTTCTAATGATGCAGTACCTGCAGCTATATCCCACTTGCATATTGTAGGCCCAATCGTACAAATAGAACTTGTCAGGAAAGATACCAATGAGTATCTTGAGGCAGAAATCCCAAAAGAAAAGTATCACAGGCTTGGATTAAAAGAAGGAGAAGTTGTATTCATTAAACCGAAGCAGCTCAAAATTTTCATACCTGATGATTTTATCATTTAATTTAATTAAAGAAGGGAGTAAGGGTACAATGGCAAAAATTACGACTGAGTATGAAAAGTATATTTTATCTTCTATTAAGGATATTGATTATGGGTCAGTAGTCATTACCCTTCATGCAGGGAAAGTGGCACAAGTAGAGATAACGGAAAAAATACGGGTGGAATCTAATAATGGGAAAAGATGATGTATATTTTTGGTTTTATTCCTAGTTTACCCATAGGTATTATTGGATAGTGTTTTGGAAAAGAAAGGGGATGATGGTCATGAGTAATTTTGTTGCTATATCGGGAAGTCCATCTGCTGTTTCACGGTCTTCCATACTTGTAAACTATCTTCGGAAAGAATCTGCAAAAAGAGGGGTTACCGTAAGAGTATATTCTGTACTTGATTTTCCGGCCGATGTTTTGATTGAAGGGCGGTATGATGATCCTTCAATTAAAAAGCTTTCTGAAGAGATCAAGGAGGCAAGCGGCATTCTTATTGTTTCTCCGGTATATAAAGCTGCATATACAGGGGCCCTGAAAGCATTGCTGGATATTCTGCCCCAGGACGCTTTTAAAGATAAGCCTGTATTTCCATTAATGGTGGGAGGAAGCTCCGCCCATCTGTTGGCAATTGATTATTCCTTGAAGCCGTTATTGGCTGCGCTAAGTGCCCAGACCATTCTAAAGGGGGTGTATCTCACCGATCGATATGTGTATAAAGAGGATTTCGAAAACCCTATAAAAAATGAGGAACTGCATGAAAGAATTACAGATCAGCTTGGACAGCTAATAGACATCTCCCAAAATACCAAAACCCTGTTATAGCAGACAGTCATTCGACCGGTCCCCCGGAGAAGACACGATTTCTATTTTCATAGAACGTGTCTTTTTTATTGGCTGTTTTCGTATAGTTTGATGCTTTTTTCACACCTTTGAACAGTTTGCTGAGTTGATTGGAGCGGAAATCAACGGGCATAATCCATAAACAAAAAAGAGCCTTTTATTTGTACTTACAGTGAAACTATTAAAGGAGGGAGATTTTAAATGGCTTTTTTAGAAATCCGTGATTTAAGCAAGACTTTTCTTTCGGAAAAAGGGGAAGTTCAGGCTTTAAAGGATATTCATTTAGCTGTTGAAAATGGTGAATTAATTACGGTTATAGGTCCCAGCGGATGCGGGAAAAGCACACTTCTAAAAATCATAGCGGGTCTGGATAATGATGCGGAAGGCATTGTCGAGATTGACGGAAAGGAAGTAAAAGGCCCCAGTATTGATAAAGGCTTTATATTTCAGGAGCCCAGGCTATTTCCCTGGCAAACGGTAGAGAAGAACATCGCTTCCAACTTTACATTAAGAAATAAAGAAGTGAGAGATAAGGTGAAAGAATTAATTCAGCTGGTGAAGCTGGAGGGGTTCGCCAAAGCGTATCCAAGAGAGCTTTCGGGAGGGATGGCGCAGAGGGCGGCCATAGCTCGTGCCCTGCTGCGCAATCCAAAGGTATTGCTGCTGGATGAGCCTTTTGGTGCTCTTGATGCGTTCACGAGATCGCATATGCAGGAGGTGCTGCTTGATATTTGGCATGAGAATAAGACTACTATGCTTTTTGTTACCCATGACATAGATGAAGCTATTTATCTGGCGGATCGGGTAGTCATTATGAATGCAAGACCAGGCTCTATTCAAAAAGTGGTGAAAATCAATTTACCGCATCCAAGGAAAAAATCAAATAAGACGTTTCAGGAATTCCGTCATCTTATTTTGAATGAATTTGAAAAAGCAGATGAACTTGAATTAATGGATAGAGCAGGAATCTAGCGGAGGTGTAAATATTGAATAATAAAGCAGGCTGGGCACAACCGAGGATATTAGTGCAAGGGAAATCGAAATTGAGATTAAAAGAGCTGAAGGGAATAAGGGATAATAAATGGAGTGTGTTCTTTAGAGGGATGATTTTTCCGCTGCTTGTTCTGCTTATGTGGGAATTTGCCGGATATTATCAGCTAATCTCGGAAACTCTCCTGCCAAGGCCAAGCAGCATTTTCAGCTCATTTATCGAGCTGCTGACTGCAGGTAATCTACTTTATCATTTTCAAGTAAGCTTTTTGCGGGCAGTGGGAGGATTCCTCATTGGAGGAACCCTTGGACTGATTGCGGGATTAGCTGTTGGCTTTTCCAGTAAGGTGGAGCATACGCTGGATCCGACACTGCAAATGCTTCGGACCATTCCGACTCTTGCCGTCATTCCGCTGTTTATCTTGTGGTTTGGTTTTGGTGAAGTCTCTAAGGTGCTTCTTATAGCAAAAGGAGCATTCTTTCCGCTCTATGTTAATGCTTTCCTTGGCATACGCAGTGTGGATGCCAAATTATTCGATGTTGCCAAAGTCCTTGAATTCAGCAGATGGAAGCAAATCACGAATTTGATCCTTCCTTCAGCCCTGCCAAATATCCTGCTTGGGCTTCGTCTTGCATTAGGCGCAGCATGGCTGGCGCTCGTTGCTGCAGAACTCATGGGGTCAAGTGAAGGTATCGGGTATTTAATTACGGATGCCCGGCAGTTTTCACAAACAACAGTTGTATTTGTAGGGATTATTATTTTCGCAGTATTTGGAAAGGCTTCAGACTCGTTTGTAAGGTATTTCGAAAGAAGATGGCTTAAATGGCGGGAGAGCTATAAAGGCTAAATAATGGAGGCTGGGAGAATGGGAAATCGTAAAATGCACCTGAATTTATTTTTAACAAGCATGGGACATCATGAGGCAGCTTGGAGGCACCCTTCATCAGACCCTGAGCGGGCACATGATATAAATTATTATATGGAAATTGCTCAAAAAGCAGAAGAAGCAAAGCTGGATTCTATCTTTCTGTCAGACAGGTATTCGGTGTCAACAAGAGCAGTCAAATATGGTGAGCTTGGCGGAGGAGGCTTTGAACCTCTCACTCTATTATCAGCCTTGTCTGCTGCAACTAAAAAAATTGGACTGATTGGAACAGTCTCGACTACTTTTAATGAGCCTTTCAATGTGGCCAGAAAGTTTTCTTCACTGGATCATCTAAGTAAAGGCCGTGCAGGCTGGAATGTCGTCACATCAGGAACAGATGCGGAGGCCAATAACTTTAACCTGGAGAAAATACCGGCACACAAGGAGCGCTATGAGCGCGCGAAAGAATTTGTGGAAGTCACAAAGAAATTATGGGACAGCTGGGAAGAAGGAGCGTTAATAAAGGATAAGGAAGCAGGCATATATTCCTTGAGTGATAAAGTCCATGAAATTAACCACAAAGGCAGCTGCTATTCGGTAAGGGGCCCGTTAAACAGCCCGAGATCACCTCAGGGGCAGCCTGTCATTGTACAGGCTGGCTCCTCCAAAACCGGTATTGATTTCGCAGCTCAATTCGCTGAAGTGGTTTTTACAGCACAGCAGTCACTTTCTGACGCACGAGCATTTTACAAATCTTTAAAAACAAGGGCTGCCGAGTTTGGCCGAAATCCGGAGAACCTTATCATCTTGCCGGGCGTTTGCCCTATTATAGGAGAAACAGAAGAAGCAGCCAAAGAAAAAGAGGCTGAGCTGCATCATTTGACCAATCCAGAGTATAGTCTTTTACAGCTTTCCAATCGCATTGGCATTGACTTAACAGGCTATCCGCTGGATGGCCCTCTGCCTGAACTGCCGGAAATCCAAGAGATTCAAGGGCATCAAAGCCGAACTAAGCTTATTCGGGATCTGGCTGAAAAAGAGAAACTTACCATTAGACAATTGCTTCTCAGACTTGCAGGAGGCAGGGGGCATTATACGATTGCAGGGACGGCTGAGCAGGTAGCGGATGAACTTCAGCTATGGTTTGAAAATGGGGGGGCTGACGGTTTTAACATTATGCCCCAGTTAATGAGTGAAGGCTTTTCAGATTTTGTTCAATACGTTATTCCTATCCTTCAAGATAGGGGCCATTTTAGAACGGAATATACAAGTGAAACACTAAGGGGCAATCTTGGGCTGCCTTTTCCGGACAAAGCTCAAAATTTTCATCCTGCAGGATAGGCTAAAGAAGAACCCCGCTCCGGTTAAGGTGAGCGGGGTTCTTCACTTTGAGTTATTTATATTCTTTTAAGACTTTCTCGATATATGAGTTATCAACAACTTCTGAAACATCTATTTCTTTGTTGAGTCCTCCCAATTCTAATAGTAGTGCAGCAGATTCCTGCTGGGTCTCCACAATTTCCTGCCTTATTGGTGTGTTGACCGGTACGGAGTTTTCCAGCACTCTCTCAATTATTTCTTTATCCGTATTTTTCAGCTCTGCATAAATTTCGATTGCTTCATCTTTGTTTTCAAGCTGCCATCTTGTTGCTTTCTCCGTAACCTTAAGATAAAGTTCTACTAGTTCAGGATGTTCTTTTGCGAACTGTGTACGGACAATTTGGAATCCGGGACTGAAGGTTCCGATCGTTTCTCCATTTGCGATGACTTTTGCTCCGTTTTTGACTACTTGAATGGATTGATAAGGTTCCCAGATGGCCCATGCATCCACTTTCCCTGTTTCAAATGCCGGCTGTGCTTCATCAGGCTGAAGCTGGATAATTTCCAATTCTGAGGGCTTGATGTTTTCCTTTTCCAGCAGGCGGTAGAGGAGGCCATATGCACTGCTTCCTTTAGCAACCGCCACTTTTTTGCCTTTTAGATCCTTCACCGAAGTAATAGGGCTATCTTTAGGCACCAGAAGTGAGTCGCCTTTTTCTCCTGTACTGGCTACAGCAATTTCCTTAAAATTAATTCCGCCGCTTTGTCCTGCAAGCACTGGAATATTTCCAACCCGGCCAAAGTCAATGCGGTTGGAGGCAATTGCTTCAAAGTAAGAAGGGCCGCTTTGGAATTCCGCCCATTTTACTTTTACTCCTGTTTTCTCAAATTCTTCTTCAAACCAGCCCTTGTGCTTGGCTAATAGAATTGGCCATATGCTTTGCTGGATTCCTATTGTAACTGTTAGAGCCTTATTATTCTTTTCATCCTCAGCTTTACTGCCGGTGCTCGCTGATTGGGCTTGGCAGCCTGACAGCAGACCGATCATCAATACAAAAATTATAAAATACTTTACATGCTTCCAGCTTTCCATTTTCCATTCCCCCTAATTTTTAAAAGTGAAAACAAAATTTAATGGTTTCACCTGCCTTTTTCCCCGATAAAAAAGAAAGGCCCTGCAGAGCAGCAAATCGCTACTCCACAGGGCCTTCAGCTGACTGATCGGCAATAATTAAATAATAACCATATTTTAATCCTTATAATTCCTATTTGTCAAGTCGGTTTTAAAGGGGAACAATACTATATTTTATAGTTTTACAGCATATATGAGCCAAACAAACCGATTGAGCTGTTTAAATTGGACTGAAAAACCATTGGATTGAAAGATCTCCTTCAAAACAGGAATCGTTGTATAATACTCAGTTTCCAGGTCCTGTGCCAGACTGAGAAAATGGTCCCTTTTTGCCTCATTGATGAAATCCTGTTTAACCTCTTCACTTTTAAAAATGGTATCTGCAAAAATGAGTTTGCCGCCCTTTGAAAGCAGAGAACTGTATTTTTTGATGGCTTCTGCTTTTTCGGTGTCCTTTAAGTGGTGGAAAGCGTAAGTACTAACGAGGGCATCTGCGGGCCCATTTACTTGAAAGTCCAGAAAATCACCATTCAGCATTGGAACATCAGGCAGTTTACTGCGTGCAATATCCCTCATGGCGGCAGAGGGTTCAATTCCAGTTACATTAGCGCCCTTTTCGAGAAGCTTTTGTGTCAAATTCCCTGTGCCTGCACCAAATTCAATTACATTGCCATCTGCAAGATTGGCCACTTCTTGAAGGATATTTTCATAATTCAAAAACACCTCATGATATTCAAGGTCTTTACCGGTTACAGCCTGATCATAGGATTCTGCCCAATGGTCAAACAAGTCAACAAATTCACGGCCCATTGAAAAATCACTCCTTTTAATTCTTATAATACTTATTGGTATACTATGAATAAAGATATCGCTTGGTAACTCGCAGGATCTCTTAATTCTTAATTGACAAAATCGCGGTTAAAACATACTATACGAGTAGGAATAATAAGGATTAAATAAAACGCAGATAATATCCAACAATATATTGGAGAGTCTAAACAATCTTTGTGAAAAACAGAGGTGCTGACAATGAATTATTACAGCAGTGTGAAAGAATTAATTGGGAAAACCCCACTTGTGAAAATCAGCCATTATGCTATTCCGGAAGGGGTAAATGTTTTTGCGAAGCTTGAATATTTTAATCCTGGCGGCAGTGTAAAGGATCGGTTAGGACAAAAATTAATTCGGACAGCGATAGAGGGAGGGCTTCTCCCGGAAGATGGGACTGTCATTGAACCAACTGCAGGGAATACAGGCATAGGCTTAGCGCTTGCAGCTATTGGGACGAAAATCAAAATCATCTGCGTCGTACCTCAAAAATTCAGCGTTGAAAAACAGAATCTTATGAAAGCGCTAGGAGCTAAGGTTATTAATACACCGACTGAAGAAGGCATGGAAGGTGCTATAAAGAAGGCTGAGGAACTGCTCATGAAGATTCCTGATTCCTATAGTCCTCAGCAATTCAGCAATGAAAATAACCCCAAAACGTATTATGAAACATTAGGACCTGAAATTTACAAAGCGCTGCAAGGGAAGATTGATATTTTTGCAGCTGGGGCTGGGACTGGCGGTACGTTCATGGGATGCGCCAATTACCTTAAAGAGAAGAATCAAAAGATAAAGACAGTTATCGTCGAACCTGAAGGCTCCATTTTAAATGGAGGGAAGGCAGGACCGCATCGTACTGAGGGAATTGGGATGGAGTTTTTGTCTCCGTTTATGGAACCGGGTTTATTTGACGCAATTCATACCATATCAGATAAAGATGCGTTCAAACGAGTGAAGGAGCTGGCGCTGCTGCAAGGATACTTAGTTGGAAGTTCGTCAGGTGCTGCCTTTGAAGCAGTGTTGAAAGAAGCCGAAAGTGCTCCGTCTGGAACAAATATCGTGACCATTTTTCCTGACAGCAGTGAGCGGTATTTAAGTAAATCTATTTATGAGGAGGATGTACAATGAGAAAGAAAACACAAATGATTCATGGAGGCATCTCCAGAGATGAACATACAGGTGCAGTCTCCATACCTGTCCACCATGCTAGTACCTTTAAACAAGATGGTGTGGGCAATTTCGTTTACGAGTACGCCAGAACCGGAAATCCGACTAGACATGCACTGGAGGAATTAATAAAGGATCTGGAAGGCGGTTATCGCGGCTTCGCTTTCGGCTCCGGCATGGCAGCTATCTCTTCTGTCATGCATTTATTTTCAACAGGAGATCATGTTATTTTTACAGATGATGTATATGGCGGCTCTTATCGTTTAGTAACAAAGGTTTTGAAGAAATATAAGATTGAAGTTACCTTTGTGGATACAAGCGACCTGGCTGCGGTGGAAGCGGCGATACAGGAAAATACAAAAGCCATCTATGTCGAGACTCCTACAAATCCATTGCTGAAGATTACTGATTTAGCCGAAATTTCCAAGCTGGCCAAGTCCAA
Source organism: Cytobacillus firmus (assembly GCF_023715565.1). Taxonomy (GTDB): domain Bacteria; phylum Bacillota; class Bacilli; order Bacillales; family Cytobacillaceae; genus Cytobacillus; species Cytobacillus firmus_C. The sequence goes on along the minus strand of NZ_JAMBOJ010000024.1, from coordinate 11,875 downwards.
GAACCTGCTCATGATTGTGGATAACACATTCAGTACACCATACTGGCAAAATCCAATCGAACTGGGTGCTGATATCGTTCTTCATAGTGCTACTAAATATATTGGTGGACATAGTGATGTGGTTGCCGGGCTGGTTGTGGTAAATTCTGAACAGCTTGCAGAAGATATGCATTTTATCCAAAATTCAATTGGGGCTGTTTTGGGGCCGCAGGACAGCTGGCTGTTAATCAGGGGAATTCGGACACTGGCCATTCGGATGGAAGAAATTGAAGAAAATGCGAAAAGAGTGGCAGACTTTCTTGCTGATCATCCGCAGGTTTCCAAGGTTTATTATCCAGGATTTAGAGATCATAAAGGTCATGAAATTCATTCGAAGCAAGCCAGGGGATTTGGCGGTATGATTTCATTTGATGCAGGCAGCGGTGAAAAGGCAGAAGAGGTGCTTAAAAAAGTAAAATATTTTACCCTTGCGGAAAGCTTGGGCGCGGTGGAAAGCCTGATTTCCCTGCCGGCCAAAATGACGCATGCCTCAATTCCGAGAGAGCGCCGTCTGGAATTAGGAATTGCAGATGGGCTGATTCGCATATCAGTTGGCCTGGAAGATGCGGCAGATTTAATTGAAGACTTGCAGTCAGCGCTATAAGAAAGTGCCCCATTCTATATGGGGCTTGTTATTTATATGGAGTGTGTTTTGCCTTAAACCGCTCTTCTGACTTTCTTAGCAAAATTGATTGGATGACCAACATTTTGGATATCTACGTAAATGAGGCTGGGCTGATCGAATAGCCACGCATTGTGTACGGATGAAACGGATATACCCTGGTTAATAATGGCAGCAGCAAAACTATCAACCTCCTTTTGTATAAGGGCTACCCTGCCCAGACATAAAGCCTTGTCTTATTAGTAGTAACCTGCCCTAATAATATTTCTGGCAGTATTAAAACGCAAAATGGGCTATATAAATAATTGTGTGTATGTGGTAATATAAGGAAAACGAAAGAGGTGATGAATATTCAGCTTGCTCATGAAAAAGGTTTAATCCCTAAGTTATTCAGCCTAAGCCTAATTTACATTTTAAGTGTCATCCCCATTAGCATCATTTGTGTTAACTTCATTCATAAATTCTACTTTCATCCTCAATACTTCTTAGTATTTAGCACCAATAAACAATCATATGTGATTTTTAGTGCAGGGATTTTTCTTTTGTTCGCTGTCGCTGGAGTTTTTTTGTATTCCAGAGAGATAAATTCTTCAATATGGCTGACTTTAGCAGCCCTTCTCTTGTTCTGCTTGTCTCTTTTCATACTTTAGTTGTCTCTTGATGTGTATACCTATGTGGACGAAAAAGGGATTCATATAAATAGCGCATCGAATATAAGAACTGTTGAAAGTTATCCGTGGGAAGAGGTGGAATCAGTCACTCAGTTAAACAAGAGAGGTACTCCGGTCCAGATTGAGGTTAGTTTAAAAGGGGATAAAAAAATTGTGCTGCATTTGGATGTAGACTGGTATGCGAAGAGAAGTGCGTTTTATGAGATGCTTAGGGATTATGAAATCCCGCTTGATACAAGGGAAAAATAAGTGCCTGTCATCTCTAACAGGCACTTTGTTTATTCAACATGATCGAGTTAGTTATGGATCAATTTTAGCCGATCTGCGCTCTTGCTCTGTCAGGATTTCCGCATCTTCAGCATTATCCCGTGTCACTTTTTGGGTCAGAATGGATCCAACTGCAACCAAGAGCATGACCGCAATATAATAACCTTTCTCATTGAGTTGCATATCGGCATTATAGAGGCCGATTAGAAACAAACCAACACCGGCAATTAATGTAAAGTAGGCCAAAAAAGTAAAAGCTGGCGTGTTTCTCCTTCTGTACTTTTGCATGGTTTCAATCCCCTTTTTAAGCGATTTGCGTTTCCTTTTGCAAAGCTGTAACATTTATTCTTGATAATTAACAAATATCCATTTTTGTAAAAAAATGAAACAAATATCCATAAGTGCTTTATACTGTTTTTTAATTACAAGTTTAGAAAAACAGAGATTGCTAAGCTTGTATTTTTCTAAGGAGGTACATATATGTTGTCTAATATAGTTGTTCCCGGAATTATTCTGTGTTTACTTTTATTGGGGGTATTTTTTGTTATAGGGACGCTTAAGAAATAATTGATTAGAGGTGGGGACAGTTCTCTATCTTTTGTTAATTGCTGTAATAGGTTTTATGATCTATATTCTTTTTCGCCTATTCAAGTCCGGGAGAGGCATCTCAAGCAGCGACTTTACCCCAATCGATGACTTGGATAATGGTCTGATAAGGAAAGGCAGCAGGGCATCTCATAAAATTGAAGCAAGGAATGAAGACTCGTATGAAGATAGGTAGCTATGAAATGATTTATGTTTACAGGAAGGTAAGAGAAGTATAGATTCATAGACCTGAGATTTATTTTGTATGCAGTTTTATTTAGCACTATGGCGACTGTATAGGAGGCTTATGAAATGTGCTGATAAAAAGTCTGGAGTATGTAAGGGCTAAAAATATAGAACAATTGGCATTCAAGCGGAAAATGGGTATGGTTTTGGTCATATTCCTGACAGGGGCTTTGTTAGGGTTGCTTGCAAAATATACGGACGGCACAGTTTTGGGGTTAATTGGCTCTGGGCTTGGATTCTGGATAGCAGCAGCTTCTTTGCTTGCAGCCTGGAGCCGAACGCCAAAGGATGCCGGTCTGCATGTTTTAGCGTTCTTTTCTGCGATGCTGTCGGCTTACTATTTGTATTCTATGATTCTGTTCGGATTTTTTCCTAAATCCCAATTTATATTTTGGGGAGGCATTGCCTTACTTTCTCCTATTTGCGGCTATGCAATATGGTTTGCGAGAGGGGAAGGGTGGCGTGCAGCGTTTTGTGCTGCTATGCCGATCAGCCTGCTTATTGGGGAAAGCTTTAGCTTTATCTATATACTTACTCCATTCAATAAGGGTTTATTTTGCGGTTAGCATTGTTTCTGTGGATTGTTAAACAGGGTGATGACCATGCAGCAGGCTGGTTGTATCCCTATGATATTCAGTTCTTAAAGAACATAAAAATATCGGCTTAAAGTAAAGGATTAAGGCTAATAATGTTTAGGAAGTAATTGGTTGAAAGGGTGAGGATCTTGACTTATGAAGAAATCATGCAAAAGCTTGAGGAGCTTGGTACAGAGCAGACGAAGCGGACTTTCAAGAATCACGGGGCGAAGGAGCCTTTCTTTGGTGTAAAGGTTGGAGATTTGAAAAAGCTGATGAAGTTTGTAAAGAAGGATCACGAGCTCGCGCTTCAATTATATGAATCAGGAAATCATGATGCGATGTATCTTGCAGGACTATCTGTCAATCCAAAGCTGATGACAAAAGAGACTTTACAGGAATGGGCTGAAAAAGCCTATTGGTACATGATTGCGGAGTATACTGTGGCCCAAGTGGCAGCTGAAAGTGAGTATGCTCTTGATTTGGCCCGGGAGTGGATCAAATCTGAGGATGAAATGGTTTCTGTCTGCGGCTGGAGCACGTATTCTAATTATTTGTCCATCACACCTGATGACGAGCTTCATATTAGTGAAATAAGGACTTTATTAGAACAAGTTAAAGATACTATTCATGCAGAGAAGAACAGGGTAAGGTATGTTATGAATGGCTTTGTGATATCGGTGGGCTCTTATGTGCCAGAGCTGAATGAGGAAGCAAAGAATGTCGCTGAGCATATTGGGAAAGTGCATGTAGATGTCGGAAATACAGCCTGTAAAGTGCCCTTGGCCAAGGAATATATTGAGAGAGTGGAATTAAAGGACCGGGTTGGGCTAAAGCGGAAGACTTGTATTTGTTAAGAATAATTTTTGTAGGATACATACGTCAAAGGAGCTCAAGAAAAAGGCTTCTGAGCTCCTTTGATTTTTATTGAGTTTTCGTTTCTGAATATTCTTTTTCAATTCCACCCGGGAATTTTACTTCCAATTCGAATTTTTGGTAGTTGTCATCTACTGAAAATGCGTCCTTAACCTGTTTAATGACCTCTTGATCTTCTGTATTTTGATCGAACGATAGCCCCTCAAAAATTGGAGTCAACTTCTCCATCGCTTCATCAGAAGTTAACTTCTGATCAGCAAGGTCATCCTGATATGCGGCTTCCATTCCGTTTTTTTCATTTTCATAATCCACATCAATAGTTTGTTTATCCTGGTACTCCACCTCAAGGTCAAATTTCGTAAAATTAAATGAAGCCTCATCGGAAGTTTCATTATTTTGATTTTTAGCAGGTGCATTTTCAGGCGGATTTTCTACTTTCTCATCATTGCAGGCTGTTAGCAATAATGCAGATAGAGTTGCAGAGATTATAAGTTTTAGTTTCATAAAAATCCTCCTTAATCACGATGTTGTTTATAATGTACCCAACTATTACTGAAACAATCACCTTGTTGAAAATGGATGGTTTTTCATATAATTGGAAATAAGTCGGTTAGCATGCCGTGCTTTCATATCTTGAATTTCGGTGGAAAATTCATGATTATCATAGCGGGAGTAAGAAGTTATAGAGAGGAGAAGGGTGACAGTGAAGTGGTTAGCTATTATTATATATTGTCTTTTATTTTCCAGTGCTTTTGCTTTGGAGAAAATGGTGAAAAGGAAGTGGAGTATCCCAAAGAAGCGGAGGTATACCAAAAAGTTTAACAGACAGCATAAGGTAATAGAGGCTTTAATTCTGTTTGTCTTTATTTTAGGCATCTTTACAGCAAGCATTACGGTTGAAGAGAATGGTGTACAAATTTCTTTAAATCCGATACCCTATCATTGGTGGCTGGCGCTATTGGTATTGGCAATAGGAATTTGCAGAGGGGTTATGGTCAGAAAATATGCCAGTCATTCCAACGAGCATATGCTGGAATTTGCTTTTGCGGCTTGGACACCACTTATGGTCTTGATTACTTATTATGTGACAACAGCATTTTTTTATTAGGCTGTTCCCACAATGTTTGTTGTTTTTTTATAACCTAATTTTATTTAATGAGTTGATCTTCGCTGTGGGCACTTGATCCTCAGAAATGCAGACGCATTTCCTCCCCGCGGGTTCGCTTCGTGCCTTTCGCTGCAATCAACGGGCAAAATTTACAAGTGAAAAACAACAATTTATACGAAAACAGCCTTTAATAATAATACATTTGCTGTGGGAAATATGGCTGATTGTATTGGTATTGCAGGGTTGGTTCCTGAGCATTCCTGCTGCAGTCTTTGGTTGGCCCAATAAAGCTGGAAGGCTGGACAGGTGCTATGGTCTTTTTCCATTGCTTTTCATCCATGCAATAAGTGTGCGCCATAATATTGGAAGGTGTTAATTTGAGAATATCAGATCCTAGGATGACCTCCGGAGAAGGAGCATTGAAGATGGCCAGCAGATGAGTGCCGTCGGTATGTGCTACCTCATAGTGCCACCAGCCTTGAGGGACATTGGCTACCTGTCCGGGTGTAATGTAATAGTTCTGGATTTGTTTGGTGAATGGGTTAAGCAATGATACAGTAGCTGCCCCGGATATACAATAAACCAACTCAGCAGCATTTTGATGATAATGCGGTTCTATTACATTATTTTGGCTTAGATAGATGTCAAGTAGCGAGACATCCTCCAGCGTGTTTAATTGCTGAATTCCCATTACATTTATATAGTTTCTGCTGTCTTTTTTCACCAGGGTGCTTTTATTCAAATCAAAAAAGTAATTTAAAGATGGTGAGGTGTAATCTAAATATTTAACCATTTCTGCTCAGTCCTCCTGGGAAAATAAGTGTCTCATATAAAGTATGCATTCGCCCACAACCAGTGCATGTACCCCAGTAACGAAATAAAAGACGAGCAATGAAGGAAGTATGGCCTGCTGCTTTCGTTTGTCTGTCTGCCCCGTGTATACACTTCATTAATTCGCAATAACCTGCACTTTTCCAAAATCTATTCTGGTGGTAAGAATCCAGCCTATTACACCTCAAGAACTACTGCAAAATCATACTGAGGCTCATTTTAGAGCCTTCCAAATAAAAATAATATTAAATTAGTTAATATTAACGATAGAAGGTCATTGATAGAGGAGAGGTTATATGGCTGTCTCAAGGTCAAGATTTTTAAAGGTAATAGCAGTTCTTTATGTGTTCATTTCATTTAGTGTTTTTCTTGGAAAATCGGCTTCAGCTGAAAATGGATTAGAAATGAATATAGAGAAGGCAATTAAAGATTATCTGGATGAATATAAGGTTCCGGGAGCTTCAGTTGCCATCATCCGTAATAATGAACTGTTTTTTTCAAAATCATGGGGAGTTACTGGAGAATCAGATGAGGAGGTTACAGAACAAACTCCTTTTACAATTGGCTCCATAAGCAAATCGTTAACGGCAATGGCCATTATGAAGTTAGCTGATAATGGAACCATCAGCCTGGATGCCAGCATTCAAGAATATCTTCCCTGGTTGACACTGAAAAATGGAAAAGCTGCCGAAATAACAGTGACGCAATTGCTAGCGCAGACAAGCGGCTTTAGCACCTATGATGGGCTGGCACTATCTGATAAAGAATTAACTGGCAGTGATGCTATTAAGAATCAAGTCAAGAAATTGTCAGAAGTTGAACTGACTGCCGCACCTGGTGAAAAGCATCTATACAGCAATGCCAATTTCTTAATCTTGGGTGCGATGATTGAAGAACTGACGGGAATGTCTTATGCCGATTACATGGAGCAGCAGATTTTTGCCCCCTTAGGGATGAAATATACTGCGGCTAATAAAAAGGGGGCTTATGAGAAGGGCTACCTGAAAGGGTTTCAATCCTGGTTCGGATTTCCGGTGAAAAGTTTTGTAGCCTACGATGATGCTGGAGCACCTTACGGATACATTACGGCCAGCTCTGAAGATATGGTCCAATTCGTAAAAGTATTAAGCGGAAATGGACCGGACCATTTTATTAGTGATAAAACTTTGGATTTATTTAAGACACCGCAGGTCCAAACAGGTGAAGACCGGTATTATGGGTACGGAATTCGCATTTCCAATCCTGATACCCCGAAAGAATTGATCTGGCATTCTGGCTCTACCCCTGATTCGCATGCAGAATTCTTTTATATTCCGGAAACCGGATGGGGCGGCGTGATTTTGACAAATAAGAATCATGTTTTGGAGGAAGAGGGTCTTTACTATCTGAAGGAGCATATTGTTAGTCTATTAAATGACGATGAACCTGAAAAAGTACCTAATCATAGTGTAACCATACAATACATTATGCTGGGATGTATCTTGTTGCTGGTTATACTTCCAATATTTTTAGTGAAAAGATTCAGAATCCGGAAATATTTTAAAAAGGGAACAAGACTATTCTTAGGCGTGCTATTTATCGGCCTATCAGCAGTGTTAATCCCTCTTTTCACATTTACCACATCGTTTCCTTGGCATTCCATCTCTGTCTTTGCGCCTGATATTGCTCTTTTAACTATAGTAGCAGTAATACTCCTGGCCATCAATGGACTGCTGCTGTTTAGCTTAATTCTTAAAAAATCATGGTGATGAATAAACAAGGGACGGTTCTAGTGTTCATGACAGTAAGAATCGTCCTCTTGTATCACTCATTCTCAATGCTACTTATCAAAGCTGAATAGACTAGATAGATTGAATTAATGACTGCCAGCATACTTACTTCTTCTAATATTGGAGATTTATATGCTTCTATCCGGCGGTTACTCAGCTGGAGGATTTCCTTTGAATTTCTGGCCAGAAAGGAATCGGGGTTGCTTGTTATTGCGACGATAGGTATATTTCTCTCTATTAAAACTTTTACCAATTGAGTAATGAATCTGGTTTCTCCTGAAAAGGAGATTACAATTGCCAGATCATTAGTTGTAAGAGATTTTGCCTCGGTTATTTGGTTTTCGTGATTGCCGTAAGCGGTCGCGTATTTTCCAAGACGCAGAAATTTGAATTGGGTATTACGGGCAAGTAAATGCGAGAATGTCACTCCGAATATAGAAACTTTTTTAGCCTGATAGATTTTTTTTGCGATGTTTAGCAATCCCTTTGATTGCAGCAATTCAGCTGTTTCCTTTAATGATTCAGCCACATTGTCAAAGTAATCTTCTACAAGGTCCTCATTAATGCTTGCTTCCACTTTTTTGTAATCCACTTCACTATCATTAAATTCTGTATAAGTTCTGGCATATTCCTTTAATTCCTTAAAAGAAATATTATCGAATTTTTTACAAAAACGTGATACGGTCGCTGGTGAAGTATGGCATGCATCAGCTACTTGATAGATGGACATGCTCGGGAGCTGGTGTACGCTTCGCATGATAAACTCGGCGATAACAATCTCTGTATGGGTATGGTCTGTTGAAGACTCGATAAAGTTTAGTAGTTTCGCAATGAAATTGTACATTTTGATGCTCCTCGTTTATCCCTTTTTATCATTATAGACAAATAAAAAAGTTTCATAAAATGAAATTTTTGAAAGTTAGACAATATCACTTGTTAAGATAACCATGAAAGCGATAACAAACTCTTCTAGGAGATGATCATATGAAAAAGTTTAACATTTTAATCGTCGGCGGAGGGAGTACTTGGACGCCTGGATTGCTTAAAAGCATCTGTGTTCGTCAAAAGAGTTTTCCGATCAATCGATTGGTGATGCTGGATGTAAACGAAGAACGTCAGAAGGTAATTGGGGAATATGCAAAGGTTTTATTTAATGAAGATTATCCGGAAATTGATTTTAAATATACAACAAATAAAGAAGAAGCTTTTACTGATGACCTGGATTTTGTCTTTGTTCAGATGAGAACCGGCGGCTACTCCATGCGTGAAAAGGATGAAAAGATTCCAATGAGCCTTGGAGTAATTGGGCAGGAAACATGCGGGCCTGGAGGATTTGCATATGGAATGAGATCGATTCACGATATGGTTGAACTTGTGAACGATGTACGAAGTGTTGCTAAAAATGCATGGATTCTGAACTACACAAATCCTGCTGCTATCGTTGCAGATGCGTTGCAAAGAATTTTTCCAGAGGATAAAAAAATCCTTAATATCTGTGACCAGCCGGAAAACTTGCTGCGTTCGTATGGAAGGCTGCTTGGTTTGACCCCAAGGGACTTTGATCCAGTATACTTTGGACTTAACCACTTTGGCTGGTTCACAAATCTTTATGATAAAGAAGGCAATGACCTGCTGCCTCAATTAAGAGAATTGATTTTAGAAGGTGGCTTCCGACCTGCTGATTACGAACAGCGAGATAAGTCATGGTTGGAGACTTATGCGATGGTAGAGCAGATGGTAAGAGACTTCCCGGATTACCTGCCGAACACGTATTTACAATATTATCTGTATCCTGATAAAGTGTTAAAGAAGTTAAATCCTGACTATACAAGAGCAAATGAAGTTATAAATGGACGTGAAAAACGGGTTTTTGAGGAATGCCGCCGTGTTACCGAGGCTGGTACATCCAGAGAATCGAATGTCGTTCATAATGACGCACATGGTGAATTCATCCTCATTGTTGCAGAATCGATTGCCTATAATAAAGGTGACAACTTTATAGTTATTTTAAAGAATGATGGGATAGTTGATAATTTACCAAACGATGCAATGGTGGAGGTCGCTGCCAGCCTTACAATAAATGGGCCACGCCCTTATGCCGTAGGTGAAATCCCAACGTTCTACAAAGGCTTGATCGAGGGGCAGTTCGCATACGAGAAACTTACAGTAGAAGCTTATATTGAGGGGTCCTACAAAAAAGCGCTACAGGCCCTTACCTTGAACAGAACCGTGGTATCGGCAGAAAAAGCAAGAGAAGTGCTTGATGCACTGATCGAAGCAAATCGAGAATATTGGCCAGAACTTCAATGATGTAATTTAGCACGGAGTAGGACATACTTCCCTGCATTATAAAAACAAGCAGAGTATCCGCTTACACTATATGGGCGATAGGAAGGTAGGTTAGCCATATGAAGAAATATCTCAATTTTGACTTTTTTCAGCGTATTGGAAAATCGTTTATGGTTGTTATTTCTCTCTTACCAGCAGCGGGATTATTATTAGGAATAGGGACAACGCTTCAGTCGCCGTATTTGATTGAGTACATGCCATTTTTGGATGGTGGCTTCTGGCACACCTTTTCTTCATTGATGAAGGGAGCAGGTAACGTAGTCTTTAAAAACCTTGGAGTGTTGTTTGCGATAGGAATCGCCGGGAGTTGGACAGGCGGAAAGGCTGGGGCGAGTATATCTGCCTTCGTTGGATATGTCGTTATGCATACGGTAATCGGGATAGTGCTTGGAATTACGCCGGAAAATGCTTCAGTTCCCGGTAATACGATAGAGTTAGGGATTCCAACCCTTCAAATTGGGGTCTTCAGCGGTATTTTAATGGGCTTCGTTGCTGCCGCTTTATATCAAAAGTACCATGATTTCAAAATGCCTGAAATGCTGTCGTTCTTTGGCGGATCGCGTTTTGTTCCAATTATCACAGCCGGTGTCTCAATTATCATTGCTTTGGTTTTATCCTATGTATGGCCATATGTTCAGGATGGCATTTTCTCGCTTGGTAAGGCGCTATCCGGACCGAATACCCCACCATTCTATATGTTCTTATATGGGTTGGTGGAAAGATCGCTTATTCCATTTGGACTTCATCATATTTTCTATATTCCAATCCGCTTTTCAGAAGTGGGAGGATCGTATACAACTCTAGCTGGTTCAGTCGTTTCGGGTGACACAGCGATGTACATGGCACAGCTAGCTGATAGACAAGTGAACTCAGCGATTGAAATTACAGCAGGCCGCTTTATGACAGGTAAATATCCATTCATCCTGTTTGGATTGCCGGCAGTTGCATTGGCTATGTACCATATGTCCAAGCCTGAAAATAAAAAAGCAGTTAGCGGACTATTACTGACAGCAGCGGGTACAGCATTCCTGACAGGTATAACAGAACCAATTGAATTTACATTCTTGTTTGTGGCACCATTGCTTTATGTATTCCATGCCTTGATGGCAGGATTGTCATTTATGATTATGTACATACTTGATGTAAACATCGGGTATGCAGGCGGGGCAGGCGTTATTGATTTTGCTTTATTTGGAATACTGCCGGGTGTTGGCGAGCCATGGTGGTATGTCATTCTTACAGGTCTTGTGATGTCATTCGTTTACTATTTCGTATTCCGCTTTGCTATCAGCAAATGGAACCTGCTGACACCAGGACGCGGGGATGATGATTCAAACAGACTTTACTCCAAGCAGGATTACCAGGACCGTTCTAAAAATAAGCAGGCATACAGTGTCTTGGCCGCACTCGGAGGAGAATCAAATATCAATAATATTGATGCATGTATCACTAGACTAAGAGTCGGTGTGAAAGACAAGTCTAAAGTAAATCACGACGAGTTGAAAATGCTGGGTGCAAAGGGAGTATTGGAAGTAGGTAACGGCGTACAAGCTATATTCGGACCAACTGCGGAAATACTCAAGAACCAGATCATAGACATCATTGATAAAAACAAGTCAGCTTGAAAGTAAAACGTTTTTAACCGCGCTACAAGGGAAAGACCCCAATTATCATATTTAGAGAAGACAAGAGGGGAATTCCTGAGTTAATCGCCGGAACTTATGTTAGTAATGAAAAAGCCTGTCTACATCAGTTTAACGGGTTCGGTTGACAGGGAGAAAACGTCAAAAAGTAAAACAAATAGTAAACAAAAAGAGGCTGGGACAAAACCCACCTCTGAAATGAAAAAGCCGGTGACATTTTACGACGAGTAAAATGTCACCGGCTTTGATTGTTTTTGAGAAAAATAAGGACCACTTCTGATACAATTAAGTTAC
>NZ_JAMBOJ010000023.1 GCF_023715565.1 Cytobacillus firmus | reverse complement strand
TGAAGGCTAATTTGCGTTTCGCTCGATTTTCTGTGAGAGGAAAATCGAAGGTTGAAAATGAAATGGGTCTAGCGTTAATGGCAGTGAATTTAAGGAAATTCACTGCCAATCACTGAGAGCATAGCAATTCTTACTACTAAAAATAGAAAAAGATGAATTTGAATGTGCTCAAATTCATCTTTTTCACTATTTGAAACTAGTTATGTCCCAGCTTCTCTATAATGATTAACTGTCTAGCTCCAGGCGCCATCGGCTCTCAGGTCTAAGCCAAGCTGGCCAAAAGGTTAATGACAACCTTTCAGCCGGCCTGTCTTATGCTTGAGGCCCGCAGGACAAGGAAGGCTTCGTCAGCATAAACATCGCACGACCGAAAGCGACAGCTTTTGGGAGGATGCAGGTCATGCAGACATTGCCACAGGACGTGGCGGCGTTAGTCTGCGTTCCTAGAAAAGCGAGCGCCTTCCGTTTTTCTGGTTATCTGCTTTTCACAATCATGTTCACAGCTTCCTGGATTGCATCTTCAGCATTTTTGCCTTCATCGTTTGCTTCACGGATACATGTCTCCAGGTTTTTAGCTACAATATAACCCATTGCACGGTCAACTGCAGAACGGACAGCAGATAATTGTGTAACAACATCCTTGCAGTGTTTTTCTTCTTCCATCATTCGGATAACACCCCGCACCTGGCCTTCCAGTCTTTTCAAGCGGTTTTTCATTTCAGGTGTATATTCCATGAGTCTCACTCCTCACACTCTCAATTCCCTTTATAGAAACCTTCACAAATTAAGTTAATTTTTTCAATTAAATTATAACTGCTATAATATAAGAAACACAAAAATTTATCAAACCAAAGGGTAAAGATATGTTAAACAAATTACATGACCGGTATCCGGGCTCTCAACTTCAATTTATAAAACCTGATTTTAGCTATAACTCTGATTTGTACTGGTTTCATCATGAGGAGTCAGGCCAATGGCTTGGCATTCCAGTTCAAGAGGTATCTGCAGATAGTCTAACGGTATTGAAAACTTTGTTTGAATTCCATGACAGTTCCATTCACCTTGCTCCGGCTGCCCAAGCCTGGTTTCAATACCTATTTTCAAATGGGGATCATCCGTCATTCGCAAAAGATGTTCCATACAGACTGGTTCAATTCAAAATGTCTGAGGGCGAATGGGTACGTGAGGATATGGAAGCTGCTTTTAGAGGTTTTTTTGAAAAGGACATAACGATTTTATGGAACGGGAAATCCACAGGGGTCATCATTGAAGAGAGTAAAGACTCTCTTGCGGAAGAAGAGTTCCTTGCTGTTTCCAATGCACTAGAAAGCGATTTTTTTGTGAAAACAGCCTTTTACATTGGCATTCCGAATAGGGCGGGAACACAATTACTCAAGATTTTTAAAGAGGAACAGCTTCTTTTCGAGCAGGCTTCCTCACTTATTCCCGCTGAAAGAGTGCTGAATTTTGAAAAGCTCTTCCCATCTCTTATCACCGGGCAGTTGGATTCATTTTTAAAAAAATGCCTGCTTTCACGCCTTTCTTTACTCGAAGAAGAGCTTGAACTACTGCACACCATAAAAGTATTTTTACAAAACAGCTCCAACGCTTCTTTAACGGCGAAAAAGTTGTATATTCACCGGAACACTCTGCAATACAGGCTCGATAAGTTCACAGAGAAGACCGGCATACAGCTGAAGGACTTTAACAGCGCGCTGACTGTTTATTTAGCGTGTTTGCTGATTGAGCAAACCTGACTTGAGCACATTGCATAAAAACGCTTTCAGTATTTTTGTGCAGTTTGGCCATATTGGAAAACCCCCGTATCCATTAAACTGAAATTAAGAAAAAAGATTATTTTGGAGGTTACCCTGATGGCAGAATTAAAACTCGATAATATTTATAAAATTTATGATAATAAAGTAACAGCTGTAGAAGATTTCAACCTTCATATTAAAGATAAGGAATTTATTGTTTTTGTAGGTCCTTCCGGCTGCGGAAAATCCACAACTCTACGTATGATTGCAGGTTTAGAGGAAATTTCAAAGGGCGACTTCTATATCGATGAGAAACGTGTAAACGATGTTCCTCCAAAAGATCGAGATATTGCAATGGTTTTCCAGAACTATGCACTTTATCCGCATATGTCCGTGTACGATAACATGGCTTTCGGACTTAAGCTTCGCAAGTTTCCAAAAGAGGAAATCGACCGCCGTGTAAAAGAGGCAGCAAAAATTCTGGGGCTGGAGCCTTACCTTGACCGCAAGCCAAAAGCTTTGTCAGGCGGACAGCGCCAGCGTGTAGCTCTAGGCCGTGCGATTGTCCGTGATGCAAAGGTATTCCTCATGGACGAGCCTTTATCAAACCTTGATGCAAAGCTTCGTGTTCAAATGCGTGCAGAAATTGCCAAGCTCCATCAGCGTCTTCAAACAACTACTATATATGTAACACATGACCAGACAGAGGCCATGACAATGGCTACCCGCCTTGTTGTTATGAAGGATGGAGTGATTCAGCAGGTTGGCGCACCAAAAGAAGTTTATGAAAAGCCTGAAAACGTATTTGTAGGCGGATTTATCGGTTCACCTGCCATGAACTTCTTTAACGGAACGCTTGAAGACGGCAAATTTATCATTGGCAAAACTCAGATTGCTGTGCCGGAAGGTAAAATGAAGGTCCTTCGTGAACAGGGATATACGGGTAAGAACATTATCCTTGGCATTCGCCCGGAAGACATTCACGATGAGCCGGTATTTATTGATGCATCTGCCGGTTCAAAAATCAATACCCGCATAGACGTTTCCGAGCTGACTGGTGCTGAAACAATGATTTACTCAAGCATCGAAGACCAGGATTTTGTTGCGCGCGTTGATTCCCGCACGGATATTAATCCAGGCCAAAACCTTGAACTGGCGTTCGATATGAACAAAGCACACTTCTTTGATGCAGACCATGAAAGAAGAATCCGTTCTGAAAAAGAATAACATTGAAACCCCGTCAAAGCTGACGGGGTTTTTTAATACAGTCAACATCCAATTCGCCGTCACCAAGTCTGCAGCCATCTATTTTCGTAACTACTCTTTGATAAATTTGACCGAATCACTGCCGCATGATGGGCACTTCAGCAAATGGGGACATTCCTCCTCCTTATAATCCAGCGGATAGCCATCCTCCATTTTCATCTGGTCAATTGGCATATAGGCACTATAATCATCGTAAAAATCCATTACTCTTCCACTGTCCTCCATCCTGCTTCCGCAGGAGCTGCATGCTGCTGCAATTTTCTCAAAGCCATTGCAGACTGGGCAAATAGCCATTACAATCCTCTCACTTTCCTTTTCTGATATTAATTATGATTTGTCTGTTTAGTTTTCCTTATGTAAATCTCTTAATCGGAGGGTTTTCTCAGGAAAAAATTCCCGATTATCTGAAAGAATAAACTTTTATAAATCAAACATAATAGAGAGTAAACACAGCGACATCAAGCACCAGCACTAAGAAACGATGGGTTACGCCAGGCAGTGGAGCAGGATATTATCCTTGCGCTGGTGCAATTCCAGCTAACCCAACCAAAAACCAATACACTAATATTTCGAGGAGGAAATCACATGAACAACCAATCATCTAACAGAAGCAATTCCTCAAACCAATTACTAGTACCAGGAGTAGCTCAAGCACTTGATCAAATGAAGTACGAAATCGCTACTGAATTTGGTGTAAACCTTGGTGCAGAAACTACTTCCCGCGCTAACGGATCTGTTGGGGGAGAAATCACAAAACGCCTTGTACAAATGGCAGAACAACAGCTTGGCGGCGGTTCTTTCTAATAAAGCAAAATAACAATTGAATAAATATGGCTTTGGCCCTCCTTCTTGAAAGGGGGGCCATTTTATATTTAGACCATTTTTTTGGGCACAACCCAATTCTCATATTGTTCTTCCGTAATATACCCTGTTTTTAAGGCTGCTGCTTTCAGGGTTGTATTCTCCCTGAATGCGAGTTTGGCAATTTCCGCTGCCTTTTCATAGCCAATATACGGATTTAGTGCCGTAACAAGCATTAGTGATCTCTCAACATGTCCATTAATCACTTCTTTATTAGCCTCCAATCCCATCATGCATTTTTCATTAAAAGAGGCCATTCCATCCCCTAGAATACTGATGCTTTGAAGAAGATTATAAATTATAACAGGCTTGAACACATTCAATTCAAAGTTCCCCTGACTTGCAGCGAATCCAATCGAGGCATCATTTCCAAAGACCTGGCAAACCACCATCGTAAGGGCTTCGCTTTGTGTCGGATTTACTTTACCTGGCATGATTGAACTGCCTGGTTCATTTGCCGGGATCGATAATTCCCCAATTCCGCTGCGCGGCCCGCTTGAAAGCCATCGGACATCATTGGCTACTTTCATCAAATCTGCTGCCAGACCCTTCAATGTTCCATGAAAATGGACAATTTCATTATGGCTGGTCAAAGCCTGGAATTTATTGTCAGAAGAACGGAATGTATAGCCTGTAAGCCTGGAAATTTCGTTTGCCATTTCAGGTCCAAATGATGTCTCTGCATTAATGCCCGTTCCGACTGCTGTACCGCCAATGGCTAAGTCAAGCAGGTACTGCTTTGCGTCCAACAGCATTCTTTCATTCTTTTCAAGCATGGCACGCCATCCGCTGATTTCCTGACCCAATGTAAGCGGTGTTGCATCCTGTAAATGGGTCCTGCCTATTTTGACGATTGATTTGAATGCCTCTTCTTTCGATTTAACTGTACTTATTAATTCCTTCAATGCCGGAAGCAGCTTTTGATCTGCCGCCGTATAAGCGGCGATATGCATGGCAGTCGGAAACGTATCATTAGAGCTTTGAGACATGTTGACATCATCATTTGGATGCACTTGAATATCCTGAATCCCCTTCTCAGCCAACAATTCATTCGCCCTTTTAGCGACAACCTCGTTTACATTCATATTTGATTGTGTGCCGCTCCCTGTCTGCCATACAGCCAGAGGAAAGTGTCTGTCAAACTTATGGTTTAGGACTTCATCGCAAGCTTCTGTGATGGCTTCCATTTTGTTATGGGAAAGCTTCCCTAGCCTATTGTTGACTACTGCAGCAGAACGCTTTACCTTGGCAAATGCATAAATTACTTCCATCGGCATTTTTTCAATTCCGATTTTAAAGTTATCCTTGCTCCGCTGTGTCTGAGCTCCCCAGTATTTATCAGCGGGCACCTTCACTTCACCAAGAGTATCTTTTTCAATCCTAAAATCAGCCAACTGTCATTCCTCCTTAAATGATTACTATGATTCCTTTTTAATCTTTTCCCTTATTTTCTAAATTTAATAATAAAAAACCATATAAAAAAACTGCCTGGCTGAAAAGCCGGCAGTTATGCTTTTATAATTGTATACCCAATAAAGTATCCAAGCACCATAATGCTTGCTATTACCAAAGTAATAGAAAGTTCCTCCATATAATCTCCTCCATATACGCGTGATACCATAAGAGTATCATGAATATCGGAGTTCAAATTCTTTATACCATTACTATTCTGTGTCTGAGAATTGAACATTTATTGAACAAAATAACTATAAAAAGAAAGCGCCATCCTGCGCTTCCTTCTACCCTGCAAGAGTTGATCCCTGCTGCAGCTTATACATTTGATAATATTTGCCCTTTTGCTCCATTAACTCTTCATGGTTCCCTTTTTCAGCAATTCTGCCCCTATCAAGAACGAGAATTTGATCAGCATTTCGGATTGTCGAAAGCCGATGGGCGATGATAAAGGTGGTTCTTCCTTTTTTCAGCACGTCCATAGCTTCCTGGATAATTAATTCTGTCTCAGTGTCTATGCTCGATGTGGCTTCATCCAGGATCAGGATGGCTGGATCAAAAGCAAGAGCACGGGCAAATGAAATGAGCTGTCTCTGCCCGCTGGAGAGCGTGCTCCCCTTCTCGATAACCGGCTCATCAAAGCCTTTTTCAAGGTGCTGGAATATCTTATCTGCTCCGACATCCTTCAGGGCTTTTTCCACTTTCTCACGCGATATTTCAGGATCATCAAGGCTGACATTGGAAGCAATTGTCCCGGTGAACAAAAACGGATCCTGGAGGACGATGCCCATATGCTTTCGGAGCTCCTGCCTTGGAATCTTTTTTATATCCATGCCATCTATCATAATTTTTCCTTCCTGACAATCATAAAAACGGAAAAGAAGATTCATGATTGAACTTTTCCCTGAGCCTGTATGGCCAACCAGCGCAACTGTCTCTCCTTGCTTTGCTTCAAAATTAAGATCCTTCAGCACATATTCCTTCTCATTATAGCCGAAGTGCACATGATCAAATGTAACATTCCCTTTATAGCGGGAAATTTTATTATCACTGATATCAATGCCTTCTTCATCTAGCAGTTTGAAGACTCGTTCACCAGCAACCAACGCCTGCTCAAGATTGGCCAATTGGTTGACAATGCCCTGCACAGGCTGAAACAGGCGGTTAATATAGTCTACAAAAGCATAAAGCATCCCAAGTGAAATGACAGCTGCCACATTGAGCGACTCTCCTCCGAAGTACCAGATGAATGCAACAAAAACGACATTCCTCAGCACACCCACCAAATTATGCGATGTCAGTGAATTCAGGCTCAGAAGTTTATTTTGGTAGGTAAAATGCTCTGTATTCAGCTTTTCAAAATCCTTCTGCGTATCTTTTTCGCGGCCAAACGCCTGGATAATATTCATTCCCTGAATCGATTCATTAACCATGCCATTGATATCACTAACCCTGGAACGGATAACATGATTGTATTTCGATGCATACTTACGGTACACTATCGCCCATACGTATAAAATCGGCAGCAGGATTAAACATATCGCAGCAAGCTTGGCATTTAAAATAAACAACGCGATATAAATACCTGTAATATATATGACACTTGTAAAAAAGGTTGCCAATACGGTCACATAAAGCTCACGGATGGCTTCAGTATCATTGGTTATACGAGCAACCACCTTGCCTGCCGGAAGATTATCAAAATAACTGATTGGCAGCCTTTGAATCTGCCCGAAGACATCTTCTCTCATTTGCTGGATAATTCTATTTGCTGACTTTTGCAAAAAAAACCGCTGGCCGTACTGAAAAAATGCAGCGATCACCAGTAATCCAAAGTAAAAGGCCAAAAGCTGAACAATCTTAGGTATCTCAGGTGAGTAGAATAGCATTAATTCTTCACCAGTTAATGCCTTACCTGCATAGGTTTCGCTTTGGCCGCTTTTTTCAATAACGAGTTTGCCCTCTTTGAAGGTTCGCTCTCCATCAAAAGAAATGTCACCCCTGATAAAGACGAATTGGCTTCCAGCCTGCAGGATGCGGGCCTGATCAATTTTCCGCTCACCCTGATCTATATTTTGCTCCTTTTTGTAAAACTGGCCATCAAATTCCACAGCATCTTTTCCGCCTTCTGTCTGATACCAGACAGATTCTATGCCAAGGATATGGTCATCAATCATCTTCTTCGCGATGAAAGGCCCTGCCAGATCTGCTGCTACTGCAACTGTAAGCATTAGCAATGCAGCAATTATCGTTTTTTTATAATGAAGTGCATATTGGAATAACCGCTTTCCTGTGGTCATGAAAGCACCTCCTCTTCAGCAGATGTTTGAGTCTGCTGCCTCAAAAATTGTTCCTTATACCATCCATCCATACCCAATAAGTCCTCATGAGTGCCTTCCTCTGCTATTCTGCCATCATCAAGGACGATTATATGGTCGGCATGCTGGACTGCTGACATTCTGTGTGTCGTAATGATTGTCGTTTTGCCTTTGCGCTCAGTACGGATATTTTCAATAATTTTCTTCTCTGTTTTAGCATCAACGGCTGAAAGAGAATCATCAAGAATCAGAATTTCTGGATCCTTCACAAGGGCACGTGCAATCGATATCCGCTGTTTTTGCCCTCCTGATAAGGCCACTCCTTTTTCACCGACCATTGTTTCAAGTCCTTCCGGCAGCAATTCAAGGTCTTTTCGGAAAGCTGCCAAATCAATCGCTTTTTGCATATCCTCTTCAGTTGCTTCCTCTTTTCCAAAAAGGATGTTTTCCCTGACAGTCCTCGAGAACAGAACATGATCCTGTGGAACATAACCGATCCATCCCCTTGTTCTTTCAAGCTCCTGTTCTTCAATCGGAACATCTGCAATGGCAAGCTTCCCTGTGCCTGACGGATATTCTCTTAAAAGCTGCTTTATAAAAGTGGTTTTTCCGCTTCCTGTTTTCCCTACAATGCCAAGCGTTTCCCCCTGTTCAATATGCAGTTTAATCCCTGTAAGATTAGCCGTTTTTGATGAAGGATATTGGAAATGAACATCCTTGAAGATAACATTTTCAGGGACTTCAACAATAGACGGGTTTTCAGGATTCAGAATATCCTGCTTAGCGGACAATGTCTCCTGTACCCGGTCAAGGGACGCATTTCCCCTTTGCATGACATTAATTAATTCTCCAATAGCAAACATTGGCCAAATCAGCATGCCTAAATACACATTAAAAGACACGAGCTGGCCCAAAGTTATGGTTTGGTGGAATACAAGATAAGCACCGTATCCTAGCCCTATAAGATAACTTAAACCCACAATCACCTTTATCGTCGGCTCAAAAAGTGAATCAATTTTGGCCACTTCAATATTTTTGCTGTAAACATCTTCAGTGAGGTCATGGAAACGCTGCTGATCCGCTCTTTCCTGTACATAAGCGCGGACCACCCTAACTCCCGAAACCGATTCAAGAACCCGGTCATTGAGTTCACCGAAAGCATCCTGTGCGCTCATAAACCGCGTATGAATCTTCTTCCCGTAAATTTTTATCAGATAAGCCATGATAGGCAATGGCAATATTGCTGCAAAGGTTAGTTTCCAGCTAACCAGGAATCCCATCGTAAACAATATTGTCAGCATGAAGACGCTGGAATCCACCAGTGTCAATATTCCGAAACCGGCAGTTACTGAAATAGCTTTTAAATCATTTGTTGCCCTGGCCATTAAATCACCGGTCCGGTTTTTCTCAAAAAATGTTGGAGTCATTTTCAATAGGTGACCCATAAATTGTGAACGAAGTTTTCTTTCTACCAGGAACGCCCCTCCAAAGAGCTGGTACATCCAGATATAAGTGATTCCATAGGACACGATTGTGATGATTGCAAATAAACCAAGGTACTCCATTATTGTAGCACTGCTCATTTGACCAAGATGTATATCATCAATTGCCATTCCAACGAGCCTAGGAGGCATAACATCAAGGATTCCGACTATAATCAGCAGAGTAATGGCAATTGTATACCTTTTCCAGTTTTCTTTAAAAAACCAGCTTAATTTTCCTAAAATCGAAAACAACGATCTCTCCCCTTTCCGGTATGAAGCTCATGTTTCTAAAGAGAGCTTTCATACATAACCCACCAGCAAATACATAACTAGCCTCCATCCAAATCCTCCGGCAAATGTGCTTTTCTTTTCATTCTCACTGCATTCATAAAATGTTCCTCCCTTTTTTATGGCTGCCGTAACAGCCGCTATTAAAATATATGAAAACAGGCAATGCCTGAATTTCCTATCGGTATATTTGAGCATAATCGGTAATATTTGAGCATAAGACGAAAAAAAGACATACCGCGGCATGCGATATGTCTTTAAGAAGACAAAAGAGCCCACGTTACGAAATGTAACCTGTGCTCCTTCTAAATAAATGTGCAGGCAAATCCTGTTACAGTTTAATATGTTCTAAAGGAGAGGTTACAGATTTTAATTTTTGAGTTGTTGTTTGATGATGATGAATTAAAATCATTTTGTAGCCCTCCTTTTCATTTTTTTCCATATTGGTAAGATTATCACCGCATACACTAAAAGTCAATCAGCTTTTTACCTACTTTTATAAATTTTCTGTTATTTATTTTAAAGGCGCTTTTCAAATAGAGGGCTGTCTTTCCTCTATCAATGTTGTCCGTTGATTGCAGGGAGAGGATGCTCGCTCCAATCGACTCAGTGGATAAAATACTAAAAATCAATAAACCTTGTAAAGCAGCATAAAAAAAGGATCCCCCGGGATCCTTTATGAAGCCAATCTTCTTTTTTGCCTGTTGATGAAGTCGATAGTTATCCTGTTAAAGGCATCAGGTTTGTCGATGTTGCATACATGTCCTGCATCTGTAATGATTTTGACTGTAGCTGTTTTAGCTTTTTGGGCAATACTTTTTACAGACTTAATAAACAAGTGGTCTTCCTGTCCCATTATAAAAAGGGTAGGAATGTGGGAAATGCTGGATTGAATTTTCCCCAGGTAGGGATTAACCGATTTTGTTAAGGACAGCCAGTTGATGAATTCTTTTTGGCACATTTTTGCTGCCTGCCTTACAAAAGCATGTCTTGATTCAAGATGGTTTCTTTTTGGCATGATAATCCAGGCAAATAGCTTATAAAGCAGCATATATGGCAGCATATACTTATTCAAATTTGCAATGGCTATCAAAAACCTAGTGCGCCCGTTTAATTCAGTAATGGCACCGCCCAAAATCATGGAAGCTACTCTTTCCGGATGATTCTGCGCGATAGTTTGGATCACTATAGTCCCCAGCGAAATTCCCACAAAGTGAGAGTCCGTAATTTGAAGATGATCGAGCACATCCACTATATCCTGAGAAACTTCTGTAAAATGATCTCCTTCTTCCCAGGCGCCCTTTCCTGATTGACCATGTCCCCGCAGATCTACCAGCAGAACATTAAAATGCTTTTTGTACTCTCTCATTTGTTTATACCAAATTGCAGAGCTGCCCCCTGCACCATGAACAAAGGTAACCCATGGAAGGGACTTATCTTTCACATACGTACGGTAATATAGCATATATACTCCAATCCACATTCTAGTGTCATTTTTCTTAGTTTCGTTATTAAGAAGTTTCATTCTATTGTAAAGGATTTCGGCGAAAAATGCTTATAATATCACAAAAAATTCACTAGTTTCTTTTCAAGTATATTCTGCCAAATATTATTCCTTTCCCTTTTTATAACATAAAAAAACCAGCTAACTCTGTCAGCCGGTTCTTCTTCTGCTATTCTTCAATGATTGCTGCAGTCCCATAAGCTATAATTTCTGCAGCATTTTGCATAACGGCTGAGGTCTGCAGCCGCATTCCAATGATTGCGTTGGCCCCTTTTGCCTTAGCATCTTCGACCATTCTGCCAATTGCCTTTTTTCTTGCTTCATCCATCATTTCAGTATATTCGCCAATTTCTCCGCCTACAATTGTTTTTAATCCTGCCAGAATATCTTTACCTATATGCTTTGTCTGGACTGTACTCCCCCTTACAAACCCTTTGATCTCTTTAATCTCTTTCCCGGATACAGTATCAGTAGTCACGATAATCATTTTGTTCTTCCTCCTCTTTTTCTCTCTTTCTCTCAGCTATCAAAACTATAAATAATGCAATAATCATTAAAGCATATAAAATATAAAACATAATCGCAGCCTTGATATTAATAAACAGCATGGCAATCCCGAAAAACTGGCCGCCAGTGGCTGCAAGAAGCAACATCTGCTTTAATTTCTTCATCCTTGCATCCCTCAATTAATCTTTTTTCTGCCAGATCTTTCTGACGAAAATCAAGTAAAACAGTGTCGGCATTGGCGCCTGAATTAAACCGATCATCCCCCACAGCCAATAATTGTGGCCGTTCTTTCTTGCATCAAGAAATAGAAACGTACTTTGTGCTATTAAAATAACTCCTACTAAAATCAGCAGCGGAAGAGATATTTCTTCATTGTTCATGTGCCATCCACCTGTTTCACGAAGCTGACTGTGCTATAGGCCATAATGAAAATTGTCACAGCTCCCTGCAGAATAAAAAATACAGATGGAACCTGATACAGCATGAATAATACTGAAGTTACAATGAGGAGTGCTGCAACAGTGAAGATAGCTAACTCCTTGATTAATTTCCTTTTCATTGCCTGTTTTTGCTCTGCAACTAAGTTCTCAAAAAATTGCAGATCAGGTGTATAAACCGGGATGGTTTCTTCCAGCGTTTCCAATCCGTCTTCTATCTCCTTGACTGCAGTAAATAATTTCTCATCTTGATGATCTTGTTCCAGCTGCAGCGCTTTCCTGTTCACCATGAAGCTTCAACTCCTCTCTAATAGACATGATTCCATTGTGCACTCTTGATTTGACTGTGCCTGAAGATAAATTCATCATTTTTCCTATTTCCTCATACGAGTAGCCATAATAATGTTTAAGAACAATAGGTATCCTCATCTCGTCTTTTAGTTTTCCCAATGCGGATAAGGCATCATTCCATTCTTCATTTCGGCTTTCAAGATGCCATTGCATGCGTCTGAAGACCTCTTCCTGTGCTTTCCAGCTTTTTTCTCTTTTTAACTTTCGCTTCTGATCAATATACAAATTTGTCGCAATGGTTATCAGCCAGGAGGAAAATTTCGATTTGCCATTAAACAGTCCGATTTTTTCAACACATTTGGCCATTGTTTCCTGAGCAAGCTCTTCAGCTGCATCGGGATTCATTGTGATTTTGATTAAATATTTTACCAGAAAGGGATAGTTATTTTTAAAAAGCATGGCAAAGGCGAGCTGATCGCCTCGTTTGGCACTTACTATAAGGTCTTTCTCCTCCATCAGCTTCTTTCCTCTCTTCTTATCATCCCATTGTTTCCTGTTGATTTCACTATAAGACGTTCAAGAGATGAAAAGGTTCATTATATTATAAAATTTTTTACATTTAAAAAGCCCCTATACAGGGACTTTCTTCCTTTTATTACATTATACTGCACCAGTCTGTTCCAAAGAATGTGCTTCACCTGTTTTTTCTGACTTTTTCGTCAATCCCGGGAGAACAAGGCTATAGAATACACCGACAAGTGCTAAACAGCCGCCTACCATCCAGTACAGCATTTCCACTTTGAGGAACCCCGGAAAGCTGATGGCAATAAACCCGAGTGTTATGGATTGAGAAAGCATCATTAATGGACTTATCCAGCCCTGTACTCTTCCCATCATCTTCGGATCCACAATACTTGGCATCCAGCCGCCAATTGCAATATTCACTAAAGGAAGCCCGAAAGCTGCAGCAAATAATAAAGTTAGGAAAATAAACGTGTTCTCTGCAAAAGAGGCAGCAATGATGAAGCTTCCGGATAACAGCAATCCGGCAATGATTAGCTGATAAAGTTTAAATTTTTGAGTAAGCAAGGAGGCAACAAAGCTGCCAAGCAGAACGCCAATCCCAAATGTTATTCCGAGCAAGACTGAATATTCCTCATAGGATTGCGGCTCAAGCTTATATTTCAGCATAAAAATAGGCATGACTGAAAATCCGCCGTTTACCACTCCGAAAACGAAGAAGCCCACAAGCAAGGCAGATAATAATTTGTGCTGAAGAATATATTTTATCCCCGTATTAAAGTCCTTAAAGACAAGCGGGATATTCAAGTCTTTAAGCCCATGTGTGCCATTTGGCAGACGGACTTCTTCTGGTATACAGCAGGATTTTATTAATAACGCACTAATGATAAAGGTAAGTGCATCAGCCACAATCGCCCCATATACTCCCACTGTCCAATATGCAAAAATGCCAAGTCCGTTTCCGAAAAGCATGAAAAGGCTCATTACAACCTGATTAAGGCCTGCAGCAGTTGTATAATCTTCATTTTTCAAAATGCCTTGGATCATTGCATGTTCAGCGGGAAAGAAGAATTTCTGAATGGCACTCCTCAGGAACAATACTGCAAATACGAGCGGCATCCAGCCAATAATAATAGTCAGAAAAAGCACAATTGATAAAAACGCGCTGATCCAATCACAATGATAAGCTATTTTCTGGCGATCCATCCTATCCGCAAACACTCCAACTAAAAAAAACACCGCCAGGGTCGGAACAGAGAACATCAATTCAGTTAATGTGGCGTAAAACGGCTGTTCCGAGAAACGATCCAATAAATAAAACATAAAAGCAGTTAAACCAATCGTGCTGCCCATCTGAGAAGTAAAGTTAGCGAAAAACAATTTCACATAATTGGCATTTTGAAAAATCCCTTTGAATTTCTTCATCCCTCTTACCTCAGTTCCCTGTTTATATCCCTACTATAAATTGCTAAAAACATTTGATAAAGCGGCTTTTGATGGTTTTAATCTCCTTCTGCAGACTGATGGTACCTCATCCCTAAATGCGCATGAATTAAAAAGGTAATTATTCACACTTGGAACCAGGTGGTTTACGGTTGTGGTCACCGGGGTAAATCCATAATACAACCACATCATTAATCAATTAATATATAAAATATTTTTTAAAAGGAGATTTTTAAAATGAAAGAAATTATTTCTACTAATGTATTAGTTCAAAACAAGTTCACAATGAAGAAAATGCTTGAAATTTACCAGGCATCCAAACAGTTTGAAGGCACCACCTATCTCTACAGCAAACACAAAGCGGTGGATGCCTCAAGCCTTTCTAAATTAGTGTCATTCCTTTTAACAGTTCAACCGCAGACGAGTCTGAAGATCATTGTGGAAGGACCTGAAGTCCAGAGCCATCTGGATCATATCAAAGATATGTGCAGCAACCACGTTTCTGTGCTTCGCATGTCAGAGAAACGCTTAATCAATACTGCTGAAACAATTCAGCTATAATTGACTATTTTATTGCAGAGTGAATGGAGTGAAAAAAAGATGATACGTACAATTTTTATGATAGTTGGAGCGATAGTGGTAATTGGCGCACTAATCAACTGGTTATTCTAAATTATTTCTATAAAAAAAGGCCGAATGGCCTTTTTTTATTTGTATGCAATAGCAATTGGCTGATAAAATGGAGACTCCTCAGGGAGCAGCCATTTCACCTGCCGAAAACCGGCTTTGTGCAGAAGCTGATTTAAATCTTCCCTTCGATAGGCCCTATACTGAGAATCTCTTTCAGACACAGACCATTCCCCATCCTTTTCCACCATTGTAAAATGCTTTAAATTATAAATATCAGAGTGCTGCTGCCAATCCCATAGTTGGAAGGTTATAGTGTGATTCCTTTTTGCAGGCAAGGTGGATGACGGCCTTTCTTTTAGTATTTCATCATAATTTCTGATAGAAAAAAGAAAAATGCCTTCCCCGCTGAGTAGACTGTAGATTTCTTTAAGGGCCTTAATGCATTCATTTTCATCGGTAAGATGGGGCAATGCATTATCCATAGAGAGGATGGCCTGGAAAGTTTCATTATAGACAGATGACAACTCCTTCATGTCTGCCTGAAAAAAAGGGATCTTCAGCTGTCTCTGTTCTGCTTCTCTTTTTGCCCTTTCAATAGACTTTCGGCTAATGTCGGATGCGGTTATTTTGTACCCCTTTTTGGCCAGAGCTAATGTCTGAGTCCCTATTCCGCATGAACAATCCAATAGAGATGATGGTTTTATTATGCCTTCTGCGGATAAAAGGTTATCTAATACATTACCCTGCCTAGCTATGGCACGATCCCAATTCTCAAATATCAAGTGATACTCTTCTGCTAGTTCATCATAGAATTTTTCTGCCACGTTAGATGACCCCCTTTTAAAAAAAGGGGCTGGGACAAAAGCATTTCGACCAAAGAAAAAAACGAACTATTATTCGAAATTCTGATTTAGAGTTTCGTAATAGTTCGTTTTTTTTATTTTTATTACTTTTTAAAATAGAAATCATTCGGCTTTAACAACGGACAATTTAGTTCTGTCCCAGCCTCCTTTTAAAAAAAACGAGTACAGTTTTTAACTGTACTCGTAAATAAAATTATTAATCATGCTTCTTTTCTTTATCTTTCTTTTTATCTTTTGGTTTTTCTTTCTTTTTATCTTCCTTTTTATCTTTCTTGTTGTGTTTTTCTTTTCCTTTATTCCATTTTTCTTTCCATTTCCCTTTTTCTTTTTCAATTTTTTCTTTTATTTTATCTGTTTCTTTCTTTATGTTTTCTTCCCAGGCTTTTCTTTGCTGCTCCTTTCGCCTCTGTTCCATCAGACCTGAAATATGAGGGACATTAAATGACTCTGCTTCCTGATTTTTCAGGGCTTCTGACATGATTGCCCTGAATATCGGAGCCGTACCTTCACTGCTCGAGGTAGTAAGATAATTATTCGCATCTGTCTTATCATGGCCAACCCAAACAGCGCCTACCAGCTGTGGTGTGTAGCCGACAAACCATTGATCTTTAACTCCGTCAATGCCTTCAATGGTCATTTGTGTACTGCCTGTTTTCCCTGCGACTTCCCTGCCTGGTATTTGGGCAGCTTTCCCTGTACCATGCTGAACTACACCAAGAAGCATGGTTGTCATTTTATCTGCAACATCCTTGGAGATGACTCTTGTATTCTCACCTTGCCACTCTGCTACAGTGACTCCATCTTTATCAACTATTTTTGAAATGGAGTGTGCTTCCGGCCTCTCGCCGCCATTTGCAAATACAGCATATGCCTGTGCCATGGTCAGAGGTGAAACACCAGCACTTGTGCCTCCGAGAGCAAGAGCAAGATTTTGATTGATGGCTTCTTCAGGTATGCCAAACCTCTTCGCCGCATCTACCCCTTTGTCCACACCAATCTCATCCAAAAGCCATACAGCAGGAACATTTAAAGAGTCCTTTACCGCTTCATACATTGGTACCTTTCCACGGAACTGGCCATTATAGTTATTCGGCTCATAATCTTTGCCGAATGTCATTCTTTCATCTTTAAGTTCATCTGTGATCTTCCAGTCCGCCTCCAGTGCTGCTGTGTATGGAACAATCGGCTTCATGGTCGATCCGGGCTGGCCAACTTTATGAACGGCACGGTTATGACCGAGAAGGGTATGTTCACCTCTTCCGCCTGCAAGAGCACGGATTCCGCCATTCTTTGGATCCAGCAGTACGGCTCCGCTTTGAACCTGCTGGTCTCCAGTACCTTTAGGAAATAATTGATCATTTGTGTAGGTTTCTTCTACACTGCTCTGCATATCCTGATCAAGCTCTGTATATATTTGATACCCGTCACTTAAAAGCTCATCAAGCGAAATATTATATTTATTAATCGCCTCTTCCAGAACCACGTCTACATAATATGGATATTTCCCTTTAAAGGGATCACCGCCGCTGTCTTCAAAAACAAGCTTTTCATTTTTTGCTTTTTCCCATTCCTTTTCAGTAATAAAGTTGTGTTCTTTCATACGGTCAAGGACGGTATTCCTTCTCTCAATTGCCTTTTCTTCATTTTGGTAAGGATTGATGGCTGATGGGGCCTTAACCAGCCCTGCAAGCAGTGCTGCTTCACTAACAGAGAGATCCTCAACCTCTTTTCCATAGTACTTCATCGCCGCACGTTTAATCCCCCATGCGCCTTCTCCGAAATAAACCTGATTTAAATACATTTGAAGAATTTCATCTTTGCTGTATTCTTTTTCAATTTCAAGAGCCAGGAAGAATTCTTCCAGTTTTCTTTTGTATGATTTTTCTGCAGATAATAGAGCATTTTTGGTCAGCTGCTGGGTAAGCGTACTGCCGCCCTCGACTATTCCGCCTGCTTTCAAGTTTGTAAAGAAGGCCCTGCCTATTCCTTTTAAATCGATGCCACCGTGTTGATAAAAGCGGTGGTCTTCAATTGCAATTACAGCATTCTTCATATGATCTGGAATTTGATCAATGGAAATGCCTTCATTTTTATTTGCAGAGATCTTGCTGGCTACTTCCCCATCAGCGTCATAAATGACTGTGGATTGTGCAAGCCCTGCTTCGAGTGCACTGATATCCGCATCCTTATATGAAAAATAGACGAAGCTTAAAGAAGCCAGGACCAAAGTAGATGCAAGCAATATGGATACCTGTGTCATGTGCAGCTTATTCCAAGTTGACTGAAACTTTTTAATACCTGATGGTTTCTTTCTCATATTTCCTCCAAATTCTTGCTGAATAATAATTTACATTTGTTCGGAAGTCTTCAGATTACACCGATAACAGCATAACTTCAAAAAATATGTTTTTAATAATATTTGTTTCCATGCTCATTTCTGAAGGTCATATAAAATTACCCTGATATTCTCAATGTTACACTTCTCTATGCTGAAAATGCGCATTAGAATTTACGGAGCCCGGTCATTTTTTATGGGGGTATTGTGTTTTCAAGCACTCTTGTATTTTTATGATTTACTCTTCACAGCGGAGGGTATATAAACAATAAGTTTCCTTATTATAAGAAGGAGTGATCATTATGAATTTTAATAAAATTGTATTGGGCTATGATGATTCAGACGGAAGCAGACAGGCATTGACATTGGCAATAGGATTAGTTAAACAAAATCCTGAAGCTCAGCTCCTGGTTGCTCAGGTTTTTGAAGAAACAGTTGAAAATATTCCCATAAATAATGAAAAAGCGGTAGAGCCTGTTAGAACAAACGGCTATCTGCTTGAAGGGATTCAGATTCCTCCTCTTCCGGTATATCATGATGAATCCTCTTCCAATACACACGCGAGAGTTAAGCATAGTGTTGACAATACTTTTTTCAATGCAAAGGAAATTCTTGAACCTTATAATATCAATGCTAAGTTCGAGGTTATTGAGGGAAGTGCGGCAGAAAGCATATGTGAATATGCAGTGGCCGAAAACGCTGATTTAATTATTGTAGGAAACTCAGGCAAAGGCGGAATTAAAGAGATGTTCCTTGGGAGCACCAGTACAAAAATTGCCAAAAATGCTCCTTGCCCGGTGCTTATAGCAAAAGATAAGGTAAATCTGCAAAATCCGTAAAATAGAAAAGCAGCCCGGCGGCTGCTTTTCTTTATTGTTGAAGATCTTTATTCTCTGCTGCCAGCTCCTCAAACCGTTCTTTTGAAGACATTTCATCGAAACTGCTGTAAATTCTAAAATGATCCTGGTCAATAATCCTGTAGTGCTGGCTGATGATGTTTTGCTGAAGAATCAAGCCGTTTCTTCTCTTAATTTCCCGCCACCAGAGCTTTCCGCCAAGAGTCTTTTCCTTCCTATAATCGATTCCTTCTCTGGCAATAGTCTCAAGGACTTCAAGCGGTTCATTTCCAAACAAAAACCGGACTGTTTCCGTTTCTCTGAATAATGCACAAACAGCTACTACTGTGGACCAGCCTGCCTCCGCTCGCCCTTTCTCTATTTGAACCAGGGTCTTTTTTGAAACGCCAATAATTTCGGCCATCTTATCCTGTGTGTATCCGGCCTCTGTCCGAATAAGACGTATCTTATCTGAAACTTTCAGTATAATTTCATCTCTAGTCAATGCAGCTTCATTCCTTTTTTGTTGTTGGTGTAAATTTACACCTGCCTTTATATTATAAAAGAAATTATGACAATATTTCAAATTAAAAACCAGCTTTTCTTTAACTATACCAATTATATCGAAAAAATGACTGTGCATTTAGTCACGAGTTGGGCATAATCTTCAGGGAAAAAATTACTGATATTTTCCATAAATTTAACAGAGGATTTTACAAAATTCTATCGAAATTTATTGGTTAAGTGTTACTATGAAAAAGTGGAGGATAAAATGACGATTGAAACAAATAATGCCATTTTGGAGCTGCTTCAGACGGAAAGAGAGAACCTTTTAAGGGAATGGAACGATAAAATACTCATAAATAGGGATGATCCCTTTAAAGATAAAATCAAAGATAACGGCGACGCTATGTACCAATTAGTTATTCAAATATTGCTAAAAGATGGGAAAGAACTTGAAGACTATATTCAGAAACTGGCCTACTCTGTCGCTGAACAGCGAGTAAAAGCAGATATTAATATTGGAGATTTTGTTTATAATGTCAATCTTGGAAGAACGATCATTCTCAATATATTGAATCGTTCCAAAATACATTTTCATGATCTCCAGAGACAGTACGAAAAAATCGGTTATTGTTTCGATAAATTTTTATATCATGCTGTGTCCAGATATACAGACGCCAAAGATCAGATTATAAAGGAAAAAACACAATTTATCGATTCCACCCATAAAGATAGATTAACGCTGCTGGGCCAGATGACTTCAAGCTTTATTCATGAATTCAGAAATCCGCTTACATCTGTACAAGGGTTTATACAGCTGTTAAAATCCGAGAATCCTTCTATGAAGTATTTAGATATTATTTCAAATGAACTGGAGCAGCTGAATTTTAGAATTTCACAATTCCTGCTTCTCTCTAAAAAGGAACTGATCGGAAAAGAAAAAATTGCTTTCTCTTTAAATGATTTAATAGATGAAGTCCTGATATTTTTGTATCCCAGTATTCTGGATGGAAAGGTTACGATACTTCATGATATGAAAGATGAAATCTATTTGGTTGGATATGCAGATGAAATCCGTCAAGTCTTCATTAATATTATCTTCAATGCCATTGACGTGCTTACACAGTACCGCAGCGACCCTGTCATCCGTATTAAAAGCAAATGGGCTTCGGATGGCCATATAAAGCTGGATATTTCCAACAATGGACCGAGAATTCCGGATCACCTGGTTAATTCTATTTTTGAGCCTTTTGTTACAACAAAAACACTTGGAACGGGGCTTGGCCTGTTTGTTTGCAGAGAGATAATTGAAAAACATCAAGGGACTCTGACCTGCGACACCGAATCAGACTGGACCGTGTTCAGCATAACTCTTCCAACTGAAAAACTGACTAAAGACAAGAGCTGACTCCGAACCGGGAGCAGCTTTTTTATCTTTCAAGCAAAGATGCCTAAATTATATTACCAAAAAATCATATACTTTTATTTTTTTCCAAATTATGATTAATATTATTTGCATTTTATTGAAGGAGGCTTGTCACTTGTTTTCATTAAAGGTAGATGAAGAAATAGAATTACAATTGTTCCAGCTTCATCATTCAGAAGAGCTTTTCGACTTGGTGGACAGAAACCGCACCCACTTAAGAGAGTGGCTTCCATGGGTAGATAATATGGCATCACCTGTCCAGTATCATTCAATCATTCCTATATGGCTGAAGCAGTTTGCCGATAATAACGGATTTAATGCAGGAATCCGTTATCAGGGAAAACTTGCAGGCTCTATTGGTTTTCACCAGATCGACTGGAACAACAGACAAACCAGCATTGGCTACTACCTTGCAAAAGGGTTTGAGGGAAATGGAATAATGACTCGGAGCGTGCAGGCCATGATCAATTATGCCTTTTTTGATTTAAAACTGAACCGCATTGAAATCCGCTGCGGTACCAGTAATGGAAAAAGCCGCGCGATCCCTGAACGGCTTGGTTTTAGACAGGAAGGAATCATCCGGGATGGTGAGTATCTATATAATCGATATCACGATCTAGCAGTATACGGACTTCTGGCAAGAGAATGGAGTGTTTAAATAAAAAGCCTGTGCTCAGGCTTTTTATTTTGCCCAGCATTCCGGACAGCATAATTTATTTTTCCTGATTACATCTCTTAATTCAGGGTATTTCATATAAAATAAATCCTTTATTCATGGTTTATTTGTAAAATTTATGAATATGGGAAAAGTACATATTATAAAGGAGGTGGAGGACCCTTTCATTTAGTGTAAGGGTTATATATGATCACCCTAAACCTGTTCCTGTTATTTTTATTAATTGCATTAACTGCTTTCTTTGTTGCATCTGAATTCGCCATTGTAAAAGTGCGAACATCAAGAATTGATCAGCTTGTGCTGGAGGGAAATCCTAATGCCCGTACTGCAAAACAAGTGATCAGCAGTCTGGATGAGTATTTATCTGCCTGTCAGCTTGGAATCACAATCACCGCACTGGGCCTTGGCTGGTTGGGTGAACCGACTATTGAGCGACTGCTTCATCCTGTATTTGAAAGTTTCAACTTGAAGGCTTCCTTAACTCATTTCCTCTCCTTTATTATTGCTTTTGCTGTAGTGACATTTCTCCACGTGGTCATTGGAGAGCTTGCGCCTAAAACCTTTGCCATTCAAAAAGCAGAGGCCATAACTTTATCTTTTTCAAAGCCATTAATTTTGTTTTATAGAATTATGTATCCGTTCATTTGGATTTTAAATAGTTCAGCGAGAGTGGTTACCGGATTATTTGGACTGAAGCCGGTTTCAGAGAGTGAGATGGCCCATTCAGAGGAAGAGCTTCGAATTATCCTGTCTGAAAGTTTAAAGAGCGGTGAAATTAATCCATCCGAATACCAGTATGTTGATCGGATATTCGAGTTTGACAATAGAATCGCCAAAGAGATTATGGTTCCGCGGACCGAGATTGTTACCTTCCCGGAAGATTCATCACTGGCAGAAACTCTCAATCTCATCTTAAATGAGCGATATACCCGCTATCCGGTAACGGCTGGCGATAAAGATAATATTCTCGGGATCATTAATGTTAAGGAAATCTTAACTGACTGTGTAAGAAAAAAATGTGAAGAAGAACGCCCTTTAAGGCGATATATTAAACCTGTCATCAGGGTCATTGAAACCATCCCTATTCACGATTTACTCCTTAGAATGCAAAAGGAGCGTTCACATATGGCGATTCTCCTTGATGAATACGGCGGAACCGCTGGATTGGTCACAGCAGAAGATATCCTGGAAGAAATCGTTGGTGAAATCCGGGACGAATTTGATGCCGATGAGCTTCCGCTTGTTCAAAAGTCAGCGGAAAACCATTATATCCTTGATGCAAAACTGCTGATTACAGAAGCTAATGATCTCCTGGGAACAACTTTATCTGATAATGAGGTGGATACAATCGGCGGCTGGATCATGACGCAGAAATACGATGTTGCTCAGGGTGACATTATTGAAGAAGAGGGATACAAATTTATTATTAAAGAAATGGATGGACACCACATTTCTTATATTGAAGTTGTGAAAATATAAATTACTTAAAGACCAGGAGCACAGTTTGCTTCTGGTTTTTTTCTGCTAAAACACGCTTAAGCTTTAACTTTTATGCTTCTATAAATTTTTTTATTTTTTTTGAATCTTTTTACTTCATATTTTATGAATAATTTCATAAAATAAATGTAATCCTTTTTTCCAAACTGCTACGTTTGACTGTATGGTTTCCGCTAACGTATAATTGGTTCTAACTATATCTCTTGTTGTAAAGCATTATTATGGAGATATAAGTATTCAAAGCAGAGGTGATATGATGGGGCTTACTATCGTATCGGCGAATTAGCCAATATTGCTAACGTTTCAAAAAGAACGATTGACTACTACACTAGCATTGGCCTAATAAAAGCGAAACGCTCAAAATCAAATTATCGCATATATTCAGAAGAAGTATTGTCTGATCTAAGATTTATTGAAGAATGCAAAATACTGCATCTTCCGCTTGAAGAGATTAAGAGAAAACTAGAAATGAAAACGAAAAGGGAGATTCAGACAGGGGAAGTTGAAAAGCACATCAACGCAGTCAGATTACAGATGAAACAACTGCAACAGGAAATAGCTGTGCTCATGCCCCTCATCAATACAATGGATGAGGAGCAGAAAGATGGCTTCTCCAGAAAGCTGACTGCCGAAAGTACTGCATTGCTCCGTTCCCTTTCCGGCTTAACAAGCTAATCCCATTTTTCACAAAATCAGGAGGTGACACCCTGCCCGTTCAGGCGGGATAAGGGGAACTTATTTGGACATATTAAACTTGGTTTTTATAGCCATTTTAATTGCTTTAACGGCTTTTTTCGTTACTTCGGAATTTGCCATTGTTAAAATACGAAGTTCCAGAATTGATCAGCTAATTGAAGAAGGCAATAAAAATGCAATTGCTGCGAAGAAAGTGATTTCGAATTTGGATGAATACCTTTCAGCCTGCCAGCTGGGAATTACCATTACAGCACTTGGTCTTGGCTGGCTGGGTGAACCGACAATTGAACACCTGCTGCGTCCGGTGATAAATAGTTTCGGTATGCCGTCATCCATTTCACATGTTATCTCATTCACCATTGCTTTTGCTTTTATCACCTTCCTGCATGTAGTTGTAGGAGAATTGGCCCCAAAGACTCTGGCGATACAAAAAGCAGAAGCGGTAACACTTTTAACAACACGTCCTTTAATCTGGTTTTACCGGGTTATGTATCCAATCATTTGGGCGTTGAACGGTTCTGCCCGCCTATTGACCAGCATGTTTGGCTTAAAGCCTGCTTCTGAACACGATTTAGCGCATTCTGAAGAAGAACTTCGCATTATTTTATCAGAAAGCTATGAAAGCGGCGAAATTAACCAATCTGAGTTTAAGTATGTAAATAAAATCTTTGAATTCGATAATCGGATCGCGAAAGAAATCATGGTTCCGCGTACTGAAATTGTTTCTCTCTCAAAAGATGATACACTTGAAGACTTTCTGCAAACCGTTCAGGAAGAGAAATTTACTCGATACCCCATTATAGATGGAGATAAGGATCATATCATTGGCATGGTCAACATTAAAGAAGTCATGACAGATCTAATTATGAACCGGGAATTATCATCAAGCACGCTTGAATCTTACATTCGTCCCATTATCCGGGTCATTGACAGCATACCTATCCATGAGCTTCTTCTAAAAATGCAAAAAGAACGCATACACATGGCCATCTTAATGGATGAATACGGCGGTACCTCGGGGTTAGTGACTGTTGAGGATATAATTGAAGAGATTGTCGGCGAGATCCGTGATGAGTTCGACATGGATGAAGTACCGATGGTCCGGAGTACGCAGGAAGGCCAATATATCATCGATTCAAAAGTTCTCGTCAGCGAAGTCAATGACTTGCTGGGTACCGGTATTAATGATGAAGATGTTGATACAATTGGCGGATGGATATTGACTGAGAATTACGAAGCCAAACAAGGTGATATAATCGAGCACGAAAAATATCGATTTAAAATTCTGGATATGGAAGAGCACCATATTAAGTATCTTGAAGTTACAGCAGTACCTGAAACAGAAGAGCCGGCACCTGCAAAAAAAATGCCCTTTACTGAATCAGAAGTATTGTCTTAAATAGACCAAGGAACAGCCCATTAGAAGGCTGTTCCTTTTATTTGTTCTTATTGCTCCCGCGGAAATCTAATCGTAAATTTGGTCCCTGCACCTTTTTCACTGTTGACAGTAATTTCTCCGTTGTGGAGCTGAACTAGCTGTTTAACAATGGAAAGGCCAATGCCAAATTCACCAAATGAATGATTGGTCCTGGATAAATCAGCTTTATAAAACCGCAGCCAGATCGACTCAATTTCTTTCGGGTCGATGCCTATACCCGTATCTTCTATTATAATCAATGTCTCATCGGTATCTTCTTTGCCTCTTAAAAATATGGAGCCATGCTCGGTGAATTGAATGCTGTTCTTTACAATATTCACCAGAATCTGAATCAGCCGGTCATAGTCCGCATACACCGAAACCCCTTCTTCAGCCTCTATATAAATCCCGTTACCTTTTTCCTCTGCCTGAATTTCCAATTGTTCCTTTACAATTTCAAATGCTTCCATGAGATCAATATCCATTTTATGCAGCTGTAGCTGATTGGAACGAATCTTCTCATAATCCAGATTTTCATTCACCAGCCGAATAAGCCTCTTTGCTTCCCTATCTATCAGGATCATCCCTTTTTCTGTTTCCTCCTCCGGGATCAGACCTCCCTTAATACCTTCAGCCAAACCGCTGATAGTGGTCAATGGAGTCCGAAGCTCGTGCGATACATCAGCGATGAATTTCCTTCTTCTATTTTCCAGTATTCTGATTTCTTCATTGGATTCCCTAAGTCTTGCTGCCATTTCATTAAAATCTTTGGCCAATTCCCCAATTTCGTCCATATAGGTATAAGGAACATTGATATCGTAGTTCCCGGATGAAATCATAGAGGCAGCATTCCTAAGATCCATTATTCTCCTGATCAGATTTTTAGAGAGAACCAGACTTAAAAGGATGGTCGCTGAGAGTGAAATAAAAATGGTATATAATAAAAATCGATTTAATTGGCTGACAACCTCCATAGCACCTGTTATTGGGGACAGAAGTAAAACTCCGCCAACAAGATTGCCCCCCTGCATATATGGCAGGGCAACCAATGTTACCTCCTGGCCGAAACGTTCTATATCATGCTTTACAGTTACTTTTTTTCCTTTCGAAATTTCTGCCCACTCGGATTTAGTCAGCTGAATCATCGGATCCGATTTAAGTTCAGGGTACAAGACCCTCCCTTTATGATCAAAGAGAATATATTTGATATTTCTCGCATCAAGCAGCTGGCTATATTCTGTCAGAAATTGCTCATCCCCCTCTATCCTGACTGTTATATCTGTCAGGATCTGCTCACCATAGGAATCGAGCTCTTCCACTTTATTTTCAAAAATATAATTCTCGACAAACTGGGAGAATAGAAGGCTTAATAACAGGAATGCCAGGATTAGGATGCTGACATGACTGATCAGCAGCTGATAAAAATACTTAACCTTCATTTTCCGCTGCCGTTTCATCGAATTTATAACCCACACCCCATACTGTATGAATAAAAGGCTGCTCATCCGTGCCTATTTTTTTCCGAAGCCTTTTTATATGAACATCCACAGTTCTTTCATCTCCATAAAACTGATAACCCCATACACTATCGAGCAGCTGCTCTCTTGTAAAAACCTGTTTGGGATGTTTTACAAGATAATACAGCAAGTCAAATTCTTTTGGAGTCAAATTCTTTAATAGCTGTCCATTATAGTATGCCTCTCTGGATTCTTTACTGATCTTGAAAGATTCACTGGCAACATAGTGGTGTTCATCTGTTCCTGCTTCAGCCTGAAATCTGCGTGTCACGGCTTTTATCCTGGCCATCAGCGTCAGCGGGCTGAATGGCTTGGTGACATAATCATCGGCACCCATTTCAAGGCCCAGAACCTGATCGGATTCGCTGTCTTTTGCCGTCAGCATAATAATCGGAACCTTGCTCAGTTCTCTTATTTTACGGCAGAGGGTCACTCCATCCATGATCGGAAGCATCCAATCGACGATAATTAAGTCCCATTTTTCTTTATTAAAATGCTCAAACCCCCGCTGGCCATCGTGAACAAAAACACCCTGATACCCTTCTTTCATAAAGAACATCTCCAGCATTGAACAAACACTTTCATTATCTTCCACAACAAGTATTTTCATTTTCCCTTCACCGCCCTGAACAGTCTTTTATTCTTAATGTAATCGAAATGAGTGTTTTTTTACAATTAATATCTCTGACCATAGTTTTTTCTATAAAATGTTGGCCGATTTTTTATTGTTTTGCAATATCTTGGGAAATGCTAAATACGAGTTATTATTTTGAAAGGAGCGAAATAAAAATGAATAAGAAATTTCTACTGCGAATATTATTTTGCCTTTTTTTAGCTGGTGGCACTTTATCGGTTAATGCCGAAACAGCACCAAGTGAAAAATCACCTGGACATCAGGAAAAACATGAGCACCATCACAGAATTATTGATGAACCCCTAATGAAATCCCTTCAGGAACAAGGATTCACGAAAAGAGAAATCTTCATAGCTGCCCACATTGCGAAGTTTTCAAATAAACAGGTTACAGAGGTATTGACTTTTTATAAAGAAAATAACTCCTCCTGGGAAAAAACAGCAAAGCAGTATGGGGTGGATATAGAGAAAATAAAAAAGCATCATCACCATCACATGGAAAAGTTCCTTGAAACGCATAAGGAAGCTGTTCTGCAAAAGGTCTCCGAGTATTCCGGAAAAACCCCTCAAGTGCTGCAGACTTACCTTGACAAAGGAGTCCCACTTCGTTTCCTTGTTTCAGGTGCAGCCGTGGCAAAAGCAGCAAACAAGGATCTGGATGAAATAATCCAGATGAGGGAACAAGGAAAGTCACTGTTAAATATAAAAACAGAATTAAATCTTGATAAAGAACAAATTCATGCTGAAATGAAAAAACTGATTGATGAAATTCACAAGGAAATCAGAAAGACAAAATAAAAAGTTGAAACCGCAGAGAGATATCTGCGGTTTCGTTTTATAAAAAACAATCTTATAATGAAAAAGAGAGGTGAATAAAATGACAGATAATAAATCGGTGTACCCAGATGACCTGGATGAAGAAACTTTATTCATGGTCTCACAGACCTTCAAAGCTCTATCCGACCCAACCAGACTTAGAATTCTTCACTTATTATTTCACGGAGAATACTCTGTTAATGAAATTGCCGAAAACCTTTCCTTGCTCCAGTCTACCGTATCTCACCAGCTTCGCTTTTTGAAAAATCTGCGTCTGGTAAAATTCCGCCGTGAAGGAACAACTCTATTCTACAGCCATGATGATGAACATGTTATAAGTTTATTGAATCAGGCTATTGAACATAGTCAGCATTCATGAATAAGCTGTCCTTAGGGCTTTATTAATTGCAGCTTTCATTATGGCCGGGACAGCCTTTTCTTTCTCCCTCCACTTGTATCGTGCTATGCTCAATCCCATATTCATCATGCAGCACAGACTGAGCGGCATGAAGGACCGCATCGTGCCCTCCCTCATTTTCAATTACAAGATGGCAGCTAAGAGAAGGAAAACCGGAAGTAATCGTCCAAATATGAAGGTCGTGAACGTCTTTTACATGTGCAAGTCCGAGGAGCGCACTTTTAATATCCTCTGGGTTCAGGTGGGCAGGTGTCCCCTCCATTAAAATGTGGAAAGACTCTTTTGCCACTCTCCATCCGCTTACAAGAATGAGAACAGCTACTATTATACTTGCAATGGGGTCGGCAATGCCCCACCCGAAGAAATAAATTAAAAGGGCAGCAGCTATTGCTCCCACAGAACCAAGCAGGTCACCAAGAACATGCAGAAAAGCGCTTCTTACATTTAAGTTGTGATCCTTATCCCCGCTCATTAATATGAATGCTGCAGCAATATTGACGAGCAACCCGACCGATGAAATCACGAGCATCCCCATACTTTGGACTGCCGGCGGCTCAAGAATGCGGTGATAGGCCTCATAGAAAATATAGAGAGAAATTAGGAGCAGGGTAATGCCATTTATTGAAGCAGCAATAATTTCAAATCGTTTATAGCCAAATGTTTTTGAATTCGTCGCCTTTTTTTCACCTATTTTGATCGCAAGAAAACTCAGACCAAGCGCAGCTGCATCACTCAGCATGTGCCCGGCGTCCGATAGCAGCGCAAGGCTGTTAGTCCATATCCCGCCAATCACTTCTACAATCATAAATAAAGCAATTAAAATAAATGCCCACATCAACGCCTTTTTATTGCCAGTGTGATGGTGATCATGTGAATGTCCATGTCCATGTCCATGTCCATGCCCATGTCCATGCCCGTGCCCATGACTGTGTCCCATGCTATACACTCCCTTTATATGAATATATGCTCATATATATTATGTATGACTTTGGCTTATTGTTCAATAATTTTTATTATTCCCATTTAATATAACTAAATGAATAGGCTCAACCATCTTCTGAAGAAATCAACAAAACATCAGAAAATTGAAAGAACTATTGCATGTAATGATAGAAATGCAAAAAAGGCTGCCTGACTCTGCAGGCAGCACCTTTCCCTTATGCTAGATAAACAAAATAACCCATAAATGCAATACACAGTCCATACATGATGGGATGAATTTCTTTTGGCCTTTTAAGTGCCAGCATTGTAATTGGGTATAAAATAAAACCGAGTGCAATCCCTGTTGCTACACTGAAGGTCAAAGGCATCATTAAGATGGTCACGAACGCAGGAATTGCGATTTCCAGTTTACCCCAGTCAATATGTTTTACCTCCATGGCCATCAGTGCTCCAACTATGATTAGTGCCGGCGATGTTACTTCAGCCGTTATCACACTGAGCAATGGAGAAAAGAATAAAGCAATCGTGAAGCATGCAGAGATGATTACTGATGTAAAACCTGTTCTGCCTCCAGCCGCAATCCCTGAGCTGGACTCAATCATAGAAGCAGTTGTAGAAGTTCCAAGCACAGAGCCTACTACTGTTGCACTGGAATCAGCCAAAAGCGCTTTGCCGGCATTAGGAATTTCATTATTTTTCATAAGGCCAGCCTGACTTGCAATTGCAATTAAGGCTCCTGCTGTATCAAAAAAGGCAACAAATAAGAAAGTAAATATTACTGCCAGCATTTCCGGAGTAAATACTTGATCGATATGAAGAAAAACCTCACCAAATGTCGGTTCAAGACTCGGAATGGCCCCCACGATTTTTTCCGGCTTATCAATAAGGCCAATTAACATTCCTGCAGCAGCTGAAATGACCATACCATAGAAAATGGCCCCTTTAACTCCTCTTACCATCAATATGATAGTTAATATAAAACAGAAAACAGCCAGCAGTGTCACTGGGGATTTGATATCGCCAATCGCCACAAATGTGGCATCATTTCCTACAACAAGGCCCGCATTCTTCAATCCGATGAAAGCAATAAAAAATCCGATGCCGCCAGCAATTGCATGCTTTAAATCCTTAGGTATAATGTTAATAATTTTTTCGCGTATTTTTAATAAACTTAAAATCACAAATAAGATCCCTGAGATAAATACACCTGTTAATGCGGTTTGCCACGGAATACCCATTCCGATGCAAACCGAAAAAGTGAAGAAAGAATTGAGACCCATGCTCGGGGCAATCCCGATCGGATAATTGGACAGCAGGCCAATTAATAAGGAGCCAATAATAGCCGAGAGTGCCGTAGCAGTAAACACGGCCCCTTTATCCATTCCGGCCTGGCTAAGGATAATGGGATTTACAATTAGAATATATGCCATTGATAAAAACGTGGTTAAACCTGCAATTGTTTCCTGTTTGTATGATGTTTCTCTTTCATGAAACCGGAAAAAAGATGACATGCCATTCCCTCCTTTTTTGGAAAATAAAAAAAGCTCCGCAAGATGCGAAGCTGCCATAAGGAAAACAGAAGAAAATAGCATGCCTATTCAAACAAGCTATATCCCCTGTAGTCAAGCTATTTACGGCAGCCCGGTAGAAACGCTCAGACCCTATCTCTGAACATATACAGGTAAAATGTAAGACACAGCACACCAATCAGTGTACTGCTCAAACACAATATGTTGATATAATGAAACCAATTCTAGCAAAATCACATTTGGACGTCAATTCTTTAATTTATTCTGAGAATTCCCTTTTATCTTGAAGTTGGTTAAAAAGATTTAACGTTAATTTTATGAGTTAATGGGTAAATAATAAGAAAACCCAACTTGAGGAGGCAGGCCGTAATGTTCATTATTTATGCAAGCTTGATTCTTATAGCAGCATCCCTGATTTTTCTCGGCATATATGCTTTTAAAATGTACAAGGATGCCAAACCCGCAATTAAGAAGCTGACAGCAATAAGCACTGTCATGCAGCTAAAAGCAGATCAAGTAAAAAATGGAGTTGACGAACTGACAGCAACCCAGAAAGAAATCCAAAAGGATATCAATATTAAGAAACAAACATTTAATAATACAGTGGATGCTGTTAAAGAAACACCGAAAAAAATAAAAAAGTGGTGGAACATTAAAATACCTTTTATCCATCATATAAAGTGAAACTTCAATCAGTGGGGGTCTTACTGCCCCGTTAGAATAAGACGAAATAAAACGAGGGCTGCGCCCTCGTTTTATTTCGTCTTATTTAATTGAAAGTGTACGATACGCTTCTCCATCCGATTGTACATTAGGATCTTTTTTATCTTCTTTCTTCCCCCTGCCCGGTTTGAATGTATTATTTCTGTGATAGAGAGCACTTATTTCTCCGCCAATAACAAGTGCAAGGCCGGTCAAAAAGAACCAAAGCATTAATACAATAACTCCGCCAAGACTCCCATATGTGGCTGAATAATTTCCGAAATTGCTTACGTAAAAGGATAAGCCAAAAGATATTATTTGCCACATAACCGTGGCGGCTATTGCACCCGGCAATACATGTTTGAAAGGAAAATGTTTATTCGGTGCGACCTTATAAAGAATGGCCAGAACTGTAACCATGATTACAAAAGCAACTGCCCATCTCAATATATTGATCAGAGTTTGCATCCCATCAGAAATATTTATAAAATTTCCAATCAAATTCAGGATCACTTTCCCGAATACAGGAAGAACCATGGCAACAATGAATGCTGCAAGCAGTCCAAGTGTTAAGCCTATGGAAACCAGTCTTGATTTTATAAATGATCTCGATTCCTCTACATCAAACGCATCATTCATAGCCCTTATGAAAGCCTGCATTCCATTAGAAGCCGACCATAATGTACCGATAATACCAAATGTCAATAGACCGCGGTTTGGCTTCGTAATGACATCTACCACATTATCCTTGATTACACTAAACGAATCAGAAGGCATTACACTCTGCAGATTGGTTAATGCTTTTTGAGGATCCAGTGATAGATATGGAACAATGGAGATAAGCAGAATTAATAAAGGAAAAATGGAGAGCATATAATAATAGGCTTGT
The DNA here is from genome assembly GCF_023715565.1 of Cytobacillus firmus. Classification (GTDB taxonomy): domain Bacteria; phylum Bacillota; class Bacilli; order Bacillales; family Cytobacillaceae; genus Cytobacillus; species Cytobacillus firmus_C. The sequence goes on along the minus strand of NZ_JAMBOJ010000023.1, from coordinate 38,764 downwards.
TCGGCTGCAAGCCCGGTTGCCCGATCATTCTTAAACTCCTTCCCGAGCTTCTTGCCAAATTGAATAACCTTATGCATGTAACTATCCCTCCCCTATGCAGCTAATAGCTTGTATGTGTTTATTTCCCCGAAGAGCTTTGCACTAATCGTATTTTCATAAAATATTCAATCAGACTGGTAAAAAGGATCCCTAACTGATCTTTACAAAGGATTACAGAACTGAGCGCATTATTGTAATCCCGGAATCCCCCATCTAATATAAGAAATGTTATAATTAGATATAGTAATTGTCACACTTGCCGATTAATTGGTTTGAGCTAAAATGGCACAAGCAATCATATTATATTATTAGCTTATACAGATACTTGGATATCATATAAAATGGGGGTCATTTATGAACGTATCACACGAAACGGCTGTTGAAGCAAATGTACATAAAGGATTGACTAAAGGAAAGCTTGCAAAAAGAATTTTCTTCATCATAGTTGGAGCCATACTTATGGGCGTGGGGATTGAAGAGTTCCTTGTGCCAAATAAAATTCTGGACGGTGGAATAGTAGGCATCTCCATTATCCTCTCTCACCTGTCCGGCTGGCAGCTTGGCTGGTTTATTTTCATCCTTAACATCCCATTTTTTTACATAGGATACAAACAGATAGGGAAAACCTTTGCGTTATCTACGCTGCTCGGGATTGCCGTATTATCATCAGCCACCCTTCTTTTGCATGATGTTCCTGTTTTTACAGAGGATTTACTATTAGCAACTGTATTTGGCGGCATTGTTCTTGGTGTTGGGGTCGGCATGGTAATCAGGTATGGAGGATCCTTAGATGGAACAGAGATTCTGGCCATTCTGGTAAATAAAAAACTCCCATTCTCTGTCGGGGAAATTATTATGTTTTTCAATATCTTCATATTTGCTACGGCAGGCTTTGTTTTCGGCTGGAACAGAGCCATGTATTCCATCCTCGCTTATTTCATTGCTTTCAAAACAATTGATGTGGTGATCAGCGGGCTGGATGAATCAAAATCAGCATGGATCATCAGTGATCAGCATAAGGTTATCGGCGAAGCGATCCTGGCACGTCTTGGAAGAGGAGTTACCTACTTAAATGGGGAAGGTGCTTACACAGGGGATGATAAAAAAGTAATCTTTTGTGTCATCACTAGACTGGAAGAGGCAAAATTAAAAGCCATCGTTGAAGAAACAGATCCCAGTGCTTTTTTAGCAGTTGCTGATATTGCGGAAGTCAGGGGCGGAAGATTTAAAAAGAAAGCCATTCATTAAGATTCTTTGGTTTCTTCCAGAAACAGCTCTCCTTTATCTGAAGTATACGATTATTTTTTACCGGTTAACCATAGGTTAAGCATTAATGGGAACAGCATCAGCTGCTCCCTCCCCAAAATTATAATATATCCATCCAGATCTTAATGGATGTAGCCAGGATTAGTACAGCCAAAATAACCTGGAGAATTTTTGTATTTACTTTCTTTCCTGAAGCAGCTCCTAATGGAGAAGCAATTAAGCTGGCAATAATCATAATGGCTGCAGGGACATAGTCCACCTGTCCGGTTGCCAATTTGCCAGCTGTAGATCCAATCGATGAAATAAACGTTATTGCCAGTGATGTCGCAATCGTCATCCTTGTAGGAATTTTCAATACAACCAGCATAATAGGAACCAGTAAAAAGGCACCTGCTGCACCGACGATACCAGCCCCGATGCCGACAATTAAAGCAAAGAAGGCTGCAAGCCATTTATTGAACTTTACTTGATCCAAAGGGATAGCATCCAAGCCTTTTTTCGGCACAAACATCATGATTGCAGCAATTAAAGCTAAAACTCCATAAACAAGATTAATGCCGCCTTCAGTCATAAACCTTGAACCGTAGCTTCCGATTAAACTCCCGACTAATATGGCTGAACCCATATAAATAATTAGAGTTTTATTCAGATATCCGCCTTTCCTGTAGGCCCAGACACCTCCGATTGTTGCAAAAAACACCTGTACAGCACTGATTCCTGAAACTTCATGAGCAGAAAAGGCAGCTAATCCAAACAACGGCGGAATGTATAATAGCATTGGGTACTTAATGATTGATCCGCCAATTCCCACCATTCCGGAAATATAAGACCCGATAAAACCAATTAAAAATATGACGATCAAAAAAGTAAAATCCATGTGGCCACTCCCTCCTTTTAAGCAATAAAAGGGAGTTGAACCCCCCTTTTATCTTTTCAATAGATCAGCCTTTTTTTATCCAGAACTTTAACACTCCGTTGTCATCCTCATGTTTTAAAAGCTCATGTCCTGTTGACTCTGTCCAGGCAGCCAAATCTTTAACAGCGCCTTTATCTGTTGTATGAACTTCAAGCACTTGCCCTGATTCGATTTCTCCTATTGCTTTCTTCGTTTTTACGATTGGCATCGGACAAGCTAAGCCTTTTGCATCCAGAATTTTTGCTGCATTCATATTTCATTCCCCCAAATTTTATTGTTAGTTTTTGACAAAAGGATTATCTTACAGCACAGCGATTGGGACCGATTTCCATCTCATGCTGCTTTTCTTCGTCCGGGCTGATTTTTCCCATATTTGTTTCTCGGATTTCCTGATAAGCATTTGGCTGAGGAGGAAGATTTTCAGAAACTAACTTTCTGAACTCACCTTCGTCTTCGATATTTAATCCGTGATTTTCGGCAAATAATGTGCCAAGTTTTTCTGATACGCTGCCATCCTCATTCAATTCTTCAATAATCATGAAGTGTGCAGGCATAACAACTAATTCGTCTGAAAGGTCTTTATAGCGCTTATAAAGTGTTCCTCTTAAATCTCCAGCCCAATCCCCGGCTTTACCGGCAAGGTCAGGACGTCCGATAGAATCGATGAATAGTATATCACCCGAAAGAAGGTATTGATCGTCCACTACAAAAGATGTTGAGCCAATAGTATGGCCTGGAGAGTAAATAGCTTGAATGCTGATTTTAGCAGAACCAACCATAACTTCGTTTCCATCTTCAAGACGGCTGTATTCAAATGTTACTTCTTCAGCATCCTTAGGAGGAAGCCAGTAGGAAGCACCCGTTTTTTCAGCAATTTTGCGTCCGCCAGAAATATGATCTGCATGAAGATGTGTATCAAATACATGCTTAATCTCTGCATTCTTTTCTGCAGCAAAATCAGTAAATACGTCTGTCATTCTTGTTGCATCAACGATTGCAGCTTCACCGTTTGAAATCACCATGTAGGAAAGGCAGCCTTTTCCGATGCGGACAAATTGATACATTTCTCCGCCATCCTTTAAATCGCCCACTTTAACAGGCTCAAGATGTTCACTCCATGATTTCATTCCACCTGCAAGGTAAGAAGCATCGCGTCCTGCGTCTTCAAGCATTTCTGCGACCATGACAGAAGAACCTTCTTTTGCACACACTACCAAAAGCTCTTTATCAGACGGAATTTTATCCAGAATGGATTCTACACCATCAAGAAGGTCAAAGTAAGGAACATTCAAGTATGCAAAGTTTTTGCCTTCAATCTTCCAATCGTTAAAGTCAGTTTCATTACGTACATCAAGTATAAATAGTTCTTCATTATGAATAACCTTTTTTGTTACTTCACCAGCAGTCATTGCTTTCATTATTTTTATACCCCCTAATGTATAGTTCGCCTTAAAAAATTTTAGTCTAGCTTCGTTTCTTTCGGTCCATTCCATTCTGACATTCCCGGCACTACATTAATTACATTTGAGAAGCCTTTTTCAGCTAATACCTGGGAAGCCATATCACTTCGACTCCCTGTACGGCATACTACAAAAATCTTTTTATCCTGGTTCAGCTCGCTAATTCTCTCCTCCAATTCTCCGAAGGGAATCGAAATTGCATTGGGAATGTGGCCGAATGCATATTCTGCAGGTTCTCTGACATCGAGAACAACAATATCATCATTAGAGTCCATCTCTTTTAAAAGATCATCGTTAGAGGCAACAGGCTCAAAAGTTGAAGCTTCGCGCTCTTCACCTTCCCCTGCTTTCCGTATATAATGCTTAAGCACTCCTCCTTCTTCCATTGTTCCAAGATATTGGTGTCCTGAGCTTTTTGCCCAGGCCTGAATATCTGCTTTTGAACCTTTATCTGTTGCAAGGACCTCAAGCACTTCCCCCGGATTCAGGTTAGTTATTGCTTTTTTTGTTTTTACAATCGGCATTGGGCATGCAAGCCCCTTTGCATCTACTGAAGAGTTTGTTTTTAAAGTTTCCATTAGTTATTCCTCCTTATAACTTTAGATAAGGCTCTTTTCGTATAAATTGTTGTTTTTCGCTTATTTAATGTTGTCCGTTGATTGCAGCGAGAGGATGCTCAGCGAACCACGGGGCGGGCGGTGAACCTCCTTGACGCTGCGCGTCTGTAGGGTCTCACCTGTCCCACTACTCCCATAGGTCGTTGGCTACCTTGAGTAAACACCGCACGAAGAAAATGCGAATGCATTGTCGAGGATCTCGCACCTTCCGCTCCAATCACTCAGTAAATATAATATAAAAAGCAACAAACTTTGCGAAAACAGCCTTAGATAAATAAGTTGACATTGCCGTTTTCTGCATCTGCAAGATATGCAGCTACACCGGCATATTCCACACCATCAATTATTTCTTCCTGTTTGAATCCAAGAAGATCAACAGTCATTTGACAGGCTACAAGCTTAATTTCCTGTTCTTTTGCCATTTCAATAAGGTCGCTTACTGGCATTGTGTTGTGCTTTTTCATAATATCTTTGATCATCTTAGGACCCATTCCAGCCATATTCATTTTAGATAAACCCATTTTTTCCGGGCCTCTTGGCATCATTTTGCCAAACATTTTTTCCATAAAAGTTTTTTTGACTTGAATTGACTCATCTTTTCTCAAAGCATTCAGTCCCCAGAATGTGTGAAAGATGGTTACCTCATGATCGTAAGCAGCTGCACCGTTTGCAATGATATAAGCCGCCATCACCTTGTCATAATCTCCGCTGAATAGAACGATTGTTGTTTTTTTCTTTTCCAATCTTTTATCCTCCCCTTACCCTACCGGGTATTTTAATTATCAAAAATAATTTTATTTGTTTTTTATAAGCTTTTAAAGTGATTCAAAATACCTAACGGGGTATGCAATAGAGTATATTTGACTTTCTGTCAACACCTGTTATTGGCCACTTGCAGATCAGTAATCTAATGCTCCTTCCCAGTTCATCATACCACCAAGCATGTTAATGACAGTAAACCCCTGTCCTTCAAGAAATCGTGCAGCTAATCCACTGCGGTTCCCTGATCGGCAAACCATAACATATTCCTGATCCTTATCCAGCTCATGCATACGGAATTCAATTAATCCAAGTGGAATATGAATAGCTGAAGCTATCTTTCCTTCTTTTACCTCATCTGCTTCCCGCACATCAATGATATTTAATTTTTCTCCTGCAGCAAGCTGCTGCTCTACTTCTTTAACAGTCATTGTTTTCATTTAATGTTCTCCTCATTATCTCCAGGCACTTACTCCGCCTTTAATATTTGTAATGTTCTTATATCCAGCTTTTTTTAGAATTTTACTGCTTTGCTGCTTCTCATTCCGCTTTGACAAATAACAACTACTTCCTTATCTGTTGATAGCTGTCCCATTTTCTGGTGAAGCTGATGAAGAGGAAAGTTTTTAAATCCCGGTATATGGAAGCTCTTAAATTCAGCTGATGTCCTTACATCAATATATTGCTTTTCTTTGTCCTTCATTTCATTCTTCAGCTGAGCAGTTGTCATCAGTTTTACGCCTTTTATTGGGATCAGCTTCTGAACGAGAAAAATAATAAGCAGGGCGATAATGATTCCATTTGCAATAGTCATTTGCTTACCTCCAAATTTATGTGATTATGCTTTCATTTTATACCCTATATGGTATATTATAACTAAATAAAAAAAGAAGTCAACTGACCATCATCGGCTTTTAACAAGTAAGTTAACAGCCTCTTCAATTATGATGGAACTCTCAATTCCCTTTTCAGCGTTTTCAACAATACATTGTTCAAGATTGGAACTGACAATAACTGCAATTGCTTTATCAATTGCTGATCTTGAAGCTGTTAGCTGGGTAATGACAGATTTGCAATCTTTTTCATCCTCAATCATTTTTAAAATCCCTCTAAGCTGACCTTCCACCCTTTTGATTCGATTTTTAGTTTTTGTATCGTACAACACCATCTTCACCCCAATTTAGTTTTACAATCCACATTATATACCCCAATAGGTATATAGTCAATACATGTTTAAAAATGGCTGTTTTCGCAAAGTTTGTTGCTATTTATATTATATTTACTGAGTTGATTGTAGTGGAAGGTGCGAGATCCTCTAAAATGCATTCGCATTTTCTTCGTGCGGTGTTTACTCAAGGTAGCCTATTCAACGTCCTACGGGATTAGCGGGACAAGGTGAGACCCCACAGACGCGTAGCGCCGGGGAGGCTCACCGCCCGCCCCGTGGTTTGCTGAGCATTCTCTCACTGCAATCAACGGACAACATTGATAAGCGAAAAACAACAATTTATACGAAAAGAGCCTTAAAAATAGAAAAACACCCGTGTGGGTGTTTTTCATTAACAGCAGTCGCTGTCATTGCCTAACAGGACCAGTCTTTCATTTTCCTGGTCATGGTCAAGAATCATACTTTCTGTATGCGGTTTGATTTCCGGGTCGATTGCCACCTGGATCTCATTTATTGTATCGATTATATCATCTGCTTCCGGCTCATCCAGAGCCAGTCCAATTTGAGGGCCACCTCAGCCAAAGCCTGCAAAATACACTCTAATGCCGCCCGTATTTTTCTCTTGAAGAACCTTTTTCAATAGGTCTCGAGCTGAATCTGTAATTTTCAAGATCATCATCCTTTCCTCAATTTATCAATGGCTGTAAAGAAAAAAATGTGGTTCACCCCTTTCCAATTATTCACTTTACTATATGAACGAGCGGGAACATATTGGCATGTAGGACGGGGGACTGGTCCCGTGTCCCACGAGTAATTATAGTAGCATAGTAGCGGGACAGTAAACCAGTCCCCTGTTCCCTTTTCCATCAGGCCTCTCATGCAATGAAACAAACGTTTAATTAAAATGGTTCCATCAATGTCGTCCGTTTTCCTCCTTCTCTGAAACCAGCCAGACAAGTACTCCTGTAAAAAATAGAGGACCCATCCCCCGGCAGTGGTTCATTAATTCGGATATTCTGGGTTGTTTTTCGGATTGTGGCGAGAATTTGAAATGTTTAAAGTAGAGATAAGATTAGTTTAAGGAGTGAAATGAATGAAAAAGGGTTTTAGTTCTGTTCTGTTTTTATGCCTTATTATGTTAACGCTTACACTGTCTGCTTGTTCTTCGTCGGGGGATAAGGAGAAGACTGGCGGCAGCTCAAAGGAATTGACCGTGTATTCTCCTCATCCTCTTGAGTTTACGGAGTCGCTTGTTAAAGATTTCGAAAATGAAACTGGTATCAAGGTGGAGTTGATTTCAGCGGGTTCTGGTGAATTATTGAAACGCGTAGAATCAGAGCGCAATAATCCGTTATCCGATGTGTTATGGGGTGGATCTATTTCTACCTTAAGCTCGAATAAAGATCTTTTTGAGAAGTACGAGTCTTCAAATGAAGATCAGGTGCTGGATCCATATAAAAACACCGATGGCTATATCACTCGTTTTTCTGTTGTACCGAGTGTCATCATGATTAATAAGAATTTGATCGGTGATGTTAAAGTCGAAGGTTATGAAGATCTTTTGAACAAGGATTTAAAAGGTACGATTGCAAACGCGGATCCTTCTAAGTCATCTTCTTCATTCGAACATCTTATCAATCAGTTGTATGCCATGGGTAATGGAGAGCCTGATGATGGCTGGGATTATGTGTCCAAATTCATCAAGAATCTGGATGGCAAGTTGTTAAGCGGGTCCTCTGCTGTTTACAAAGGCGTTGCCGATGGTGAATATACGGTTGGGCTGACTTTTGAGGAAGCTGCTTTGAATTATGTGAAAAACGGTGCACCTGTTGAAGTGGTCTATCCGGAAGAAGGCACCATCGCAAAAGCAGATGGGATGGCTATTATTAAAGGCGCTAAGAATATGGAAAATGCCAAGAAATTTGTTGATTATGTAACAGGTAAAGATGTTCAACAGAAGATCACTTCTGAATTAAATCGCCGTGCTGTTTTAAAGGATATTGAAATCGAACCTAAATCAGGCATGAAAGATTTAAGTGAAGTGAAGCTTATCGAGGATGACGAAGAGTGGTCCAATGAGAACAAAGGAAAATTATTAAGCCAATACAAAGATATATTCACAAGCAATTAAGATGAATCGGCCGCCTCCCTCAGGAAGAGGAGGCGGTTCTTTTTAAAATAGGAGGAAGACAGATGCCGACTCAAATCAAGTTTAATGATGTAACCAAAAAATATGGTGATACAACGGTAATTGATCAGCTTTCGTTACATATTGAAGAAGGGGAATTATTCACTTTGCTTGGTCCTTCCGGATGCGGGAAAACTACGCTCTTAAGGATGATTGCAGGGTTTCACAGTGTAGATGGAGGAACGATCTCATTTAATGAACAAGTCATAAATGATATCCCGGTGAATAAACGGGATATCGGAATGGTGTTTCAAAGTTATGCCATCTTTCCACATATGACCGTGAAGGATAATGTAAAGTACGGGCTGAATGCAAGGAAGTTGCCGAAAGAAGAAAAAGAGAGGCGGCTGGAAGAAATATTGGAGACCGTCCAGATTTCTCAATACAGGGACCGGCTTCCGGCAAGACTTTCCGGCGGCCAGCAGCAGAGGGTTGCATTAGCCCGGGCCATTGTCATTCACCCGAAAGTATTGTTGATGGATGAGCCCCTGTCAAACCTGGATGCGAAACTGAGGGTTGATATGAGGCGGGCGATCAATGAAATTCAAAAGGAAATTGGAATCACCACGGTATATGTCACTCATGATCAAGAAGAGGCGCTCGCCATTTCAGACAGGATTGCGGTGATGAACAAGGGGGAAATTCAGCAAGTGGGTTCACCGACGGATATCTATTTGCGTCCAGCCAATCAATTCGTCGCTACGTTCATCGGCCACTCAAATCTATTCTCAGGAAAAGTATCTCAAAAAGATGGAAAAAACCTGATTACACTCTCAGATGGATATCGTTTTGAAATATCCACTCTTCAGCGGGATATAGTAGATGGAATGGATGTGACGGTTGCCGTCCGGCCGGAGGAATTCATTATTTCGGAAACGGATAAAGGCATTGAAGGGGTCGTATTGCTCAGGAATTTCCTCGGTAAATACATTCACTACGAAGTACAATTACCGAATGGAAGTAAGGTTGAACTAAGCCAGGACACGAACACTTCAAAACATTTCTTTGAAGTGAATCAGTCGATCAAGCTGGACGTCATGGTGGATAAAATCAATGTCTTTACCAGTGACGGCGAACAAAGTCTGATTGAAGGAGTAAAGAGATATGAATAGAAAATGGCCGAGAGTGAAATTTGACTTCTGGAATATCATGATTATTCTGTGTTTGTCGATTTTCATCCTGTTTCTCGTATACCCTTTATCTTCACTCATCATCAATAGTTTCAAAAGTGCCGAATCAGATAGTTTCACATTGGTAAACTATCAAACTTTCTTTGAGAAAAAGTATTATTATGAGTCTCTGTTTAACAGTTTCTCGATTACCATCCTGGTCACGATATTCGCCGTATTGCTTGGTGTTCCACTGGCTTATTTAATGACGACAATGAAAATAAAAGGGAAGAAGATCCTCGAGGTCCTCATCATCATCTCTGTGCTTTCACCGCCTTTTATCGGTGCCTATTCGTGGATCCTGCTTCTGGGGAGAAGCGGTGTGATCTCTACATTCTTCAAGGAGCATTTTAATATACAAACCCCCAGTATATATGGGTTTGCCGGCATATTGATTGTTTTTACATTCAAGCTGTTTCCATTTATATATCTTTATGTATCCGGGGCTTTGAAGAAGATGGATTCTTCCTTGATCGAGGCAGCCGAGAGCCTTGGTACGACGGGAATGAAAAAGGTATATACGCTGATTCTGCCATTGATTTTACCGACGATTCTTGCAGGATCCCTGCTGGTGTTCATGAATGCATTAGCAGACTTTGGTACGCCGATGCTGATCGGGGAAGGCTTCTCAACTATGCCTGTTCTCATATACTCAGAGTTTATCAGTGAAGTCGGAGGGAATGCCTCGTTTGCGGCAGCACTCAGTACCATCATGATCGTCATTACAGCCTTCATTTTCATTGGGCAGAAATATATTGTGAATAAGAAATCGTTTGAAATGAGTTCACTGCGTCCCATTAAACCGGTGAAAGTAACGGGCATCAAGAATGTACTGGCCCATCTATTTATTTACTTGACGATCGCCATTGCTATCATCCCTCAGGTGACCGTTATTTATACGTCATTCTTAAAGACACAGGGATCGATCTTTGTTCCTGGATTCTCACTGGACAGCTACATCACAGTTATGGATCGTATGGGAGATTCGATCATGAATACATTTGTATATGGTCTCATCGCGATTTTGATCATCATTGTCCTCGGGATGTTGATTGCATACGTTTCCGTACGCCGCAAAAATATATTCACTTCCTTATTGGACACCATTGCGATGTTTCCTTATATCATTCCGGGATCGGTCCTGGGTATCACCCTCCTCGTAGCGTTCAATGATGAACCTCTTATGTTGAGCGGGGGAGCGGCCATCATGATCATATCCTATGTGATAAGACGGCTGCCTTATACCACGCGTTCAAGTGCAGCGATCATTTACCAATTGAGTCCGAGCCTGGAGGAAGCTTCGATCAGTCTGGGGTATTCCCAGTTAAGGACTTTTCTCAATGTCACGGCGAAGTTGATGATGCCCGGCGTGCTGGCGGGTGCCCTCCTCAGCTGGATTACTGTCATTAATGAGCTGAGTTCATCAATTATCCTCTTTACAGGCAGTACAAGAACCATGTCTGTTGCCATTTATTCAGAGGTCATAAGAGCGAGCTATGGAACAGCAGCTGCGTTATCGACAATCTTGACTGTCACAACGATCATTACGCTGATTATCTTCTTTACATTTAATAAGTCGAAAGAAATCAGTATTTAACGGGAGGAAGACGATGGGGTATACCGTACTGGAAAAATTCACACATGCTAAATCAGGGAGAGAGGAGGATAATGAAGATAGAATTGTGACCGTACCGGGTTTTGCCGCTGTCATAGACGGAATGACGCCCCAGGATAAGACACTTTATTCCGGGGTTTCCCCTGCTTTAATATGTACAGGACTCCTTTCCGGATGTATCGCCCGCTTTTCCCCGGATATAAAGTATCATGAAGCGGTAACGGCTCTGACTGACTGTATAGGCGATTACTACAGGGAACATGAGATCCTTGAAGAAGTCACAGTCCATCCCCATAAGAGAATGGGGGCAAACATGGTCATTTATAGCCATCACCGCAAAGAAATCTGGTTTGTGGGTGATTGTCAGTGCTCGATTGACGGGATGATCGTAAAGAATGAGAAGCTGGTCGATCGATTGATGACGGATATGAGGGTCACTATTCTCCGCAGTTATTTGGAAACAAAGGAAACTGAAGAACTTTTTCAGAAAGATATGAGTACCCTGCATATTCAACCGTTCCTTAAGCAGCAATATATATACCAGAATAATCAGGAGGATTCGCCATTGGCTTATACAGTGATTGACGGTTTTCCTGTCATCATGAATCAAGTGAAAGTGGTGGATGTGGAGCATGCAGCTGACCTGATATTGGCGAGTGACGGTTATCCGGTCATTAAAGAGAATCTTGCTGACACTGAAGCAGCACTGGCACATCTGCTTCAGAACGATCCGCTCTGCTATTTTATCCACCCCAATACCAAAGGATTGGAAAAAGGGAAAGATTCGTTTGATGACAGATCCTTTTTAAGGATGAAAGTGTAGTCAGCCCGCTTTGATGAATTTATAATAAAAAGAAAATCATGTTATGACGAAGTGGTGGGAAGATGATGATAAGAAACACATCGTTAAATAAAATGTATCGGGAAAAACTGAGCAGATCCCTTCTTCTATTCGCCATCATCCCTGCCATCTTGGTAACGGGTATCTTTTTTCAATTATTCTTTATCATCATCCATGAAATCAGTGATCGTGAATTAACGAGGCGGAACGAGGAGTTGTCCTCCTTTTTATCCAGGGAGATCACCTCCTATAAAGATGAGATTCACGCATTACAGAATCATGCTCTGATTTCACGGGTATTTACCAACGACAAATTTCATACGCAAATGTATAAAGAACTGTACCAAATCGTGACAAATCACCAGCTGAAGAGTAACTTCTATATTGCCAACGTGGATGGGGACATCCTCTTAACGAATGCCTATAAAAATAATGCCGTTCAAATTTATCATGACAAATACCTTACAAAGGTGAGTAAGACCCGGAACAAGGATATTACGTTTTACAATGAGAAAGAAAACCATGCGTCTGACTTTACTTTCTTGAAAATGACCGCACCGATTTACGACAGGAAAGAGAGTGAAGTGAGCGGATTCATCATCTTTGATCTGCAGGCGAATCATCTGAGAAGATTCTATGAAAATACGAATTACACGGATATCGTGATTACCGATCCGTTTGGCAACCAACTATTTTCGTCAAAACGATCGCTGATACTTGATAATGGAAAGATGGGTGCGCTCACCGATGAGGGGTATCATGTTGTATCTTCTGCCATAGTCGATGGTGAATTCATCGTCCACTCGATCCGCTACGAAGGGATGTTACAAAAGGTCTTCCTGTTCGGGTTCATCGGATTGTTCGTCATCTGTGCGCTGATGGTCATCATCACGAGGCTGTTTGCTATACATACTGCTAAAAAGAAAACGAAATCCATCGATTCCATTCTTTCTACCATCCAGGATGTGAAAGAAGGAAGGTATAAAGGATACAACAAACTTGCAGAAGAGGATGAGTTTGAGTATATCAATTATTATCTGCATGAGATGATCCTCTCAAAGAATCATCTTATATCAAAGAATAAAGAAATTCAGATTCGTAAAACCGATGCAGAGATCAAGCAGCTGCAAATGCAATTCAACCCACATTTTCTATTCAACACCCTCGAAAATGTCAAATTCATGATTCGAATGAATCCTGTTTCGGCCGAGAATCTCTTATTAAAGCTATCGTCGATCCTTCGATACTCCATTTCGAACACAGAACAGGACAGTCCACTTAAGCACGATATTAAATATATTTATGATTATCTAGAAATTCAGAAAGCCAGATTCGATGACCGTCTCAATTATTCAGTTGATATTCCCGAAGAGTTAGGAAGCTGCCCCATTCCCAAATTGATCATGCAGCCTTTAGTCGAGAATGCCGTGAAATACGGTATAGATCATGTTGAACAACTATCTATCAAAATCAAGGTCTCTCAAATAGGGGGAAATGTGATCATCATTATCGCAGATACAGGGATAGGTTTCCCTCGGGAGAGGCTCCGGGAAATAAGAAGATTGCTGCGAAGCCCCAGAAATACTTCAAATCATATAGGCATCTACAATGTCCATAGAAGAATTCAACTGAAATACGGGCATGCATTTGGCGTAAGAGTGTTTAGTGAAGAAAACAGGGGAAGTCTCTTATTGATCAAACTCCCTTTCAGAGAGGAAGATGGTAAATGATAAATGTAGTCATTGTTGAAGATGAACGTATCATCCGCCAAGGTCTTATCTATACAATCGACTGGACAAGCATTGGAATCTCCATCGCCGGGGAAGCAAGTAATGGTGCAGAAGGGCTGAAGAAGATAATTGAAGTAAAGCCGGACATCGTGTTAACAGATATCAAAATGCCGGTAATGGACGGTATTCAAATGCTTGAAGAAGCTGCCGGCGTCCATGAATTTGAAAAATTGATTCTAACGAGCTATAGTGATTTCTCTTACGCTCAGAAAGGGATCAGGCTGGGGGTTCATGACTATATTCTGAAGCCTGTGGATGACAACGTTTTATACGAAACGTTAAGAAACGTAACCAAAAAGATCAAGGACAAAAGGAAGCTGCAAAAAAAGAACCAAACCATTTCCTATTATCAGGAATTAATTGAGAACAATATGAATGACTCCAAAAATCATTACGTAACACAATGCATTGAGTTCATTCAGGATCATTACCGTGAAAAACTGAGTAATGAAGATATCGCAGAACACTTAAATGTCAGTGCCAGTTATCTTAGCCGGGTGTTTAAGAAAGAAACAAACCTGACAATCATGAACTTTCTCAATCGCTACCGGATCGTCAAGGCCATCTCCCTACTACAGACAGACAATTACCGCCTGTACGAAATTGCAAATGATGTGGGATTCACAGACTACAAACACTTCAGCACAGTATTCAAAAAATACTTCTCCATCTCCCCGGGTGATTTTATTAAGACCATGTGAACCAAGGGGGACAGGTCCCTCGTCCTACGAGTTGGAAATAGAGCCATGATAGTAGCAGGACAGTCGACCAGTCCCATAGTTTTCCTTATTTCACAATATTTATTTAGTTATATTTCGACCGTTCACGTACCGTTTCTATTAGAAAGAACCTGTACAGAGAGAACACTAACGTAAATTGGAAAGAGAAGATTTACAATCAGCAATTAAAGAAACTGACGAGTAGTCTTTAGAAGGAATCGCGTCTTTAACGCCTTTATTTGTCAAGAACGGTCACAACGGTTGTTCCTAGTAATGAATCATTTGCATAGGTATTTAATTTCCATTTCCCAGTTCGATTAGGTTATGTTTTTTTCAAACTTTACCACGTTTTGTGAATCTGGTATAAAACCACTTTCTTCACTGGACAATTCGGTTAGCTCACTACCGCCAAGAAGTCTTTCCTCCCCTTTAGCTTTCTCGTTAATCCCTTTTATCGCTACCTGTTTTCCAATCAGCTCTTCTTTTTTGCCAGGTTCACTCCACATATACCACGTATGGTTCACCCCTATAGTCTTCCTGTTATATTTCTTTCACAAAGAAACAACAGAAGTATTTAGTTTTATTCTGCCCATTTTTAAAAAACCTGAAAAAAGACGAACCACAACATACTTTGGTCCGTCCGTCATTTTTATAAATATTTTCTGTGAATGCTCTTCCCATCGTAAGTGAAAAGCATGTTCTTGCCTTCAACGATGGTTTCCATATGGACACCTCTGCCCCAAAGCTGATGTACATATGGGAGTACTTTTTCAAGATATTTAAGATCAAGCTCCACACCTTCAAACCAGTGCTTTAAGTATAGTTCACCATTCTTCATATAATCGCCATCATTAACCGTCAAATATGGGAATCCTCCATTTACACGCATGCTGACAAGCTGATCTCGCACATGCTCCCACTGTTTATCCACTACTTTATAATCCTTACCCTGTTTTTGGAACAGATACATATCTTCTCTCATGACAAGGTCTTTTGTTAAATAATTTCTTAAAAATGATATATCTGACTCGATTTCACGAACCTCAAACATTTTTTCCCGGCCAGAATTTGGCACCGCCCCGCGCCTTTTCATTTCCTCAGTCGGATTATTATATCGTTCTTCAATATCTTCAAAAATCTTCAGACCCAGATAATATGGATTGATTCCAGTCTTGGACGGCTGCACAACCCCTGCATTTAACTTTGCAAATTCCAGCGCTTCAGCAGATGTTAAGTCCATTTCTCTTAAGATGCGCTGATGCCAATACGATGCCCAGCCTTCATTCATAATTTTAGTTTCCAGCTGTGGCCAAAAATAAAGCATTTCTTCCCGCATCATCGTTAATATATCCCGCTGCCAGTCGGTTAGCTCCCTGCTGTAGCTCTCTATAAACAGCAATAAATCTTTTTCCGGCTTCGGAGGGAATTTCTTATTTTTCTTCTTTGGTTCACGCTTCTTATTTCTTTCATCCAAATCCCATAAATCATCATAAGGGCTGGGTGCTGCCGTATCACCGCTGCTTTCATACTCATCATCCGAACTCCAGGCTAGCTTTGGCCTCATAAGAGACGGATCAATATGCTCCTCAATGGCCAGCACAGCATCAAGGAAGGTTTCCACTTCCTTCTTCCCAAACTCAATTTCATAATGCCTTATTCTTTCAGCGGTGGCAGCCATACTCTCTACCATGTCTCTCTTTGTGTTTTGAAAACGCACATTATTTTTAAAGAAATCACAATGTGCTAAAACATGAGCCACAATTAATTTGTTTTGAATAAGGGTATTTGAATCCAGCAGAAACGCATAACAAGGATCCGAATTAATTACGAGCTCATAAATTTTTGATAATCCTAAATCATAATGCAGCTTCATTTTATGAAACTGTTTTCCAAAGCTCCAATGTGAAAACCTGGTCGGCATGCCATAAGCGCCAAATGTATAAATGATTTCAGCTGGGCAAATTTCATACCTCATAGGGTAATAGTCTAAACCAAACCCATTTGCAATTTCAGTAATTTCCTGAATGGCATATTCCAATGATTTATTATCTTCCTCTCGCATTGCCACTCCCCCTTTTAGTCCTTACCATAATCTATGAACCAACAAGAGGATTGATGAGTAGTCTCTTCATAAGCTTGTAACGAATTACATCAAAAAGCGGAGCATTTCACCCCGCTTTCTATTTGGCATTAATCATCCAATTCGACTTTTAATACTTTTCCTGATTCCGCATCGATATCAACATCTGCTTCGCCTTTATTTGTTTTCAGTTCAATTTCATAAAGGATTTGTCCTTCGTCTTCATCGCTTTAGTTTCTTCTGCCGCTGATTTAAGCCTTAGGGCCACCGATCCGTGCAAGCAGTTCCTCAACCTGAAACGGTTTTGTAATGTAGTCATTCGCCGCTAAATCCTGGAAGCCATGATATCCAGTATAATCAAGTCCCAGCTACCAGTCCGATATAACTCCATTGCCTGTATACCATCCATTGCCTTAGTTACACGATAGCCCTCGAATTCAAGTTCAATTTCCAGAAGCCTTGCGATTTTAGCTTCGTCCTCTGCAACAAGAATTGATTCCCTCAAAAGACCCACTCCCCTACTTGTCAGTTTGATTCTTTATTCAAGTTTTTTGAAGATTGAAAAAAGCCCCCGAAGGAGCTTACTGTTCTTTTCTCTCTACTGAAAGACTAACCGCTTTGTTATCCTTAAGGTTATGTGTGACATTAACCAGCACGGTCACAGGCTTCCCATTCTCTTTTACGGTGAAAGTAAAGGTGTCAGTTACATCTGTTTCAGAAATTTTCTTTCTTCCTCCATACTGATAATCCACTACTTCTTCTCCAGGATAGTCTTCTTTTACTACTGCAACTGCGATTCTCCCATACTTTTCATAATCTGGCTGCTGGACGGCTCCTGCCAATGAACTTCCTCCAGCTAATAAGCAAATCAGCATTAAAATCGATAAAAACTTTTTCATTTTTACCTCCAAATCATATGTCGTTAATGATATTTTTGACACAGGCTAGAATTTTATGTATGGAATTGCTTTATAAATGAATGCTGCCAATATATACAGGAAAATGATGAAAACCTTTATAAATCAACAAGTCCAAGATTTACTGTGAAATAAAATGCCGCATCATCATAAACTATAATCAACTCCTGGAAGAGGAGGAGAGGACAAATGAATAAAGTGGATTATGACCGTGCGTTATATTATACACACCGGTCTGAATGGGATAACCTGCTGATCCTGATGGTCAGAACAGAAGATCAGTTTCTTTCGAAGAAAATTGAACATTTTCTTCATGCCTACAACTTTGAAAAAGATTATTCAGTAATTGAAAAACATTTATACTCACTGCTAAGATATATTGACCATGCCAACGAATTATCGGAAAAACAGCTGCCAAACACTGTATTTCATGAACTAACCTGACAAAAGAATTCCACCAATAATAAAAAAAACACGGATTTTTTAGTCCGTGTTTTTGTTTTTTTATTGTTTTAATTCCTGTTTAATTTGACCATATGCCCTCATATATATTTGAAGTTCATTTATTAAGTCCTCTACCAGTTTGGCTGGTTCCTCAAAAAGGCCATCATTTTCATAATCAAAACAATGCGGGTCAAGGACAAGCTGCTTAGGGATAACATTGGCATATACGCCTCTGCCGGCAATTCTTAAATTGTTCAGTGCATTAATGCCGCCTTTACCTCCCCCTGCCACTACCAGCAGGCCGACTGGCTTATGGGCAAATTGCTCACTTCCCAGAAAATCCAGCGCATTCTTTAATGCTCCGCTCATAGCACTGTGGTACTCAGGGGAAGCAAGAATGACTCCATCAGAATCTGCAATCTGCTGACGCAGCTTCTTTACAGCTGGCAGTCCATATTGATCTTCAGTTCCATTATATAAAGGAATTTCACTAAGACTTAAGTCGATCAGTTCAGCATTGTATTTTCTTGCAATGTAACGGGAGGCTATACCCGTACGTCCCTTCGCTCGCGGACTTCCATTAATAATTGTAAGTTTCATTTTAAACTCTCCTTTAAGTTCCTATATTCTTTAGTATATAGAAACAATCACTTTTGCACATCGTCAGGATGGCTGAATTTTTTTAAAGCTGGATTTGGTACTATTTTATTAATTATTTCCTCAGACTTTAGGATGAACTTTTTAATCTGATTCCGCAATGCCATGACGGACTGCATAAAGTGCTGCCTGTGTCCTGTCGGCTAGCTCTAATTTTGACAGCAGGTTGGAAACATGGGTTTTGACTGTTTTTTCAGTGATAAACAAGGATGAAGCAATTTCTTTATTGCTTTTCCCTTTTGCAATCTCCCTTAGAACTTCGAGCTCTCTCTTTGTCAGCTCTTCAATCGGCTGTCTTTCTGTACTGTTCTTATTTGTTAAATGTGTGAGCAGGTGTGAAGTGGCTTTTGGATGAAGCTGATTTTCCCCTTTCATCAGCTGAACGATTGCCCGAACAAGGATGTCCGGTTCAATATCCTTCAGCTGATATCCAGATGCGCCAGCCTCAATCGCAGGTATTACATGATCCTGGTCAGAAAAGCTTGTGAGTATCATGATTTTCACATCAGGATATTTCAGTTTAATTTGCCGTGTCGCTTCAATCCCATTCATTACAGGCATATCCAGGTCCATTAATATAACATCAGGCTGATTTGTGTGCATCATCTCAATAGCTTCAAGGCCGTTTTTTGCCTCCCCGATAATTTCGATTTCCTGCTGGGTTTTGAGAAAAAATACGAGTCCTCTTCTTACAACATGATGGTCATCCGCAATTAAAACTTTGATGGTCATTTATTTCCCTCCCTTTTCCAAAGGAATAACAATTTCAATAGTTGTTCCTTTATTCGGTCCTGTTATTAACTTGAATAAACCATTCAGTGCTTCTGTCCTTTTCTTGATACTTTTGAGGCCGAGAGAAGGGATATCTTTTTCACGGTAGTGAAACCCTCTGCCGCAATCGGAAATCATCATGGTAACTGTTCTTTCATCCACAGTCAGTACTACATCAGCTGTTGACTCACCGGAATGTTTCTTGCAGTTTGCCAGAGCTTCCTGGCCAATTCTCCAAAGTGCTTCTTCAACTTTACCCGGAAGACAAATTACACCCTTAACTTTTGAGTTTAGTTTCAGGCCAAGCATTTGACTGTAAGTCTGCATTGCACATATAATTCCATTTTCCAGTCCGCGCGGTTTGAGCTGCCAGATAAGCGCTCTCATCTCGCTTAAGGCTTCCTGTGCGAGATCCTGCATGTAGGAAAAGGTTTCTTTCATTTCCGGGTTATCCGCCATTTCCGCTCCTCCTCTCGCCGTCAGGCTTAGAGAGAATAAAAGCTGGTTGACTGAATCATGCAGGTCCCTTGCCAGCCGGTTTCTTTCCGCAGCAAGTGCCGTCTCTTGTTCGAGCTGTGTGAGCTTGATCCGTTTTATAGCCGTACCGATTTGGAAAGCAACCGATTCCAGCAAAGCCAATTCTTCCTGTGAAAAATGGGTTTTAGCAGGTGAGCCAATATTAAGTACACCAAACTTTTCCTCTCCTGCTCTCAGCGGTACGGAGGCATGATGGGTTAGCCCATTGGTATCTTTTCTTTGCTCGGCAATTGCATCTTCTATTCTTTTGCATTCAATTATATTTGAAGCTTTGTTTAATCTGCCGTCATTATAGCGGTCAATACACCAGCAATTTCCCTTGCACATCGGCCTGCAGTTATCCGCGGAAAGGGCAGGGGGCAGTTTCTCTTCTGCTGCCAGGCGGAACTCCCCATGGCTGTCAATCAAAAATACCCATCCCGTTTCCAGACCCGTGATGTGAAGCAGTTTTTGCAGCACCTCTTTAAGAAGTGAATCTATTTCTGTTCCTTCATTCAGTAGCTCTGCTATTTCTTTTAATATTCCGATTTCTGATTGTCTTTTTTTCCCCAACACCCGTATCCCCCTTGGTCCTTGTCAAATATGTACTTATATTATATAACTTATCTTCCATTACTTCCTTGGCATTTCGGAGGAAGCAGCCTGCGACTAAAGATGTAGAAGGAAGAAGCCATCATAAAAAACACCGAAGAGCCATTCTCTTCGGTGCAGAATTTCTATAGTAGTCTAACGGGCAGTTAAGCCCCCACTTCAAGACTTAGAGGAATCAAAGGAGGGTAAGCGGGGGTCAAACTGCACAATCTAGCTGCGACTCCTAGGGGCATGATGTCATAAGCCAAGCAGATGATGGCAAGAAAAGCACTCCTCGCTACCTGCTCGTCTAATGCTTGTCACCCTAGGGCAAGTCGCCTCGCTTTATATGTAAAGGCCCGAAAAGAAGAACAAAGACTAGAACACCACGTACTGTGGCAACGTCTTTGTGCCCCACTTCCTGTGGGCCTCAACTAACAATCAGTGGGGGATAAGGAAAACCCCCGCTGATTGAAGTTCACTTTATGCTATTGGATAATTTTGAACAAATGGATGAAGAACGATTTCGTCTATCATCATGTGTTTCGGTGCTGATGCCATGTAAACAACAGCGTTTGCGATATCTTCGACCTTCAGCCAATCTTTTTTCTCTTCGAGTCCCTGCTTGGATTCGGCAAAAAAAGTATCAACCATTCCAGGATTTATGGTTCCGACACGGATACCGTATTCTCTGACTTCCTGAGCTAAAGATCCCGAGAAGCCTTGAACTGCGTATTTTGTTGCCGTATAGGCTGATCCATTTGGGATCGTATACCTGGCTACATCTGAAGATATGGTAATGATTGTGCCTGATTTCCGCTCTTTCATATGCGGCAGTACTGCCCTGCTTCCAAGAAAAACTCCCTGCACATTGACTTCAAAGACCTTTTTCCACTCATCCAGTGTCGTTTCATCAACCTGTTTAAAAAAGCCCATACCTGCATTGTTCACAAGAAGGTCAAGCTGCCCGTATGTCTGAAGAGTTTTTTCAACCGCTGCCTTTACTTGTACTTCATTTGAAATATCTGCCTGAATGGGCACTACATCTGAAAATCCCATTTTATTGAGGTCTTCTGCAGATTGGTGTATTTCCTCTGAGCTGCCAACCAGAGTCAGCTTCATACCCTGCTGAGCGAGCTTAACAGCGATTTCCTTGCCGATCCCTCTGGATGCACCTGTTACTATGGCCGTTTGTCCCTTTAACATTGAATCTTCCTTTCTGTTGAAACTACGGGGTGTGAGAATTTATTTTGCTACTGAAATACCCATTCTTTCTTCGACGATGCTCATAAATGCTTTTTGTACGGATTCCAGTTTTTCCTTGCTGCCGGCTAATGATGAGTCATTGATTCCAAAGTAAAATTTAATTTTCGGTTCTGTACCTGACGGCCTTAAGCAGATCCAGTTCCCTTCCTCGAAGAAATACTTAATAACATTGGACTTAGGCAGGCCGATATTTTCCTCTGTTCCATCTGCTTCCGTTCTGATTCCTGTTAAGTAATCTTCAACAGCCTGAACTTTCATGCCTTCAAGTTCCGTTATCGGATTAGCACGGAAAGATGCCAGTGTCTGCTGGATTTTTTCAGCTCCTTCAATTCCTTTGAGAGTCATTGAATTTAATCCTTCAATGAAATAGCCAAACTCTTCAAATAAGCTGAGCAACGCCTCATAAAGGGACATGCCTTTCTTTTTATAAAAAGCTGCCATTTCTGTCGCAAGCAGGGCTGCCTGAATAGCATCCTTGTCCCTTGCAAAGTCGCCGATAAGATATCCATAGCTTTCCTCATAGCCAAACAGGAAACTGAATTCACCCGACTCTTCATATTCGTTGATTTTTTCTGCAATGAATTTGAAGCCGGTTAAAACATCAAGTGTTTCTACTCCAAATGAGGAGGCAACCCTGCGGCCAAATTCAGACGTAACGATCGTTTTTAGCATGATGCCATTGTCAGGCAGTTTATTCTTTTCTTTCTTCTGAGAAAGTATGTAGTGAAGCAGCAGTGCCCCTGTTTGATTTCCTGTCAAAAGAACATACTCACCTTCTTGGTTCTTCGCAGCGATTCCAAGCCGATCGGCGTCAGGGTCTGTAGCAATTAATAAATCTGCAATGACTTCTCTTCCATCTCTCATTGCCAGCTCAAATGCATCTTTTTCCTCTGGATTAGGGCTCTTTACTGTTGAGAACTCAGGATCCGGGAGCTCCTGTTCCTTTACCACATGCACATTTACATAGCCCAGTGCAGCCAAAGCCTCTCTGACAGGCTTATTGGCCGTACCGTGAAGAGGCGTAAATACAACACTCACATCTGCTTCATTTGCTGCTCCAGGATTTTCTGAGATGGTAAGGAGCTGTTTTTGATAGGCTTGATCAACTGTTTTGCCGATCATTGTAATAAGCCCTTTTTCCTTTAACACATCTTCATCCATTACTTCTATCAGCAATTCGTTTTCCAATTCATTTACCTTGCTTATAACAATATCAGCTTCCGCGGGAACCAGCTGAGCCCCGTCAGATCCATAGACCTTATAACCATTGTATTCCGGCGGATTATGGCTGGCTGTAATGACTATGCCTGCATACGCATGCAGGTACCTGACTGCGTATGAAAGTTCGGGAGTTGGACGAAGTTCGTCAAAAACATATGTCTGTATGCCTCTGCTGGCAAGTGTTTTAGCCGCTTCCATTGCAAACTCCGGAGACATGCGGCGTGAATCATATGCAATAGCCACTCCTCTATTCTTTGCTTCCAATCCTTTTTCCTCTATGTATGCCGCTAATCCGGCAGATGCCTTCCGGACAGTATAGATATTCATGCGGTTTGTTCCCGGGCCAATTTCCCCGCGCATACCGCCTGTTCCGAATTCCAGACCCTTATAAAATGCTTCTTCAAGGAGCTTTTCATTTCCCTGCAGACCTTTTAGCTGTTCTAATAATTCATTGTCCAGATCCTGATGGTTTATCCATCGTTCTGCTGCTGTTTTCCATTCCATTTTATGACCTCCTAAAAAAAGCTTCTGCATATCCTTTTCGAGTTCAAGGCAGATATTCCTTTTAATAATATCCGAGTTATTTTGACAAATTCCACCCTGAGATTATGTATGTATGTCCGATAAAAGCATTTGAGCGCCAGGTTAAAGGCGCTCAAGCTGCAACTCTATATTACTTCTTATATTTTATGCTGTAAATATCATGCCGGCGGTCTTTCAGCTGGCGCACTGTTCCATCCTGCCTCTGGCGGCGGAGGATTTCCAGATCAACATCACCTATGAGGACCATTTCGATATTTGGATTTGTTTCCCCCACAATCCCATCCCTTGCAAACTCAAAATCGGAGGGGGCAAAAATGGCAGATTGTGCATACTGAATATCCATATTCTCTGTTTGCGGTAGATTGCCGACCGTACCTGAAATAACCGTGTATATTTGATTTTCAACAGCGCGAGCCTGAGCACAATAGCGAACCCTTAAATACCCCTGGCGATCTTCGGTACAGAAAGGGGTAAATATAATTTTGGCACCTTTATCTGTTGCAATTCTCGCAAGCTCAGGGAATTCGATGTCATAGCAGATTTGAATGGCAATTTTTCCGCAGTCCGTATCAAATACCTTTACTTCATCTCCGCGGCTGATTCCCCACCATTTCCGCTCATTTGGCGTGATATGGAGCTTATACTGCTTTTCAATTGTTCCATCCCTGCGGAAAAGGTATGCAATATTATAAATCTCATCATCCTCTTCTTTAACAAAGTGAGAGCCGCCAATAATATTGATATTATATCTGACAGCCAAATCCGTAAATAACTCGATGTATTGCTCAGTGTATTCTGTCAGCTTTCTTACCGCAAGGCTTGGTGAACGTTCTTCCAAAAAGGACATCAGCTGGGTAGTAAACAACTCGGGAAAAACGGCAAAATCGGACCCTGAGTCTGAAGCTACATCTGTAAAATATTCCACCTGATGGGCAAATTCATCAAAGGATTGTATCTGCCGCATTAAATATTGAACCACACATATGCGTACCGGGTAGCTCGTTTTATAAAAGCGTTTGCTCATTGGTCTGTAGTCGACATTATTCCATTCCATCAGGGTTGCATATTTATTTGACTGTACATCGTCAGGCAAATAGTTAGGATTAATTCTCATAAGGGTAAATCCATTCAGGAGCTGAAAGGATAAAACCGGGTCATAGATTTTATGAAGCGATACTTCGTTAACATACTCCCGCGGGTTCATGTCATTTGAGTATTTATGATAGTTTGGAATTCGTCCGCCTATGATGATGCTTTTTAAATTTAATGACCTGACAAGCTCCTTCCTTTCTTCATACAGGCGATGGCCGATTTTCATTCTGCGGTATTCAGGATGAACCATTACTTCTATTCCATAAAGGTTATAGCCTTCAGGATTATGGTTCGTTATGTATCCTTTGTCTGTCACATCATCCCATGAATGACGGTCATCATACTCATCAAAGTTTATTATAAGGCTTGAACAGGATCCGATGATTTCCCCATCATATTCTGCAACAAACTGGCCTTCCGGGAAAATATCCAGATGACTTTCAAGCTGATCCTTCTTCCAGGGAACCATGCCGGGAAAACATAACTCCTGAAGGGCAATGATATGATCTATATCTGAATGCCGGGTATTTCTGATAATCATTTTCTTCTCAAATTTCGTTAAATCAAGCTTTGTCAATGGTGGTGCACTCCTTCGGAAATAATAATTATCATGGGAGCTAAAAGGACCTTAGCCTCTCCAGTGATATAGAAATCTTTTCCCTTTTTTGCTCCATTCGTAACTTCTTAAGTAAATTCCCTCTTAATTATCTTGCTTCTTTTCCTTTGTATATATTTCTACAAAGGTGTTAAATGTCTTCTTTTTATTTGTAACCCGTTAATATCTTTGCCACAAAAGCCTCATTTCTGCTGATTGTCTGCACATGTTGATTTACAAGGGATGTCCAATAGCTTTATAATTTTAGAGTACATATGAATAAGGAGATTATTATGGAGAAAACACAAAAAGACCGGCGGGAGAATTTGCTGTTTATTGCCTGGGCAGCTTCAATTCTTGCTATGTTCGGCAGCCTTTATTTTTCAGAAATCAGGCAATATGAACCTTGCGAGCTTTGCTGGTATCAGAGAATTGTCATGTATCCCTTTGCTGTCATACTAGGCTTGGCTGTGGTTAAGAAGGATTATCGCATCAGCTTATATACAATGGTGTTATCTGCTGTTGGAGCCGGCATTTCCATCTACCACTACTCCATCCAGAAGATTTCATTTATGGCTGATCGTGCAGCATCATGCGGGAGAGTTCCCTGTACGGGGCAGTATATTAATTGGCTGGGATTTGTTACAATTCCATTTTTAGCATTAACAGCTTTTATTATTATTTTTATTTGCAGTTACCTTATCTGGAAGAAAACGAAGGAGGCAGCAGAATAATGAAAAAGGTCATTATATTTCTTGCCATTATCGTTGCATTATTTGCAGCAGTTGGAATGTTAACTAAAATGCAAAACGAGGAAAAAGTGTCAGAGAAAAATCCATATGGAAAAGAATCACTTCATCCTGAAACAGTCAAACAGCTTGAAGACCCGAATTATCAAAACCTGATCCTTCCCGAGGAATTGGAGAAAAAGTTAGATGAAAAAGAAGATGTAACGGTTTATTTTTATAGCCCGACATGCCCTCATTGCCAAAAGACTACCCCTGTGGTGGCTCCGCTTACAGAAGATATGGGTATTGATCTGGTGCAATTCAACCTGCTTGAATTCGAAGACGGCTGGGACAATTACGGAATTAAGGAAACTCCAACAATCGTTCAATATAAAGACGGCAAAGAGGTTAACAGGATTACCGGTTCTCAGGAAAAGGAAGTTTTTGAACAGTGGTTTAATGAGAATTCCAAATAACCAAAAAACGCCTGCAGGCAGCAGGCGTTTTCTCATACAAGCATTTCATTTGCGGCTTTTGCATAAACACTGAATAAATCATTCCGGGGCAATCTTTCTCCGCAAAAATGACTGTAATCAAACGGAAATGATAAGCCGAATTCTTGAAGTATTTGAACATTTTTGAAGAATATCGCTTCATATTTGCCGCTCATTGGGCGGGATTCAAGAATAGCCATGAGCGTCTGAAGCCCTGCTATAACCTGATATGCCTCCTTTAATGTTCCAAAGTATTCAAAGTGTCTGGTAGAAGTATGTAAAACCCTCTGCTGTTCAAATTCTCTTATATCATTGTCAGTGAAATAAAGAGGAAACACATTTGAATAGAATTTTTGTATTAATTCTTGAATTTTTTGTTCCTGATCAGGAGTTGATGCAAATACAACCTTCACTGATAACCCACCTTTGTAATCCTTGTAATCAGTTCGTAATATATACATAAGAATATCATATTCTAAAAGCTCTTCAGGGTGGTAATTATACCCATAGGATAGGGATTTGCTGGAATTTATTCCTTCTCCGGAAATAGATGGAACAGGAATAATGCAAAATAAATAATCCTAATTACCTATACTAACATCATTTTCAGCAAAACAGGAGTGAATTTCCAATATTACAATAATTTTTAACAACCACTATTCCTTTTATCTGCTGTCTTTAAAGGCTAAAATATTATTGTCATTAATTTATATGTAATAAAGGTAAGATTATTCAATTAGGATAAGGAGTAATTTATGGTAAAACTGCAAAGGTTTGGTGAATGGTGTGAAATAGAAGTACCTGCTCACTGGGAAGGATATTCAATCGAATATATTGTGCGGTCATTATGGGGAGCACCAAAGAAGCATACACACAATATGAGAATGAAAAAACAGGTATTATCCAATGATGAACCTGCCAATTGGAAAAAACCTGTGCATGCAGGAGATAAATTAAAGTTTCACTTTTTCGGGGATGAAGATCCAGGCGTTATTCCATCTTATTATGAGACTGATGTTCTTTTCGAAGATGACCATATGATTGTTTTGAATAAACCTGCCGGCATGGACACGCATCCTAACTCACCGGATCAAGCGAATACCCTTGCAAACGCTGCAGCTTTTCATATGCAAATGCAGGGGGAGTATAGAGTCATAAAACATATACATCGCCTTGATCGTGATACAACCGGTGCCATATTATTTGCGAAGCATGCATTAGCTGGGGCTATTCTGGATAGAGAGCTGGAAGAAAGAAGAATTAAGCGCACATATTTGGCTTTAGTCCATGGCAAAATTTCAAGAAACAAAGGAACCATCAGAGAACCAATCGGGCGGGACAGGCATCATCCAACCAGGAGAAGGGTATCCCCCGGCGGTCAGCCTGCTTCAACGAACTATGAATTAATTGAGTACGATCCTAAACAAAATCTTTCACTTATTAAGTGCCGTTTGGATACAGGCAGAACACATCAGATCCGTGTTCATCTTAGTCATATTGGACATCCTCTTGCCGGGGATACCTTATATGGCGGGAAACCTATTTTTGTACGACAGGCACTGCACGCAGTAAAACTTGAGATTCCGCACCCATTCTTAGAAGAGGCTATTGTCTGTCATGCGCCTTTCCTCGATGATCCAGGGATTTTCAAAGGTATTGACCCATACCGTTTTTAAGTTGAGCTGTCTTATCTTAAGGCAGCTTTAGTTTTCTAAAAAGCAGGATAAAAGCAAAAAAGAAGCCCCGAACGGGACTTCTTTGGATTAATTCAATTAGTCATGTGATTTACGCATAGACTTCATGATCAAGCTTACGATGAATACAAGCAAGATAGCACCAATTAAAGCAGGAATAATAGCAAAGTCAGCTACGACTGGACCCCAATCACCAAGAATTAATGAACCTAACCATGCACCAATGAAACCAGCGATGATGTTACCAATAATTCCGCCTGGAACATCTCTTCCAACAATCATACTTGCTACCCAACCAATGATACCACCTATAATTAATGCCCATAAAAAGCTCAACATTGAAAATCACTCCTCGTTATAATTTGATTATAGCTTTTGTTCAGATAAAGAATTTCATTCAGCTGCGCAGCTTTTGGTGATCTTATCTGCTTGTATAATTAAATTACCCAGTATTCATTATCTAAAACCATAAATTTAAAAACTATTCTTCTGGAAAGATTTTATAAAACAGAAAGACACCCGTCAGAATGTTATTTCATAGAGATTTTTACGGTAAAAAAATGTCCTAAACAAGGTACAAGATCATTTATAGAAAAGGCTCTTTTCGTATAAATTGTTGTTTTTCGCTTATTAATGTTGTCCGTTGATTGAAGCAAGAGGATGCTCAGCGAACCACGGGGCGGGCGGTGAGCCTCCTCGACGCTGCGCGTCTGTGGGTCTCACCTGTCCCGCTACTCCCGTAGGACGTTGAATGAGCTACCTTGAGTAAACACCGCACGAAGAGAATGCGAATGCATTTTCGAGGATCTCTCACCTACCGCTCCACAACTCAGTAAATATAATATAAATAGCAACAAACTTTGCGAAAACAGCCATAGAAAAAAATAAGCAGCTGACAAATCAGCTGCTTAAGATTTTAATCTACTATGAAATTGCCTTGTTCCGATGCATAAAAATATAATCGGTGAAGTGGCCGTGTCATGGCGACATAAAGCAATTTAATGTCCAGTTCAGAATCTCTTGAAAACTCCTCTTCCATGGAGAGTATCATAACTGCATCAAATTCAAGTCCCTTGGACAAGTAAGATGGCACGATAACAATTTCATCCTTCGGTATGCTTTCCTGTTCCTGCAGCAGTTTAAAAGGAAGCCTCGCATGCTTTTCAAAAAGGCTGTGAATGAGCTGACAGTCTTTCATCGTTTTCCCGATCACCGCAAATGTTTTATACTCTTCTTCTTTCAAGGAAATGACCTGTTCTTCAAGCTGTTTTACCAGCTCGCCCCCATCCTTCCTCCTGATAAACTCAGGATTTCTGCCATGGCGGACGACCGGCTCCACTTCAGGGAATGAATAAGGTAAAAGCTTAAGTAATTCATTTGCTTTTTCCATAATTTCCACTGTAGTGCGATAGCTTTTCTGAAGCTCTGTATATGTTGCACGGGGAAAAATATAATCCAGGATCTCCTGCCAGCT
Organism: Cytobacillus firmus; assembly: GCF_023715565.1. GTDB lineage: Bacteria > Bacillota > Bacilli > Bacillales > Cytobacillaceae > Cytobacillus > Cytobacillus firmus_C. The sequence goes on along the minus strand of NZ_JAMBOJ010000023.1, from coordinate 9,134 downwards.
TGTAAGCCCCCTGTAGGAATGAATTCCCTGGGCAAGGTCCCCCACTAGTGTGAACATATCTGTATCAAGTGACTTTTTTAATGAGAGAAGCTCCATAAAGCTGTAGTCCTGCGCTTCATCAATGACGATATTTTTCGCCTTCAACTCTTTTGGAATGCCAAAAAGGCTTTCCTGCAGGTAAAGCATCAAAGCTAAGTCTTCCCTCTCATACATTTTTTTTCTAAACAACTTCCGGCAATATTCACAAAGTTTGTGTGCATCATCAACAGGCAATTTTCCGCTTGATAACCTTGAAAGACGTACAGGGTCTTCAAATAGGTCTTTGTAATACCTGATTAGGCTTTTTTTCGGGAATTGCTTCATGTATTTTGGCACAGCTGTCCTGAAGCTTCTCTTAAGTTCTTCAAGTCTGGATGCCTTTTTATCAAGAGCTTCTGAAACATATTGTCTTCTTTTCTCAGGATCCCTTCCTCTATAGAGGGCTCTTTCGATTCTCTCGTCATAATACGTTTCGATTTTCTTAATGATATTTTGCTTTTTCTTAGAAAGATCGTTTTGAAGCACAGCCTTTAACTTTTCCAGTCTTCGGTATAGAGGAAGGTAATTGTAATCCTCCAAAAAAAGCTGATAGAATTTTTTTTTGTTGAAAAGCCTGAACTTATCTACCATAAAATCATCATTGGGACGGAAGCTATTATATATTTCTCTGAGGTAATTAGTAAGAATGGTTTGAAGTACAGGCGAACCCTTAATAGATGATGCCCAGGCTGCAAGGTTTACCTCTTCACCTCCCTGGTCTTCAAGCAGGTTCACGAGTTTGCTGTCAGCAGCCATTTTTAGGTCCTCGTCAAGACACTCAAGGACATATTCCTGGTAGGTTGTCTGACGGACTCTTTCCACCCCAAGTTCTGGGAGCGCCTCTGAAATATAATCAATGAAAAGCCTGCTCGGCGCCAATATCATCAGCTGTTCCGGGGCAAAGTTTTCTTTGTATTGATATATGAAATAACTAATCCTATGCAGTGCAATGGTTGTCTTGCCGCTGCCCGCCGCCCCCTGCACAATGATGGGCTTATTCAGATCAGCACGTATTATTTTGTTCTGCTCTTCCTGTATGGTTGAAATAATTTCAGTGAGGCGGTTGCTTGAGCTTTTGGAAAGTGATTCCTGAAGCAATTCATCTGTAGTTGTGAGGTCAATGTCCCGAATTTCATCCAGAATCCCGTCTTCTATCATAAATTGCCTTTTCAATGACAAGTGTCCAGTAAAGGTTTCTTCATAGGAATCGTATTGAACCTCTCCCAGCCTGCCTTCATAGTATAAATTGGCTATTGGAGAACGCCAGTCAACAATAATCTGCTCCTGATTTTCCCTTGAATATAATGAGGTTTTGCCTATGTATAAGATCTCTTCCTCGTTTAAATCCTGCCTTAAGAAATCAATTCTGGCAAAGTAAGGCTTTTTCCGGGCATTTTTCAGCTGCATTAATTCATCTTTAGACATTTCAAAAAAACGGGCATTTGTCAGGAGCGAAGAGTAACTTAAGCTGGATTCAAGCCAGTCAACATCTTCAAAAGCTTCTTTCATATTTTCCTGAAACTTGTCTTTACTGGATTCTGACGTTTTAATCACAACATCAATATAACGTTTCGTAAATTCAAGCCGCTGAACTTCCATTTGAAAATCGGGGTGTTCAAATTGAGATGACATATGTATCTCCTTTCAATTTTTTCAGCCGCAATGGAGAAATACATATGAGCGAACGCGTGGGCAGAAAAACATATTATCAGAAAAGTCTGGAATAATCAAGCGGTGACAGGCACCGCCCGAAATTTGTCGAATCGAACAGATATATACATCAGCAATCATTTTAATTTATAATATGAAAAAATACACTTTAGGAGGTGATCGGAATGGCCCTTGCAGTTGCAATGCCTGATAATGCAGCGTCTCATGCAAAGCCTGATATTAGTGGCGATACTTTGCATGAGGCGGTAGTGGACTAAACTATTATCGCCCATTCAGCTAAAACCATTTCTGATATCGGCTTTGCACCTTATTCATTTTTTATTATCAAAATAAATAAGGAGCTGGCAGAAATGAGTTATGTAAAAGCTAATGCCGTTTTACCGGAAAATCTGATCGCTGAAATCCAAAAATACGTTCAGGGTGAGGCGATTTATATCCCAAAACCGGAAAAGGACTACCGAGAATGGGGTTCCCGCTCTGGAGCAAGAAAAGCTCTGGATGAAAGAAACCATTCTATAAAAGGCGCCTTTCAGAACGGCAAGACCATCACCCAGTTGGCGGAGGAATATTATCTTTCCGCTGAAACAATCAAAAAAATAGTTTATAAAAAATGATTTTTTCGCACTGGACTTTGTTCAGTGCTTTTTCATATGCCAAGTTCGTTTCCTAATCATTTTATACATTTACATTTTTACGCCATTCTTTTAAAGTGATGTTGATATACAGAGGTGCTGAAGGTATAGGAGAGTGTAAAATGGAACCTTTTATCAGGAATGATCAATATAATTTTATAAAATACCAGACTCAAGTGCTAATAAATGGCCATGCATCAGTCAATGATACAGGAGTACTGAATGCCCTAAAGTCCCTTTCTGCTGAAAAGGTATTGGGCCTTTTTGCAGAGCTGAGTGAGGAACAAAACCGGCTTCTTTCCCCAATCAGTGATATTAAAGAAAGAGATCAGGCAGATACCTTCTTAGCGGATATTATGAAATATGTAATACCCTTTCCATCTGTAACTGAACAATCGATCAAAAAACTGTTTCCCAAGGCCAAAAAACTAAAAATGCCGGCACCTGAAAATATCGATTTCAAGGAAATAAGTTACTTGGGATGGGACGATAAAGGTACAAACAGGAAATACATGATTAGCCTGCTGGATGGCAAGTTGACTGGCATATTCGGAACATTTAGACCGCTCGGCAAAAAAGGAATCTGTGCCATCTGCAACAAACTCGAAGAAACAGGCATGTTCTTAACTGAGATTAAGGGTTCTCAGTTAGGAACCTATACCAAAAGAGGGAATTACATTTGCCAGGACAGCCGGAAGTGCAATGAAAATTTGATTTCACTTGAAAACCTGAATGATTTCATTGGAAGGCTGAGAGGGTAAATTGTCATTTCCTCATAATAATTAAGGCACCGCCGAATTTGGCGGTGTCTTTTTTTAAGCTGAAATATTCACTTCGTTTATTCTTATTAGACTAGGGAATATTACAGGAATAAAAAAAACTATCATATTTTGTCGATTTCGTATAAAATAATTACGTTTGATTGAAGTTTTCCTAAAATATTGGGGGTAAAAAAATGGTTTTCAAGAAAAAGGACAAGTTTAACACTCTGTTAAGCAATATTTCCATGAATTTAAAGGATAGTGCAATATATTTTGCCGACTATAAGATCAACAATGTCAGTGATTTAAAAACCTTTTCCAAAACTATGAAGGATTATGAAACAAAAGGCGATTCCTATGTTCATGAAGTGATTAAGGAATTAAATAATGCCTTTATTACGCCGATCGAAAGAGAAGATATTCTTCACCTCGCCATGAGCATGGATGATGTGCTGGATGGATTTGAAGAATGTGCTGATTTATTTGAAATGTATTCAATGACACAGGCTGATGAATTCATGCTGAAGTTTGTGGATGCGATTAAGAACTGTGCAATTGAAATTGAAAAATCCGTTGAACTTCTTTCAACTAAGAAATTACTGCAAATAAGAGATCATGCAATCAAAATCAAAGATTACGAATCCAAATGTGATGGAGTCCGCCGCCAGTCAATCAAGCATCTGTTTGCCACGGAAAAAGACCCTATTCGCATCATCCAGTATAAAGAAATTTATGAAACACTTGAAGATATTGCGGACAGCTGCCAGAATGTCGCCAATACGCTTGAAACCATTATCATGAAAAATGCATAAGGAGCGATAACAATGGATGCAGTTTTAATTATAACAATCCTGATTGTCATTGGCGCTCTGGCATTTGATTTCATCAATGGATTTCATGATACGGCAAACGCGATAGCTACCGCTGTCTCCACTAAGGCGCTTAAACCAAGACATGCCATCATTATGGCGGCAGTCATGAACTTTGTTGGTGCCATGACCTTTACTGGGGTGGCCAAAACCATAACAAAAGATATAGTGGACCCCTTCACTTTGCAGAATGGTTCCCTTGTCATTCTGGCAGCATTAGTTGCTGCGATTTTCTGGAATCTGCTGACTTGGTATTATGGCATCCCAAGCAGCTCTTCCCATGCAATCATTGGTTCGATTGCCGGTGCTGCGATTGCGGCAGCAGGATTTACAGCGATAAATTATCAGGGGTTTTTAAAAATTCTCCAAGCACTTATCTTTTCGCCATTAATTGCTTTTGCAATCGGTTATATCGTATACAGTATTTTCAAGATCGTCTTTAAACATAATAACCTTACAAAGACAAATCGGAACTTCAGACTGTTCCAGATTTTCACAGCAGCACTGCAATCATATACACATGGAACAAATGATGCGCAGAAAGCCATGGGTATTATTACAATGGCGCTTATTGCAAACAATTATGTCACTTCAACTGATATTCCGTTTTGGGTACAGTTTTCCTGTGCATTAGCAATGGGACTCGGGACATCCATCGGCGGCTGGAAAATTATTAAAACAGTCGGTGGGAAGATCATGAAAATCCGTCCAATAAATGGAGTGGCAGCAGACTTAACTGGGGCCATGATCATCTTTGGTGCAACCTTTATTCATTTGCCTGTCAGTACTACTCATGTTATCTCTTCTTCTATCCTGGGTGTAGGATCTTCCCACAGACTTAAAGGTGTTAAATGGGGAACTGCGCAGAGAATGCTTATTACATGGGTAATCACATTGCCAATTTCAGCAACATTAGCGGGTATTATATACTTAATCCTGAATGCATTTTTTTAATTTTAAAAGGAGCGGGCTTAGCCTGCTCCTTTTTTATTTGCTGCTTTGCCCCATTATCAGTTCATCTATGGGTATTTCAGAAAATGCCTTGTACCGCATAACCTTCTCATGAAAGGAAAGAAAATGTGTCACATCATTAGGAACAGCCACACAGTGCATTCCTGCCTGAACAGCCGCAATTGACCCATTTACGGAATCTTCGATGGCCAGACTTTCTTCCGGCTCAACACCCATTTCTTCAAGTGCCTTTTTGTAAAGAGCAGGATCAGGCTTTACCTTTTCAACATCCTCTTTTGTTTTGACCGTTTGAAAGAAATCCTCGATTCCAAAATGTTTTAAATAGTGCTTAACCCACTCTCTTCCTGAGCTGGATGAGACTCCAAGCTTAAGGCCTTTTTCAATGCATTTGTCTATCAGTTCCTGAATTCCTTCTCTCAGAATTAAAATATCCCTTTTGTTCCGGAATGCTCTTTCTGTTTTTTCCTGTATAGATTTACGATTAACTTTAACACCTAATTTATCATCAATATAATTAAATAGAATATCATCGGTGGTGCCTATGCCCTTTGCAAAATCCTCCAGTCCAAGATCAAATCCATAATCTTCAAACAGAATTTGTTTAAAGACCTCATACCATAAAGATTCTGTATCTACAATTGTTCCATCAAAATCAAAAATAACAGCCTTTATCATTCTGTCACCGCCCCCGAATTTTCTTCCTGTATCAGACGCTATTTTCCAGTTAAAGTTACTTCTGCCTCCAAAGGCGAGAAACTTAATCTTCCGGCTTTTCAAGGATTCTTTTTGTAAGCTTCCGGATAACCTCAGGCAATATTTCAAAAGTATACGGTTTATAGACCCGCTCAGTCCATTTGTGTCCAGCTTTGCCATAGACTCCAAGATTAATCACGGGTAAACTTAAATCTCTCATCGCCTTTAATGGGATCGGAAAAAGGCTTTCTAAAGCAGGAAAATTCTTTTTAAGAGATTGAATGTCCTCATCCGAGCCGTCAAAAGATAAAAAACTTCCATCCGATAAATAAGGAAAATATTTACGAATTTTGAATGTTTCGCCTGTTTTCTCAGCCTCTTCAGCAAGCACTTCCTCCAGACAGCTTTTTAAAAAGATGCCTCTTTCTGCAGTCACATCAATCGTGTTGGCAGGAAGAAAGGGTGTTCCATAGAAAAGAATCACTCTGGGTTTCTTCTCAGGGTCTGATTGGTGGAGAGCTTCTACAATATCAAAAGCAATCATTCTGGCATCAGTTTCATGAAGCGAGCTCTTTTTCCTTGTTTCTTCCATAACACTTACCGTATCAATGCCCTTTTCTTCAAGATAGACAAGGAATTCCTCTAAAGCCGTCACTTCTGTTCCCCAATCCAGCTGTCTTTCCGGCAGTTTATTGACGGTCCGAAAATCCTTATAGGCACCTTCCAGGCGGTTCTCGATAGCAATAGCCGCATCTTCTGCAATCATTTTCAATTCTTTTGAAAGTTGCTTCAGAGGTTTCTCATAGAAAAAATAATTGAAGTAAACCCTGCAGCCAACTGCAGTCTGAACATCATATCTTTTTTTATCATCTCTCATGTATAAACAGCTTGGCGGAAGCACCAGTTCTCCTTCCAGCTTTTCAGTCAGCTGGAAATTCTGGCTGATGCGGGCAGTCAGCTCTGCAGCAATTAATGTAGGATCAATACCTGCAAGACTTTCACCGGCGTGAGTCTCCCTTCCGAAAATGGAGAAACACGGCAAAATCTTGCCTACTGTCCCCGTATAGATATACTTAGTGGCATCTCCGTCATACAATGGCGAGATAAAATCATTATTTATAGCAGCCATATATTCCAGACCCATCTTTTCTTTCAGTCTCAGCAGTTCGGAAAGCGCTGCTCTGCTTCCTTTATGCTCACCCTCTTCATCAGCATTGAACATAACCAGCAAATTGCCTTCCAGCTCACCGGGATTTTCCGAGAAATACAGGAGATTGGCCAGATGGACAGCGATTCCGCTCTGCATATCCAATGCCCCTCTTCCAAAAAGCCACTCGTTGGACAGGGCATCTTCCTGCAATTCCAGATCAGAGTCGTATTGTCCAAAAAACTCCTGAAGTTTGTCTGGATTATGGGCCAGGTTCTGAATGGGACCAAAATCCTCTGTGCCGACTGTGTCCAAATGGGCCAGGTATATAATGGTCTTTTTGCTCATCTCCCTCCCTTTGAGGAAGGCAAACACATTCTTTCGGCCCAGTTCATCTCCGGGGATTTCCTGGGTCCACACTAAATGATCATTATCCTTAAAAGATGGATACGAACAGATTACTTTCTTTAAGAAGTCAGCTTTATGCCCTTCTCCATCTGAATGGTTATAGCTCTCTACCTGCACCAGGGCCTTTGTTAAATATTCGGCCTGCTGACTAAGATTCATGGTTTTAAGATTTGCAAACATTGGCCAACCCCATTTCGTTGTCTTTTGACCTTAGTGTATAAGCATCCTCTATTGTGAATCAACACTTTTTTATATCGGGGAAGCTAATAGCAATTGAGATGCTTTTCATATAAATTAGGATGAAACAGCCAATATATAGAATAATAACATTAAGGTCTTGAAATTTTCACCAAAAACGAATATTATATTATTTGTGCTTTCTAAACGTTCGTATTTAATCAATAACGCATATTACCTGAAAGAAGTTATAGTTTATGGGGGACTTTTTATGTTCAAATTAAAAGAAAATCAAACAAACGTAAAGACTGAGGTATTGGCAGGCATCACAACTTTCTTAACAATGGTTTATATTGTGGTCGTAAACCCTGTCATCTTATCTGATGCTGGTGTGCCTTTTGATCAAGTCTTTTCTGCAACCATTATTGCAACTGTCGCAGGTACTCTTTGGATGGCACTATTCGCCAATTATCCAATTGCCATCGCACCTGGAATGGGCCTGAACGCCTATTTTGCTTACTCTGTTGTCGGCACCCACGGTAATATTGATTATATGACTGCATTTTCAGCAGTATTTATTGCTGGTATTATCTTCATTATATTGTCGCTTACCCCTTTCCGGGAAAAGCTGATCATTGCAATACCGGATAATTTAAAGCACGGTATTACTGCGGGAATCGGGTTGTTTATCGCCTTTATCGGCTTGCGCTTAACCGGACTGATTACAAGCCACCCAACAAATCTTGTAGCGCTTGGAGACTTGCATTCTCCTCAATCCATTCTTGCGCTTGTCGGACTTGCCGTAACATTGATTCTTATGACACTCGGGATTAACGGGGCATTATTTTTCGGCATGATTATCACTGCCCTGATAGCCTTCTTTACAGGACAGCTTTCTTTTGACCAGGGATTTGTATCCCTGCCTTCTCTTCCGGATGGAATCATCATTTTAAATCCATTTGAAGCAATTGGAGACGTTATCCAGCACAGTTTATACGCGGTTGTTTTCTCCTTCCTGCTTGTAACGATTTTTGATACAACTGGAACGATGATCGGCGTTGCCCAGCAGGCCGGATTAATGAAAGGCAAAACGATGCCAAGAGCACGTGAGGCTCTTTTATCGGATTCCATCGCTACTTCTATTGGTGCCATGTTTGGTACAAGTCCGACTTCGGCCTATATTGAATCTTCAACAGGTGTGTCAGCCGGCGGAAGAACAGGATTAACAACCTTGACTGTTGCAGGTTTGTTCCTGCTTGCAGCTTTCTTCGGACCTCTTGTCAGTGCGGTATCAGGTCTAGCGGCCATTACTGCACCTGCCCTGATTATCGTTGGAAGCCTGATGATGGGCAGCATTTCTCATATTAAATGGAATGAGCTAGATGAAGCATTCCCTGCATTCCTGATTATCCTAAGCATGCCGTTGACATCCAGTATTGCTACAGGTATTGCACTTGGATTTATCGCTTATCCACTCATGAAAGTGGTTAAAGGGAAATGGAGAGACGTTCATCCCCTTGTATATTTATTTGCAGTATTATTCTTTTACCAGCTTGCGTTCCTGCCTCACTAACCGGAAGCACCCAATTGAACCAGATCAAAGAGGCTGGGACAAAACCCACCTCTGAAATGAAAAAGCCGGTGACATTTTACGACGAGTAAAATGTCACCGGCTTTGATTGTTTTTGAGAAAAATAAGGACCACTTCTGATACAATTAAGTTACC
>NZ_JAMBOJ010000022.1 GCF_023715565.1 Cytobacillus firmus | reverse complement strand
TCCCGTTGAATTGGATTATGTTTAGAAAGCATATTAATCACCTCAAGCATTGTATTACTTCTATTTTAAATCAAAAAAGACTCCCGACAAGTACGATTTTCATCGAGTTTGTCGACAGTCTGAACAAGCGCTTATGATATGCGCTTGTTTTTTTGTGCATGGATAAATTCATATCTTCGCTTTTGGATGGATAAGGGAAATTTCCACATCCAACAAACTCATTATTTCAAAAACCTTTCCGGAAAATCGGTCATAATCACTTCGACTCCGGCATTAGTTAAAAATTCGCTGCGGGATTCATCATTTACGGTATATACCCGCAGCGGAAACCCTGCTTCCATTGCTCTCCTTCCAAGCTCGGATAGGGCAAACCTCTCTTCACAATGAATGCTGTCTGCACCGATAGTTTTCGCCATATCAAGTGCATTTTCAGGAATACCTTCAATCAAATAACCCGTCTGTATCGTTAAATGGCAGGCCCGGACTCTCCTCAGGCTCTCCGCATTGAAGGAAGAGATAATGACACGCTGTTCCAATCCATATTTTAGGATAAGGTCCATCACCTTTTTTTCCATCCCGGGATAGTCTATCAAATCATTTTTCAATTCAATATTGATCATCAGCTCGTTGCCCTCCATCACTGCCCATTGCAAAAGCTGCTCCAGATCAGGGATTGTTTCTCCGGCGTTCACTTCCGCAAACCAGCTCCCTGCATCAAGCTGCAGGATTTCTTCAAATGTCATGCCCTTAATATAGCCTGTTCCGTCTGTCGTTCTGTCCACCTTTTCGTCATGAATGATCACAAGCGTACCATCCTTTGCCATCTGCACATCCAACTCAATGCCATCTGCTCCCGTCTCCAATGCAGCCTGAAAAGCGGCCATCGTGTTTTCAGGAAAACGTCCGCTGACACCGCGGTGGGCAAATACTTTTGCTCTTTTATTCAATATATCTCCTCCTATGACAAAAACATCATCATTCATATTCTATTCTACAAACCGTCGCAAAATCATTTTTTCATACCTGTAAAACCCCGCTCAAGTTTCACTTCGCATTCGATTCCATTATAATGAAAACTATGAAACTTCTTTCATACCAGTACGTATAACAAATTATCCATACATAAAAACGAATTTAGGAGTGAAATCTGTGGGAGTTCGATTGAGCAAGGGACAAAAAGTAGATTTGACCAAAACCAATCCTGGTTTGCAGGTTGTAATGGCAGGATTGGGCTGGGATGTCAGCCACAATCAATCTCAATATGACCTGGACGCTTCAGCATTTTTGACAGACGCATCAGGCAAAGTGCAAAGTGACAGTGACTTTGTGTTTTATAATAATCCGTCCGGCGGAAACGGGTCGATTCTCTATAGCAGTGATAACAGAACGGGAGCCGGCGCGGGGGATGATGAGCAAATTCGCATTGAATTGAATAAGGTGCCGCAGCATATCCAGCGGATTGCGTTTACCATTACTATTCATGATGCACAAATGAAAGGGCAGAACTTCGGACAAGTTTCGAATGCGTATGTGAGAATTTATAATGCCTTGACAAATGAAGAGCTGCTCCGCTTTGACCTTGGGCGTGATTTTACTGTTGAAACAGCCATCGTCGCCGCAGAACTTTACCGCCATAATGGCGAGTGGAAATTCAATGCTGTTGCAAGCGGATTTCAGGGAGGATTAGCTGCTCTGTGCCGCAATTTCGGTATTTCCGTAGATGATGAGCCTGCTCCAAGTCAGCAGACGTCATTCGGTCATGGGCAATATCAGCAGACGGGAAATCACGGATTCAGTCCACAGCAAAGCCAGCCGACTCAATCAGCCTATAGCCCTTCTTCCTTTAACCAGCCTGCCTACAATCAGACTGCATACAGCACGCCTCCATCACAGCCACCTGCAATGGGCGGCCAGACAGGATATGGACAGCCCATACATGCTCAATCCTATTCAGATGGAAATATGGCCTGCACCCGATGCGGATCCACTAACATTCGTACCGGCCAAAAAGGATTTGGCCTTGGAAAAGCAGCTATCGGGGGACTTATCCTTGGCCCTGTGGGACTTCTCGGCGGCTTCATCGGGAAAAACCAGCTCAAGCTCACCTGTAATGCCTGCGGCAATTCATGGGCGCCTAACCAAACAGATTATGCACAGTGGGCCAATGACCAAAAGCGCCGCGCCCAGGAGCTTTTCACCCGATTCAAGAGCCAGGATGTCCTGGACGCCGTTGTAGCTTCATGCGCTCTTGTCGGCATGGCAGATGGCAGGCTTGATCCATCTGAGCGACAAAAGATGATGGAATTTGTAAACAGCAGCCAGGAATTAAAAGTGTTTGATACTCAAAAGGTGATACAACAATTCAATATGTTCGTTCAGCGGATTGAGATGGACCCGATCATCGGCCGGGCAGAAGCCTTCAAAGCAGTTGGCCGGGTAAGAAACAAGCCTGAGATTGCCCGTCTTGTTGCCCGTTATTGCATCGCTATCGGTTATGCTGATGGGAACTTTGATCAAAATGAAAAACAGGCTGTTACCGAAATCTGCATGGAACTCGGATTAAATCCACATGAATTTCTATCTTAATTTTGCCTAAGCTCTGCCTTAATGCGGCAGAGCTTTTTTTGCATTTATTCCCACCACCTCCTGAATATGCCGCATACAAAGGACACATGCGGGTATACTCAAAAAGATAAGAGGTCTGTTATTTAAGAAGGAGGTAATATTTTTGAAGGAAAGTTCATCTACTGAACGCTATATGCCCATGACTTCCACCACGAGCGGAATGATTGTAAATGAAGCGGATGGAGTTTACTGCCTGACAGTTCAGATTGTTAATGTTTGTTTTGTGCGAATATCGGAAAAGCCCGGCGACTGGGTTCTAGTTGACGCAGGCATGCCAAAATCTGCAGAGAAAATCATGGATGCCGCCGAAGAAGTTTTTGGAGAAAACGCCAGACCGAAGGCCATTATTCTTACACATGGCCACTTTGACCATGTTGGTGCAATTATTGATTTGGTTGAGCGCTGGCAGGTCCCTGTATACGCACACACACTGGAAATGCCCTTCTTAACCGGACAGCAGGATTACCCAAAACCTGACGCGAGTGTTGAAGGCGGACTTGTCGCAAAGATGTCCCCTACTTTTCCGCATGAAGGCATCGACCTCGGAAACCATATACAGTCCTTCCCTGAAGACGGAAATGTTCCCTATATGGAAGGATGGAAGTGGATTCACACACCAGGACACACCCCTGGCCATGTTTCCTTGTTCAGGGAATCGGATCGCGTGCTGATTGCAGGTGATGCTTTTGTAACAGTGAAACAGGAATCCTTATACAGTGTCCTCACCCAGGAACAGGAAATCAGCGGCCCGCCTCGCTATCTGACGACAGATTGGGATGCGGCCAGGACATCCGTACAGAAACTTGAAGCTCTTCAGCCGGATATCGCCATCACAGGACACGGGATTCCCATGGCTGCTGCTGTATTAAGAGAAAATCTCACCCGACTTGTGAATGAATTTGATGAAATTGCCATTCCCGATCACGGAAAGTATGTAGACGGGGAACGCTAGATAAAAAGCAAGATCCAGCAAAATGACTGGATCTTGCTTTTAATGTTTAAAAAACTTAAATAAAGGAAGAGTATAAAAAAACGAATTTTAATAGTTCAGGAGGTTCATATATGCATCTTGAAAATTTTACAGGAAAAAAGATTCAAATAAAATTCAAGAACTTTCCAAATGATCTCGTCGGATCTATTACAGCATTTTCCAGCCTGATGAGTGGTACCTTGTTAAACTGATTAAAACAGAAAACATGGGAATCTGGGTCGAGAACCCTTGCTTCAAGCGAACAATGGTGCAAAAAGAAGACGGTACCAACATTCCGGAAGAACAGCAAAAAGAAGAAGATTGCGTTACCCATTTTCTGATCCGCTGGGATTACATCAGCTCTGTCATTACCTTTCCAGACAAGAAGACGACCCTAGGTGTTGATAAGAAAGCTAAATTAATAGGTTTTCAGCCCTCCTAATAGATAGATCATCCCTCGGTGCTTTACACCCGGGGATTTTTTATTAGAAAAGTTCCCCTTTATAGACTATGATATATTTACCGACTTTTCAAAAAATAATACGGAGGCATACACATGACAAAAAGAACCTGTATCATTACACATGATCTGGAACCCTCTCAGCATGAAAAAATAAAAGAAATCATTCCCGATTGGGAGCTCATTACGGGCAAGGATTCCTCAAACTGGCAAAGTACAATGAAAAAAGCCGAAATCATCGCCGGCTGGAAAAAGGAACTTAAAGAGCTGGTTCTCGAGGGGGACAGCAAACTTCGCTGGTTCCAATCCTGGAGTGCAGGTGTCGATTCCCTCCCCTTGGCAGAAATGAAATCACAGGACATTCAGATTACGAGCGCCAATGGCGTACATGCCAACCCTATTTCTGAAACCATTTTCGCTCTCATGCTCGGGCTCACCCGAAAAATCCATACATATGTGAAAAATCAGCAAGCAAAAGTATGGCACCACTCCGGATTAAAGCTCGAAATACATAATAAAACCATCGGCCTGATTGGCACAGGTGCCATCGGAAAAGAAACAGCCAGGATTTCCAAAGCATTCGGCATGAAGGTGATTGGAGTCCGCCACTCTGGAAGATCTGAAGAGTATTTTGATGAAATGTATACGCCCGGACAGCTGAACGATGTGCTTCCTCAATGTGACTATGTTGTCGTTACCCTTCCGCTTACACAGGAAACCAGGCAGCTATTCGGAGCCGAACAGTTTTCCCTCATGAAGGATTCTGCCTTCTTCATCAATATCGGCCGAGGGGAGATCGTAAAGGAAAGAGATTTGATCGACGCACTGCAGAACGGATTGATTGCCGGTGCAGGACTTGATGTATTTGAAAAAGAACCGCTTGCGGAAGACAGCCCGCTATGGGAGCTTGATAACGTCATCATTACTCCACATACGGCCGGATCGACAGAACACTATACCAAACGCGTAATTGAAGACATATTTATTCCCAATTTAAAAGAGTATATAAAAAGCGGTATACCAGGCATTAATCTCGTTGATTATCAAAAAGGATATTAGAGGTGACAGGTACCTATACCACTTTGTCTAACTGGTATAGGTACCTGTCACCAATACCGGCTACTTTCTTTTCTCCGCTTCCTGAATACTAAATCCTCCAATGCTCCAGATCCTGAAAGTACACCTCCCACGATGAGAACCAGTCCAAGCACGTGGTTGATGGTGATAACTTCACCAAGGATCAGCGCCGAGCCTGCCAGTGAGAAAAAGGTGTTCAGATTTAAAAATATACTGGCTTCTGCCGGCCCGATATTACGGATGGCTGTATTATAAACCATATGGCCGACAGCTGTTGCCAATACAGCTGATGCGGCAAATGCAGCCCAGACATAGATTGGGGCTTCCGATAGGCCCTCAAGCCCGCCAGGTTCCATTACGCCCGCCAGTACAAACAGGATAACTCCTCCAAAAACCAGCATATAGCCTGTCAGCAATCGCGGATCAAGTGTTTTCGAAGCTTTGCTGATTACAATGAAGCTAAGAGCCTGTGAAAGAATGGACAGGAATACAAAGAAATCACCCGGAGTTAAGCTTGATACCCCTTTATTTCTGGAAAGAACAATAAAAGTCACGCCTGCACCGCCAAGCAGAAAACCAAGCACCTGAATGCCTGTAGGCTTGTGACGCAGCAGAATCGAAGACAGTATAGCTGTTAAAAGAGGACCCGCACCTAATATAAGCCCTCCATTCACCGCACTGGTCCCGGTCAGGCCTATAGCCAATAAAAGATGGTGGCTGACCACACTTAGAAGTCCGCCAAAAACAATATACGAGATTTCCCTTAAGCTCGGCTTCCTCACTTTTCCCATTATGCCTAATATTAAAAACACCGTTATACCTGCAGTTAATATTCGCAGAGATGTAATTGAAACGGGAGGGAAATAGCTTACAAGAATCTTTATTATGCTGACATTTAATCCCCACAGAGCCATGATGAAGGTGAGGAGAATGTATGTTTTTATGTTCTTCACATCAATCCTTCTTTCCAAGAAATCCAATCCCATAATTTGTATCATTTTATCATAATTAATTGAGATTATGTCTTTTAATGTTTATTTGTTTGAGAGGTGAGTCCTCGTTTCTTTTGATATAATAAAACTATAAAAATGCGGGGTGAAGACTATAATGAACTCAAGCGATTTGCAGAAAAAAGCAGCCGGGGAAAAAGCAGCCGAGTTTGTAAGGAGCGGTATGACTATTGGATTAGGCTCAGGATCTACTGTGTTTTGGTTTTTAAAAAGACTAGGTGAGTTAATTAATGCTGGCCTAACAGTAAGAGGAGTACCCTCCTCTCTGAGAACGGAAGGATGGGCAAGAGAGTTTAATATCCCTCTTACAGATTTTTCAAAAACCCAGCTACTTGATTTGGCCATTGATGGAGCAGATGAGGTTGATCCTTATTTTAATTTAACAAAAGGGGGTGGAGGATCGCTTCTGAGAGAAAAAATTGTAGATGCCTACGCAAAAAAACTGATTATTATAGTGGATGAATCCAAACTAGTAAACCAACTGGGCAAATTTCCTCTTCCTGTAGAAGTTGTACCTTTCGGCTGGGAACTGACCTCTAATAGAATTGCTGAATTAGGAGCGATACCACAGCTAAGGGTTAACGACGGAGAAATCTTCGTCTCGAATAACGGAAATTACATATTAGATTGCCAATTCGAAAAGATACCGAATCCAAAAGAGCTTCATAATCAATTAAAACAAATGACAGGTGTCGTCGAGACCGGTCTCTTTATTGATATGACAGATTTAGTGCTAGTCGGCAGTACCGGCAAAGTAGATTCGCTCAAGAAGAAGGAATAAAAAAAGAGAGGGCTCCCCTCTCCTTTCTGGTCTAACTTGGTATCAAATCTCTTCTAATTGGTGTAAAAATATCTAAGATAATACACTCTTCAAGCACTGTTACCTGATGCTCCACATTAGAAGGAATGTATTGAATATCACCTTTAGCGAGGACCCTTTTTACTCCCTTCACTTCGAATTCTACTTTCCCCTTTTCTATATAACTGATCTGTTCTTCAGGATGCTGATCAACATCCCCTTTAAACCCTTTTGCCAGTTCTACTTTTACAGCCATCAGTGAACCTTCACTGTTAAGAATATCTCGTTTTACCATGATGACTTCCTTTCTAAACAAACTGTTCTAAAATAATCCCGGATTCATCAGCTTAGGCAAATAGAATGCAATATCCGGGAAAAAGGCTACAAATAACAGCACCGCCAATACTATTAAAATATATGGGATCACAGCTGTTAAGGACCTTTCAATGCTGAGATTTCCAATTTTCGCTGCCAAAAGAAGACATAAACCGTATGGCGGTGTTACAAGTCCGATCGCTAAAGTCATAACAATAATTAGTCCTAAATGAACCGGATCCATTCCAAATTGAGAAGCAGTCGGCAATATAACTGGAACAAATAAGATCATTGCTGGAATAGCATCCATGAAAGTTCCGATAAATAAGAAAAATGCGATAACTATTAATATGAATACCCATTTTGCTCCAACATTATTTACAAAAAAGTCTTGAGCCATTGTTGATAACTGATAATAGCTCATCAGCTCCCCTAGTGCACTTGCAGCTGCAAGTGCAAATAATGACAATGAACTTAATGCCAGAGTATCCATTAGTATTTTTGGAAGATCGGCTAGCTTTAAAGTTTTATAGAAAAACATGCTGATTAAAAGTGTATACAGAGAGGCCACTGCAGCAGCTTCCGTTGCTGTAAAGAATCCTGAGATAATCCCTCCAATTATAATGATTGGGGTAATCAGTGCAGGGACTGTTTCATAAACCAGCTTTAAAAATTGTTGAATACTCGCCCTTTGGGATCTTGGGTAGCCTTTCTTTAATGCCATAATGTATACAAAAAGCATCATGCCCAAGCCAACTAATATTCCAGGAATAATCCCTCCAAGGAAAAGAGCTCCTACAGAGGCATTTGTTAAACCTGCAAAAATTATCATAGGAATACTCGGCGGAATAATTACACCAATTGTAGATGATGCTGCCGTTACTCCAACCGCTGTTTCAGTGTCATACCCCTGCTTTTTCATGTTTGGTATTAAGATTTTCCCAACACCAGCAGTATCTGCTTGCGCGGCTCCTGAAACCCCGGCAAAAATCATAGAAACTAGGATATTCGCATGTGCCAGTCCGCCTCGGATATGGCCTACAACAGCAAGGGAAAGATCTATTAATTTCTGCGAAATCTTACCGCTGTTCATTAAGTTAGCAGCCAGGATAAACAAAGGAACAGCTAGCAGCACAAATGAATCAATACCATTAAGCATCTTCATCGGAACCGTTACTTCAGGTATATACGGAACGGAAAATATTCCAAGAAGCGCAACAATTCCTATTACAAATGCAATCGGAACACCTATCAGCATAAGGACCAGGAATAAACCTACTAAAATAATACCAATCATACTTTAGCCTCCCCTTCCTTAAGATGTTTAATATTATTAACCAGGTGGCTTATAGAATAGATGGACATTGTTAGACCCATCAATGGAATGGAGATCCATACATACCCCATCTTCATCGCCGGAAGTGAAGCCCAATTATAGTTCCAGAAATTCTGCACAGCTTGAATGCCATAATAGAACAATGCAATGGCAAACAGTAATACAATTACATCACTAACAATTAATAACAAGGCTTTAGATTTCCCTTGCAGCTTTTGCTCAAAGAAATCGAATCTAAAATGTTCTTTCTTATTGACCATTACAGAAGCCCCCATAAAAACGGACCAAATAAATGAATAATTAGCTACTTCTTCTGTCCAAATAACAGGTATACCCAAATGTCTGGTTACTATCTGAACAATGATGGTAATAAAAAATGTGGATAAACTTATTACCCCGACGGTCATCTGGATCTTTTCTAGAATTTTAATCATGCCTATCGCCTTCCCTCCTAGTAAGGATTAAAGGGAAGACAGCATGCATTAACTCTTCCCTTTAACAATTGTTAAAATTATTTAAGATCTTTTATTTTCTTCAGTAAATCTTCAGCACCCAAGTCTTTAGCGGTTTTTTCCTGTAAAGGCTCAGCAAGCTCGATGAATGGCTTTCTATCAATTTCGTTTATTTCAGCTCCATCTGCAATGGCTTTCTCCCTATACTCTGCTTCCTGAGCATATACAGCTTCCCGTTCTGATTCAACAGATGCTTTTGCAGCTTCTAAAATAGTATCCTGCTGTTCCTTACTATAAGAATCAAACTTTTTGCCATTAACTAATAGAAATCTTGTTGTATAATCGTGTGCAGTTTCAGTAATATACTTTCCGTTTTTAGTTTTATGGTGGTTCTGCTGAATAAAGTATGGATAAGAGTTTTCAGATGAACCTACGACATTTTGCTGCAATGCCTGATATAGCTCCCCCCATGCAATAGAAGTGGGAATAGCACCTGTTTTCTTCCAGTAATCAGCAATAACTCCTGATGTTTGAGTTCTGAATGTCAAACCCTTTAAGTCTTCCATTTTTTCGATTGGCTTTTTGCCATAGTAATGTCTTACACCAGCAGACCAATAACCAATTAGTTTAAAGTCATTATTAGACTTCTCTTTCACAAGTTCAGCCATTTCCTTTCCAACATCCCCATCAACAACTTTTTCCCAATGGTCATAGCTGTCAAAGAGGTATGGAAGCGCTAATAGATCAATTTCCTTAATACCTGTTTGAGTCATAAATCCTGGAGAAACTAATACAACATCTGCAGCTCCTAATTTAAGCTTTTCAACAAGTTCTGATTCTTCTGTTCCAATAGTTCCTGCATGCACTTCAACTTCAATATCTCCGTTGGATTTACTTTCTGCTACTTCCTTAAATTTTAACAAACCTGTTTGATATGGGTTATCCGGTGAAGTCTGATTATGGGCAGCCACAATTTTAATTTTTTTGGCACCAGCTTCTCCGCCTGCCTCTTCTTTACTGCTGCATCCTGCTAAAACAGCTGAAAAAGCTAGAAGTAATACAAAAGAAATGGACAATATCTTTTTCATTCTATAATCCCCCTTAATCTTTTTATTTGTAGATTTTTTTTGCTATTTCGGTATATTTACGAGCATTCTTTGTCAGCATAAGAAAATCCTCAGCATTATTCAGGTGTTTTGGGTTAACAAGGCTTCCTCCAACCCCTGCTGCCAAAGCACCGCCTTCAATATATTCATTCAAATTGCCAGTATTAATTCCGCCTGTCACCATTAACGGAATATGCGGGAATGGACCATGTATATTCCTGATATATCCAGGGCCAAAGGCATTAGCAGGAAAAACCTTTATCATATCGGCACCCTGTTCAAAAGCTGTAATAATTTCTGTTGGTGTTAAAGCACCTGGGATGCTTGTTATACCATATCGCTTTGCCATTTTTATCGTTTCTGTATTCAGCGAAGGAGATACAATAAATTGGCTGCCTGCCATAATGGCCGCCCTGGCAGTTTCAGGATCCAAAACGGTTCCTGCCCCCACAAGCACCTTATCTCCAAGCTCAGATCTTACTTTTTCAATCATTCCCATTACTCCAGGAGTTTCTGCCGTAACTTCCATCACTTTCACTCCGCCATCATAAAGAGCATTGGCGATCGGAAGTATATTATCAACTGTAGCCTCACGAATGACGGCTACAATAACATGTTCTTTTATAAAATCCACTGCTTCCATTTTTTTCACCTGCCTTTTACATCTTTCTATTCCAAATTGGTATGTCTTTTTCTCATCTCTTCGTAGGCCATTTCCTGGTTCTCAGCCTGAAGTGTTCCGATGATAATGGCATCAAGAGCAAGATGTACAGATTGATCGAATTGATTGCCCAGCGGCTGAATCGTACTTGGTTCATCTGGTCTGCGGTGCTTGGTTGCAGCTGGTATGCGTAGAATTCCATCACATAAAGCAGCAATTTTCGACTCTCTATTTGTCGTTACCAGGAAAACCTTTGCTCCTATTTCTTTTGCTTTATCTGCAAACTGCAGAATGGCACCTGTAGAGCCTGATCCCGAGATGGCAACTAATAAATCCCCAGCTTCTATACTGGGTGTAACAGTCTCTCCCACCACATGTACAGGAAATCCTCCATGCATCAAACGCATTGCAAATGCTTTACCCATCAGCCCTGAACGCCCTTCTCCCAAAACGAAGATCCGCTTTGCTTCTTTAAGCAGGCAGGATAAATGAACAGCTTCTTCATCGTTAATTGCAGATAGCACTCCTGATATTTCTTCAGACACTGTTTTTATGATTGATTTCATTGTTCTAACAATCCTTTCATTGCAGCAGCAGTCTCAAAGGGTTTTTGCGCCTTTGTTATTGCACTGCCAACGATGACCGTATTTGGCTTTTTCTCTACTATTTCGGGCAAAGTATTTAGGTTTATCCCGCCGGCGACTGCAGTTTCAAGCTTGGGAAGATCCTCAGTAAGCGAAAAAATATCTGTACAGATTTCACCTTCTGCTTGCATATCCTTTCCAAAATGCAAGCTGGCAAGATCAACTCCCAAGTCGTACAATTCAATCACTTTGCTGTGTTCAAAGACACCAAGTAAGTCGACCATTATACGCTTGTTATGCTGTCTAGCCACTTTAAGAGTATCTTCTATTGTTTTATTTGCAGAAAATGCCATGACCGTTGTAATATCAGCACCCGCCTCAAAAGCTTGAATAGCCTCATGTTTACCCGCATCACATGTTTTCATATCAGCAACGATCGTTTTACCCGGATATGCTTCCCTGATTTCTCGAACGATTGCCATTCCATACTCTTTAATTACACCAGTACCTATCTCAATCCAATCAACGAAGCTTTCTGTTTCCTTTAAAACTTTTATACACTCTTCCCTCGTAAGGCGGTCAAGGGCTAATTGCAGATTCATACGATCACCCTATCTTTCTACGAATTCTCTTTCTCCCAATTGAACCATTACATCATCGAGATATGGGAGGCCTTCATTATCCCCTGAAACACTCACGACCATCGACCCTATAACATTTGCAAACTTTAAAGTCTTTTCAAGCGGCCATTTGTTTATCAGTCCGTATAAAAATCCAGAATCAAATCCATCTCCAGCACCGACTGTATCCACAACCATTTTTGACTTAAGGGCAGGAGCTTCAATAAATTTCCCTTCATGGTAGCCGACAGAACCTTTTTCTCCTTGCTTAATGGCAACATAATTTATGCCAAACTCTTTGCTGTACTCAATAATCTGCATCGGATCGCTAGTTCCCATTAACAGTTCAGCTTCATCTTCTCCTGTTAATAAAATATCAACGTATGGCAAATACTCTCTTAATGTTTTTCTTGCCTCCTCCTTACTCCACAGCTTCAGTCGAATATTCGGGTCAAAAGATACAAGGACCCCATGTTTTTTGGCAATTGATATCGCATATTTTATTAACTCTATATTTTTCTCTTTGTCTACTGCAGGAAATATCCCAGTAATATGAAGGATCTTTGAATTTTTAATATATTCTTCATCCAGCGTTTCAATGGTTAATGCAGTAGTAGGAGAATTTGTTCTGTAATAAAAAGTTCTTACACTTCCATCCCCCATAATTTCTTTAAAGTT
This sequence comes from Cytobacillus firmus, assembly GCF_023715565.1. Lineage (GTDB taxonomy): Bacteria > Bacillota > Bacilli > Bacillales > Cytobacillaceae > Cytobacillus > Cytobacillus firmus_C. The sequence continues at coordinate 58,953 of NZ_JAMBOJ010000022.1, read as the reverse complement.
CAAAGAGGTTGGATACCCGTCGACAAGTTCTACTTGAGAGACATCAATTCCCTCTCCCCGCACTGTATTAAAAATGTGCCTTCCAAATTCATCATTTCCTAGCCTGCTAATCCAGCCGGATTTTAGTCCTAATCGTGAGCAGCCAATTGCTACATTCAGCTCCGCCCCGCCAATTTTGCGTTCAAAAGTTGGTACAAACCTCATTGGACCGGTTGCAGAAGGGTTGAATGTAATCATGGCATCCCCAATGGTAACTACATCTTTCATGGCAATACACCCTTTTCATTTCTATTAGCACGATTCTCTAATGATAAGTTTTGGCTCAAAACGATAAACAAGCTTCTCTTCTGCAGGTGCTTTTTTCTGAATCTTGTTCAATAAGAGTTCTGCTGCTCTTTTGCCTATTTCAAAGGCCGGCTGTGCAACGATTGTTAGTCCCGGTTCATAGAAGCTTGCAAATGAGACATCGTCAATTCCAATAATGGCCAAATCCTCTGGTACTTTTAAATTATGTTCTTTCACATATTTAAGGATTTCGATTAAAGTAAGATCGTTTCCGGCAAGAATCGCTTTCGGAGGATCTGCCAGCTCCAGCATTTCCTTGAGACCCTCTTTGATTTTTGAAACTTCTAAACTTTTAACATATTCTTCCCTTACCGGAAGCCCATTTAATTCAAGCGTTTTTTTGTACCCGTTTAATCTTTCCATCCTTGGGGTAACATTTCGAATTACATTAGTGATTATTCCAATTTTTCTATAGCCATTGTCAATAAAGTGCTGAACTCCCAATCCTGCTGCCTTCCCATTATCCAGGAGCATGGCAGGAATCTGCACATCAGGCACTGTCCGGTCTACAAAAATGACCGGGTAATTCACCTTGAGCATTTCGTTATAGAGATCTGAATTATCACCGGTAGGAAGAAGGATGATTCCATCAACCTGTTTAGCGCGAAGCATTTCGATGTATCTCTTTTCCTTAATCGGATCATCATCAGCGTTACAGACAATGGTATGGAAGTCATATTGATGGCACGTATCCTCAATAGCCCTGATAACCTGGGTGGAAAAAGAGTGAAGAATATTTGCCACAATAATCCCAATCGTTGTAGTTGATTTCTGCTTTAAGCTTCTTGCCACAATATTAGGCCTATAGCCAAGTTCATTAATTGCTGCTTCGATTCTTTTCTTGGTGTTCTCTCCCATGTAATCAAACCGTTTATTTAAATACTGGGAGACTGTGCTTTTTGATACTTTTGCGTGCTGAGCTACATCAGCTATAGTAACCGTTTTCATTTAGTTTTCTCCGAATCATTCTTTTTTCTAAATCGATTTACTAAACCGGTTTACTAAATCGATTTATCACAATTATAAGAAAACTGAAAGCGCTTTACAAGAGTTTTATTAATTTTCATAAAAAAAAGCAGCACTCCCTTGAGGGAACGCGCTGAGCTTGTGATTATTTTTACATATGGATTCCAAAACATTACTTGGATCGAAACGCACCTTATCATAAATAGCTGGATCCGGTACTCTGTTGACTTCTGAAGTTATTATATCAATAGTACCTTCTTTGAATGGTAACAAAAAAAGAAGGCTGCTCACGCAAGCCTTCTCCCATTCTATTTCATTAAATCATGGTCCACATAACGCTCGTCGTTCAAATCACTAATTACGTTAATTGCCACTTTCGCACCGTCTCCAGCTGTAATGATTGTATGGACGCTGACTCCGGCAATCGTTCCGGCTGCCCAAATGCCATCAACATTCGTCTTTCCGTCAGCATCGACATCCAGAACTGTCTTAATGCGGGGCTCAGTCCCTTCTTTAGTCTTCAAACCGGCTTTTTCAGCTAAATCAGTTGAAAGACCCGCTGCTATGACCACATGTTTCGCTGAGTATGATTTTTCTCCTGCTGTTACAGTAAAACCATTTTCAGCTTTTTCAATGTTATCAACTGTTCCTTCAACAATCTCTGCCCCAAACTTAACAGCTTGCTTTTTGCCTGTTTCAATCAGTTCCGGACCAGTGACTTCCATAACACCATAATGATTTTCAACCCATGCCCGTTTAGTCATGCTTTTATCATTGTCCACAATCACTACCTTCTTGCCCGCTTTGGCGGCAAATAGCGCAGCACTTGCACCGGCAGGACCTGCACCCACAATTAAAATATCAAACATCCATATTTCCCCCTTTACACGTTATTAATTATAGTTTATCCAGATTGATAAAAATTGTAAAATAATGCGATTTGAGGAAAATGGTTCATTTTAGTCTTCATCTTTGATATCCCGGTCCTCCGGTATCGGCTCATTTAAAATTTCCTCCACCAGCTCCCTGTATTTTTCCACCTGCTTTAAATGGGCATTAAACTGTTCCTTATACACTAGATACTGTTCTCCGTCGAAAATGGCTCGTATTTTCTTTTGCTGAATCAGGCTTTCTACGTATGGCTCTGGGTAAGATAAATACTCTGCGGTTTCTTTAATAGTCAGATACATGCTTCTTCTTCCCTTTCTTTCCTTTTTAATATGATTTTACTAACCTCCTGGCACTAGTAGACTCTGCTAAAATCATATAGAATAGAAATTGTAATGTATTTGTATATGCAACTTATATTCTATTATACAGCGAAAAAAACTTATTTGACTGAATCCCAGCAAATAGAGAACAGGAGAAATATAAGTTAATGAATAAAAAAAAGGTATTGGGCTTATATGTAATCATTAGTCTTATTTGGGTATTCGGAACTAATTATCTTTTGGATATGCTTGAACCTTCTTCTCTTGTCAGTTTTCTATTCAGAGCGAAAGAATTTCTGTACATCATTGCTACAGGGTGGCTGCTCTATTATTTTATTGGCAAAAGAGATGAGCTCAGTGCCTCAAAAGAAGATGAAAAGCGCCTTTCCACTTTAATCAATTCAATGGTGGACTTTGTTAATTTCAAAGACGGTCAAGGCCGCTGGATTGAGTCTAATGAATTTGGACTTAAACTATTCAATCTCGAAAATGTCGATTATAAAGGGAAGAAGGACTCGGAACTGGCCGAGTACACTGATTTTTATGCAGATGCCCTTCGCTACTGTGAAACATCAGATGAAGAAACCTGGAGAAACGGTAAAATTACCCGCCTTGAGGAAGTTATTCCTTTGCCTGATGGGACCAAAAAAACGTTTGATACGATTAAAGTTCCACTCTTCCATGAAGACGGAAGCCGAAAGGGACTCGTCATTATCGGCCGGGATATTACAGAAAGAAAGCATGTGGAGAAGCTTCTTGCTGAAAGCCAGCAGCAATATAAATCCTTGTTTGAATATAACACCGAGATAGTCTTTATTACAGACCTTCAAGGCACCATCACAAAAGTAAATCCCCAATTCAAAGCCGTGACAGGATACAGCCCTGATGAAACACTTGGCAAAAGTATAGGTGAAATCATACCTGTGCCTTATAAAATAAATGCCTTAAGAAATTTTACAGCCATCCTTGAGGATAAACAGCCAAAGACCTGCGAGTTTGATTTTACACATAAACGCGGAAATAAATTGACTATTCAATGTACTGCTCTTCCAGTTATTGTGAATGGTCAGATTGCCGGGATCATTGGCTATGGAAAAGATGTGACAAAGCTCCGTCAGGCTGAAGAAAGACTACGCCGCACTGAAAAGCTTTCAGTGGTTGGCGAGCTATCTGCAAGTGTTGCACACGAAATCAGAAACCCCCTTACATCTCTAAAGGGCTTCGTTCAGCTTATGCAGCTGGAAGATGAAAAGCATCAGTTCTATTATCAGATCATGCAGGAGGAACTGGACCGTATCAACCATATTGTCGGCGAGCTGCTGCTCCTTGCCAAACCACAGGATATTTGCTTTACCAAAGCAGATGTTCAAAAAATCCTGTTCAATGTCATTTCGCTTTTAAAAACAGAAGCGAGCATGCACAATGTCCAGATCGAATTTCTGTTAAAATCGAATGTTTATATGATTGAATGTGAACCAAATCAGCTTAAGCAGCTATTTATCAATATCATAAAAAATGCCATCGAGGCATCTAAAGAAGGCGGCAAGGTAACCGTTACACTGCTGGAAGAAGACCATCAGCTGACTATCCTCGTTAAAGATAACGGCTGCGGCATGTCAGAAGATCGCCTAAATAGAATCGGCGAACCCTTTTATTCATCAAAGGAGAAGGGAACTGGCCTTGGACTTACCGTCAGTTTCAAGATCGTCCAATCCCATAATGGCTCCATTCATTTCAACAGCAAAAAAGGGAAAGGAACAGAGGCTGTCATCAAGCTCCCTGTAAAAAAACAAACACCTCCCATTGAAGCTGGATTAACCGTTTAAACAGCAAAAGAGCGATGTTCAATCAAACGTTTGATTGAACATCGCTCTTCTTTTAATTCCCCTTAATCTCCAGGAGCTTCAGTCTCAAGTCATTTTCCATATTAGCCAGGTCGTGTTCCGCCTGCCGGCGTTTGTTCCTGCCTTCTTCCTGGATTCTCAAGGTTTCTTCAAGAGTAGAAATCAAGTTCTCCTGTGTTTTCTTTAATGTTTCGATATCAACAAGGCCCCGCTCATTTTCGCGTGCTGTTTCAATTGTATTCACTTTCAGCATTTCCGCATTTTTCAAAAGAAGATCATTGGTGGTTTTGGAGACCTTCTTCTGGGCTTCGACTGCATGGCGCTGGCGAAGAAGCGTCAAGGCAATAGCCACCTGATTTTTCCAGAGCGGGATGGCAGTCATGATGGAAGACTGGATCTTTTCAACCAATGCCTGATTGGTATTTTGTATCAGGCGGATCTGCGGCGCACTTTGAATCGTGATTTCACGGCTCAGCTTCAAGTCATAAAGACGTTTATCCAGGCGGTCCGCAAACTGGATCATATCGTTTACTTCCTGGAATTTCATCTGGTCATTTGACTCTTCTGCCTTCTTCTTCAGCTGGGGAATCGTCTTTTCATGAATCTCCTCAAGCTTCAGTTCACCTGCTGCAATATAAACATTTAAGGCATGAAAATACTCTTTATTATTATCATAAAGCTTATCTAACATGACAATGTCGGAAAGAAGCGCATTTTTACTTCTCTCCAATTTGACGCTGATACGGTCGATTTGAGCTCCCGTTTTCTGATATTTGGACAAGACTTCCTGAACAGAGCCGGAGATCTTTCCGAACATACGTGCAAAAAAGGATGCTTTCTCAGGCTTAAGCTCATCCGGATTCACATCACTGAATTTTTTCATCAGATCATTAATGATCGTCCCTACTTCACCAACGTCCTTTTTCTGAACATGCTCGAGCATGGTATGGGAGAACGATAACAGCTTTGATTGAGCTGGTGTTCCGTAAGAAATCATTGCCTGGTGATTGGCCGGGTCGATTTGCTTTGCAAGCTGATAGGCTTTTTCGCGGTTTTCTTCCGGAATCACATCAATCAGTCTTGTCCGCTTATCTGATTGCAGCGGCGAGGAAGCAGGCTGCTGATTTTCCCCAAAAGGGTCTTCCAGCAGATCATCCATTAAATCAGTGTTTTTTAACAGGGATGGTTTTTCTTCGGTCATTTTAATCTCCTGCTTTCATCATGAATTCTTGATTCTTTTATCTTCTCAATCGAATTCCTGGCAACATCAATTTCAAGATGAAGCTGATCAATATCTTCCGCTATAACCCGGTGAAGATCTTCCTCCACATGATGGGTAAGTGCATCAAGTGTACGTCTCGTTTCCTGGAGGGACTGATCCAGTTCACGTGATTTTCCCGGCTGAGAAGACAGAAAGACATATTTTTCTGCCAGCTCCACAGCAGAATCCAAATGGGAAAAATAAAACTGTTCCGCTTGATAAAATCGTTTCGGCTCACTTCTGGTCAGTCTGTAAATTCTCCTGGTCACCCTCATGAACTCCATGCGCTGTTTAAGCGTCGGGAAGTGCCGTATGGAGAACATCGCTTTATGCAGACGGGTTAATTTACGCCGTGCCTCATCAAGGTTTCTCTTTATATATTGGTATTCCCTTTTCGTCAATCCATGCTTTTTCAAAAAACGGCGGCGCTGAATAAATCCTCCCGCCCAATAAGTAAGCAGCCCGGCTCCAGCTCCATAAACCCCTGACAGAAAAAATGTTTGCCCGAAAGCAAAGTAACTGGCAAGCCACACACTGACAGACAATGGAACAGCCGTCAGCAGGCGAAAAGCAAATGCTAAAAAGGAATTCATATTTATCGACTCCTACTCATAGTCCTACTTATTTATACGTAATTGATACACCTAAAGTTTCATCCACAGACATCTTCCAGCAAAAAAGGCATATATCCTTAAATCTATTAAAACACTTTTAAAAAACTTCTCAAGTTATACGATACAAAATAACACGATTGCCCGCCATAGACCACAAAAGTAATCGTTGCTAAGACCTGAGACGTATATTAAATAGCCAAAAAGCACCTGCGGAAATTTTCCGCAGGTGCTTTTTGGCTATTTAACCGCTAATGCACGCTTGCCCATTGCATTGTAGATCTTAATGAACTTCTCTTTCGGCATTTTAACATCTTTTTTAACAGCTTCACTGTCATTAAAATAAACATAATTGGCATCCACACCGGTTATGACAATGCAGTGAAGAGGTGTCGGTGCACTGATTGTTTTGCCGGCAGGTGTTTTCCATGTTCTTTTATTCGGCATTTCATGGCTGATTGTAAACCATGCCAGAACAGGATTCCCCTCTGAAACAGCCTTTTCTATTTCAGAGAAATCCTTTCCGGTCAGATTTACGCCGCCTGGACGATACTGGTCAAGCAGCTTTTTCAGCGGCCCCGGGTTTATCGTATGGCCGTTGCCAAAAGGTGTGCCAACGAACCCGACATCAGGGTCCCCCCAGGTTTTAATCGACCCGTCTGCATTTCTTACCAACTTGGTTGAGTCATATGGCATCTTATTTGCCAGTGTTGTTTTACTAACGTTCACTCCATAAAACTTCAACGCCATCGCAAGGGAAGTGACTTCACATCCGCTTGGCAGCTCCGGCCGCTGGGCAATGAGCGGCACATTGATCTTAGACAGGCGGGGGTCACTGGCTGTCACATAATCACCGCTGACATAACCCGTGCTGCCATTAAAAGAAATTTTATACCAGCCATTGCTTTCCTTATGTATAACATTCAATACAGATCCATTCTTCAAGGACCCCATTACCCCGTAATTTGTTCCCGGACCTTTCCGGACATTTAATGACGTAGCATCCACCCGGTAAAGCTTTTCAGTTGTTTTGACATATTGGCCGCTGACGTAGCCTGTTTTACCATTGTAGTTAATTTTGTACCAGCCGTTTGTAAGTCGTTCAATCACCTGTATACTGCTTCCTTGAGCCAGGCTGCCAATCCGGCTGTAATTTGTTCCCGGACCGGAACGGACATTTAGACTGGTTGCATCCACTGTGTAAGTAGCGGCAGCCGCTTCTGCCACTGCCTCGTTTGAAAAACTCGGAATTGACGGCGACAAGACTCCTCCTGCCAAAATAGCTGCTGCAACAGTCCCTTTTAATATAGCTCTGTTTCCATATGAACCTTTAAAAATTGCCATATACTTTCCTCCATATCCCTCATTTTATTTCTGTCGAATTTTGCGGACTACTCTAAAAATAATGATTAGCAAACTTCAAGTCTACCTCTTTGGGACTGGAAAAATTTTATTGATTCTATTGAATCAGATTTTATTTACTTATTTAGCAGAGTCAGTATATTTGGCATCTGTATATATTCCTTTTTGAAAATGTTTATTTATAAAAAATGCAGGGAATAAGCTCTTGTACTAATTTATTACACCTTGGAGGCAACATAATGAATAAGCACTATTTTTATATAGTTATTATATTAATAGGATCGATTGTATTTCCTTCCTCAGGAAATGCAGAGAATTCGACTGGGAAGGAAAATATGGTTGTACTGATTTCCTTTGATGGAATGAGAAACGATCTGACAAAGGAGTTTGTAAAGGACGGCAGGCTTCCTCATATTAAATCACTTATGGAGAACGGAATAGCCGCCAAGGATTCCAAGACTGTAACCCCCTCGCTGACCGCACCATCACATGCGGCCATTTCTTCCGGTGCCGCTCCATCTGAAACCGGCATGGTCAGCAATAAATGGCAGGATCCCACCAAGGAATTGGCCAATGGAGAAAGTGCTTTTCATCAGCCGCTTGATAAAAGCCCGCTTTGGGCAGAAGCCAAGAAGAATGGCAAAACAACGGCCACTGTGTTGTTTCCCGGATCAAACCCTGATGCAGGCGAGCAGGCTGATTATGCTGTTTATTATGGGGAAACCTGGGCAGAGAGCTCACTGGATACGCTTCAATTCAAAAAAACAGAGAGCTGGAAGCACACCGAAAAAAGCTTTAGCCCTGTGAAGGAAGCTATAGTGAAGCTGCCATTGAAAAAAGCAAAGAATAAAGAGATTTACATTTTAGCTATAGACACTTCGGATGATGGAAAAACCAACTATAACCGCTTCATTTTTTCGGAAAACCGTTCGGCAGACTCTGAAGATGTTATCGTCAATGCCGATGAATGGGGGTCAATTCCGGTTGAAGCGGACGGTGAATCTGCAGGATTTTGGTTTAAGCTGAGAACTGATGCCAGCCTTGAAGAAGCGAAGATGTACCGGACTGCTGTTACATCAGCCCTCATTGAAGGCCCGGAAGGATTTGAAGAGGAGCTGCTATCGGAATACGGCTTTTTCCCCGTTCAGGATGATACAGAGGCTTTTGAAAAAAAGTGGATTACACGGGAAGAATACGAAGAAATCGGTTCGCGCTTTGTACACTGGGCAACTGATGTGTCTCTTTATATTAAAGATAAATACCAGCCCGATCTGCTGATGTTTTATACACCTCAGATTGATTATGAATCACATCATTTCCTGCTGACAGATCCGCGGCAGCCCGGGTATTCAGAGAAAAACTCCAAAAGACATTCGGAATACATTGAATGGGCCTATAAGCTTGCAGATGATGTCGTGGGACAGACGATGGACAGCCTTAGCGAGGAAGATCACCTTCTTGTGGTATCTGACCACGGCATGGAGCCAGTCCACACCATTCTGGCTCCAAACACTCTGCTGAAAGAAGCAGGTCTTTTAAAGACAGATAAAAAAGGCAAAGTGGATGAGAAGAAATCCAAAGCTATGGCTGTAGCCAGCGGGTCGGCTGCTCAGATTTATTTGAATGAAGACCTTACCAAAAGAGAAAAGGAAATGGCTGCAGACCAAGTAGTAAAACTGTTTAGCGAATATAAAATCAAACCCGAATTTAAAACAAAAATCCTAAAGGGCTATTTGACTGATGCCGGTGATTCCCTCGCCGAAGGAAAGTTCAGCCATTTTAATCAAACGGCAAAGCAATTTTCCAATTACCTTTTCAGGAAAAAAGAAAATCCTTATCAGATTGCCTATGATACTAAAAAAGAGAATAAGCATCCTAACCAGGGAGACATATTGCTGCTTGGTGCAAGAGGCTTTATGATGGGCAGCAGCTTAACAGACCCCCAAATGCCGACAATAGAACTTGGCAGCCATGGCGGCAATCCTGAACGGAAGGAACTCAAAGCGGTATTCTTTGCACAGGGTCCTTCTTTTAAAAGGGACAGCCGAATTGACTCGATTACCACACTGGATATCGCCCCGACAGTATATAAATTGCTGGAGATACCGGCTCCTGACTTTTTGGAGGGTGATGTTCTGGAGGAGGCTTTGAAATAATAATAAGGCCTTGCTATGTGCAGCAAGGCCTTATTTTAAAATCTATCGGGATCTTTTTCTGTTAGACCATTTACTTCAAAATCACCGTGAACCTGATTAAAGGGGCAGTTCCCAAGTCTCTCCGATAAATCTTCCCAAAACTAGTTACACAATATATATTAATGTCTTTTCCAATATAAAATTTTCTACCTCCTAAAATATAAGGGGGTTGGAAAGCACGGCCCTAGTCTCCAATCTCCCAAGCTGGATTCCAAACGACTTCCCACAAATGGCCATCAGGATCCTGGAAATATCCGGAATATCCACCCCAAAAGGTATCATGTGGGGGAACTGTAATCACCGCACCGGTTCCCCTTGCTTGTTCTATTACCTTACCGACCTCTTCCTTACTATCTACATTGTGACCAATCGTGAATTCAGTTGGACTTTTTGGTGTCTGTTTTATGCTTGTGTCATGTGAGATATCTTTCCGTTTCCATATTGCAAGTTTTAAGCCGGATTGCAAATCAAAAAATGCAACAGCACCATGCTCAAATTCTTGTCCTACGATTCCTTCTGTCGGAAGCCCAAGTCCATCCCGATAAAATTTCAAAGATCTCTCCAAGTCATCAACACCTAGGGTTATTACTGATATTCTTGGTTTCATAAATGAACTTAGCCTCCTCAACTCACACTTTAATAACCATAGAAAGCATCTTTTTTAATATTCTTTTTTGAAATATTACTTTTTAATAAGTAATCAGCGATCGAATCCGCCATTGACTTCGGCCCTGCAATCAGATATTGAGCATTGTTCTGATAAAGATTAGATAACTTATCAATCTCCTGCTGCAAGTTGTCCCTAGAGTCTAAATATGCGGTGTTTATTGAGGCTTTGCTAGCATCAAGTTCTTCTTTAAATATAAAAGACTTTTCACTATCCATATAGAGCAGGTGTATTGGCTTTGTATTAGGATTTTCTGCTGACTCAATTTGTTTTATGATAGATCGAAAAGGTGTGATCCCAATTCCTCCAGCTATAAGGACTGCAGGACGATCATTGTCTGCATTAAATGACCCTAAGGGACCAGACATCCCCATTGTCATTCCCTGTTTTAGTTCTAACATCGCCTTCTTAAAGTCACTTGGGTTATCTTTTATTTTCATTGTAATTTTGACAACATTTTCATTTGGAGCAGATGATATTGTAAATGGTTTAGTAGGATTTTTGACTTTTTGATGAGTAATACTAAACAAACCATGCTGTCCTGCTTTCCATGTTAAATCTATTTCTTTTTCAAATACAAAGGTATATACATCTTCAGATTTTTTACAGCTTTCTATAAATACTAATTTTCTTTTTTTCAATACTGCAATCATATCTTGGAAAAAACTCATCTTACATTTCCTCTAACACTTTTTTAAGCTCTTCAACCTTATATGCCCAACCATACTTCGCACCGTTGAACGCTTGAACATTTTCACTTTCAAACCCTGTCTGCTCAAGATGTACGTAAGTTGTTCCATCCTCTTCTTTCAATGTCCATGTGACTATTGTGTCTACCGGCCCGCCTATCCATGTGTAAGATAGCTTATTAGGCTTGTCTACTACCAATACTTCACTATCAACAATTAAATCTATATCCTTATTTCGAAATTGGCATTTATATCCTACAATTGGCCTGAAGTTATTTTCCATTACCCATTGCGCCAGGGTATCGGAATGCGTTAAAGCATCCCAAACCTTATTGATGGGGCTCTTAAATTCAAAGTCTAATGATATATCCGGCATCTTCTATTCCTCCAATAAATTCTTTAGTAACATCGCTCTTTCATTCCAAAACTTTTCATAAAAAGATAACCAGTCTTTCACTTCCTGTAAGGGAGCTGGGTTTAGCCGGTACTTTGTTTCTCGGCCTATCTTACGGTTACTAACTAAATCTGCATCTTTAAGGATAGCCAAATGTTTAGATACAGCAGTCCGGCCCATTTGAAAATGAGCAGTCAGTTCGTGAAGTGGCAGCTCTTCAGCACCAGCCAGCAAATGTATTAATTTACGTCTTGTTGGATCTGCAATAGCTGCAAAAACATCATGCTTTTGGTAAGCAGTGTTCATAATCCTCCCCCCTCTTAAATATAAAGGACACTACTCGGTGTCCTAAATTATATGACACCTAATAGTGTCCAGTCAATAGTTAAATGGATAATAGTCCTTCACTTATCAAGCTCTAGTTCATGCCAACGAAAAAAAAAGACTGAACCCGTAAGGATTCAGTCCGAAATAGCATTTGATAAAACCATTTGATACCTAAATGACATCCTGTTGCTTTCCCGAAGACTGGTAAGAATTATATTTGCTTTATCCTTTCCATTCCAATCCCGCGACTGCTTCACAGTGCATAGTCTGCGGGAACATGTCCACAGGCTGCACTTCGATGGTTTTATATCCCCCATCCTCTAAAATACGCAGGTCCCTTGCCAATGTTCCCGGATTGCAGGATACATAGACGACTTTCTTGGGCTTCATGCTTAAAATGGTTTTCAAAAGAGCTTCATCACAGCCTTTGCGTGGCGGATCAACGACCAGCACATCTGCTGTGTTCCCTTTTTTATACCATTCAGGAATGACTTCTTCTGCTTTTCCAACTGCGAATGAAGCATTTGTCATCGAGTTCAATTCCGCATTCCTCTTCGCATCCTCAATGGCTTCCGGCACAATTTCAACACCGAACACTTCTTTTGCTTTCTGTGCCAGGAAAAGAGAAATGGTGCCAATTCCGCAGTACGCATCGATAACCTTTTCTTCTCCGCTCAAATTCGCATATTCCAGTGCCTTATCATATAAAACCTTCGTTTGCTCCGGATTCACCTGATAAAAGGAGCGGGCCGAAATCGCAAATTTGATATCGCCAATAAAATCATAGATCACTTCTTCGCCCCTGAGAACTCGTGTAACGTCTCCCATGATCACATTGGTCTTCCGCGAATTCACATTATGGACAATGGACTTAACACCTTCGATACTCTCTGCAATCTCTTCCACAATCTTTTGCCTATGCGGGAGCTCGTTTGTCCTTGTAACAAGGACAATCATCACTTCGCCGGACACGAGCCCATAGCGCGCCATCACGTGACGGAGCTCGCCCTTATGCCTGCCTTCATCATAAGCTCGGACCCCATAGCGGCCACAAATTTCCTTTACCTTTTGAACAACCTCATCATTTCTTTCCTGCTGAATGAGGCACTCCTTCATATCGATGATCTGATGGGTGCGCTGCTGGTAGAATCCGCCGATCAGACCGCCTTCCTGCTCGCCAATCGGGACCTGCGCTTTATTTCTGTAGCGCCACGGATTCTTCATGCCGAGAACCGGATGCACTTTGACACCATCCAGCTTCCCGATTCTTTCCAGTACATCTCTGACCTGTTTTTCCTTTGCAAGAAGCTGGCCTTCATAGCTCAGGTGCTGCAGCTGACATCCTCCGCACTCCTTATAAATTGGACAGGGGGCTTCTACCCGGTATGGGCTGCTTTCATAGGTCTCAATCAGGCGCCCAAATCCATATCCCTTATTCACCTTTATTACTTTAACTTTTGCTTTCTCACCCGGAAGTCCGTCCGGCACAAATAACGGGTAGCCGTCAACCTTTGCTACTCCTGCCCCTTCATGGGTCAAATCCTCAAATGTCACATCTATATAATCATTTTTTTGTACAGGTAATGTTCTGCTCATCATTTTCTTCCTTTTCAGCTTAATTCCGTGACCTATTTTGACTAGACAGATTGTATCACAAAATAGGGTTAAATACGAAATGGATATCTTTCCGATCCTTTGGACTGTATACTCCGCAGCATTGTCTATTTGCAGAATCAAATCCTCAATTTGCATTTTTTCCAATTTATTTGCAGGGTTGCCCTATCTATTTGCTCTTTCACTCTTCTATTTGCAGTAATACTTTTCTATTTGCAACGTTCACAATTTCTGTATTTCTGCAAAATAAAAGCCCGCTCTGTAATAGAGCGGACTTCCTATTATTCATGTGAGCTTTCCCAATCTGTCGGGCGGTCTTCCTCACGAATCTGATCGATAGGCACGAATACTTCCAAATGCCTGTAAAGGTTTACGAATTCTGCAGGAAGAAGCCCGCCAAATTCACCGTCAAGGTTGAGCTGTACCTTCTCTTTGGATTGCACTTTAATCCGGTTTGCCTGCGTGTAGATGACGTTTGGATCTTTTACATGCTCACCCCGCACTGCCATTGACGCGATCCGGATAAAATCGGCGAGGTTGGTTTTCTTTAAGATCAGCAGAGAGAATAGTCCGTCATTAATACTGGAATCAGGCGCAAGCTTTTCAAAACCGCCGACTGAATTTGTCAGACCGACAAGGAAAAGCATGGCTTCACCCTCAAAGAGTTTCCCGTCAAACTCAATGCTGACCTCAGTTGAGCGGATAGAAGGGAGCATTTCAATTCCCTTAAGGTAATAGGCAAGCTGGCCAATCATGGTTTTAAGCTTGCTTGGCACCTCGTAAGTCAGCTCTGTCAGCCTTCCTCCGCCAGCGATATTAATAAAATATTTATCATTAATGCGGCCAATATCAACAGGAATGGTATCCCCTTTTACAATGATATCTGCTGCTGCTTCCACATCTCTTGGAATATGAAGCGCACGGGCAAAATCATTGGTTGTTCCCATTGGGATAATGCCGAGGCGCGGACGGTACTCCTGTTCAGCGAGTCCATTTACAACCTCGTTTATCGTGCCATCACCGCCTGCTGCAACGACCAGATCGAAACGGCGTTCAACAGCTGTACGGGCTGCTTTAATGGCATCCCCTTCACATGTGGTAGCATGACATGATGTTTCATAGCCAGCTCTCTCCAATTTTTGCAAAACCTCTGCTAAATGTCTTTTGAAAATTTCCCGGCCTGAAGTCGGATTATAAATAATTCTTGCTCTTTTCATAGCCCATCATCCTATTATTGAAATATATAAACTTAATCCTTTTTATTCCATCTCTTTCATCATAGCGAATAGTCCACGGCTTAGCAATTTTCACAGCTACCCGTTTCTATTCTATTCACGTCCTGGTGTTTTCACAAGTGGACAGATGCACAAATGAATTATACCCTCATTAAGCAAAAAAGTATCGTAATTAAGTTATATTTTTGGCCAGGTGCCTTAAATCAATATTTTCCAGGATGAGGGTAAGCATTACCCCTGTTTGAGGTCCTGCAAAACAAGGCCCTTAACGTAGTCAATAATGGTTTTATATGGATATTCTTCATTAATGACTCTATGAAGCATGGCCCCGTCCATAAAAGTCCAGAACAATCCTGCTACATGATTCGGATCGGCACCAGAACGGAATTCCCCGGTGTTCTGTCCTTCCTCCATAATATCTGTTATCAGCTTTAAGAAGAACTTCTTTCCACGCTCATTGAGGATTCGATTCAGGTTCTCATCTCTTGAGGAATGCAACGTAAATTCCAGCTGAACAGTTATTCTATCTTTCCGTTCCTGACTGAAAGGGCTCATATCCCTGTACAAGTCAAACAGGTATTCAAGTTTCTCTTCCGCGGAGGAGAACACGGATATTTTCTCTGCAAGTCTTGCATTGGCTGATTCTGTCTGCTCATTCAACAGCTCCAGATAGATTTCTTCCTTGCTTTTAAAATAATTATAGATGGCTCCCTTGCTGATTCCTGAATAAGCGACAATATCATCTATGGTTGCTGCCTGAAATCCCTTTTTTGCAAAGCAGGCCAAGGCGCCAGACAGGATCTCTTTCTTTTTTTTCCGTTTATATTCCTCTGATACGATAGGCGGCAATTCTGTCCCTCCAAGGCATTTAATATATTCTCTTTCAGTTATTCATTTATTAACAGCACTTCCGGCTGATTTCACTGCTTTTCAGAATTTCTTCTGAATACAGGCTGGCATGTTCAAACGTAATTTCCGTATTTTCCTCCACCAATCCCGCTTTTATCAAGTCTTCTTTCATTATTGCGAGAAATAAATCTCTGATAGCAGCTGAACGGCACGGCTGCATCTGCGCTGCCAAATCCCAGATCCACTGCTCAAGATGGACACTCTTACTCTTTTTTTGCATTTCCTGTGGAACCTGCCTTCTTCCCATATCTCCCACTCCCCAGGTATTGTAATTAAAATAAACTGATTGGTCTTTTTATTGTAAGTAATTTTGAATGAATTTTCAAATTTTTTCATATAAAAAAACTCCTAACTTCCGTTAAGAGTTAATCCTGATCTATTTGATTTTTCTCCCGGTACATGGTTACTAATCCCCCAATGAGCATAAAGCCGGCAAAGGCAAAAGGAAACCAGCGCTCAAACCTGGAAGCTTTAGGTGGCAGCCCACTCTGTTCCTTAGAAGCTTCTTTGGGAAATTCACCTGTAATCTGAGCCATGACAAGATTGGTAAAGTCCTCTTCCCCCGGCATTTCCGGCAAGGAGTACTCCTCCTCTTCCATCACTTCAAGATATACTTCCAGACATTGATCACATATATAGAGATGATCTTCATAGAGTTCACGCTCAGGTTCAGTAAGCTCATTTTTCGCATACTTCCGCCATTCCTCTGATGAAAAATGCTCCATGAAAATCATCTCCTTCCAAAGTTCCTTACAGGGATTGCTTTGAAACACAAATAATATCCTGCAGGGTATTATTTTTATTAAACATATCCTTATAACTATTCGAATTACATGCTCTCTTTTTGAGTGCCGAAACAATCATAATTTAGAGAAGGGAATAATTCAATACTTTTTTATAATAATCTCTCCTTTAAAAAAATACAGAATTTTCTATTAAAGATAATGATTAAATCTCCCTCTTCACTAAACCATTATATGGTAAACTGTAAGCATCAACTACATGCAGAGGAGGCTAGTAAAAAATTCTCAAATAATGGACAACTCTCAATAACAATTGAATATATTGATGAAAAAGGATGAATACGATGACTTTTCTTATTTACCTGGCAGCATACTTGATAGGATCACTTCCTACTGCCTTATTGCTTGGCAAATTTGCCTTTGGAATCGACATTCGTGATCATGGAAGCAATAATCCCGGTGCGACTAATACATTAAGGGTTCTTGGCAAAAAAGCGGCTATCGTGGTTCTTCTGGTGGATGTGGGCAAAGGTGCCGCCGCTGCGGCAATTCCTGTCATTCTGAACGCTGAAGCTGAGCCGCTAATAGTCGGAATGGTCGCAGTTGCCGGCCACTGCTTTCCGGTCTTTGCAGGATTCCGCGGAGGAAAAGCCATCGCAACCACAGCCGGTGTCTTACTTGCGGCAAATATCTGGATGTTTTTAGTCGCCTATATCTCTTTTGTCTCTATCATTGTCCTAACAAAGTATGTATTTTTCGGCTCGTTATCGGTGGGTGCATCCTTGCTTATCTATTCCTTATTTACTGAAGGCACTGAACATGAACTTATCTTTTCTATTTTCCTATTATTTTTGATTTTCCTGCATCGCTCGAACATAAAAAACTTTATTGATAATAATGAGCCGAAAATCAATGATAAGCGTTTAAAAGATGATCGCATCCCTCCGAGAGATGATAAAAAGCGAGCCTGATTGAAACCCGGAACTCAATTCGGGTTTTTTATTATTTTTCACATGAAACCAGCTCTTTAAGCAAAACCTTTGAATAAACAGATTTTGTACACTTATGTGAATTAAAAGTCGAAGAAATTGACTATTAACAGACGCAGAAAATTTTTTATAAGGGTTTATTAATTGAAATATAGGGTATTTGATATGAGTTACATACCAAAAAAATAGCTTTATTATACATATCAATATCAGGGGGTAATGGTATGAAAGATGCAGGTCTAGTGCTTGAAACAAAAATTGATGGTTTTAATTTTAATTGGGACTTAGAAAAGGGTCAGTTTAATTTTGAAGGTGAAGACTCTGTCCTCTTTTGGATAAGTTCAGCCATGAAAAGTTTTTTCGATACGATTGAAGAGATTTCCGGAAAAGAAACCTCGAGTCTTGTACTTGAGACCGCCGGCTTCAGGCAGGGAATGGTTGTAGGGAAGTTCTTTAAAGACATGGATCTGCCTATAACTGAAGTGGCCAATATCATCCCCAGAATATACGCGTCTGCCGGCTGGGGGAAATTCATCATCACGAATGTAGATCCCGCTGCCAAAACTGCCAGGGTCAGAACTGTAGACAGCTGGGAATATAAGATTAACAGGAAACAAGGGAAAACTGAATCCGGAACCTTTCTGCCGGGACATTTTGCAGGGATCTTTTCGACGGTGTTCGGGACAAGCATCTGGTATAAAAAGGAATCTGACCAGTTAGCCGGCCACGAATACACAGAGCTGGATTTCTTCCCTTCAAGCGTTACGGTTGAGGAAAATATCCACGCTTTAGCGAGACAGGAAGAATCTAAGAAAATCAGCGAGCTTGAGAAATTGGTGGAAGTACGCACGTTAGAACTTAAACAGCTTGTTAAAGAGATCTCTTCACCGGTTATACCTGTTCTGGATGGAATTGTTGTTGTCCCTCTTTTGGGAAGATATGATGAATTCCGCTCTGAAGAACTCGTCGATAAGACTCTTCATAGCCTTCCGAAGCACCAGGCAGATTGCCTAATCCTGGATCTGACCGGGTTAAATCAATCCATCAGTGCTTATACGGTTGAGTTCTTAAGCAAATTGGCTGCTGCAGCTAATCTGATCGGCACCGAAACGATTCTGGTTGGCATTTCTCCGGAACTTGGCACTAAGATTACGGAAACAAACTTTAATCTCTCTAAATTTAACTGCTTCACAAATCTGCAGCACGGCATTTATTACGCTCTATCCAAAAAAGGCAGGAAAATCTTCTAATCATACATAAAGCTGACTCCTCATCAGACGGAAGTCAGCTTTTTAAAATGCTGTAACCGCAGAATTATGTGCGGGGCCGGAATTTGTGTGCGGATGCGTTTTTTATGTGCGGATAAACCTTTTTTATGTGCGCTCTCCGTATTTTTGTGAGGATACGTTTATTCAGAGTCCTAATTTCCTCTTACAGCACCTTCTTCGGCGCCCCCCTATATTTGGCTTCGCGCAGCTCCAGGGCGTATGCTTCAAGGTTCGGCATACCCATTCCTTTGGCAATGCTGATTTCTTTTTCAATATCATATGGAACCCGGACAATCTCGATGGAGAAAGGGGCTGCTTATTTTGATAGGTATTCCCCATGCAAAATTGCATAAGTAGCCTGAGGGATATCAAGGGAATTTCCGACGCTTCCCGAATTGAATGATGTTTTCTGCGGATGAATCGGTTCAACAAGGGCTGCGTTGAATATCTCCGTACCCGATAACATCCGGAATCCTGCCTTCCTCTCCGGCAGTAATATTCACCGTATTCTCGAACATTGCCAGCTTTTCTTCATATGAATCCCTCATTGGCACAACCCGATGATAAATGCTTTTGGCTGAAGCATGGTAGAGTCTGATATATTTTCCGCTCATATAAAAATCGTGATGGAACGGGAGCGTGCCTAAATAGGACAACGCCTCTTCCCCCAGCTGTTTCTGATGCCACTGGCCTTCGTCAAAGTCCAGCGGCTTTTGCATAAAGTCATCCCAATTCCCAAGAAGAACCACTTCACAGGTCTCTTTAATCCGTTCAACAGCTTTAAGAGAATTGGGTCCTTTTCCTATTAAGTCACCCAGGCAAAAAATATTTTCTATTCCGCGTTCACGAAAATTATCCAGAACAGCCTCCAGAGCTGTGATATTTCCATGAATATCAGATATTACGGCTACTTTTCCCATGTATGTCTCCTCCTTACTTTTTTATATTTCTCTAAAACGCCCAAGCTTCCTCTTCCAAATGAAAAAAACAAAATTTGATTTTTCCCTGTACCGCCATTACATTAGAAATATGGTAAAATAACAGCATGCCAAAACCAACATTACATATAGAAGGAGTAGGAATTATGTCAAAAGTATTTGTATTCGGACACAAAAACCCTGACACTGACTCAATCTGTTCAGCACTAGCTTATGCAGAATTAAAAAACAAATTAGGTGTTGATGCAGAGCCAATCCGCCTGGGACAGGTAAATGAGGAAACACAATATGCCCTGGATTATTTTAAGACTGAAGCTCCCCGGCTTGTTGAGGCAGTATCCAAGGAAGCCGGCGAAGTTATTCTTGTAGACCACAACGAGTTCCAGCAAAGCGCTGATGATATCAGAGATGTGAGAATCCTTGAAGTTATTGACCACCACCGCATTGCGAACTTTGAAACAAGCGATCCGCTTTATTACCGTGCCGAGCCTGTTGGCTGTACAGCAACCATTCTAAACAAAATGTACAAGGAAAATGGAGTGGAAATCAGCAAGGCTACTGCTGGATTGATGCTTTCTGCCATCATCTCTGATTCCCTTCTGTTCAAATCTCCTACATGTACAGATCAGGATGTTGCAGCTGCGCGCGAGCTTGCTGAAATTGCAGGAGTAAACCCGGAAGAGTATGGTCTGGAAATGCTTAAAGCAGGAGCAGACTTAAGCAAGAAGAGCGTGAAAGAGCTAATCTCCCTTGATGCAAAAGAATTCCAAATGGGAAGCTATAAAACAGAAATCGCTCAGGTTAATGCAGTTGACCTGAATGACGTACTTAGCCGCCAGGAGGAATTGGAAGCTGTGATTACTGAAAACATCAATAACAAAGAGCTTGATCTTTTTGTTTTTGTTTTAACTGATATCCTTAACAACGACTCAGTTGCCATTTCTCTCGGCAAGGAAGCTGCAGCAGTTGAAAAAGCTTATAATGTAACGCTTGAAAACAACAGTGCCGTATTAAATGGCGTTGTTTCACGCAAAAAGCAGATCGTACCGCCTCTTACAAACGTATTGGCCGGCAAATAAGGTAAACTTCAATCAATGAATAAGACAGAAGCAGTGCCCTCCTGGCACTGCTTTTTACTTATCCAATAATGCTTCTGTCCCCTTAACAAGCTTACTCATCAGTTCCTTCACTGTCACCTCTTCAGCCATTCCCATTCCCTGACCGGCCCATAATGACATAAACTCCGGCCGCTCAAGCTTCGCTGCATGCTTCCGGACAGGAGCTGTCATATCATTCTGCAATGGATAAGGCAACGCCTGCACTCCTTTCATTTCTTTCATGAACCTGTTGTGAATCCCTCTGGCAGGCTTTCCTGAGAATGCTTTCGTAACAGCTGTCCGATCTTTCCTCGCATTTAGCAATGCCTGCTTATACAACGGATGAGCCCCGCTTTCCCTGCATGTAAGAAAAGCCGTCCCAAGCTGCACTCCTTCTGCCCCAAGAATCATGGCAGCAGCAATCCCCCTGGCATCCATGATTCCCCCTGCAGCAGCCACAGGACAGCTTACTGCATCTGCAGCCTGCGGTATGAGAGCCATGGAACCGATCATCCCGCTTTCTTCCTTTTGAAAAGTTCCGCGGTGCCCCCCTGCTTCTGACCCCTGAACAACAATTATATCTGCGCCCGCCTCTTCCCATTCCACTGCCTCATTGACATTCGTTGCAGTTCCAAAAATCATCGTACCCTGTTTCTTTAATTCAGAAATATCCGCGTTATCAGGTATGCCAAACGTAAAGCTGCAAACAGGCACACGTTCTTCCATTAAAACAGCAAGCTGCTTTTTGTATAATAAAGCATAGTCCTTTTCCGGAAGAAGGGGTTTTTCCGCCATACCAAGCTCACTGCTGTAACGTTCAAGAACAGTACACATGGCGCTGATATCTTCTGCTTTAGCTGATACATCGCAATCCGGAACAAAGAGATTGATGCCAAAGGGCCGATTAGTCAATTCCCGAACCTTTTTTATATCCGCTCTTATATCATCTGGCATCATATAGCCCGCCCCCATATTCCCAAGTCCCCCGCAATTGGATACCCAGCTTATTAATTCCGGAGTTGTCAGCCCGCCAGCCATTGGAGCCTGGAAAATAGGATACTGGATTCCCAGCCTCTCAGTTAAGGAATTTTGTTTCCAGTCCATTTAAAACATCCTTCCGACTTTATTTTCCAGAAACTAGAGCATCTATTATACTATCAGCAACCGTATGCCAGATCTTAGAATCCTCCTGATAGGAAGCAGTTAATCTTCTGTACATGCTTATCTGCTCGTCCTTAAAGTCTTCAGCATCCTGTACCGGAAGCTTGCTTCTTTCTCTATCCACCAATTCCTGAATCTGTTTGGCCCGAGGTCCCCAAACAGCTTTTTCTTCCCCTTCTTTATCTATAAAGATATAAATCGGTATCGCTCTGGATGTTCCATTAGTCAAATACTGATCCATCAGCTCAAGATTTTGATCCCTTAAAATAAAACGGACTTCCATACCGGCTTCCTCTGCGATTTTTAGCAGGATCGGATTATTCAGCATCGCATCTCCGCACCAATCCTCAGTCAGGGCAACTACTTTTAAGCCGGCACCCTTAAGATCTGCCAATCTTGTTTTTTCCTCATCAGATAAAGAAAAACGATTATATATGTTATTCATCTCTTCTTTGTTAACTTGCATCGCATCTATATAATTCTGCGGACTTAGGCCCTTCTCAAACCAATCCATTAATTTCATAAAACCCACTCCCTTATTTCGATTTCTTTAGTGTATATTCTTTTCGATCCGCTTTCATTCCTGCATTTGCTGTAACACTTTGTAAAACTCTATCTTTTCCTGGGAAATAGACTTTACTTTTTGTCGGAATATAGGAAAAGCTGATGGATTCCCATCAGCTCACCTTTTATCTTTTTTGTATTTCCTGCTGTAATAATTTATTAACAAGCGGCGGGTTAGCCTGTCCTTTTGTGGCCTTCATAATTTGGCCGACAAGGAAGCCGATTGCTTTTTGCTTTCCATTTTTGAAATCCTCGATCGATTGTGGATTCGCATCGAGTGTTTCTCCGATAATCTTAAGAAGTGCACCTTCATCCGAAATTTGGACCAGGCCTTTCTCTTTTACGATTGTTTCCGGATCTCCGCCATTTTCAACCAGCTCTTTGAATACTGTTTTGGCAATTTTGGAAGAGATCGTGCCGTTTTCTATCAGCTTTATCATGCCTGCAAGTCCCTCAGGTGTCAAAGCTATATCAGTCAGCTCTTTTTGTTCAGCATTCAAGTAAGCGGACAATTCACCCATTACCCAGTTGGAAGCCTGTTTGGCATCTGCTCCTTTGTTCACAGCCGCTTCAAAGAAATCAGATGTTTCTTTTGTGACTGTCAGAACAGCTGCATCATAAGCAGGGAGCCCAAGTTCTTCAATATAACGGTTCTTTCTTTGGTCCGGAAGCTCGGGAATCTCAGCACGGATGCGCTCTTTCCACTCTTCATCAATATGGATATCAAGTAAATCAGGTTCAGGGAAATAACGATAATCATCTGAACCTTCTTTTACCCTCATTAGAATCGTTTTATTGGTTGCTTCATCATAGCGCAAAGTTTCCTGCTGGATTGTACCGCCAGAACTTAGAACCTCTTCCTGCCTCTTCTCCTCATACTCCAGTCCTTTGCGGACAAAGTTAAACGAGTTCAGGTTCTTCAGCTCTGTCTTTGTGCCAAATTCCGCCTGACCGACAGGACGAAGGGAGATATTCGCATCACAGCGAAGTGAACCCTCCTCCATTTTACAGTCAGAA
Organism: Cytobacillus firmus; assembly: GCF_023715565.1. Classification (GTDB taxonomy): domain Bacteria; phylum Bacillota; class Bacilli; order Bacillales; family Cytobacillaceae; genus Cytobacillus; species Cytobacillus firmus_C. Next base: position 35,546 of record NZ_JAMBOJ010000022.1, on the reverse strand, counting down.
ACTCCAGTATATTGGATGATGGACTTTAGCTTCTCCAAATAGGCATAAGCTTCATTTGGCGTACGGATATCCGGTTCAGAAACAATCTCGATCAGAGGGGTACCCTGACGGTTATAGTCTACTAGTGAATAGCCTTTAGCATGAGACAGCTTGCCTGCGTCCTCTTCAAGATGAATACGCGTAATGCCGATTTTTTTCTTATAGCCGTCTACTTCAATCTCGATCCAGCCATGCTCACCAATAGGCTTATCGAATTGCGAAATCTGGTAGGCCTTAGGATTATCCGGGTAAAAATAATTCTTCCGGTCAAATTTTGTAACAGGTGCGATTTCACAGTTCAGCGCCATCGCAGCTTTCATTCCGAATTCAACTGCTTTTTTATTAATAACCGGCAGTACTCCAGGATAGCCGAGATCGACGACTGTTGTGTTGGAGTTTGGCTCCGCCCCAAAATGGTTAGGGCTTGCCGAGAATATTTTTGAATCTGTTTTTAGCTCAACATGGACTTCAAGTCCGATTACCGTTTCGTATTTCATGAATTTCCCCCCTTACAATCCCGGTTTTTGCTTATGGAATTCTGTAGCTTGTTCAAAAGCATGCGCTACGCGGTAAACTGTACTTTCATCAAAATGCTTTCCGATAATCTGAAGGCCAAGCGGCAATCCATCCGCAAATCCGCAAGGTACACTGATTCCAGGCACCCCGGCAAGGTTTACTGGAATGGTCAGAATATCATTTGCATACATAGTTAGAGGATCAGACGTATTTTCACCAATTTTAAAGGCAGGAGTTGGTGCTGTCGGTCCAATAATAACATCATACTTATCAAAAACATTTTCAAAGTCCTGCTTAATCAGCGTGCGCACCTTCTGAGCTTTTTTATAGTAAGCATCATAGTAGCCAGAGCTTAAAGCAAATGTTCCAAGCATGATGCGGCGTTTCACTTCATCCCCGAAGCCTTCTGCACGGGTCTTTTTGTATAAATCGATTAAACTTTCAGGATCCGCTGTTCTATAGCCATAGCGTACTCCATCAAAGCGCGCCAGGTTAGCCGATGCCTCAGAGGAGGACAGTAGATAATAGGTTGCCAGTGCATATTTGGAATGCGGAAGAGAAACTTCCTCCCATGTTGCCCCCAGTTTTTCCAACACCTTCAGGGCATCGAGCACTGACTTTCGCACCTCTTCATCTACACCTTCAGCCAAATATTCTTTTGGTACGGCGATTCTTAACCCTTTAACATCGCCAGTTAAGTTTTCTGCATAGCTTGGAACCTCAACATTTGCTGAAGTAGAATCCATTGGATCCACACCTGAAATAGCCTGAAGCAGATAGGCGTTATCTTCAACTGTACGGGTAATTGGTCCAATCTGGTCTAAAGATGAGGCAAATGCAATCAGCCCGAAACGGGATACTCTGCCATATGTAGGCTTTAACCCAACCACTCCGCAATAAGAAGCGGGCTGTCTGATTGAGCCGCCAGTGTCTGATCCAAGAGAAAATAAAACCTCTCCTGCAGCAACAGAAGCAGCAGAGCCGCCTGAAGATCCGCCGGGAACTCTTTCAAGATTCCAGGGATTTCGGGTTACTTGAAAACCAGAGTTCTCATTGGATGATCCCATTGCAAATTCATCCATATTCAATTTACCGATAGTAATGGTTTCAGCATTATGTAATTTGGATGCAACCGTTGCGTCATAAATCGGGTCAAAGTTCTCAAGAATTTTACTCGCACTTGTTGTGCGCAGACCCTTCGTTACGATGTTATCCTTTACTCCAATCGGCATACCGAACAAGAGGCCTTTTGCTTCGTCCGTTCCGATTTTTTCATCCATTTTCTTTGCTGCTTCACGGGCTCTTTCTTCATCAATCGTCAAGAAAGCCTGTACTTTGTCCTCTACTTCACCGATTCGCTTGTATGATTCACTGACAAGGTCGGTAACCGTTAGTTCTTTTTTATGTAAAAGCTGATGAAGCTCAGATACCTTATAGTCAAATAAACTCACCATTTTCCCCTCCCTACTCAATGATAGACGGCACTTTTATATAGCCATCCTGATGTTCCGGCGCATTTTTCAAAACTTCTTCTTGTGGAAGCCCTTTATTCGCCTTATCTTCTCTCAATACATTTTTCATATCAAGAACATGGGATGTTGGTTCAACATGATCTGTATCAAGCTCGTTCAAAAGCTCTGCAAATGAAATCATTTTATCCAGCTGTTCCGTATACGCAACAGTTTCTTCTTCAGTCATCGCAAGTCGCGCCAAATGTGCAACATGCCTAACTTGATCGGTTGAAATTCTCGACATTAATGCCACCTCCAAAAATTTGAATACAGTCAATGCACAATTATTATGATCATACCAAACTTTCGCGCGTTAAAGCAACACGCGAGAGTGGACTGAATTAGCAATTATCTGCTTATTTTACCATGAGTTGAGGGGGAATTGTGGATTTGCTTCTTTCCTTTAGCCAAAAATAGAGCAGCGCTGCAGACGCTGCTCATTTCCGCTTAAATAGTTTGGCAAACAGGCCGCCTTTTTTCTCCTTTTTTATCTCTGCTTTGACTGTTTTTCTCTCCACAAATATTTCCGGTTTATCAATTGCATAGTCATGGGCCAGAACTAGCCCAATCTCAGAATTATGCTCTTTGTTGGTAACGATTGTATATTCGACTTTATTGGCCGCAGCCAGTTTTATATATTTTGATAAATAGGGGTAGCTCATATTTCCATTCAGATATAGATGAGCATTGCTGTTGGCTTTAAGTGCTTCTTCCACCTGAGGATAGGTTCCATCCTCCCTCATCTGCGGCTGCTTCAAGACAATGACCACCCTCTCCCGAAGCGAGCCAAGAAACTTGCGGCGCTCATCCGGCTTGGTCTGTTTTTGCCCATAAATTCCCTGTTGAAGATAATCATCTATATTTTCAGCCAATTATGCATCCTCCATCCTTTATTGACCTCAATGCTTTCATTGTATTCAGTATTATGCCCTATTTCAAATTTCGCCTATATAATATGTATGTTTTGGCAGCAGGTACTGTGCCTGCCTGTTAAGCAAAAAAATACCTCCCTTCCATGGAAGAGAGGTGTAAACTAGGAGAATATACAAGATAAAAATCAAGTTACATAGGGTAGAATCTAAGCTTCCTGCTTTTCAGTGAACTGTTCTTCCTCAGTTGATCCCTTTAAAGCGGTTGTCGAGGAAGTCCCTCCGGTAATGATCATTGAAACCTGGTCGAAATAGCCGGTGCCTACTTCACGCTGATGCCTTGTCGCCGTGTAGCCATGTGTTTCACTGGCAAATTCAGCCTGCTGCAGTTCAGAATATGCAGCCATTCCGCGGTCTTTATAGCCGCGAGCTAATTCAAACATGCTATGGTTCAAAGCATGGAATCCTGCTAAAGTAACGAACTGGAACTTGTAGCCCATTTTGCCGAGCTCCACCTGGAATTTTGCAATCGTTTCATCATCAAGCTTTTTCTTCCAGTTAAATGAAGGAGAGCAATTATACGCTAACAGCTTGCCAGGGAATTTTTCATGAATGGCTTCAGCAAAGCGCCTAGCCTCTTCAAGATCAGGTTCAGATGTTTCACACCATACCAGATCAGCATAAGGAGCATAAGCCAATCCCCGAGCGATCGCTTGGTCGAGTCCTGGTTTTGTTCGGAAGAAACCTTCAGGAGTGCGTTCCCCCGTAATAAAAGGGGCGTCATATGGATCTACATCGCTTGTAATCAAGTCGGCTGCGTTAGCATCAGTCCTGGCGATAATAACTGTCGGCACTCCCATAACATCTGCTGCCAGCCTTGCAGATATTAAATTCTTAACAGCCGTCTGTGTTGGAAGCAATACCTTTCCGCCAAGATGGCCGCATTTCTTCTCAGAAGAAAGCTGGTCCTCGAAGTGTACCCCGCCGGCACCCGATTCAATCATACCTTTCATAAGTTCAAATACATTAAGCTGGCCGCCAAACCCTGCCTCAGCATCTGCTACAATTGGGGCAAACCAGTCAATGGAATGATCACCTTCCATATGATGAATCTGGTCAGCACGCTGTAGTGCCTGATTAATCTTTTTTACTACACTTGGAACACTATTGGCTGGATACAGGCTTTGATCCGGGTACATATTTCCGGACAGGTTCGCATCGGCAGCCACCTGCCATCCGCTTAAATAAATGGCCTTCAACCCAGCCTTAACCTGCTGTACAGCCTGGTTTCCTGTTAACGCTCCTAATGCATTGACGAAATCTTCTTCATTCACAAGCTTCCATAACTTCTCTGCACCATGGCGAGCTAATGTATGTTCGATATCAATTGATCCTTTTAACTTAATGACTTCCTCAGCGGTATACGGTCTTTCTACTCCATTCCAGCGTTCATCCATTTCCCAGCTTTCCTGCAGCTGACGCGCTCTTTCATCTGCCATTTGTTTAAATCCTCCTTTTAATTTAGAAAAATCATCACTTCAGCAAGATCCCGGCTGCAAAATACTCTGTAACATAACAGAACTAAAAATAGAATCCCATTATACTATTAGTCTATGTTGTTATAAAACAATTAAATATCTGTATTTGTATTATATAACAGGTGATTCGGAATGTGAACCCTTTAATTGAAAAAATTTTAAATTTACTGAATACAATGTCCCGTTTCATTTTAATTTCACCCTCTGTGCTATGATATAGAGATTAGTTATTTTTTAAATCATTCTGATGGATGAAGGAGAATATATGGTAGATAAAATTCGATCATTATATAATTATTTAGTTGAAAAAGCCCCTGAAATGACGAAGGATTGGAGAAGTTTTCAAGTCGTAAAGGCTGGTTCCGACTATTCCGCCGATGCACCTCCCGAAAGGGCAAGGAAAGTTGAGGAGCAAAATACAAAGTATTTCAGGACTGTAGCAAAATCGCTGCTTCAGACAGAAGAAGAAATGAAGGAAACGATAGCCAACTGGACAAAGCAGACGTCCGCTGATCGGGTTAAATCCAGAACCTCCCTTGTTGAGGTTCAGAGAAATCTTTCGATATTCCGGAAAGTTTATTGGATGCATATAAAACGTTTTGCCGAAACTGCCAATTTGGATATTACAACAAAGGATATTTTTCATTGGCAGGAAGTTATTGATTATACACTGGATTATGTAATGGAAAGTTTCACTGAAAACTTTATGGATATATTGCTGAGCAGATTAAGCGCTCAATCTATATTAATAAAAGAACTGAGCACGCCGGTTATCCCGCTTTCCTCTGAAGTTGGCCTGCTGCCGATCGTTGGGGATATTGATACAGAACGGGCCAAATTTATTATGGAATCTACTTTGCAGCAGAGTGTAAAGCTGGGGATTACTCATTTAATCATTGACCTTTCGGGTGTCATCATGGTCGACACAATGGTTGCGCACCAAATCTTCAAAGTTATAAGTTCTTTAAAACTGATCGGTATTCAGTCAACTTTGCTTGGTATCCGTCCTGAAGTTGCCCAGACAGCCATTCAACTGGGAATTGACTTTAAGGAAATAACCACTGAAAATTCTTTGGGAAAAGTATTTAGAAAATTAAACATTTAATTTCTTAAGAGACCTATGAACAATTAGGTCTTTTTTTATTTATCATAAAAAAATCCTTCCCTCTGCCAACTTAATTTTATAAATTTAGATGAATAGATATGTTGATATATGAGATATAAGAGCAAATTAATGCGGAATAAAGTATTTTTATACATTTATAACTTATTAGATTTTCAGCATTTTTGTCTCTCACCCTTTACTATGTTATGATAATTAACGTCTTTTCAAAACGGACCTTTCCCCGGAATTTTTTTCTGTAAATAAAAAACTGTATGCTATTGTATAAACGGTTTTTTTCCAACCAATAATTTATGGGGATAATAAGAGAAAATGGAGGGGTGAACAAATGGATTTCACTACGGCAACGTGGTTTTGGCTTCTAGTTCCAATGCCATTATTGATTGTACTATCGGGCATAACTCTATTTACTGAAAAAGGAGAGGATAAATAGACATGGATATAAATATACCAACGTTAACATCAATAATAATCTATCTGGTCGGCATGCTGTTGATTGGTGTGCTTGCAGCCAGAATGACTAAAGATTTATCTGATTATGTATTAGGCGGCCGAGGGCTGGGACCGGGCGTTGCAGCCTTGAGCGCAGGGGCATCCGATATGAGTGGATGGCTGATGCTTGGATTGCCCGGTGCCGTTTATTTAGGCGGTATGGGAGAGATTTGGCTTCCAATTGGATTGTCTGTCGGCGCATATTTGAATTGGCAGTTTGTGGCCAAACCATTGCGTGTTTACACGGAAGTAGCCAATGATTCTATTACAGTACCCGGTTATTTTGAAAATCGATTCCACGATACTTCAAAAATATTGCGTGTTGTTTCGGCTATTGTGATATTAATCTTTTTCACTTTCTATACTTCATCCAGCCTTGTCGGCGGTGCCATCTTGTTAGAGAACTCATTTGGGATGGATTACACACTCGCACTTTGGGTTGGTGCTGCTGTAATTTTGTCATACACATTGTTTGGTGGATTCCTTGCAGCCAGCTGGACAGATTTCGTTCAAGGGATTTTAATGTTCTTGGCCATGATTATTATCCCGATCATTGCCATTCAGGAGCTTGGCGGATGGAATGAAACGATGCAGAAAATCGGATCTATCGATACTTCTTATTTAGATGTATATTCCGGTGCCACTTTTGTTAGTGTAGTTTCACTATTAGCGTGGGGATTAGGTTATTTTGGACAGCCTCATATCCTTGTCCGCTTTATGGGATTAAGATCTACAAATGATGTTCCAAAAGCACGTTTTATCGGTATGACCTGGATGATTATTTCCTTATTCGGAGCTCTATTTGTAGGTTTTGCAGGTATCGCATATTTTGTAGATTCTCCGCTGGCCAATTCCGAAACCGTGTTTATCGTGTTTTCACAAGTGTTATTTAATCCTTGGGTAGCTGGATTCTTATTAGCAGCCATTCTCTCAGCAATCATGAGCACCGTTGACTCTCAATTGCTCGTTTCTTCAAGTGCATTGGCACAAGATTTCTATAAATCCATCTTCAGAAGAAATGCTTCCCAAAAGGAAGAAATGATTGTTGGCAGAATTGCTGTACTGAGCATAGCCATAATTGCCATTTTCTTAGGCTATAACCCTGACAGCAAGGTGTTGGAGCTTGTAAGTTATGCCTGGGCCGGATTTGGTGCAGCCTTTGGACCTGTCATCATTCTCAGCCTGTTCTGGAAACGCATGACACGTAATGGCGCCCTGGCAGGCATAATTGTTGGTGCTGTAACAGTAATTACTTGGTCACAGCTTACCGGCGGTCTGTTTGATCTTTATGAGCTGGCCCCTGGCTTCCTATTTGCAGTTGTGGCGATTATCGTTGTCAGCCTTCTGGATAAGGCACCATCAGCAGAAGTTCAGAAACAATACGATCATTATAAATCTGTTCTTAAAAAGTAATTTAAGCAACCCTCTTCCTATGTGGAGAGGGTTTTTTGTGTTTTCCCGTACAGGACTAGCCTTTAGCTTGTGGTTGCCGGAGAAATGAAGGCAATCTTAAATTACTTCCGCTCCAAGGGTGTTTGCAAAATGCTTTAAAGCCCACTCATGGCCCTCCTGGTCAAAGGATGCGACAGCCTCTTTATAAACCACAATCCTAAAGCCCTTATTATATGCATCAATAGCTGTATGCAGGACGCAAATGTCTGTGCATACACCTGCCAGATGCACTTCTTCTATGCCGCGTTCTCTCAGTTTTATCTCCAGGTCGGTTCCTGCGAATGCGGAATATCTGGTTTTATTCATGAAATAAACATTTTCAGCCTCCTTGTTCGTTTCAAAAACCCGCTGCAAGGAACCATAAAGATTTCTTCCCTCTGTGTTTCTGATATTATGGGGCGGGAATAAATTTGTTTCCGGGTGATGGGTATCTCCTTTATCATGAACATCAATGGCAAAAACAGTGTAATGTCCACTTGCGATAAACTCTTGTGTGAGCTCTGAGATTTTCTTTTCCAAGAGCTGTCCAGGGCTGCCGCATGTCAGGGCACCGTCTTCAGCAACAAAATCATTTGTATAATCAATATTGATCAGGGCTTTAATTGACATTTTTTCATCACTCCAATTTGCAGTTTTTCTTTCATCATATACCATACCTCAGCGAACTGAATATCCAACTAAAAAAAGAACAGCAACCAAGTTGCTGTTCCCACCTCCGATTGGAGATCTATTAGTACATTTCAGATGTAGTCTTCGCCTGCATGTGCAGAAGAATGTAGTCAGGTCCACCCGCTTTGGAGTCTGTTCCGGACATGTTGAATCCGCCGAATGGCTGGTATCCAACGATCGCACCTGTACAGCCGCGGTTGAAATATAAGTTCCCAACATGGAAATCTTCGCGCGCTTTTTGGATGTGCTCACGGTTTTGTGTAATTACAGCTCCTGTTAAGCCGTACTCTGTGTTGTTGGCGATTTCAAGCGCATGATCGAAATCTTTTGCTTTTGTGAAGCCAACAACCGGCCCAAAGATTTCTTCCTGCATTAGGCGTGCATCCGGCGCAAGGTCAGCGAATACAGTCGGTTTGATGAAGAAGCCCTTAGAATTGTCCCCTTCTCCGCCTGTCATCAGCTTTCCTTCTTCTTTGCCGATTTCAATGTAGCTCATGATCTTATCAAATGCGGACTGGTCAATCACTGGACCCATGTAGTTGCTCTGGTCTTCCGGATTGCCTTGCGTTAATTCATTTGTCAGCTCCACCACACGGTTCAGAACCTGATCATAAACATCTTCTACTACAACGGCGCGTGAACATGCAGAGCATTTCTGGCCGGAGAATCCGAACGCAGAAGCCACGATGGAAGTCGCCGCCAACTCAAGGTCAGCTTCTTTGTCGACAACGATTGTATCCTTTCCGCCCATTTCAGCGATGACGCGCTTCAGCCAGATTTGGCCTTCGTTTAATTTAGATGCACGCTCGTTGATGCGAAGACCCACGTCGCGTGATCCTGTGAAGGAGATGAAACGAGTATCTTTATGGTCAACCAGGTAGTCGCCCACTTCTGCACCGCTGCCCGGCACGAAGTTCAGAACGCCCTTCGGAAGGCCTGCTTCTTCCATTACTTCAACAAATTTCGCAGCCACAACCGGTGTAGTGGAAGCTGGTTTTAATAGAACTGTGTTTCCTGCCACGATCGCTGCAACTGTTGTGCCGGCCATGATGGCAAGCGGGAAGTTCCAAGGAGAGATGATGATGCCCACTCCCAATGGAATGTAGTCATAACGGTTATATTCGTTCGGACGGCTGTTAACTGGAACACCGTCTTTGATTTCTAAGATTTGACGTGCATAGTACTCAAGGAAGTCAATCGCTTCCGCAGTATCAGCATCTGCCTCGTTCCAAGGCTTTCCTGCTTCTTTTGTTAGAAGAGCAGAGAACTCATGCTTGCGGCGGCGGATAATTGCAGCAGCTTTAAATAAAACATCTGCGCGTGTTTCCGGCTTCACTTTTCTCCATGTTTTGAATGCTTCCACAGCAGCCTGCATTGCCTTTTCCGCAAGCTCGCGGTTTGCCTTTGAAACACGGCCCACTACTTCTTCTTTATTAGAAGGATTGATTGATACAATTTTATCTTCAGTAGAAATGCGCTCTCCGCCAATTAAAAGATCATAATCCTGGCCCAAATAGCTTTCTACAGTTTGTAAACCCTTTAAATATGCTTCACGATGTTCTTCTTCTTTAAAGTTCGTGAATGGCTCATGTTTGTAAGGTTGTACCATTTTTACCGCCTCCTGAGTGTACAAATATGAAACGTCAGATACCAGCCCCCCGTCCCGCTCTATACATGTTGGAACAAGGACTGCTATTCTATTAAAACGTTTTCATCCAAACACTATATTAACATGAAAATAACATGATCTTCAAACATTCTCCGCTGATGTTATATATTAACATCTTAAGAGCGAAGTTGCGGTTTCTCTTAGAAAAATAAGGAGTAGAAGCCTTATGGGTGTGGGTTGGATAAAACTGATATATATTTTTTAGAACTATTCTCTCAAAACACAAAAACCCAGAAGGTGCTTCTCATGCACTTCTGGGTACCTGGTTTTCTAATGATAGATATGGACAAAAGGTTCACTTTGGTCTGCTTTCCGGACTACAATCGCTTCCGGGCCGTTGACTGATGAGATGTTTACCTGGACTGAGATGTATTCAGGGAAGTGTTTGACAACAAGCCCTGTTACATATTGGGTAAACCCAATACCTTCTGCTTTCCCGTAGAATTGGATTGGGATATCAATGTTGATTTCCTGCAATTGGTCCTGGGCGTAGAAAGCCTTCCCGATAACTCCATTGAAGTTAGGGAAGTATGTTTCCACATCCTGCTTAAAGTTAAGAAAAGCGGTTAAATCATCACGATGATTTTTTTCGGCTGTGCTTGAAGGGAACAGGACGTATTTCTCGCTGATATCTTCCCATCCGCCCAGCTTATTGCTACCTTTGTCTGCCTTAGCATATGCAAAAAAGCTTCCCGGCACAACCGAAGTCCTTGCCTGCTGTTCAAACAAAGCAATAGTTACCGGCACATCCTTCAGACCCTTGATTTGACGTATTCTCTGAAGGATTTCTTCAGCCATCTTTTTGCCTTCCTGTTCAAGATCAGACCGTTTAATATCTTTCTCAAAAGTAGCACCATATTGCTCTTTTTGATAATAATGAACAGAGTTCATGGCAAGACCAATCACAACTCCGCCAAGACCCACTTTTCCATCATCGTTTTTCAGCAGATAATTGTGCTCAAGTATATGTGCCAGGTATATCGGGCTTTTTTCATTATTTTTATCAATATCTCCACCATCGGCAATCATTGGATTTAATCCAATGTTATCTTCCGCTTTCAGCTCGCGTTCCTTCAGCTGATTGTCAGTGAATTTACGGTTCAGCCACGCCTGAACTGTTCCTCTTTTTAAATACTGGCCTTCCTGGAATAAGTATTTATCCGGATCAAATGTATTTTGTGCCACACGCATTAGCCCTGTCTCAAATTCATTAATGTCATATTTAGTGCTGATATTATTGACCACAAGACCTCTGGACTCACTTGGTTCAAATGGCAGCAGCGTTCGATAATACTTGTCTGAAATTTTATAGTTCGGAATGATTGCCTTATCCTTTTCGTTCTTATCTTCCTGAACAACTTCCTCCTGCTTATTAAAATTAGGCGCACAGCCAGCAAGAAGAAGGGTCAGGGATAAAGCAAGCATCATGAGTTTTTTCACGGAGCTTACACCCTCTTACTTATTTAATTCTTCAACCAGTCTCTCCTCGTTCCATACCTCTACACCCAGCTCCTGGGCTTTCGCCAGTTTGGATCCGGCATCTTCTCCGGCGATTACTACATCTGTTTTCTTGCTGACGCTTCCGGATACTTTACCGCCAATCGCCTCTATTTTATCTTTTGCTTCATTTCTGCTCATGATTTCAAGCTTTCCTGTAAGAACAACGGTCTTCCCTGCAAAAAAGCTATCTGAGCTTTCGGCTGAAACTGGCTTGGGCCCATTATAAGCCATGTTGACTCCGGCTGCTTTCAGCTCGGAAATTAGTTCATGGGCTTCCTCTTGTTCAAAGAAGGAAACAATGGAGTCCGCCATTTTTTCACCAATTTCATTAATTGCTGTTAAATCATCCCGGGAAGCTTTTTCAAGTGCCTCCATATGGCTAAACTCCTGGGCAAGCGTTTTGGCTGCCTTTGCTCCCACATGGCGGATACCCAGGCCAAATAACAATTTTTCAAGAGAATTCCCTTTGGAGTTTTGAATGGCCTGAAGAAGATTAATTACCGATTTTTCACCCATCCGTTCAAGCTGGATGAGCTGTTCAAAAGTTAATTTGTAGATATCTGCCACATCTTTAATCAGATTTTCGGCAAATAATTGGCTGATCACTTTTTCACCAAGGCCATCAATGTTCATGGCGTTACGGGAAACAAAATGAATAAGGCCTTCTCTGATTTGTGCCGGGCACTTTGGATTTATGCAGCGTAAAGCCACTTCACCATCAATCCGGACCAGTTCGCTCTCACATTCAGGACAATGTGTCGGCATATTAAAATCCTGCTCTTCACCTGTTCTCCTGTCTGCCAGTACATTCACCACTTCGGGAATAATATCGCCCGCTTTTTTCACAACCACCTGATCTCCAATTTTAATATCCTTTTCGCGGATCAAATCTTCGTTATGAAGTGAGGCCCTTTGGACAGTCGTCCCGGCAACCCGGACAGGCTCCAGAAGTGCAGTTGGCGTAACTACTCCCGTTCGCCCTACACTTAATTCAATATCCCTGAGTGTAGTAACAACCTCTTCTGCAGGGAATTTATAAGCTATGGCCCAGCGCGGGCTTTTCGCAGTAGCTCCCAGCTGCTCCTGCTCCTCCAGTGAATCGACTTTGATTACAATACCATCAATGTCATAAGACAGATTTGGACGTTTATCGGTCCATCCCTGTACATATTCAATTACTTCCTCAATGCTTTCACATCTTTTGCGCTCTTTATTTGTTTTAAATCCGAGGCTATCCAGATAGTCCAGACCCTCGCTATGAGATACAACGCCTGTATCCCCTACATTTGCTATACCGTAGACATAAATATCGAGATTGCGCTTGGCTGCAAGGCGCGGATCCAGCTGCCTTAAAGAACCTGCTGCGGCATTCCTTGGATTAGCAAAAGGCTCCTCGCCATTCTCTTCTTTTGCTTTATTCAGTTTCTCAAAAGAACGTCTTGGCATGAAGGCCTCACCGCGGACTTCCATCGTGACATTCTCTTTCAGTCGAAGAGGTATCGAACGGATAGTCTTTAGATTAGCTGTAATATTTTCGCCAATGGAGCCGTCACCGCGTGTGGCGCCGAGAATAAATAATCCATCCTCATAGCGGAGTGAAACAGCCAGCCCATCAATTTTCAATTCACATACATATGAAACATTTTCTCCGGCCCCCTGGCGGACACGGCGGTCAAAATCTCTTAAATCCTGTTCGTTGAAGGCATTTCCCAAACTGAGCATCTGCGACTGATGCTCCACTTTTTCAAACATATCGAGAATTTCCCCGCCAACCCGCTGTGTGGGAGAATCCTCTGTTTTCAGTTCAGGGAATTGCTCTTCAAGCTCTATCAGTTCCCTCATCAGCCTATCGTATTCAGCATCAGGAACAGACGGCTGATCAAGAACATAATACTCATAATTATACTGATTCAAAAGGTTGTGCAGATCTTTCACCTTTTTTTCTGCCAATTGAAGGTCCATACATTCAACCCTTTCTATAATCCAATGAAAATGCAGCGGGGTTATGCCTTTGTAATCGGTGCAAATTTGGCCAGCAGACGCTTAATGCCAACTGGTTTCGGGAACGCAATATCCAGCTCTGTTCCTTCGCCGGATCCTTTCACACTGACAACAGTACCTGTTCCCCATTTTCCGTGCTGGGCTTTGTCGCCGACCTTCCAGGAAATATCGTCACCGCCTGTATTCGATGCAGACGGACGAATCACTGCTTTCCGCTGTGGCTGTGCTCCTCTTGTAGCAGACGGAGAGCCAAACGGTGATGATCCAAATGGAGACGGCTTTTTAGCAGGTTCAAGGCCATCCAGCAAATCAGCAGGTATTTCTTTAATAAATCGGGATGGCGGATTCATGTTTGTACGTCCAAATAAAGTACGCATTTGAGCATTCGTAATGAAAAGCTCCTCTTCTGCCCTGGTGATTCCCACATAAGCAAGGCGTCGTTCCTCTTCCATTTCAGTCTCTTCCATTAGAGAACGGCTGTGCGGGAATACACCTTCTTCAAGTCCAAGTAAAAAGACAACCGGGAATTCGAGTCCTTTTGCTGAGTGAAGTGTCATAAGAACAACAGATTCGGCTTTTTCACCATCATCATCCAATTTATCAATGTCAGCTACAAGAGCCAAATCAGTCAAAAATGCGATAAGCGATTTGTCTTCACTGGCTTCTTCAAAGTTCTTTGTAACAGACAGGAATTCATCAATGTTTTCCAGACGGCTCTGGGCTTCGATGGACTTCTCGGCAATCAGCATATCACGGTAGCCTGATTTTTCCAAAAGTCCTTCCACCAGTTCTGTCACAGACAGGTATTCCTGCATTTGTGTATAGTTTCTAACCAAATCCCTGAACTCAATGGCCCCTTTTGTAATTTTCGGGCTCAAGCCAATCAGTTCAATTGATTCAAGTGCTTCAAACATGCTCATTTCATGAAGCTGTGCAAAGTTGGCGATTTTATCAACCGAACCGGAGCCGATTCCGCGCTTCGGAACATTAATCACACGCTGAAGGCTGATATCATCATCCGGATTGGCAATCAGACGCAGATAAGCAAGGATGTCCTTGATTTCTTTGCGGTCATAGAACTTGATGCCGCCGACAATGGAATACTCTATGTTCGACTTTAACAGTACTTCCTCCATTACACGGGACTGTGCATTGGTGCGGTACAATATCGCGATATCTGAGGCGCTTCGTTTGCCGGTGCTGATGTATTCCTTAATTTTACCAGCAACAAACTGAGCTTCTCCCTGCTCGCTGTCGGCACGATAGTAGAAAATCTTATTGCCTTCTGCATTTTCGGTCCAGAGGTTTTTCGGCTTTCTGTTCAGGTTCTTGCTGATGACTTCGTTCGCAGCCAATAGGATTCTTTTCGTTGAACGATAATTTTGTTCAAGCATGATGGTTTGTGCATTTGGATAGTCCTTCTCAAAGGAAAGAATGTTGGCAATGTCCGCACCGCGCCATTTATAAATGGACTGATCCGAGTCACCGACTACACAAAGATTCTTAAATCGGCTTGCCATTAGCTTTACAAGCATATATTGGGCTCTGTTTGTATCCTGATACTCATCCACATGAATGTATTGGAATTTTCTCTGATAATATTCCAGCACTTCCGGAACCCGCTGGAACAGCTGGATCGTGATCATAATAAGATCATCAAAATCAAGCGCCTGGTTGCGTCTTAGTCTTTTTTGGTATTCCGTATATACATCACTGGCTACCTGCTGAATATAATCTCCAGCTGTCTTCGCATACTCTTCAGGAGTGATCAATTCATTTTTTGCCGAGCTGATTGATCCCAGGATTGCACGGGGATCAAATTTCTTGGGATCCAGATTTTTATCCTTTAGGATCGATTTAATAACGGATTGCTGGTCCGTTGAATCCAGAATTGTGAAATTGCGGTTATAGCCAATCCGGTCAATATCTCTTCTCAAGATACGCACACACATCGAGTGGAACGTTGAAATCCAGATATTATCCGCTGCTCCGCCCATCATGTTATGGATACGGTCACGCATTTCACGGGCTGCTTTGTTTGTAAAAGTGATTGCCAGAATATTGTAGGGGTTCACACCCTTTTCCACCATTAAGTAAGCAATTCTGTGCGTAAGGACTCTTGTCTTTCCGCTTCCCGCTCCTGCCATTATAAGAAGTGGTCCGTCAGTTGCTTTTACCGCATTTTGCTGCTGCGGGTTAAGTCCGTTCAATAATTTATCTGTTAAAAATTGCATTCCTTCTCTTCACCACCATAGAAACATATGTTCTTGCACTCTATTTTATCTTGTTTGCTAAGCGTCAGCAACCTGAATTAAGCGCGAGCGGCTTTGACTGTGGCCAATGCAGCCTGCAAATCATCATAAATAACATTTCCGACCACAATGACGTCCGCATGCTCAGCCATTTCTTTTGCCTGATCTGCATCCAGGATGCCTCCTCCGTAAAATAATACGGTATCTTCAAGCGTATTTTTCACCTCTGAGACCACTTCTGGATCTCCGTACTTTCCGCTGTATTCGAGATAGAAGATGGGCAGTCGGAACATTTTCTCGGCCATCATGGCATAGGCTCTTACCTCATCAAGAGATAAATCTGTACGTGAATTAGTGACTTGCGCGGCTTTACATTCTTCATTCAGGATGCAATAGCCCTGAACAAGGATTTCTTCCCAATTCATAATATCCCCATATTCTTTTACAGCTTCCTGATGAAGGCCTGTAACCCACTTTACATCCCGGCTGTTAAGGACTGTCGGGATAAAATACAGGTCAAAGCCCGGTGTAACTGAATCAATGGACGAAACCTCCAACACACAGGGCACCGTGTATCTTCGGATGCGGGCCATTAAATCCAGCACCTTTTCCACTGTGATTCCATCTGTACCGCCCACAATAATCGCATCGGTCCCTGACTCGCAAATTTTCTCCAGGTCTTTATCTGATATATTTTTATCCGGATCGAGCTTAAATACATGGCTCCATTCGCGAACATCATACATGCAAAATTGCCTCCATTCTATCATTCCATTTCATCATTATATCATTTAAGATTGGGAATAAAAAATAAAAGCAAGATGTCTCTATTGGGTGGAAAAAATTAAAAGAAGACAAAAAAAACCGCGGGAACAGCCCCAGCGGTTTAAGCAAAACAAATATTTACGCCTTTTCAGCTTCTTCTTCTTTGATTCTTTCCAATGCCATTTCATAGGCATCATTTCCATAATTGAGGCAGCGTTTTACACGTGAAATGGTTGCCGTGCTGGCTCCTGTATCTGTTTCGATTTTATGATAGGTTTTACCTTCGCGAAGCATGCGTGCCACTTCCAGGCGCTGTGCCAGGGATTGTATTTCATTCACTGTACATAAGTCGTCAAAGAATCGGTAGCACTCTTCCAGGTCTTTTAAAGATAATACTGACTTAAATAACTGATCCAGTTCTTTGCCTCTTAGCTTATCAATTTGCATATATTTGCATACCCCTTTATGTTAATAGTATTTTCAATTTATTGTTTAGCTTCAAAGGAAACCGTTTGCTCAAGGCCCGGGTTTGATGGAACGATGTTGATCCATGTTTTCCCCGGAATCAGGCCAGTCTGCTGGCCGTTTAAGACAGGAAGAATTCGCCCGTCAATATTTTCCCATTGCACCTCTGTCACTTTTCCTTTTTGAAGGAGATATCCCTTTCCCCCAGAAGTTAAGTTAATATCACGGCGGCCTGCGCTGTCAACCACTTGATGGTCTGTTTCTGCAATGAAAATGTTATCGAGTAATGTCGGTTCCCCGGATTCGTAGTCAGCTGTAAGTTCGCCATTGGAATATCTTTTGTATTTCTCAAGTCCTGCATCATATTCATAGATGACATTGAATAATTCATTGTCCATGTAGGAGATCATGGCAGAGTCAGCTTTCTCTCCCTGAATCGCCTTTACCTCTTCCTTTGACAGGAACTTAAGAGACTTCGGTTCATTTTCCATTGAATAATGTTTTTCTTTTGCACCCTTTAGGACATTGTCAAAAGAAATATAGGAATTATGCGGAGCCTTTCTGAAGCTTTCCCTTTTAAACAGAGTACCGTCATACTGCATTCCGTTCAGGTTATCGATATACCCCTGATCCAGCAACTCTTTGGCTTCCGGACTGTAGCCGTGAGCAATGTAGAGGCTGTCATAGCCTTTGGCCAGTTCAATATAATAGTCCCTTGAACTTCTGACCGGCCCTATCATGTCGGGCCGCTCACTTTGAAAAATAGCAAGAAACCGAGTCACGTCCCCTTCTGCCAGCATTTCATAGACGACATCAGCCTGGTTAAGCCCCGATTGCGGACGGGCTTTTGGATGATTATTGATCATCACTGCTACAGCCCTTCCATCGACCTCTGATTCCGACCCGAAGCCTGTGAGCGGATAGTGAAATGGAAGTTCTTTTTCAGAGCTGACTCCTTTTGTGGCTTCTTCCGACTTTTCCATCGGCTCCTCTGCCTTTTCTTTGCTGCATCCTGAAACAAGAAGCATTGCCGCTGCTGATACAGCTATCCATCTTTTTAACATTTTACACCCCTGTAATTGTTGCTTTTGATGCAGTTTCTATGTTAGCTCCTCTGAGCAGTTTTGATCTCTATCTATTATACCTCTTTCATATTTTAACGCATTATCGTTGGAAAGAGTACCGTTTTATTCATGACGTCATACATTCCCTGCTGGGTAATCCTGATATAAGGCAGGTGGGTAGAAGAGAAAAACAGCAGCGTATACATTGGGTCTTCATGTCTATAGCCTTGGTCACGCAAGTAATGCACAAGCTGTTTTTCTTCCTGCATTAATTCCTCTACATTTTTATGGGACATGACACCTTTTAAGCGGAGTTCCATCTCCTGGACGATTCTTCCGCCTTCAGATATGACAATGCCTCCGCCAATTTCTTTCAGCCGGTTAAAAGCATTCAGCATTTCCTGTTTGCTTTTGCCGATTAAGATGATGTCACCGGTATTGGAAAATGAACTTGCCATTCCATCCAGATTTTGCGAAAATCCTTTAAGTATGGTATTTATACGCCATTGGCCTTTCCGGTCAACAAGCATGAAGAAACATTCATCATGGTCTTTCTCCAGCTCTTCGGACGATACGTCAATCGTGATGGAGTATGGCTTCGTAATAACAGCATTCTCAAGCTTTATCCCGAAAGGCATGGAGAATTGCATATCATCTGATGTCAGCTCCCAATCAATAGCCAGCGGTTCAAAGCCGTATTCTTCCCATGCTACAGGCTCATAGGCATTCAGGTTTTCACCGTCTCTCTTCACCCATTCCCCTTTGGCAATAACAGATAGTGGAGTTGGTTCGTTTTCATCTGACAGAAAATTGATGTTGGCAACCCTTCCTGTCGCAATCGAGCCATGTAAATAATCGATTCCATAATGACGGGCCACATTGATGGTTGCCATATTATACGCATCAATAACCGGCACTCCTTTATCTATGGCAATGCGGATCATTTGGTCAATGATCCCCTGTTCATAAAAGGAAGAAAAGGAACCGTCTGTTGTGAAAACCATCCGATCATATTGATCAATGCCCATTTCATGCATTTCCTCCAATAAAACCGGCAGATCCGGACGGATGGAAGAATATCGGAGAGATACGATATATCCCTGTAAAAGGCGATTATACACATCTTTCCCTGTCATTGACTCATGGTCACAATCAGCACCAAGCAGCATAAGCTTTGCCAGCGTTTTTTCGGATGCCCCCGGAAAATGGCCTTCAATCTTTTTCCTCATTCGCTTTGTTTCCTGAATCCAATGAAGCATCATATCATCGCCATCCAATAGCTTCGGCCAGCCTGTCAGCTCTCCTCCCTGAAGCACGGCATCATGTTCAAGCCACGATTTAACGTTTCCATGAGAAAAAACGGATTCTTCTCGCTGGATCTCTGTTTGAGCATCAAATCGGCACCACCAATAGGTTGTTGCAGGCATATTTCTCATTTCTTTTAAAAAAGAAAACGCTTTCTTTTTATCCTGCTGTAAAGCAAGCACCATATTGTCATTAATCAGGGTTGTTGTCCCAAACTGTGATGCATAGCTCGCCAGTGAATGGGGATTATATAATTGAAATGGATGGGCATGCGGCTCAATATATCCGGGTACGAGCGTAAGTCCTGTACAATCAATGATCTCACACTGATCTGTTTTTTCCGGCAGCTTTTCGCCCACATAAACAATACGGTCGCCATAAATCCATATATTTGCTGTTATCCATTTGCGAAGCGCCTGATTAAGATAACGCGCGTTCTTAAGTAATATCGTCGGTGAAAGTTTTCCGTCCAATACGGAAACATGTTCACGCAAGTGCCTGTTTTTCCAACGGTAACGCTGTTCCAGCACCATACTCCCTCCCTTGTTGATATCTATATATGTAAAGACTTTTTTAGTATGACTACAATGAGTTAAATGGCTTTATATCAATAAAGAAAGCCCTTTCATTTTCTCTTGTTTTACTATATTAACATATTTCACTGTTTAACGCATTAAAGAATCAGTAAAAGATTGTAAAAATTTCTTGAAAGTGGTGGAACCTATGCAGGTAAAAACAAATATCGGCATTGTAAATGCTTTAATACGCATAACAGTCGGATTAACCGTACTGGCCTGGAGCACTTCAAAGCTTGTAAAGAGACCTTGGCGGGACTCTTATCTTGTGATGGCTATGCTTGGAGGCATGAAAGTGGCAGAGGGAATTGTCCGCTTTTGCCCTATTACAGCTCTTTTTGAAAGAGGCCAGGACATGGTTCGGGAAAAGAGAGGAAATCACAATAATAATGAGGCTGTTGAGGAGATTCTGCCTTATAATCCGTCTTAAGAAAAGCGGAAGCGCCTTGCCCACCCCCGACAAGCACAAGACGATCCTCCCGGAAAGGCGTCCTTTGCCTTTTTGGGAGGAGTGGCTTGTGACCTCGAGGGGGTAGGCACTGGAGCTAGACAGTTCTCGAAGTGCAAAGATATACTTCCATGTTTAAAAAATACAGCCCCTATTTGGGGGCTGTACTATAGAAAGGAGCTGACGATATGTTTTGGGAATACGTAATGGATATGACATTTGTGCTGACAGCCATAATCGGAAGCATTGTAGCACTTCTGTTTGTATATATCCGGAAGACTAAGAAAGGACGTGCGCGATAGCTTTACCTGCAATATCCCTGCGGTAGAATACACCTTCGCAGTGAAGGTTTTCCATTTCAGAGTATACTTTTTGCTTCGCTTCTTTCAGTGAAGACGCTCTGGCGCCTGCCAGCAGCACGCGGCCTCCATTTGTCACATACTCACCTGAGCTGTTTCGATTAGTTCCGGCATGGAAGACAAAAACATCTTCAAGCGAATGCAGTCCATGCAGAACAGCTCCTTTTTCGTATGCTTCAGGGTAGCCATTTGAAGCAGCAACCACTCCGACGATCGCTTCCTCACTCCACTCAATTTCAGGATGCTTCCCATTTAGTACTGCCAGCATTACCTCCGCCAGATCCGAATTCATCCGCGGCAAAATCACCTGTGTTTCAGGGTCTCCAAAGCGGGCGTTAAATTCGATTACCTTTGGGCCTTCTGCTGTTTTAATCAGACCAGCATATAAAATACCGGTAAAACTTCGGTCTTCCAGAACCATTGCTTTTGCTGCCGGCTTCAAAACTTGTTCAACAGCCTTTGCAATTGTTTCATCACCAATATGCGGTACCGGTGAATAAGCACCCATTCCACCAGTATTCGGGCCCTGATCTCCATCAAAAGCGCGCT
The DNA here is from genome assembly GCF_023715565.1 of Cytobacillus firmus. Lineage (GTDB taxonomy): Bacteria > Bacillota > Bacilli > Bacillales > Cytobacillaceae > Cytobacillus > Cytobacillus firmus_C. The sequence continues at coordinate 14,385 of NZ_JAMBOJ010000022.1, read as the reverse complement.
TGTGATCCTGGGCAATTTCCAGCGGAAGGACGGTTTCTCCGTTCACAAAGGCCATTAAAGAGAATTCTTCCCCTTCAAGGAATTCTTCAATTACAACTGTAGAAGAAGCTTGGCCAAACTTTTCATTTAATAATAGCTCCTTAATCCCTGACATTGCTTCCTGCATAGTCATGGCCACTATTACGCCTTTTCCGGCTGCAAGTCCATCTGCTTTCAGAACAATGGGAGCGCCCTTTGCTTCAATATAGGCTTTTGCTTCTTCATAGTTGCTGAATACTCCATATTCGGCAGTAGGGATAGCATATTTCTTCATAAGCTCTTTGGCAAAGGACTTGCTGCCTTCTATTTCAGCTGCAGCCTTTTTTGGTCCAAACACCTTTAACCCGGCTTCTTCAAATCGGTCTGCCAGCCCCTCAAGCAGCGGTACTTCAGGTCCGATTACAGTCAAGTCAATTTCATTTTCCCGAGCAAATTGCACCAGCCTTTCCTGGTCATTTTCCTGAATGGCAGCCAGCACTGCTGAATCTTCCATTCCCGGATTTCCCGGAGCCGCAAAAACCTGTTCAACTGAAGGGCTTTGATTCATCTTCCAGCAAATTGCATGTTCACGTCCGCCTCTTCCAATAACTAATACCTTCATTACGCCCACCTCCGTATAATGTCAGCTATAATTGTAAGGCCCCAGTTCGAGGCGCTTTTCACTTTCAGCTACAGCGCTTAGGGACTCGAGGTCATAAGACAATCTGTTATAAAGGTAAAGAACCACCTTTCCGACAGCTTGTCTTATGCTTGAGGCTCCCAGGATGGGAGTCCTGCAGACGTTGCCACAGGTCGTGGCTCTCTTAGTCTTCGTTCCTCCTATCGAGTCGCTTCCGCTTTTCGTTTAATGCTTAAAGTGTCTAACACCTGTAAAGACCATTGCAATGCCATACTCATCAGCTTTTTTTATGGAATCTTCATCACGGATGGAACCCCCCGGCTGAATGATGGCTGTAATGCCTGCTTTGGCTGCGACTTCAACGGTATCGTTCATTGGGAAAAAGGCATCTGATGCCATTACTGCTCCGTTTGCTTTTTCTCCTGCCTGTTCAAGCGCAATTTTGGCAGAACCTACGCGGTTCATCTGCCCGGCACCAACTCCAAGTGTCATGTTTGCATCATTGACGACTATCGCATTGGATTTCACATGCTTGACGACTTTCCAGCCCAGCTTCAGTGCTTTCCACTCTTCTTCTGTCGGCTCTCTCCTGGTCGCTACTTTTACTTCGGCATTTTCAAGGGTGAACAGATCATATTCCTGCGTCAGCAAGCCGCCTTCAATAGCGGACAATCTCATCTCCGCTTTCTTTTTGCCTTCAAAAGGAATGGTCAGCAGGCGCAGATTCTTTTTCCCTTTTAAAATTTCAAGGGCTTCCTCTGAGAAGGAAGGCGCAATAATGATCTCAAGGAAGATCTCATAAAGCTTTTTAGCTGTTTCTTCATCTACTTCCCTGTTTAAGGCAATGATTCCGCCGAAAATTGAAACAGGGTCAGCTGCGAAAGCTTTTGAAAAAGCATCAAAAACATTGTCTCCTGTCCCCACTCCACAAGGATTCATATGCTTAACAGCAACTGCTGCAGGCTCTGAGAATTCTTTTACTATTTGGAGGGCTGCATCTGCATCATTGATATTGTTGTAAGATAATTCCTTGCCATGAAGCTGCTCGGCGTTCGCAATCGAAAATTCAGAACCAAGAGGCTTGCGGTAAAACGCAGCACTTTGATGCGGATTCTCCCCGTATCTCAAAGTTTGCTTCAATTCATACGTTACCGTTAATTTTTCAGGCGTTTCTTCATTTGCCAAATCTGTCATATATTCAGCGATCATCGCATCATAGGCAGCAGTGTGGCGGAATACCTTCGCAGCAAGCCTGCGGCGGGTTTCCTTTTGAACCTCTCCAGATTCTCTCAGCTGAGAAAGAACTGGTTCATAATCGGCCGGATCGACCACAACCGTTACATATTCATGGTTCTTGGCGGAAGCACGCAGCATGGCCGGACCTCCGATATCAATATTCTCTATGGCATCCTCTACCGTCACATCCGGTTTAGCGATGGTTTGCTGGAAAGGATACAAATTCACACATACAACCTGAATCGGCTGGATTCCATGCTCCTCGAGCTGCTGTTTGTGGGCTGGTTCGCCATGCTTAGCCAGCAGTCCGCCATGTATCATCGGATTTAATGTTTTCACACGACCTTCCAGGATTTCCGGAAAGCCTGTCACATCGCTCACCCCGATAACAGAAACTCCACTCTCTTCCAAGGCCTTTTTTGTACCTCCTGTTGAAATAATTTCAAAGCCCAGTTCGCTTAGCTGACGGGCAAATTCTGTTACACCATTTTTGTCGGAAACACTGATTAATGCACGTTTCTTCATGTTTGCTCCCCCTGACTTTGTTGAATAAAACTTTAGTTCTCTACCATTTTAGCACAGAAAAGACTTTGCAAAACCTGCGGATAAAGTATGTGCTCCACTTCATGTATCTTCTTTTGAAGGCTTTCCAGCGTTTCATCCGCATCTATAGCAACAGGCGCTTGAGCAATTATCGGTCCCGTATCCATGCCTTCATCGACAAAATGAACCGTCACGCCGCTTACCTTCACATTGGCTGATAATGCCTGGCCAATCGCATCCTTACCTGGAAAAGCGGGAAGAAGAGAAGGGTGGATATTTATAATCCTGCCTTCAAACTCTTTCAAAAGCGTCGGGCCAATCAGTCTCATATAGCCTGCGAGAATAATATACTCTGCCCCGCTCTCCTTCAGCTCTTGCAAAATTGCACCCTCGTACTCTGCTTTCCCTTCATAGGCTTTAGCTGAAAAAACAAATTGTGGAACACCCTCGTTTTGAGCACGCTGGATGCTGTATGCACCTGGCCGGTCACAGACAAACAGGACGATCTCAGCCTGCAAGTCCCCTTTTCTGGCGGCATCAGCAATGGCTTGAAAGTTCGTTCCGCTTCCGGAAGCAAACACTGCTATTTTTTTCATGACTTCCTCCAAGTTACAGAATTTCAATTCCTTCCTGATCCGTTACTGTCCCCATCAGATAGGCTTTTTCGCCAATTTCATTAAAATAGGCAACCAGTTCATCTGCCATTTCTTTATCTGCTGCAATCACCATGCCTGTTCCCATATTAAAAATATTGTACATTTCCTTGCGTTCCAGTCCGCCGATTTCCTCCATCACTGAAAATACTGGAGGCACTTCCCAATTGCTTTCAGTAAGCTGGGCGCCGATACCTTCAGGCAGCATGCGCGGAATATTTTCAATAAATCCACCGCCTGTAATATGTGCCATGCCCTTCAGCTTGAACTTTTTCATAGCCGCAAGCAGCGGTTTTACATATATTTTTGTAGGGCGAAGCAACTCTTCCCCTAATGTGCAGCCTAATTCTTTTACATGATCTGTTAAGGACATTTTCGCGTTTTCCAAAAACAGCTTTCTGACAAGTGAGTAGCCATTGCTGTGAATTCCGCTTGAGGCAAGACCGATCAGGACATCTCCCGCCTTGATATCTGCACCATTAATCAGACTTGATTTTTCACAGGCACCAACCGCAAATCCGGCAAGATCATATTCTTCCTCACTATACATGCCGGGCATTTCGGCAGTTTCACCGCCTACAAGTGCACATCCGGCCTGTTCGCAGCCATCCGCAATGCCCTTGACAATCGCTTCAATCCGTTCAGGTGCCGCTTTTCCGCAGGCGATGTAATCCAAGAAATACAGAGGCTCTGCTCCCTGTACGACAATATCATTTACACACATGGCGACTGCATCAACCCCAATGGTGTCATGTTTATCCATCATAAAAGCAAGCATCAGCTTCGTCCCGACACCATCTGTACCTGAAACTAAAACAGGTTCCTTCAGGTTTAATTCAGATAGATCGAACATGCCGCCAAATCCGCCCAAACCGCCGAGCACACCCGGACGAATCGTCTTCTGTACATGTTTTTTCATGCGGGAAACTGCTTCATATCCAGCTTCAATATCTACTCCAGCCTGTTTATATGCATTTGCCATCTGTCTTTCACCCCATATTAGAAAAGCGCAAGCACCTTACTCACCTCCGACAAGCAAAAGACAAGCCTCTCGCAGAAGGCGTTCTTTGCCTTTCTGGAAGGAATATCTTATGACCTCGAGGAGGCAGGCGCTGCAGCTAGTATCGTATTTCAAAGTTACTACTTCATCAATAAAGGCCGATCCTACAACTTATCGGCCAAATTAGTGCTTTTACCGGCCAAACATCAAGTTATTCGGCCAATTGAATTGTTATACTTTTTCATATGGATGCAAAGTACTTGGATATATCTCAGTTGGATATTGACCTGTAAAGCATGCCAGGCATTGTCCTTCTTTCCTGCCAATGGCTTTGACCATGCCCTCTGTACTTAAAAAGGTAAGTGTATCTGCACCAATAATTTCTCTTATTTCCTCAACAGAATGGTTGCCGGCAATTAATTCTTCCTTCGTCGATGTATCGATTCCATAGAAGCATGGATTCTTAATCGGAGGTGAACTGATCAGCACATGCACTTCAGTCGCTCCAGCTTCCTTCAGCATAGTGACGATCCGTCTGCTTGTTGTCCCGCGAACGATCGAGTCGTCCACCATGATGACTCTCTTACCTTCTACCACTCCGCGAACCGGGGACAGCTTCATCTTCACACCCTGTTCACGCAGCGACTGCGAAGGCTGAATAAATGTACGTCCCACATAGCGGTTTTTAATCAGACCCATCTCGTATGGAATGCCAGACGCTTCAGCATAGCCAATCGCAACCGAAATGCTGGAATCCGGCACACCCGTAACAACATCACCTTCAATTGGCACTTCAAGAGCCAGCTGCTTTCCAAGGTTTTTCCGGGCTGTATGCACATTGATTCCATTGATATTGCTATCCGGACGGGAGAAATATACATATTCCATCGTACACATGGCAATATTAGAGGCCATGGCAAACATTTCGGATTTGAATCCATTGTCGTCAATAATCAGGAGTTCTCCCGGAAGAATATCGCGGATATACTCTGCCCCGACCACATCAAAAGCACAGGTTTCCGATGCAATCGCATAAGCATCACCAATTTTGCCAAGTGAGAGCGGCCTCATGCCGTTCGGGTCCAATGCAACCATCATCTCGGTTTCAGTCATGATCAGAAAAGCATAAGCCCCTTTAATCATGGATAACGCATTTTTGACACGGTCCTTTAGGGAAGAGAAGCCAGCACGTTTAATCAAGTGAGCCAGTACCTCTGTATCCGAGCTCGTTTGAAAAATACTGCCCTGCCCTTCAAGCTGATGCTTTAAGGCAGTCGCATTCACCAGGTTTCCGTTATGGCAGAGAGCAAGGCTCCCGCTTTGTGAGTTGAACAGGAGAGGCTGGACATTTTCATATCCGCCCCCTCCGGCAGTGGCATAGCGTACATGTCCGATTGCCGCTTTTCCTTCCAGCTCCTTAATGGCATCTGCTGTAAAAATTTCCGTTACAAGGCCTTCACCTTTCATGCCTTTCAGCTTTTTGCCATCGGTAACAACCATTCCTGTACCTTCCTGGCCACGGTGCTGCAGGCTGTGGAGCCCGTAATAGGTGATCTGGGAAGCATCCTGATGCCCCCAGATTCCAAAAACACCGCACTCTTCATTCAGTCCTCTTATTTCAGCAAGCATGGAATAGCTCCTTTCCAGGCCTGCTTTAGAACGTCAACTTGTTCGGCAAGCAATAGGCCCTCTTCATTCGAGATATAAAGTACAGGTGCTTCTGTTACTTCACCGATTAATACTGCGTCGACTAAATTTTCGAATGCTCCCTGGTTTTCTTTTTTTACAGAAAGAAGAAAACGGGATTGTGATTCACTGAATAAAGCTGAAGTTGCATTTCCTGTAACCTTGATATCCGCTCCCAGACCTTTTGAACCGATGAGGCTTTCTGCAGCCGCTACTGCTAAACCGCCTTCTGCCACATCATGCGCAGATGCTACAAGTCCTGAACGGATTGCTTTGAGAATTTGTTCCTGTGCCTTTTCTTCTTTTTCGAGATCAAGCTCAGGCGCTTTTCCGAAAATCCTGCCATATGTCATTTTCTGCAGCTCACTGCCGCCAAACTCATCCTTTGTTTCGCCAACCAGATAAATTAAGTCCCCAGCTGTTTTGAATGATTGTGTTGTCACATAGTCATTATCCTCTACAAGTCCGATCATTCCGATGACAGGTGTCGGGTAGATCGCTGTTCCATTTGTTTCGTTATATAAAGAGACGTTTCCGCCGATAACTGGTGTATCCAATGTTCGGCATGCTTCACTGATTCCGTCTGCCGCCTTTTCAATCTGCCAGAAGATTTCAGGCTTCTCAGGATTTCCGAAGTTCAAATTATCCGTTATCGCCAATGGCTGACCGCCGGAGCAAATGATATTTCTTGCTGCTTCAGCTACAGCAATTTTCCCGCCTGTTTCTGGGTCAAGATACATATACCGTGAATTACAGTCTGTCGTCATAGCAAGTCCTTTGCGGGTGCCGCGTATACGAATAACAGCTGCATCTGATCCAGGTGCTACTACTGTATTCGTGCGAACCATATAGTCGTATTGGTCATAAACCCATTCCTTGCTGGCAATGGTCGGCTGCTCGAGAAGCTTTACAAGGGTCTCTTTGTAATCATCCACGGCTGGAATATCGTTCTCCATCGCCTGGAATTCCCGGAAATACTCAGGCTCGCTTGATGGCTTATGGTAAACCGGGGCCTCCTCTGCAAGTGCATCAACAGGAAGCTCCGCCACCAATTCGCCCTGATGAGTCAGACGAAGCATTTTATCATCAGTTACTTTGCCGACAGAAACGGCTTCCAGGCCATATTTTGAAAATAAATCAACAATCTCCTGTTCGCGTCCTTTTTTCACGACAATCAGCATTCTCTCCTGAGACTCGGAAAGCATCATTTCATATGCAGTCATGCCCGTTTCCCTTTGAGGAACAAGGTCAAGGTTCATTTCAATTCCGGATCCCGCTTTGCTGGCCATTTCAGCAGAAGAGCTTGTCAGACCTGCAGCTCCCATATCCTGAATGCCGACGAGTGCATCAGACTGAACAAGTTCAAGACATGCTTCAAGCAGTAGCTTTTCCATAAATGGATCGCCAACCTGTACAGCAGGACGCTTTGATTCTGATTGATCTGTTAACTCTTCAGATGCAAAAGTAGCACCATGGATACCGTCACGTCCAGTTTTCGCGCCCACATACATAACAGTGTTGCCTACTCCATGGGCCTGGCCTTTTTTAATGTCTTTGTGGTCGATTAAGCCGACACACATCGCGTTTACAAGCGGATTTCCTTCATAGGAAGAATCAAACTGCACTTCTCCCCCGACTGTCGGAATGCCGATACAGTTTCCATAGCCCGCAATGCCTGCGACTACTTCTTTAAAAAGGTACCGTACACGAGGAGAATCCAATTCTCCAAAGCGTAAAGAGTTGAGGAGCGCGACCGGTCTTGCGCCCATTGAAAATACATCGCGGATAATTCCGCCAACACCTGTTGCTGCCCCCTGGTAAGGCTCAATTGCAGACGGATGATTATGGCTTTCGATTTTAAACACAACTGCTTGCCCGTCACCGATATCAACAATTCCAGCTCCTTCCCCTGGCCCCTGAAGGACTTTCTCTCCTGTTGTCGGGAACTTGCTTAACACGGGCTTTGAGTTTTTGTAGCTGCAATGCTCTGACCACATAACCGAAAACAAACCGATTTCTGTGTAATTTGGCAAACGCCCGATAATCTTTTCAATCATCGCAAATTCGTCATCAGACAAACCCATTTCTTTGTATACCTTCTGTGCCTTTAACTGTTCCGGACTTGGCTCAAGCATTAACGACATGTGCTTCCCTCCATTGTTTTACGATTGATTGAAAAAGTTTCAGGCCATCTGCTCCCCCTAAAAGCTCATCAACAGCTCTTTCAGGGTGCGGCATCATACCGAGCACATTTCCCTTTTTATTGACAATGCCTGCAATGTTTTCCAAGCTGCCATTTGGATTTGTTTCATTATAAGTAAAGACAATCTGATTATTTGCCTTTAAAGTTTCTAGAGTTGCTTCATCACAATAATAGTTACCTTCGCCATGGGCGATTGGAATATTAATTACCTCGCCTTTTTCGTATGAGGATGAAAAAATAGTTTCATTGTTTTCAACCTTTAATTCGACCGTGCGGCAAATGAATTTCAGACTGTCGTTTCTTCTCATTGCTCCAGGCAGAAGACCTGCTTCAAGCAGAATTTGAAACCCGTTGCAAACACCGAGAACCGGCTTACCTGCCTCAGCCGCTTTCACAACTTCTTTCATGACATTGCTGAAGCGTGCGACAGCACCCGAACGAAGGTAATCACCGTAAGAGAAACCGCCAGGAAGAAGAATTCCGTCATATGTGTCCAAGCTTTCCGCGTCATGCCAGACATATTCTGCTTCCGCTCCGAGCTCATCCTTTACTGCATGGTACATATCGATGTCACAATTGGACCCTGGAAAAACGATCACTGCGAACTTCACTGGGTAACAGCCTCCTCAATTTCAAAGCGGTAATCTTCAATCACAACATTAGCCAATAAGCGCTCACACATTTCCTTCACTGCCTCTTCAACTGGACGGTCGCTTTTTTCCACTGTCAGTTCCATGTATTTTCCAATGCGCACATCAGACACTTCGCTGTAGTTCATGGAATGAAGAGAGTTTTTTACAACGGTTCCCTGAGGATCTAGAACACTTTCTCTTAATGTGACGAAAACTTTTACTTTGTACATACGGTTTGGCCTCCCAGTCGCGCTAAAATATTTTCATATGCATCTGTTAAATTTCCAAGGTCTCTGCGGAAAACATCTTTATCCAGCTTTTCATTCGTCTTCATATCCCATAGCCTGCATGTGTCGGGCGAGATTTCGTCTGCCAGCAGAATCTGGCCAGATTCATCTTTACCAAACTCCAGCTTGAAATCTACTAATTTAATGTCGAGGTCTTTGAAAAAACATCTTAAAATTCCATTAACCTGTAGTGCCTTTTCTTGTAATAGAGCAACTTCCTGCTTATCAGCAAGCTGAAGAACTTCAATATGATCTTCTGTCAGCAGCGGATCACCAAGCTCATCATCTTTGTAGTAGAACTCAACAATCGGTCTTGATAATTCTTTTCCTTCTTTAACTCCCAGTCTCTTAGAAAAGCTCCCCGCCGCAATATTACGGACTACTGTTTCGAGCGGAATGATATCCACTTTTTTAACAAGCTGTTCTGTCTCCGAAAGCTTTTTAATAAAATGAGAATCAATCCCCAGCTCATGAAGCTTTGAAAATAGCAGACTTGTAATCTCGTTATTCAGACGGCCCTTGCCGCTGATGCTCGCTTTTTTCTCTCCATTAAAGGCTGTTGCAGAATCTTTATATTCAATCCAGACAATATTTTCATCGTTTGTCTGATATACCTTTTTGGCTTTGCCTTCGTATAACAATACTCCTTTTTCCAATGCGGAGAGCCTCCTTTATTTTTTGAAGATTGGGAATTTTTATGATGGCAAAGAGGTAAAGACTGCTCTTTACCTCTTTATTTTTTATAAACCCAGACGGTCAAAAATAGTGTCCACATGTTTGATGTGGTAGTTATAGTCAAAGCAGTCATCTATTTCTGCTTCTGATAGCTTTGATGTAATCGTCTCGTCCTGCTCGATCAGGCTGCGGAACTGCACCTGCTTTTCCCATGCCTCCATGGCGCGCGGCTGGACAGTGTCATACGCCTCTTCACGAGTCATGCCCTTGTCAATCAGGGCCAAAAGAACACGCTGAGAGTAAATAAGCCCTAGTGTACGGTCCATATTGCGCTTCATGTTTTCAGGGAATACGGTTAAGTTCTTAACAATGTTTCCAAAACGATTCAGCATATAGTTCAGCGCAATCGTTGCATCAGGCAGGATGATTCTTTCAGCAGAAGAGTGGGAAATATCGCGCTCATGCCATAATGCCACATTTTCATAAGCAGTCATCATATAACCGCGGATCACTCTTGCCATTCCCGTCATATTCTCGGAACCAATTGGGTTGCGTTTATGCGGCATAGCTGAAGATCCCTTTTGACCTTTCGCGAAAAACTCTTCCACTTCACGCGTTTCACTTTTTTGCAGGCCGCGGATTTCAGTCGCAAATTTCTCGATTGAAGTGGCCACAAGTGCAAGTGCACCCATATAATGTGCATGACGGTCACGCTGAAGTGTTTGTGTTGAAATTGGCGCAGGCTCAATGCCAAGCTTTTCACACACATATTTTTCAACGAACGGATCGATGTTTGCATATGTTCCAACGGCACCAGAGATTTTACCGAACTCTACACCAGCCGCTGCTTCTTTAAAGCGCTCAAGGTTACGCTTCATTTCTTCATACCATAATGCAAGCTTTAAACCGAAAGTAGTTGGCTCAGCATGCACCCCGTGCGTACGGCCCATCATCACTGTATGCTTGTGCTCTTGTGCTTTGTTTTTCAGGATTTCCACAAAGCGTTCGATGTCTTTTAGAAGAATATCATTCGCCTGTTTAATTACGTAAGAAAGCGCCGTGTCAACGACATCTGTAGAGGTAAGCCCGTAATGAACCCATTTGCGCTCTTCGCCAAGCGTTTCAGATACCGCACGAGTAAAAGCGACAACATCATGGCGTGTTTCCTCTTCGATTTCTTTAATGCGATCAATGTTAAAAGAAGCATTCTCACGGATTTTCTGAACATCTTCTTTCGGAATATCTCCTAATTCCGCCCAGGCTTCACAGGCGAGAATTTCCACCTCAAGCCAAGCCTTAAAGCGGTTCTCTTCTGTCCAGATAGCTCCCATTTCCGGTCTTGTATAACGTTCAATCATGTTTTATCCTCCGATCTTTTCCTTTACAGGGGTCCAAATGCCGCTTTTTTCTACTTCTTTAAGTGCCTCTTCGGCTGAGTTTCGCAAAAGCGTCACATGTCCCATCTTGCGTTTATATTTGGCATCCTTTTTTCCGTACAAGTGAATTTTCCAATCATCCAAGTCAGGGATTTTCTTTATTAAAATCTCCTGGTGCTCTCCTAGTATGTTTACCATAACAGCAGGTTTTAATAGCTCCGTGCTGCCAAGCGGCCAATTGCATACAGCGCGGATGTGCTGTTCAAACTGGGAGGTCTCACAGGCTTCAATCGAATAATGGCCTGAGTTATGCGGACGGGGTGCAAGCTCGTTAATGTAAATCTGTCCGTCCTTTGTCAGGAACATTTCGACAGCCAATGTACCAACAAGGTTTAAAGCTTCAGCCAGCCGATTTGCTGCCTTTACTGCCCGTTCCTCAGCATCAGCTGTGATCATGGCCGGCACAATGGTCTGGTGCAGAATGTTTTCTTTATGGACATTTTCACCGACTGGGAATACCGCTTTTTCACCCGAAATATTCCGGCAGATAATAACCGATATTTCCTTTTCGAAAGTGATCCACTTTTCAAGGACACACTCGCCATTCTCAAGGAGCTGTGCAGCTTTCTTAATATCCTGCCCGCTCTTGATCACAACTTGCCCTTTTCCGTCATATCCACCTCTGGAAGTCTTTAATACGGCTGGATAGCCAAGCTTTTCTATATTATCATAAATGTCTTTTTCAGTCGTAATGATCGCATATGGCGCTACCTCGCAGCCTGCTTTTTGGATGGCTGCTTTTTCTTTTGTCCGGTCCTGAGTAATTTCCAGCACCGTGCTCCCCTGTGGGACGTATGCATTTGCACATAGCCAGTCAAGAGCATCCGCACTGATATTTTCAAACTCATAAGTGACAACATCACTTACTTTCGCCAGCTCTCTTATAGAATCTAAATGTCCGTATTCGCCAAGGATTTTAACATCCGCAATCTGGCCGCAAGGAGAATCTTCTGCAGGATCCAAAACGGCAATCCTGAAGCCATTTGCTTTAGCTGCCAGGGCCATCATTCTGCCAAGCTGTCCCCCGCCAATAATTCCAATTGTTTGTCCAGGTAAAATGGTTGTATTAGACAAGTTCATCACTGCTTTCCATTACTTCCTGTTTTGTTCTAACTCTTTTTAACTGAAGACGTTCTGCAATGGCTGTATCAAAAGCGCCAAGGATTTGTGCTGCCAGCAATCCGGCGTTAGTTGCTCCGGCTATTCCAATCGCAACAGTTGCAACCGGAACTCCGCCGGGCATCTGAACAATGGAAAGCAACGAATCCAGTCCGTTTAGAGCTTTTGACTGCACAGGTACTCCAATGACAGGAAGTGTCGTTTTCGCAGCTACCATTCCAGGCAGGTGTGCCGCTCCGCCTGCACCGGCAATAATAACCTTAATGCCTCTGTCCCTTGCCTGTTCAGCATATTCAAACATAAGATCTGGAGTCCGATGGGCCGAAACAACTTTCTTTTCAAACGGGATTTCAAGCTCTTCCAGAATTCCGCAAGCGTGCTTCATTGTCTCCCAATCTGACTTGCTTCCCATAATGACTGCTGCTTGTACGCTCATTCCTTCTCCTCCAAATCATCATCCAATATAAAAAACCCGCACAGACCCTTCTCTTATATGAGAGAAAGTAATCTGTCCGGGCTAAAAAGAACCATAAGGAAGAAACCTGCAAACGGCAGGGACCATTCCTTCTGCATGCCGGGCATATCAGCTTTCCCTCATAGTCCGGCAATTTACGGTTGCCAGGTAGAAACTTATGGGCCCTATTCCCATTATTATACGAGGGGTTTATTCACGTTTTATTTACTACCACCATATTAACAACATACTTGATATTCTGTCAATTGGAAAATCGAACAATATTAAAAGTCAGACAATTATTGTTCGTGTTTTAACCTTCTATTCGTTTTGCCTCAAAAACAATCTGCCTGCCGGCCGGTTCATAATCGACTTTACTGCCTGTCTTAACTTCTTTAAAAATAGGCTTCTCAGTCCTTCTGACAGGTATATATCCAGCCTTTTGGACTCTTTCCAGGCATTGGTCAATCGTTTCATTTTCCTGGACTTCGAATGACATTTTATTCTTGCCTTTGCTCATTGAGACAACTTTCCTCTCTTAACTGATTTTACCCAGAAGCCGCCATGAATCGTTTTTGGCTCATAAGCGATAATGAAGGCTTTTGAATCCAGCTCTTTTATCGTCTGATAAAGCTTAAGCTCATATTTTCTCGGTGTCAGGATCTGCAGAGCCATTCGATCGCCTTCAAGACCATTGGCAGCCCAGTTGGTTACGCCATACCCTTTTTCTCTTAAAGCTTTTGGCAGGTCTCTATCATATTCCTTTGTAATTACATTTACGGTAATATAGCCAAGAGCCAGCTTCTCTTCAATTTTCATGCCGACAATAACGCCGATTCCATAACCGACTGCATAAGCTATCAGATTTTGAATTTCATTCAGGTTATCCAGAACCAGCCCCAGTCCAATGACATAGATAACAACTTCGATGGTGCTTAAAAAAGCTGCCAGGTAACGCTGTCCCTTAAGCGTCAGAATCATTCTAATGGTAAAAAACGATACATATACGATATTAATAATCAAAATAATAGCGACCATAATAAAGCTGTTTTCCAACAATGCAAGTCCTCCTTCATAGGGGAACTTAGAGGCAAATGAGTGTCCTCTCCCCATTAAGTCACTATTGTACAAAAGAAATTGGCTTTTGATAACCTTTTTTCCAAAATTGATTCTTTATGTATAGGTTATCCTTTTTTGAGTGGGATGAAACTGTTTATCTTTTAATGGGTCTTGTCTGGGGGGGGGAGGATCAAACGTTTTATCTGGCAGGTTTTGGAGTTTATCTAACATGCTTGGGGTTTTATCTTGCAGGTTTATGAATTTATCTAACATGCTTTATGATTTATCTAGCAGGTTTGGGAGTTTATCTTACATTTAGCACAATCCTGCGTTGCAGAAAACGAAAATGACTATAAAGATAGGGAATGGCGCATATAATTTGATTCTGGCGCATATAGCGTGAAAGTGATGCATATCTGTGCCGAAGTGACGCATATTCAGAAACAGTGACGCATTTGTCGATCGAAGTGACGCAAAACTGCACTTTTCATATATAAAAAAGAGTCCATTTGAATCAGACACCTATCATTACACACAAAAAAGAGCACCCATCAGGTGCTCTTTCATATGCCCGGCAGCGTCCTACTCTCACAGGGGGACAGCCCCCAACTACCATTGGCGCTGAGAAGCTTAACTTCCGTGTTCGGTATGGGAACGGGTGTGACCTTCTCGCTATCGCCACCGGACTATTTGGTTTGAAGAAACTTCGTTCCCTCAAAACTAGATAATGTATGAAGAAGAATT
>NZ_JAMBOJ010000212.1 GCF_023715565.1 Cytobacillus firmus | reverse complement strand
TGACGTTTTTGTTCGTTCAGTTTTGAGAGTTCAATCTCTCAAGTTATTCGTTCTTTGAAAACTAGATAATGTTATGAAGAAGCAATAACCGAGTAATCGCCATCTTAGTTTTTCTCTTATTTTTGTTATAAAACGAAGTAAGAGCACAAACCTGAGGGTAATGAGAAGCAAGAAGATCAAGGAAGCGACTGAACGAGCACCGGAGC
>NZ_JAMBOJ010000211.1 GCF_023715565.1 Cytobacillus firmus | reverse complement strand
TTGGGATTTGGAGGGACGGATCGAAACGGCCGAGAAGTTAGGAGCCGAAGCTAGACAAGTCATTGGTAATTACTCGGCAAAATTCTTCTTCATACATTATCTAGTTTTGAGGGAACGAAGTTTCTTCAAACCAAATAGTCCGGTGGCGATAGCGAGAAGGTCACACCCGTTCCCATACCGAACACGGAAGTTAAGCTTCTCAGCGC
>NZ_JAMBOJ010000210.1 GCF_023715565.1 Cytobacillus firmus | reverse complement strand
ACTGAAACATCTAAGTACCCGGAGGAAGAGAAAGCAAACGCGATTCCCTGAGTAGCGGCGAGCGAAACGGGATTAGCCCAAACCAGGAGGCTGCCTCCTGGGGTTGTAGGACACTCTATACGGAGTTACAAAGGAACGAGGTAAATGAACAGGTCTGGAAAGGCCGGCCAAAGAAGGTAAAAGCCCTGTAGTTGAAACTTCGTTCCCTCCAGAGTGGA
>NZ_JAMBOJ010000021.1 GCF_023715565.1 Cytobacillus firmus | reverse complement strand
GAATTTGAAAAAAATGGCCAACTGGACTTGGCAAGGTCCAGAAATGGCCTAGAAGATGACCTCGGAGAGGTCTATCATCATCTGAAAATGCTTCAAAGCCAATAAAATTCAAAAAAGAGGTCCGGAAAGAGACTATTCCGAACCCCTTTTGTCTACAAACTGAGGCGTGAGCAAAAGCTCATGCCTATTTCTCATTTAATGCAGCGGTGCAATAAAATGATTAAGTCTTAATATCCCTATCAAATATTGATAATATAATTCCTTTTCATTAAAAATAGCTGAGGGCTTTACTATCAGCTGAATAATTTCTTTATTCAGCTCTTTCGCAGCATTCTCGAATAAATCATACCTTTTATTCGGCACTGAGTTTGGATTCGGGATCCCTTCACGGCAAATATATAATGGCTGAAATTCTCCCGGGTCAGTCGGCTTTAATATAACTGCCAGGGATGTCATTTCTCTATTATTGACGTTCGTATGGAATGCAGCCATGTGGGACAAGCGATGATTGTTTGCCCGCGCAATTTCAATTAATTCATAAATATCTGAGTATCCCTCGCCAATTTCTATAAAACGCTGTATCAAAATTAGAACCTCCTTAAGACTCATCGAATTCACATATTAAATGCTATTTGTCCATCCATACTTTATCATTTTAAGTATATAAATAGAATGGAAAAAAATCATAAAATATATAAAAATTAATGTGACTGATGACCTTCCCTTTGGTATTGTTAGGTTAAAAGAAAAAGGACTAAGAGGGCAAAGCAATGTGGAAGGCATCTTTATTAATTTTTTTACTTTTGTCTGGAATTATTTCAGGTATGGTACTGTGGCAGTGGCACACTTATTCCGAGCGTGCGATTGCCATGAACAGTTCCGAGGCGATTACACAGGAAATCACAGTCGAAACGCATCAGAAAGAACTAAAAATCTCTCAAAAGTTATACGGGCTTGAGGCCCGAAAAGAGTATAGGCTGGATATTCCCGACACTCTATTTAAATGGAACTGCAAAACTGGAACCGGAAAAATCTGTGATTCAGCAGACGAAAGTCCTTATACATTTTTTTCCGCAGATGATAAGATGATATTTGAGTATACTGTACCGATTAATGAAAAGAAAAAAGCATTCCTGTTAACTGATTGGTTTGTTAAAATCCCCGGAATAAAGGCTGAGGGCTTGTCCATATCAATTTCAGACTCTTTCAAAAGAGAGGGAACATGGGCAGCGGGGATTAGACTTAATACACAGAAGAAACTAGATCATATCGATTATTATTATTTCGAGGGCTACGGAAACGTCCCCTCACTTTATTGGCAAGAGGAACCGCTTTTGAAGAAGGCTATAAACAATACAGATGCATACACAGCCGATATTCTGGCAGCCAGCTTGGATTTTAATAAACTGAATAACATCGGAAATTTTCCATTTATGTCGGTTATCCTTACCGATCGCTTTCCAGAATATATGGATGAGCATATCCTGATTACATCTCCACAAGTTATGGCCGACCAGCTGGAAAGAAAGCTCATAGCTTTTCAGCTTCAGAGAAAATTTGCAGATGGATCTCCAGACTGGATTACTGATGCATTGACATCAGGATTAATGGATTTAAAACCCGGCTCAAAGAAAGGCAGTATAGTCTTGAAGGAATTGCAGGGAGAGCTGACCGAAAATGAGCTAAAAAATTATCTTATTAATGTATTCCAGTCGGATTCTCTGGATGCAGAGAAGCTGGACAAGCTTTTAGGTAATGTTAAAGGTATTCATACACAATTTTTCACGATGAATATCAAAAACAAATCACCGCTTGTCCCGCTGTACTTTCAGGAAGAAAAAAAGCTATGGGTGTCTGGTGATGAGAAGGAGAGCATTCATTTAGTATATAAGGATGAGAAGGTTTTTCTTCCATTTACAGCCGCTATGCAGGCATTAGGATATGAAGTAAAGGTCCTTTCTGGTGAGGAAACGATGCTTGTGTCAAAAGGGAAGAACAGTTATCGGTTTTATTTGAATAAAAATATTTTTATCTATAATGAAGAAGATTATGGATTGCTTATGGATCCATTTACCAGGCAAAACGGAACAATATGGATGGAAATCCAATGGTTTAAAGCACTTTTTGGAGTGACTGCTGAAGAAAGAGAAAGCGGGATTCTTCTGACCCCATGACAGAATTTTACAAAACAAAATAAAAAGCCCTGCAGTTAACTGCAGGGTCCTTCTATATCCTTTTCAGGATAGAAGGCAAAGGGAGAGGAGAAACCGGAGGAAGAACTTATGGGGAAACGTAAGTCTTCTCCGCGGTTGGCAACAACATCCTTAAATAGATGCTGTTAATTACATTATTTCCACAATCATTATGGATATACACATACTGTTATATTTTTTTCCTGCTGATAATTTCGCTTACAATTTGCCGGTTGGCTACAAATTGTAAGATATGGTAGGATAGGATAGAAAAAAACAGTTTTTCATTTCGAAAGTGTGGAAAATTGAATATTGCAGGTTAGTGGTGATCGTATGCGAGTGGTATCGGGAACTAGGAAAGGAAAGTTATTAAAAGCTGTTCCGGGCAGCTCAACCCGTCCGACTACTGATAAAGTAAAAGAAGCTATTTTTAATATAATTGGGCCTTATTTTAACGGTGGCCAGGGGCTTGATCTATTTGCGGGCAGCGGAGGCCTTGGCATTGAAGCTCTGAGCAGAGGAGCTGACAAGGTTATTTTTGTGGATAGGGACGGAAAGGCCATTCAGACCATCCATGAAAATATTCGAAATTGTGATTTTGAAGAAAAGGCAGAAATATATCGAAATGATGCGGATCGTGCACTCAAGGCAATTCTAAAAAGAGATTTGACTTTTGATTATATATTTCTCGATCCGCCATACCGAAAACAGCAGCTTCATAACCTTCTTAAGGTCATTGATGAGAATAACCTTCTTTCGGATCATGGAACAATTTTATGCGAACATGGATCAGATGTGGAGCTCCCTGAAAATGTTGGTGGACTGGTTCAAAAGAAGCATGAAAATTACGGGGTAATTTCTATCTCTATCTACAGTCGGGCTGAATAATACATACTTAGAGAGCTAATGGAAAATATACATAACAAGAATGTGACAGGGGGATAACAATGGGAGGCATCGCGGTTTGTCCAGGCAGCTTTGATCCAATTACTTATGGTCATCTGGATATTATTAAGAGAGCGGCAAAGGTATTTGAACAGGTTTATGTGGTTGTGTTGAATAATTCTTCAAAAAACCCTCTTTTTAATGTTGAAGAAAGGATTCATCTGATAAAAGAAGTTACGAAGGATCTTAATAATGTAAAAGTTGACTCTTTTCAGGGGCTGTTGATGGATTATGCAAAATCTGTAAATGCAAATGCAGTTATTCGGGGCCTTCGTGCAGTTTCTGATTTTGAATATGAAATGCAGATCACATCCATGAACAGGGTCTTAAATGATGAAGTGGAAACCTTTTTTATTATGACGAACAATCAATATTCGTTTTTAAGCTCAAGCATTGTGAAAGAAGTAGCAAAATATAGCGGGGATATATCTGAACTAGTTCCTGACATTGTAGAACAAGCTCTGAAAGACAAGTTCCAATAATAAATCAGCGGAGTTATCCTTACCTGCTGACTGTATGGGGTTTAATATAACGGGTGCCTGATAGGTACCCGTTTTGCTGTTAATTCCTATCCAACCGCCTGGCGAGCATTAATGTATAAACTGAAAGTGCAAGTATAGTTATAATCGGACCGGATGAGATGAATCCTTCCATTAATTTACCGAGCAACGAGTATTTTTCAAAAAGACCGACCGGAATGGCATTGGACGGCTGTTCTGTATTGTAATAGTGTTCATAAATTGGCTGCCAAAGAATGAATGCATAAAATGAAGCGGCAAAGCCATGAACAATTCTTGCGAAAAAGAAAGGCTTGAAGTTAATATCAGTTTGTGCCAGGATGCTCGCCACTTGAGCCTGTACGCTGAATCCGCTGAAAGCGAGTATAAAACTGACAATGATGACCTGATGCATTAATGTTGCCTGCTGAACCTGGCTTGTCATCTGGCTGCCAAGTGTTATTTCAAACAAACCTGAGATGAACGGGATGCTTAATTCAGGTGGCAGGCTGAATATAGACAACACAGCTTCTATGCCTTTTGCAAGGAATGCCGTGATTCCAATGTGAAATAGGAGTTTGTTAATCACTGAGAATAAAATGATAAATCCGCCAATCATCAAAAGTGTCTGGATGGATGACATGACTGCATCTCCGAGAAGCTTTCCAATCGGACGGTTATCCTTTATTCTTGTCCGATGAAGAGCTGATAAGGCTGCCCGCAGTGATGGATTTGACTTCCTTCCATCATGTGAAGTTTGCTGGGACCCTTTCCCATAGAACCTCATTAATAAACCGACGGTAATATTGCCTAGATAATGTGCCAGGGCCAATATTACACCAAGCTTAGCGTTATTAAAAAAACCAACCGATACGGCACCGAATATAAACAAAGGATTTGAACAATTAGTAAAGGAAACTAGGCGCTCTGCTTCTGTTTTAGAGAGCTGTCCCTCTTGCCGCAGCCTTGCGGTCAGTTTTGCTCCTGCCGGATAGCCTGAAGCCATCCCCATTGCCCAGACAAACCCGCCAACTCCAGGAACTCTGAAAAGAGGCCTCATCAAAGGTTCAAGAAGTACTCCAATGAATTTAACTACACCAAAGCCGATCAGCATTTCTGAAACTATAAAGAAAGGCAGCAATGAAGGGAAGACAATTTCCCACCACATATCCAAACCCCTGATGGATGCATCAACCGATTCTTGGGGAAATGAAATTAATGAGATGGCCATTAAGGTTACAGATAGTGCAAGAGTAACCGTTTTTAATTTGGAACGAAACACGGACAAGCCTCCCTCAAGTTGTACTGACTGTGAAATGAATTTAAACAATGGTAAAATAAAGAAGCATTTGCATCTATATTTTTCTCGTGCCTTTTTGTTTGTTTGATCCGGAACAAAGGTATGCAGTGATAAAGGTTGTGCTGTTAAGTCTTGTCCCCATATAACTCAATATACTCATAGAACTTTAAAATAGACCATAGAATTAAGTACAGGCATAGGTGAATTTTTAGCTGAAAATTTTTAGTGTATGCTTCTTTTGGAAATAAAAAGAATAGAATAACTTTAAGTACGAATCAGCCAGTGGCATATAAGGGGGGAGTCTTTTGCGGCGTCCGAAAATAGGTTTGGCACTTGGTTCGGGAGGAGCTCGGGGATTCGCCCACCTGGGTGCGATTAAGGTCATGAAGGAAGCCGGGATACCGATTGATTATATTGCCGGCAGCAGCATGGGTGCCATGGTTGGCTGCTTTTATGGGGCGGGGCTGGATGTTGATCGGTTATATAAGCTTTCCAAAGCATTTAAAAGAAAGTATTATTTAGATTTTACAGTTCCCAAAATGGGCTTTGTGGCTGGGAAACGAGTAAAGGAACTGATCCGCATATTCACTCATGGAAAAAACCTCGAGGACCTCGATATTCCTGTTAATGTGGTCGCAACAGATTTAATGACTGGTGAAAAAATTATTTTTAAAAGCGGCCCTATTTCTGATGCTGTGCGGGCAAGCATATCCATCCCGGGTATATTTGTTCCTGAAAAATTAAATGGCCGACTTCTAGTGGACGGAGGGGTAGTGGACAGGGTTCCTGTGTCAGTTGTTAAAGAAATGGGAGCTGATATCGTTATCGCTATCGATGTTTCACATGTTAAGGCACATGCGGAAATCACTTCAATCTACGACGTAATCATGCAAAGTCTGGATATCATGCAGATGGAGCTTGTCAGTCACCGGGAAATTGCTTCTGATTTTATGATTAGACCCAGGGTGGAAATGTATAGCTCCCGCGCATTTACAAATATTGAAGAAATCATCAAAATTGGCGAAGAAGAAGCAAAAAAGCATATTGACAGTATTCATCATTACATAACTAAATGGAAGGAGCATCCTGATTCATGAGAAGCAAATTTTATACCCGTTCCTTCTTAATTTTGGCAGTTATCCTGGTGGCCAGTTCGTTTTATTATCTGCCTTATTATGTATCAAAGCCAGGTATGGCAAAAGAACTTGAACCGATTATTGAGGTGGAAAACGGTTATGAAGAACAAGGAAGCTTCATGCTGACTACCGTAAGAATGGGCCGGGCGAATATATATGCATATATGGCTGCCAAATTCAGCAAGTATCAGGAATTGTATCCTGTGGAAGAAATACGGGCTGAGAATGAAACAGATGAAGAGTATAATGTAAGGCAGCTTCATATGATGGCAACTTCCAAACTGGCTGCTATTGAAACGGCCTATAAAAAAGCCGGCCTGCCCATTCACTATCTTTATAATGGCGTATATGTCCTAAATGTACGGCCTGATATGCCTGCTGACGGAAAACTTCAGGCAGGTGACCGCATCTTTAAAGTGGACGGCAGGGAATTCGAATCTTCTGAGGAATTTATCAGTGCTGTCTCCAATAAGCAGGAGGGCAGTAAAATTACGCTAACTTTTGAACGGCAAGATAAAACGATCGAAACCTCGATTCCTTTAAAAACACTTGAGGAAACAGGAAAGCCTGGCGTGGGGATCACTCTTGTTGACGACAAAGAAATAAAGGTGGAACCGGCTGTGAATATTGACAGTGAAGCAATTGGCGGCCCTTCCGCCGGACTGATGTTTTCTCTTGAAATTTACAATCAGCTAATAAAAGAAGATTTGACGGGAGGCTATAAAATAGCCGGTACCGGAACAATCAATTCCGAAGGGACAGTCGGAAGAATTGGCGGGATCGAGCAGAAAATCGTAGCAGCAGACAAGGCGGGAGCAGAAATTTTCCTTGCGCCTAATGAAAATGGTGCAGAAGACTCCAATTACAATGCAGCTGCTGCAACAGCCAGAGATATTAAGACCGATATGAAAATCGTTCCGGTGGATACTTTTGATGATGCAGTGGAATATTTAAGAAACCTGGAATAATAATGAATTGCACCGGAAGCTAAAAGCCAGCGGCAATTGAATTGCTGCTGGCTTCTTTATTTTTAGTGAAGAGTCTGAAGAACAGATTTAGTCAACGATAATAGGAGGCTGATTAAATTCCTGCTGCAGAAGACTTCGGTCCTCAGCAGCCTGAATGCCCATTGCATATACTCGGGAG
This sequence comes from Cytobacillus firmus, assembly GCF_023715565.1. Classification (GTDB taxonomy): domain Bacteria; phylum Bacillota; class Bacilli; order Bacillales; family Cytobacillaceae; genus Cytobacillus; species Cytobacillus firmus_C. The sequence goes on along the minus strand of NZ_JAMBOJ010000021.1, from coordinate 65,507 downwards.
GCTTTAATATCCAGATGCAGCTGTTGTGCAGCATGCGATGAAATTCTTGATATCAGGGGAAGCTTTAAGTCAGACTTATGCATGTTTAAATACTTCCTGCCATTTCTGGACATCCCTAAAAGACGAAGATATTCCGCTTTTAATGGTTTATTGGGCATCTCTGTTTTTTCCGTATTTGTAAGGATGTGTACACAAGCCCGCTGAAGTCTTGTCCATGTGTACCTCTTTGTTTTAATCTTTTCCATGAACTGCTGAAAGCTTTCTGCCTGAACTGCTGCTGATAAAAACCTATGCTCCAGGCCTTCTTCCATTTCATAAATGCATCTTAACAGTTCAGGCTGTAGATGGATCAGGCGGAATTTTAAAAAGGGCCAATATTGTTCCCATTGATGAAACGTACCATACTCTCTTTTATATTGAAGTAAACCCTGATATGTAGTTTCAGGAACATACTGGCGAATGGATTCGATTTCTCCACTCTCGCTAAAAAGTGTTTTTCTTATGCTTGTTGCACTAGCAATAGATTCGGAAGAAAATTGTTCATCATGATATCCAGCGCTTTTTCTTGCAACTGTAAAAAGCTGCATAGATGAATTGATCCTGCGGGCGGAATTTAGATATTGAAAACCAAGAATGTTATTCGGTTTTGAAAGGTCAACCAATTCATCCTCAGGATTCAAGTCAAGGAATGCCATGGATGCTGCTTTTGGATAGCTGACTCCTGCATCCAGGTGTACTCTGAGCTTTTCCTGGTAGACAGTCTGATGATTTCCGAGAAATGACAGCGTCTGGTGAAAGCTTTCCATATTGCCGGATTCACTCCCGAAGCATAAGCTGCTGCAGCCGGCTGCATCGAGAATGGATACGGCTCCGCTTGCGAAAATATCTGCCTGCTGCACGGCAAACTGGTAAGGAAGTTCAAAGATAATATCTGCACCAGCCTTTAATGCCATTTCAGCCCGTTTCCATTTTGAAACTAACGCAGGTTCTCCTCGCTGCAGAAAGTTTCCGCTCATGACCGCAATTATGGTTTCTGCACCTGAAATATTTTTGGCCTGCTCCAAATGGAAGGCATGGCCATTATGAAAAGGATTATATTCTACAATTACACCTGTTGCTTTCATATTGACATACTCCTCAAAAAGGTTTAAAAAGATATGTATTGGAAAAAGTATTATAAGAAAAGCGGGAGAGCATTACCCAATAACCAAAATCTCTGAATCCGCAAAAAAACTTTTTACTAAAGAAGCCTTCAATAGTATGATAATAGCTACATTATAGTGTAAAGAAAAAATATTGACAAATAATTATAGGAAGGCTATAATTACCTTTGTTGCCTTGGGGTGATTCGTATGAAATGGACTTTAAGTCAGTTACAAAAATATCGAAGCAAGGACTTTCCCATTGATGAAATTGTCAATGCTGATGAGGTCATGAAATTGAATCCGGAAATACGCGGTGCATCACCAATGCATGTGACTGGCCGTGCGGATACAGATTCTGCCAAAGTGACTTTTCATTTAACTATAAAGGGTCATTTAATACTGCCTTGTTCTCGTACTTTAGTTGACGTAAATTATCCAATTAATGTTGAAACAACTGAAACTTTCTTATTAAAAGGTCCTGATTATGAGACTGAAGAGGAAGTTCACCAGGTAAAAGGGGATGTGATTGATTTAAATCCGATCCTTCATGAGATCCTTTTACTAGAAGTCCCAATGCAAGTTTTCTGCGAAGACAGCAGTGAAGAGGGAGCTCCGCAATCCGGTAAGGATTGGGAGGTCATTCATGAGCAGGATAAACAGGATAAAGTAGATCCTCGTCTTGCCGGACTTGCTCAATTTTTTGATCAGAATGATCCTTCTTCCGATTCATAACGGAAGAAAAACAAGAAGCACTTGAAGACACCAGCTTGCTCTGGCCTTCATAACTTTCTTAATGGGTTTGTCCAATTCCTATGGACATCCTCTAATACTCTTTAAGGAGGTGGGAAGAATGGCTGTACCTTTTAGAAGAACATCTAAAACTGCGAAGAGAAAACGTCGTACCCATTTTAAATTACAGGTTCCTGGTATGGTAGAATGCCCAAACTGTGGTGAAATGAAACTTGCTCACCGCGTTTGCAAAGCTTGCGGAACTTACAAAGGAAAAGAAGTAGTTAACGACTAATCCTTTAGATACAAAGGGGCTGGGACAAAAGCATTTCGACCAAAGAAAAAAACGAACTATTATTCGAAATTCTGATTTAGAGTTTCGTAATAGTTCGTTTTTTTTATTTTTATTACTTTTTAAAATAGAAATCATTCGGCTTTAACAACGGACAATTTAGTTCTGTCCCAGCCTCTTTTGTCGTTTTAAAGGATCGATTTATATATTATAAGTTTAAAGCTATCCCTATTTTTGCTAATATTAAAAATAGTTTAATCGAAAATTTTGGAGGTAGCCATGAAACCCTACATAATTGAAGAATATGAGAATGGCCTGTTAATTTTCAGGATTAACAGACCTGAAAAAAGAAATGCCGTAAACTATGAGGTTATGGATGGTCTGGAGATCGCAGTACATATGGCTGGCAAGAAATCAGTTAAGGCGCTCGCGATTACTGGTGAGGGAGACCAGGCTTTTTGCTCAGGAGGGGACCTATCTTCCTTTCACAGTTTAAAGACAGAAAATGAAGCTTTAGGAATGCTAAGCAGAATGGCTGCTCTTTTAAAAAAATTACTATTCTTGCGTAAACCAACTATTACAATATTGAATGGAACAGCTGTCGGCGGTGGCTGTGAACTGGCTGCTGCATGTGATTACAGAATTGCTAAAACAGGAATAAAAGCAGGTTTCGTTCAGGGGACTTTAGCCATAACAACCGGCTGGGGAGGCGGTTCCATTATTATGGAAAAGATGCTTCCTGCCAATGCCATGAGAATGCTGATGGAAGCAAAGTTATATAATGAAGAGGAATTAAAAGAATTAGGTTTTGTACATTCAGTCTTTCAGGGGGATTCAACCGATGGATGTCTGCGTTTTCTGGAAAGAATGCTTAGACTTGAGAGTGAGGTATTGGAAGCTTATAAAGATCTTCTTGTAAATAAGTGGGAGAAAGCAGGCTTAGAAGAGAGAATTGACCAGGAAGTCCGCCGCTGTTCTGTTTTATGGGAGGAAGAAGCACACCATGCCAAAGTTGACAGCTTTCTGAATAAGTCATAAGTGTATTCTTTATGGGGATGAATAAAGTTGCATTTTATAATATGATATCAGTCTATCTTTTCTAGCATTGGCATATGTATAAAGAAAAACACTAGGAGGGATACACTGATGTCTTCAACCCGTCAGGATGCTTGGTCTCAAGATGAAGATTTACTTCTTGCAGAAGTTGTGCTCCGTCATATACGTGAAGGAGGAACTCAGCTGCAGGCATTTGAAGAAGTTGGCAAACAGTTAAGCAGAACAGCGGCTGCCTGCGGATTTCGCTGGAATTCTTATGTAAGAAAACAATATAAATCAGGTATTGAATTGGCAAAAAAGCAGAGAAAAGAAATGAAGAAAAGCCCGCATGCTGCTGGAAGTGAAAAGGATTATCATGCAGTTCCTGAGGGAAAGGCGGATAAAAGCGAAAACACAGTGCAGGCAATTAGTAGGGAAATCGAGTTTGATGAATTAGCCGGCTTTCTGAAATCTTTATATGAGAAAGCTCAGAAGCCTGTATCTGCAGAAGATCCCGGTGCTTTGAAACGCATTCAGGAGCTGGAGAAGCAAATGTATTACCTGGCTGCGGAAAATGAGAAATTAATTAAAGAATTAAATACTCTGGAACAGGATTACAAAGCACTTGTAGAGATTATGGAAAGTGCAAGAAAGCTTGTTGGGCTTAAGGACGGAAGCCGTCACAAAAACTTGAAATTTACTGTAAATCCAGAAATAAAGCCTGAAAAGGTTGAGAAATAGACGATTGTAAATAAAAATAAGCGGACTTAAATTGTCCGCTTATTTCTATGCATTTATAGCAGAAGTCAGCTGCTTAATGAGTTTGTTCCTTAACACCAGTCGGGAACCAGGCAAGCGGATTCTCTCCCAGGTCGCGTTCCATATCATAATGGACTGGCTCGAATCCCATTTTCTCCCAGAAAGCCTTTGATTTCACACGCGGATTTGTTTTGATAGGAAGTCCAAATCCTTTTGCAAATTCTACAAGTGATTGCCCATAACCTTTGTTTTGATAATCAGGCAAAACTTCAAGCTTCCATAGCTCTAAATAATCCTGTGCAGGTTCGAAATAGCGGTCGAATCTTGCTTCAATCTGGTAAAGGCTCATGCGTGCAACAAGTTTATCTCCAAAGTAAATACCATAAAATGGAGATTCGCTGTCGTTTTCGATAATATTAGCTTCAAGGTCTTCAAGCATGGAAAGCTCCTGCAATCCATATTCTTTAAATTTCTTAAACTCTTCCAGAGTTTTATAATTTACCTTTAATTTTTCAACCTTATAGTTCATAAAATCTCCCCCTTAGCCATCGGTGTGTAGGACTTCTGTGGATGTAAACGCTTTATAATACCTTCCTTTATAGTTGAAAGGTTTCTTCTTTGTCTATTATTATATAACAAGTAAACAAAAAATTCTGCACATATGGAAAACTTAATATATTTTTAGTTTTTTTATAAAAATCAGAAAGCGTTTACAAAAATAGAAGGAAATTAGCAGAAGATTGTAGAAATATATATTATTGCAGGATTAATACGAGTAGAAAGGGGCCAGATTGTGCAAAAAATTCTGATTGCCAACAGGGGAGAAATTGCTTTAAGAATCATTAAAACCTGCCGTGAAATGGAAATTGAAACTATTGCCATATATTCTGATGCAGATAAAGACCTGCCTTTTGTTAAAGAAGCTACATATGCTTTCCGTATTGGTGAACCGCCTGTCAATAAATCTTATTTGAAAACAGATGCAATTCTAGAAATTGCCAAAAGGGAAAAGGTGGATGGAATTCATCCGGGATATGGTTTTTTGTCGGAAAACGCCGGCTTTGCAAGAGCGGTAATTGATGCAGGGATTGCTTTTATTGGACCGGATCCGGAAACGATTGAATTGATGGGGGATAAAATTGTATCCCGCAAAACCATGAAGGAAGCAGGAGTGCCGATTGTCCCGGGGAGCGGAGAAGGAACCTCCACCCTCGAGGAAGCATGCAGACTTGCTGATGATATGGGTTACCCAGTCATGCTGAAGGCAAGTGGTGGAGGCGGAGGAATTGGTATGGTGCGCTGTGAAAATGAGCAAGCGCTCGCTAAGTCCTTTGCCTCAACCAAGTCCCGTGCCAAAGCTTATTTTGGGTCTGATGAGGTTTTTGTAGAAAAGTATATAGAAAAGGCCAGACATGTTGAAATACAGGTATTTGGTGACCATCATGGGAATATCGTCCACTTATTTGAAAGAGATTGCTCAATACAGAGGAGACATCAGAAGGTAGTGGAGGAATCACCATCTCCTTTCCTTTCAGATCAAACAAAGCAAAAAATGTATGATACAGCTTTGACTGCTGCCAGAGCAGTCGATTATAAAAATGCCGGTACTATTGAGTTCATTGTAGATGAACAGGAGAATTTTTATTTTCTTGAAATGAATACAAGACTTCAGGTTGAGCATCCCGTAACTGAACAAGTAACCGGACTTGATCTTGTTGAATGGCAGCTCCTTGCAGCAAGAGGGGAGAAGCTTCCTCTTGAACAGAACAGAATAGAGCAGCAGGGCCATTCGATTGAATTTAGGCTTTATGCAGAGGATCCTGTAAGCTTCATGCCTTCTCCTGGGAAATTGTCAAAATTTGAATGGGCAGATTTCCCGGGAGTACGAGTAGATTACGGATACTCTTCAAATACGGCAGTCAGCCCATTTTATGACCCTATGATCGCTAAATGCATTATTTATGGACAATCAAGGGATGAAGCAATCAAAAATGCACTGCAGTTCTTTGGTGGACTGAAAATTGAAGGTATTAAAACGAATGCCCCATTATTTAAAGAGATTTTAAAAGATGAAGATTTCCGTAATGGAAATTATTCTACATCCTATCTAACCCAGAAGGCTTTTGCCGTTAACTAAAAGGAGGAAATAACAATGAAAGAAATTACATCATCAATGGCAGGTACTGTATTAAATGTGTTGGTCGAAGCGGGTCAGGAGGTTAGTGCCGGACAGGAAGTACTAATGCTTGAATCCATGAAAATGGAAATTCCAGTTGAAAGCGAAGCTGCTGGAAAAGTGGCCGAAGTAAAGGTAAGTATAGGAGATTTTGTGAACGAAGGCGATGTACTGGTCGTATTTGAATAAGCAGGAAGGGACATGGATATTCAGTGAGGTATCGGGCTGTTTTCTGCGCCCGGATGCTCCGTTTAACTCTTTACGATTCAGGTTTTGTAATATCGAAATATATGTTAGAGGAGGATGGGAATGACTACTGCAAAGACATTAACTGAGACGCTCCAGGAAAGAAGCCGTGTAATAGAAGCGGGCGGACATCCAAAATATCATGAAAAAAACGAAGCACAAAACAAACTTTTTGTCAGAAGAAGGCTTGAACTTTTGTTTGATGACGGATTCTATGAGGAAGATGGAAAATTTGCGAACTGCCAGGAAAATGACCTTCCTGCAGATGGAGTAGTTACTGCAGTTGGAAAGGTCAACGGCCAGACTGTTTGCGTAATGGCGAATGACTCAACGGTAAAGGCCGGCTCCTGGGGTGCTAGGACGGTTGAAAAGATCATCCGTATTCAGGAGACAGCCGAGAAGTTGAAAGTTCCAATTCTATACCTGGTTGACTCTGCCGGTGCCCGTATTACCGATCAGCTTGAAATGTTTCCGAATAGACGCGGAGCAGGAAGAATTTTTTACAATCAGGTAAAGCTTTCAGGCATGATACCGCAGATTTGCCTCCTTTTTGGACCATCTGCCGCCGGCGGGGCTTATATACCTGCATTTTGTGATATTGTGATTATGGTAGATCAAAATGCTTCAATGTATCTTGGATCACCAAGAATGGCAGAAAAGGTTATCGGAGAGAAGGTTACCCTGGAAGAAATGGGCGGCGCCCGCATGCATTGTTCTGTCAGCGGATGTGGAGATGTCCTTGCTTATAGTGAAGAAGAGGCTATTGAGTCAGCAAGAAGGTATTTGGCATATTTCCCGGCAAGCTTTAAAGAAAAACCTGGGAGACTGGAAAATGTCATGCCAAAATCCGGCCGTGCCCTTGAAGAAATCATCCCAAAAAATCAAAATGCCCCATTTGACATGTATGAATGTATTGATTCCTTAATTGATGAAGACAGCTTTTTTGAAATTAAGAAGCTTTTCGCTGCGGAACTGATTACCGGACTTGCCCGAATAGGAGGAAGGCCTGTAGGAATTATTGCCAACCAGCCAAAGGTTAAAGGCGGCGTTTTATTTGTGGATTCTGCGGATAAAGCAGCGAAGTTTATTCAGCTTTGTGATGCTTTCCATATCCCGCTGTTATTCCTGGCGGATGTGCCTGGATTCATGATCGGAACGAAGGTTGAAAGAGCCGGAATTATCCGTCATGGTGCCAAACTTATTGCTGCCATGAGTTCTGCAACAGTTCCGAAAATCTCCGTTGTTGTAAGAAAGGCATATGGAGCCGGATTGTATGCAATGGCTGGTCCGGCATTTGAGCCTGATTGCTGCATAGCATTGCCAACAGCACAAATTGCAGTAATGGGACCTGAAGCAGCAGTAAATGCTGTTTATTCCAATAAAATCAATGCGATTGAAGATCCAAAAGAAAAGATTAAGTATGTTCAGGAAAAACAGCAGGAATATAAAGAAACAATCGATATCTACAAGCTTGCCTCTGAATTGATTGTTGACGATATTGTTGCACCTTCAGATTTAAGAAATGTTTTAATTAACCGATATACTCTTTATGAGACTAAAGAACTAACATTTAGCGTCCGGAAACATCCAGTTTATCCGGTATAATACTCATCATTAAAAATCCCTTTTTCGATTTTCGAAAAAGGGATTTTTTTAAAGGATTTAACTGATGAAAAATGGAATTAAGAATTAACTATTAGATTTCATGTTAAAAATATATTCCATTTTACCCATGAATTTATCTTATTTTGTTAAAATATGTTTAAAAAGTAAAAATGGTGGAGTCTGTTATGAAAATAGCTATTATCGGAGGAGGCGCTGTCGGCCTTCTGTTTGCCCATTACTTAAATGAAAATCATGATGTGCTTATCTATGTGAGAAACAGCAATCAGCTGAATATGCTTCGAAAAAATGGACTTACAATCGGGAGAAATGGAATCCTCTTCAATACCCGCGTTAAAGCATGCCATTTTAGTGAATGGAAGGGAGAAGAGGATTTAACAATCATTGCGGTTAAGCAATACAGTATTCCTGAATTGACAAAAGATTTAATGAGGATGAATGCTTGCAAATCCGGATCATTTTTATTTCTGCAAAATGGGATGGGGCACTTGAAGTGGGCAGAAATGCTGGAAGCTGATAACCTTTTTGTGGGCAGCGTTGAGCATGGTGCTTTAAAAACGGAGGCTGATACGGTGCTGCATACTGGGATAGGAGTCACAAAAGTGGCAGCATTAAAGGGAGAATTGGATTTTTTGAGGGAAATATCCATTTCGGTATCTTGCTTTTTTCCATTTACCTTCCTCGGAGATCATCTGGAAATGCTAATTCAAAAATTAATCGTCAACAGTCTGATCAACCCTCTTACTGCAGTTCTCCGTGTTAGAAATGGTGAACTGCTTTCGAATAAATATTATTATCAGCTATTTTTAAAGTTGTTTGACGAAGTTAGTGCCATATTAGATATCACTGATAAGACAGCTGCTTTAAGCCACGTGAAAAGTATTTGTGAGGAAACAGCGATGAACAGATCCTCCATGCTTAAGGATATTGAAGAAGGCAGGGAAACCGAGATAGATGCTATTTTAGGCTATATCCTTAAGGAAGCTGAAATGAAGAAGATATCTGCTCCGTATACAGAAAGTCTTTATTGTCAGATTAAAGGCAGGGAGAGGGGGAAGTAAGTTGAACACTGTGTTCTCAAGCTTGATTGCAACACTGGTGACTATACCGCTGCTCGGGTATCTGGCTGTTTTTATTATCAGCAAACAAATTACAAAAAAACATAAAAAATCTGTACATATTGCCTTGGATGTAAGCACGTTTTTATTTATATTGTCGGTTCACTATTTAATAATTGTTATCTGGGACAAATCTTTTCTCTGGATGATTATTCTATCCCTGCTCATTACAGCTGTCATTTTTATTATCATTCATTGGAGAATTAAGCATGAAATTAATATGCGTATTTTATTTAAAGGATTCTGGAGATTTAATTTTCTGCTTTATTTAACTGCTTATATCATCTTGATGCTAATCGGTCTTGTTCAAAGGGTAACTTCCGTTGTTTTCATACCTTAGTAAACAATATGGTTCACATTTAGAATTGAAGCATTTAGGTAAGCAAAGTTTTTTTCTTTTCAATTAAGACAATGCTATACTCATAAGATGAAAATCAAAATTGATCAGCTATGAGAAAGGAAGTTCATTAATGGAGATTCTTAATCTCTCATTACCGGCAACAAACCGGTTTGCAACAGATTATATTGCACAAACAGAAGAACTTATGCAGTTTTTCCACTATCGTTATAATTCGGATTCTGATTATAAAGCAAGGTTAGCTGAACTGAAGGGCCGTTCGTTTATGAGAGAAGAACTTTCTCATTATATTGGAGAGTTTATGGATCGTTTTCCTTCTTCCTCGGCAGTTCATGACTCGCTAAATAAGCTTAAGCAAGAAAATAGTGCTGTGATTATCGGAGGGCAGCAGGCAGGGATTTTGACGGGACCACTTTATACTATACATAAAATCATCTCAATCATTCATCTTGCAAAACAGCAGGAAAGTAAGCTGGGTATTCCAGTGGTACCTGTTTTCTGGATTGCTGGCGAGGATCATGACTATCAGGAAGTAAATCACATTTTCATCGAGAAGAATAATAAATTGGAAAAAATGACTTATCCTGAAAAGGTCCTAGAGAAGAAAATGGTATCAAATGTTCCTTTGAACGGTAAAAAGTGCAGGGCATGGGTGGAAGACATCATTGAAACTTTTGGAGAGACGGAGCATACAAAAAATCTCCTTTTGGAATTAGAAGAAATAATTATGCACTCCCAAACGTATGTGGATTTCTTTGCAGGCATTATCATGCATCTATTTAAAGAAACAGGGCTTCTTCTGGTTGATTCGGGTGACCAAAGGCTCCGCAAACTTGAAAGCAGTATTTTCGGCAAACAGATTAAAGGCTTTAAAGAAATCACAAACCGTGTGAAAAGCCAGCAGCAAAACCTGGAGAATTCGGGATTTCCAAATGCCATTGATTTAAGTGATAATGCTGCCAACCTGTTCTATTATGATGAAAAGCATAAAGAAAGGATTCTTCTGGAATTCAATCAGGATAAAAAGGTATTTACGGGTAAAGAATGCTTCCATGAATTTACCATGAATGAACTTCTGGAGATGGCGGAAACTCATCCGGAAAGACTTAGCAATAATGTGGTGACAAGACCGATCACTCAGGAATGCCTGTTTCCGGTTCTTGGCTTTATAGCCGGGCCTGGCGAAATTGCTTATTGGGCAGAACTGAAATTGGCATTTGAATGGTTTGGGATGAAAATGCCTCCTATTATGCCACGTTTAAATATAACTTTTTTAGAACGGTTTGTAGAAAGTGATTTAGACGAATTAGGTCTTGATTTACAGTCTGTGCTCATTTCAGGAACAGAAGAAGTGAAGGAAGTTTATTTAGAGAGTACTAAAAATGCAAGCATAGAAGACCAGTTCCGTAAAACAAAAGAGCAGTTAAAACAAAATTATGAGCTTATTGAAGAGCTTACATTAAAAGATGTCAGTGCCATGCTTCCACTGTTGAAGAAAAATGAAGAGCTTTTATTAAAGCAGATAGATTTCATGGAGAATAAAATACAGAAATCCATACAGCAAAAATATGATGTGGTCATAAAAAAATATGAAAAAGCTGAAAACTCCCTGAGACCGGGTGGCATTCCTCAGGAGAGAGTGTGGAATATTCTGTATTACCTTAATAAATATGGGAAAGATTTTCTTGAAGAATTACTCCATTTATCGTTTGATTTTGATGGGACACACAAAGTCATAAAAATTTAATATTCGCCATTATTCTTAGGACCTTTTCCATTCGGATAAGGTCCTTTTTTATATGAATAAGAAGATGAAACCTCTTTATCACCTGGAATTTCCCCCTTTAAAGACCTTGTGAAAAAACAGTAAAGAGTTTAAAGAAAATGTAATAAAAAGACGAACGGAAAATGCGTGAATACCTTATGGGAAGCAGGATTTTTAATGTAGTGGTAGAATAATTAAAAACATGTGGAGGAAAGTGGGGGATTGTGGTACATTTGAGTTAGAAAGTGGGTGCAGTGGGTATGTTTATGGGTGAGTTCCATCACAACGTTGATAACAAAGGCCGACTCATCGTGCCATCCAAGTTTCGTGATAACCTGGGTGAAACATTTGTTTTGACACGCGGGCTTGATCAATGTTTGTTTGGTTACCCCATGGATGAGTGGAGGCAGCTTGAAGAGAAATTAAAAGGCCTTCCACTTACTAAAAAAGATGCCCGTGCTTTTACCCGTTTTTTCTTTTCAGGTGCCACTGAATGTGAAATAGATAAGCAAGGAAGAATAAATATTGCTTCCCCGCTTCTGCAATATGCAAAGTTGGAAAAAGAATGTGTAGTGCTGGGCGTTTCCAATCGAATCGAGATATGGAGCAAGAATCTTTGGGAAGATTATTTTGCAGAATCAGAGGAATCTTTTGCTGATATTGCGGAAAATATGATTGGGTTTGATATATAATGGGAATGTTTTAGTAATATAATTTCCCTTGAAACAAAGATACTTGGTTAGCTCCGGATGCTTACATGCGTCTTGTGCTTCTCTGATTGGAAAGGTGGATTTATTCAACAATGTTTGAACATACAACAGTACTATTAAAAGAAACAGTAGAAGGCTTAAACATCCATCCAGATGGTGTGTATGTCGATTGTACGCTGGGCGGAGCAGGCCACAGTAAGTTAATTCTTTCCCAGCTGTCAGAAAAAGGAAAGCTATACGCATTTGACCAGGATGACACAGCAATTGCACACGCGAAAGAAAAACTGGCTGAATATGGTGACAGAATCACGATTATCAAAAGTAATTTTAAGTATCTTCAGGAAGAGCTTGAAATCCTTGGTGTCTCTAAAGTTGATGGTGTTTTATATGATCTTGGTGTTTCTTCACCTCAGCTGGATACACCTGAAAGAGGATTCAGTTATCATAATGATGCGCCGCTTGATATGAGAATGGATACAGGTGCTGATATTTCCGCTTATGATGTGGTAAACAGCTGGGAATATAGTGAACTTGTGAAGATCTTCTTCAGGTATGGAGAAGAGAAATTCTCAAAGCAAATTGCGAGGAAAATAGAAGCGGCAAGGGAAGTTTCTCCAATAGAAACAACAGGTCAGCTGGTAGAAATTATTAAAGAGGCCATTCCTGCACCTGCCAGGCGAAAAGGCGGACATCCCGCCAAGCGTGTTTTTCAGGCAATCAGAATAGCTGTTAATGATGAACTAGGGGTATTTGAAGATTCTCTGAACCAGGCTATTGACATATTAAATCCCAAGGGAAGAATCAGCGTAATTACGTTTCACTCACTGGAGGACCGAATTTGTAAAGCTGCCTTAAAAAAAGCCAGCGAAACACCAAATCTGCCTCCTGGGCTACCGATTATTCCAGATGAATATAAGCCAATCTTAAAGCTAATTAACAGAAAGCCGATTCTGCCTTCAGAGGAAGAGCTGGAACATAATAATCGAGCAAGGTCCGCAAAGCTGAGAATAGCAGAAAAGCTTTAATTGAATAGAGAAAATATACAGGAGGGGAATTATGAGCAATTTAGCCCGAAAAATACAGGAAGAAAAACAATTTGATGTTCAAACCCAGCCCGTAAATGTCCCAAAGAAATTAAAAACAAAAAAGTCCTGGCTTTCACCCGGTGAGAAAATACTGGGACTTGCTTTCACTGGCATTGTTTGTTTTGGTGCAGTGCAAATGGTTTCAAATCAGGCGGCAATTTACGAAGTAAACAAAGAAATTCAGCAAACAGAAGAAGCAATCCAAACGCAGACCAAAGTGAATACGGATCTTAGCATGCAAGTGAGCGAATTAAGTACATACGAACGCATTAAAGCGAAAGCTGAAGCAATGGGTCTCACATTCAGCGGAAAAAATGTTAAGGTCGTGGAAGATTAATGAAGAAACAGCCAAATATCAATTTGGGAGCAGCGATATTATTTTTAATATTCAGCCTGCTCTTTTTTGTATTAATTTTTCGCTTTGTTTCTATTCAGGCAACAGGTGAGGCAGCAGGCCACGCACTTGCGGCTAAAGCTCAGCAGAAATACGAACGCGAAAAGACCATACAGGCAAAAAGGGGCTCCATTTATGACCGGAATGGGGAGGTCATTGCTGAGGATACGATTTCTTACAAGCTTGTAGCAATACTGGACAAAAGCATGGAGCCTGATTATGTGAAAGACCCTGGAAAAACAGCAGCCGCGCTTGCGAAAGCTATTGACCTGGAAGAGTCAGAGATTTACAGGATTTTAACAAAGAAAACAAAAGACGGAGATAAACCATTCCAGGTTGAATTTGGAAAAGAGGGTCGCGATCTTCCATTAAAAACAAAAAGAGAAATAGAAGATATGAATTTGCCCGGAATTACATTCATAACAGATTCCAAGCGGTTTTATCCAAATGGGGTCTTTGCTTCGCATTTAGTCGGGTATGTTGAAAAGAAAAAATCAAAAACCAATAGGACTGATACAGTCGGGATGTTGGGCCTCGAACAGAGCTTAAATAAGGTGCTCACAGGAAAAGATGGGAAATTCAGCTATAAAAGTGATATATGGGGCTATCTGCTCCCTAATGGAGATCAAAAAATCCAGCCTGCTCAAAATGGCAAAGATGTGTATCTTACAATCGATAAGAAGATCCAGACTTTTCTCGAAGATTCTATGAATAAAGTAGACGAGGAATATCAGCCGAAAAAAATGGTTGCAGTAGTCGCTGATGCTAAAACAGGTGAAATTTTGGCTATGGGACAGAGGCCGTCCTTTCATCCTAAAACAAAGGAAGGCATCGAAGACACCTGGCATAATGAAGTGATTGAAAACTCATTTGAACCCGGATCAACCATGAAGATTTTTACTTTGGCTGCTGCCATTGAGGAGGGTGAGTTTGATCCGAATGAATGGTATAAATCAGGGAGTTATAAAGTGACCGAAAATTCACCGGCTATACGGGACCATAATCAGGGACGCGGCTGGGGATCGATTACTTATCTTGAAGGTGTTCAGCGTTCATCGAATGTGGCTTTTGCCAAAATAGTGAAAGAAAAACTTGGGTATGAAAAATACAGGGAATATATAACAAAGTTCGGTTTTGAAAATCCGACGGGAATTGACCTGCCGAATGAAACGGGGGGGAAAATCGCTTATGAATGGCCGCTCGATAAGGTGACTACGGGATTTGGACAAGGTTCGGCCATTACGACTATTCAGCAGATACAGGCAGCCACTGCCATCGCGAATGACGGCAAAATGATGCAGCCGCATGTAATCAGCAGCATTGTTGATAGCGATAAAAAGGAAGTCGTGAAAAAAACAAAGCCGAAGGTGAATGGAAATCCCATTTCTGCAGAAACGGCAAAGAAAACTAGGGATATCCTGGAAACAGTTGTTTCCTCTGAAAAAGGAACAGGTTATAAAAGGTATAATATCGAAGGCTACGAGGTTGCCGGAAAAACGGGGACTGCCCAAATTCCCGATCCAAATGGCGGGGGCTACTTAACTGGTCATGAAAATTTCATTTTCTCGTTTTTAGGAATGGCTCCTAAAGATGATCCTGAACTGATCATCTATGTAGCGGTCCAGCAGCCGGAAATAGACCTCAGTACAAATGGTGCAGAACCTGTTGCTAAGATTTTTACACCGGTAATGAAAAGCAGTCTGCAGTATTTAAATATAGAACCGGCAAAAAAACTAAAGGCAAACTCGGAACATGCGCCTGAAGTTGAAGGGAAAACAGTTGAGGAAGCAAAAGCATATTTAAAAAAGTCCGGATTTGAAGCAATTGTGCTGGGAAAGGGCACCAAGATACAAAGGCAGGTCCCTGGCAATATGTACAATTTGCTTGAAGGCGAACGAGTGATTCTAAAGACAGATGGTGAATTAACAGTGCCTGATATGTCTGGATGGTCTCTAAGGGACGTCATGAAGGTAGCGAAGCTTGCTGACTTAAAGCTTAATACTGTTGGAAGCGGATATGTGGTGAAACAAAATCTAAAAGCCGGTTCTGTACTTAGGGATGGTGACTATTTAATAGTTGAACTAGAGCATCCTGCTGAGAAATATAATGAGGAAGACCTCAAATCAGAAGAGCAGCAGGAAGAAGAGGAAGCAGTGCTTGATTAATTTGGGAACGTACTGCCGGATGTGCGGCAGTGCGTTCTATTCGTTTTGGTACAAGCATATATTGGAACGAGCCATAATTTAAGGAGGTTCGTCCGTAGATGCGTGTTTCAAATGTAACCGTTCGAAAACGGCTGACTGCAGCGTTGTTTGTTGGTATTCTCGTTTTTTTTATAATTGATTTGCGTCTGGGATATGTTCAGTTTTTTTTAGGGAATATGCTTACAGATGGCGCAAAGGAGCTCTGGAGCAGAGATATCCCCTTCGAACCTGAAAGAGGAGAAATCGTTGACCGAAATGGTGTTCCGCTGGCTACGAATGTCAGTGCTCCGACTGTCTATGTTGTACCCAGACAAATCAAAGATCCCGCAGATGCTGCAGAGAAATTGGCTGCAGTACTGAATATGTCAAAGGAAAAAGCCTACGAGCTTATCACCAAAAGGGCATCTAGTGTGAAGATTCCTCAAGGCAGAAAGATTTCCCATGAAAAAGCGAAAGAAATCCGCGCATTGGGTATTGAAGGAATTTACATTGGTGAAGATTCAAAACGCCATTATCCTTTCGGTAATTACCTATCGCATGTTCTGGGGTTTGCCGGAATTGATAATCAGGGTCTTATGGGCCTTGAGTTATATTATGATGAAAAGCTAAAAGGGAAAAAGGGATCTGTTAAGTTTTATGCGAATGCAAAGGGAGAGCGCATGAACGATATGGCGGATGATTATAAGCCGCCTGTTGATGGAATGGATCTAAAGCTTACTATCGATTCGAAGATACAGACTATTGTAGAAAGGGAGCTTGATATAGCTCAGGCGGAATATAATCCTGATGGAATAATTGCGATTGCCATGAATCCAAATAATGGAGAGGTTCTTGCGATGTCCAGCAGACCGGATTTTGACCCGGCGAATTTTAAAAATGTTCCTCCTGAGATCTACAACCGTAATCTGCCGATATGGAGTACATACGAGCCGGGTTCCACATTTAAAATCATTACTCTGGCAGCTGCATTAGAAGAGGGGAAGGTGAATTTGGAAAAGGATCATTTCCACGACCCGGGCTCTGTTGAAGTTGGCGGTGCCAGACTGAGATGCTGGAAAAAAGGCGGACATGGCAGTCAGACTTATCTTGAAGTAGTACAAAATTCTTGTAATCCCGGCTTTGTAGAGCTGGGTGAAAGATTAGGCAAAGAGTCACTATTTAAATATATCCGTGACTTCGGGTTCGGCGAAAAGACCGGCATCGACCTTCAGGGAGAGGGGAAAGGAATCCTGTTTAATCTCGATCGGGTTGGTCCAGTAGAGCAGGCAACCACTGCTTTTGGTCAGGGGGTTTCCGTTACTCCGATTCAGCAGGTAGCAGCCATTTCAGCTGCAGTTAATGGGGGAACTTTATATACGCCTTATATAGCAAAAGAGCTTATAAATCCAGCAACAGGTGAGGTATTGATGAAAAAATCGCCTGATGCAAAAAGAAAAGTAATTTCAAAGGAAACATCTGATGAAATCCGTAAAGCGCTTGAGTCAGTTGTGGCAAAAGGGTCAGGAAAAAAAGCGTTCGTTGACGGATATCGTGTTGGGGGGAAAACGGGGACTGCACAAAAAGCGCAAAATGGCCGGTATCTGGAAAATAACCATATCGTATCATTCATAGGGTTTGCACCTGCTGATGATCCTCAACTCGTCGTGTATGTGGCTGTGGATAATCCAAAAGGAACCGTTCAATTTGGCGGTGTAGTAGCTGCTCCGATTGTAGGGGAAATAATGGGTGACAGCCTGCGTGCGATGGGTGTAAAGCCCCGCAAAAATCAAATTGAAAAAGAGCTGACATGGATGGATTCTCCAATGATTGAGGTTCCTGATATGGTAGGTATGACAAAGAAAGACCTTGGGGAACTATATCTTAACCTGAAAATTGATGCCAGCGGGACAGGGAATACGGTGGTTAAACAATCGCCTCAGCCGGGCATTAAATTAAAAGAAGGTTCAACGATCCGCCTGTATTTTGATAATAAATAAGATAAGGAATGAGGGCGGCTTCCTCTGCGCCGCCTGAATTTTTTTTGTTTGTAAGGAAACTGTAACATACTTTCGTGGTTCTGCTTCTATATATAAAATAGCTAAAAAAGCAATTATCCTGTACAATATATATCGCCATCATTTAGAATGTTGTTTTGATTATATTTATTTATTTTGACCAGTTTCATTAAAAAAGGGAATAGTTTGCTCTGTTTTAACATGAGAGGAATGGTAAAGATGGAATTACATAGACTGCTGCGATTTTTACAGCCTTATATGACATATAAATGTGAAAATCCTGAAATCACAGCGATTGTTAACGATAACCGGAAAGCTCTGCCTGGAAGTCTGTTTGTATGCATTGAGGGCTATACGGTAGATGGCCATGATTTTGCAGCTTCTGCTGCCGAAAAAGGTGCAGCAGCTGTTATTGCACAAAAAGAACTGGATTTGGATATCCCGGTTATAGTAGTTAAAAATACAAAAAGGGCGCTGGCAGTGCTGGCTGATGCTTTTTATGGACAGCCGAGCAAACAGCTTCATTTAATTGGCATAACAGGGACTAATGGCAAAACAACAACAAGTCATTTAATTGAAAAGATTCTTTCAGACGCAGGAAGAAAGACCGGCTTGATTGGCACGATGTATACGAAGATTGCCGATGAAACTTTTGAAGTTAAAAATACTACTCCTGAAAGCCTGACTCTGCAAAGTACATTTAGAAAAATGGCAGATGCCGGTGTGGATTCAGCTGTAATGGAAGTGTCTTCTCATGCACTTGTTGAAGGCCGTGTTCATGGCTGTGATTTTAATATAGCCGTATTTACGAACCTGACACAGGATCACCTGGATTATCATAAAACGATGGATGAATACAGAAGAGCAAAAGGACTGCTGTTTGCCCAGCTTGGAAGCGCCTATAATCATGGAGAACCGAAGTATGCCATTTTAAATTCAGATGACCCTGCTTCTGCAGAATATGAAAAATCGACGGCTGCTCATGTCATTTCCTATGGAATTGATCAGGAAGCAAATCTGCGGGCCGTTAATATTCAAATGACTGCTGCCGGTACGGAATTTGACTTAATCTCTCCATTTGGAAAGCATAAAGTTTCTTTAAAAATGATAGGCAAGTTCAGCATCTATAACGTCCTTGCCAGTATTGGAGCAGGTATCGCTGCAGGGATTTCAATCTCTCAAATCATTAAATCTGCAGAAGAAGTTAAAGGTGTAGCCGGCAGATTTGAAACCGTAGATGCAGGCCAGGATTTTTCTGTGATCGTTGATTATTCACATACTCCGGACAGCCTGAAAAATGCACTGGAAACAGTAAAGCAATTTGCACAGAAGCGCATTTTTGCCATCGTAGGCTGCGGAGGAGACAGAGACAAATCCAAACGTCCGCTTATGGCTGAAATTGCATGCCAGTACAGTACAGACCCAATCTTTACTTCAGACAATCCAAGAAGTGAAGACCCGATCCAAATCTTGAGGGATATGGAAGAGGGAGTAAAAGAAGAAAGTTATAAAATAATCGTCGATCGAAAAGAAGCTATTTACTATGCGGTAAAAAAAGCCAGTGCAGGAGACGTTATCTTAATAGCAGGAAAGGGTCATGAGACCTATCAGATTGTAGGCAGCCATGTTTTTGATTTTGACGACCGTCTTGTGGCAAAAGAGGCTATAGAGGAGCGATAAAATGTATTTGACGTATCAGGATTTAGCGGAATTGTTTCCAGCAGTCAAAGGAATAAAGGATCATGAGCTGGAATTTCATACCGTGGCATCGTCCTCTTCTTACCTGCAGCCAAAAGGAATTTATATTCCTTACGAGGAAGAAGGAAATCTGAAGGAAGCTATTGAAAGAGGGGCTGTTGCTGCAATCTGGAATAAGAATGCCGAAACGCCGCCATATACTCCAAATCATTTCCCTATTTTTTATACTAACGACTTAACGAAAGGTTTAAAGGATATCATGGACTTATATATTAATAAAATAAGTAAAGCAGAAGATAAGATGAACACAACTAATTTCCTTATTTCGGATGAAGAAAGTCTTAAAGAAAAAGAAACGACATATGATATTGCTGTAATGGCAGCAAGATTAGCGGAAACTGCGGGTCATGACAAACGCGAAAGGAGGGGATAAGTATGATGGAGCAAGTTGTTTTTTTCACAATATTGGCAGGTTTTTTAATTACGGTATTGCTGTCTCCCATATTTATTCCCTTCCTGAGAAGGTTGAAATTTGGGCAAAGCATCCGTGAAGAAGGCCCGAAATCCCATATGAAGAAGACAGGTACTCCGACAATGGGCGGAATTATGATTCTTCTTTCGGTCACGGTGACCACTTTATTTATGACCGGTAAATTTTCACAGCCTGCAGTAGAAACATATTTACTGCTTCTGGTTACCCTGGGGTTTGGACTCCTCGGTTTTCTGGATGATTTTATAAAAGTGGTATTGAAGCGTAATCTAGGCCTGACTTCAAAGCAGAAGCTCCTGGGCCAGATTATTATTTCCGTGATTTTTTACTTTGTTTATAAGCAGAATGACTTATCAACAGAAGTCCATATTCCCCTGACGGATATTTCGGTTGATTTGGGCTGGGGATATGTTTTATTTATTATTTTCTGGCTGGTCGGATTCTCGAATGCTGTCAATTTGACAGATGGACTTGATGGACTTGTCTCCGGGACGGCCGCAATCGCTTTTGGAGCATTCGCAGTACTGGCTTGGAATCAATCCCAATTTGAAGTATCCATTTTTTCTGTAGCAGTAGTTGGAGCAGTATTGGGTTTCCTTGTCTTTAACGCCCATCCTGCAAAAGTGTTTATGGGAGACACAGGTTCACTGGCTCTTGGGGGTGCTATTGCGACCATAGCCATCCTGACAAAGCTTGAAATCATTTTGATTATTATCGGCGGGGTATTTGTTATTGAAACCTTATCCGTTATTCTGCAAGTTGCCTCTTTTAAAACCACCGGCAGACGGATTTTCCGTATGAGCCCGCTGCACCATCATTATGAATTGGTAGGCTGGTCAGAATGGCGGGTTGTTGTTACGTTCTGGACGGTTGGTTTATTGTTTGCAATCTTAGGAATTTATATTGAGGTGTGGGTGTAAGTGAAAGAAATCAATAGCTATCGACATAAGAAAATATTAGTATTGGGACTGGCGAAAAGCGGAGTGAGTGCAGCTTCCCTTTTACATAAGCTAGGAGCATTTGTGACTGTCAATGATTATAAGCCGCTTGCAGAGAATCCTGAAGCACAAGGACTGCTTGAGCAGGGGATTACGGTTATATGCGGCGGGCATCCCATTGAACTCCTTGAAGAGGGGTTTGAGCTGATCGTAAAAAACCCCGGTATACCATATCATAATCCAATGATAAGAGAAGCCCTTGAAAAGGGCATACAGGTTATTACAGAAGTGGAGCTTGCCTACCAGGTTTCTGAAGCTCCTTTTATTGCGATTACTGGTACAAACGGAAAAACGACAACCACAACACTTGTGTTTGAAATGCTTCAGGAAGGGAACAAGATGCCGCTGATCGCTGGAAATATTGGTACAGTAGCTTCCGAAGTTGCCCAGGATGCCGCGGAAGAAAACCATATCGTGATTGAGCTTTCATCGTTTCAACTGATGGGGATTCGGGATTTCAGGCCGAGAATTGCCATTTTGACCAATTTATATGATGCCCATTTGGATTACCATGGCACAAGAGAAGAATACCATGCAGCCAAAGCAAACATTACGATGAATCAGACTGAACAGGATTATTTCATTGTCAATGCCGACCAGGATAAAGTATTGGAAGCGGCTGCCCGCTCAAAGGCTCAGATCATTCCTTTTTCGACTTCCAAAGTGCTGTCTGAAGGTGCATATGTGAAAGATGGCTGGATTTATTTTAATGATGAACAAGTGATCGAAAGAAAAGAAGTTTCATTGCCAGGGGAGCACAACCTTGAGAATATCCTGTCCTCAGTGGCTGCTGCCAAGCTGACAGGAGTCGGGAATGAAGCCATCAGGCGGGTTCTGGGTTCGTTTACAGGTGTAAAGCATCGCCTGCAATATGTTGGGAAATACCAAAACAGGAAATTTTATAATGATTCTAAAGCAACGAACATCCTTGCAACGAAGAATGCGGTCGCAGCATTTGATCAGCCTGTTCTTCTTCTCGCAGGAGGCCTAGACCGCGGAAATAGCTTTGATGAACTCATTCCATCTCTTAAAAAGGTAAAGGCTCTGGTAACCTTTGGCCAAACTGCTGAAAAGATTGAAAAAGCAGCAATGGAGGCGGGAATAAAAACAATAGAGCGTGTCGATAATGTTGAAAACGCCGTACCTGCAGCCTTCAGGCTTTCAGACCCGGGAGATGTGATTCTGCTTTCTCCTGCCTGTGCAAGCTGGGACCAGTATAAAACTTTTGAGGTTCGTGGAGACATGTTTATAGATGCGGTGCATAAACTTAGTTAAGGGCTTGTCTGCGGGACTAAGAAACTTTCAGCAAAGACATTTAACTTCCTCGCGTGGCATTTAGAGCTTCAAATAGATACAAAAGACTGCCGGAAAGTGGATAAGCTTATTTGGGCAGGGCATATTGTTCTATTTTGACAGCCCTAAAACTTGCATTCGAGGTGTTTTCGTTGCCGGCTAAAAAAACCACTCCCGATTTTATATTAATGATCGTCACCTTAACGCTGCTTGCTGTAGGATTGACTATGGTATACAGTGCCAGTGCAGTTTGGGCAGATTATAAATTTGACGATTCTTTCTTTTTTGCGAAAAGGCAATTGCTTTTTGCCGGAGTTGGAATTATTGCGATGTTTTTTATTATGAATGTGGATTATTGGACATGGAGAACTTGGGCAAAAGTGTTAATCATCATCTGTTTTGTGCTTTTGCTTCTGGTGCTGGTTCCGGGTGTAGGAAACGTGAGAAACGGTTCGAGGAGCTGGATTGGCGTTGGTGCATTTTCAATACAGCCATCGGAGTTTATGAAGCTTGCCATGATTGTGTTTATGGCAAAATTCCTCTCCGAAAAACAAAAGCTGATCACTTCTTTCCGAAAAGGCCTTGTACCATCTTTAGGGTTGGTGTTTTTAGCATTTGGATTAATTATGCTGCAGCCTGATTTAGGGACAGGAACTGTAATGGTGGGGACCTGTGTTGTCATGATTTTCATTGCAGGGGCCAGAATCAGCCACTTTGTCTGGTTTGCCCTTGCTGGTTTGGCCGGATTTGTGGCACTGGTTCTGTCAGCCCCTTATAGAATAAAGAGGATAACATCCTTTCTTGACCCATGGGAGGATCCGCTGGGCAGCGGTTTCCAGATTATCCAATCCTTATATGCAATTGGGCCTGGAGGGCTGTTCGGCCTTGGTCTGGGACAGAGCAGACAAAAGTTTTTCTATCTTCCTGAACCGCAGACAGATTTTATTTTTGCCATTTTAGCTGAGGAGCTTGGGTTTATTGGCGGATCTTTTGTTATATTGTTATTTGCCCTCCTTTTATGGCGTGGCATCCGCATTGCTCTTGGCGCCCCTGATTTATATGGGAGTTTTTTGGCTGTTGGGATTATAGCGATGGTGGCTATACAGGTAATGATCAACATAGGGGTTGTAACAGGTTTGATGCCTGTTACGGGAATCACGCTTCCATTTCTGAGCTACGGGGGATCTTCCCTGACACTGATGCTAATGGCTATAGGGGTCCTGCTTAATATTAGCAGATATGCAAGGTACTAGCGCATTAATAACATGCATTTTAGGAAACCCTGTTAAGCAGGGTTTCTTTTTTGGAAGCAACAACAAGTCCTGCACGTGGAATTATCAAACTTCTTTGCAATTTTGCACATTATTACATTTCTTTAACATTATGATGTTCGTTCCTATCTATTTGTTTTGAATATAGTAGAATAGGGAATTAAGGGGGAGTGTTTGCACTCCAACGCGCTGTTGGCCATCATAATTATTTACCAAGGGAATACTAAGATTATTACTCTTTTATGAGGTGAAAGAATGAAAATTGCTGTTAGCGGCGGAGGAACTGGCGGTCATATATATCCGGCACTTGCGCTTATAAGACAAATTCAGAAAGAACATAAGGATGCAGAATTTTTATATATTGGAACTGAAAAAGGGCTTGAAAACACGATTGTGAAACGTGAAAATATCCCTTTTAAATCAATACATATAACCGGTTTTAAAAGAAAAATCTCTTTGGATAATGTGAAAACTGTTTTAAGGTTCCTGAAAGGCGTTCGTGACAGCAAAAAGATGCTTAAGGAATTTAAGGCGGATGTTGTTATCGGAACAGGCGGATATGTATGCGGACCTGTAGTGTATGCCGCATCCAAGCTTGGGATTCCAACCATTATTCATGAGCAAAACAGCGTCCCGGGACTAACCAATAAATTCTTAAGCAGATATGTAGATAAAATTGCAGTTTGTTTTGAAGAAGCAAAGGCATTTTTTCCGGAAACTAAAACCGTAATGACAGGGAACCCGCGTGCATCAGAGGTTTTGGGACAGGATGGAATCAGGGGAAGGCTGTCTGCAGGATTAAAGACAGGTGTTCCTGCTGTGATAATTTTTGGCGGCAGCAGAGGAGCAAGACCAATAAATGATGCAGTATTAAAAACACTGGCTGAGCTTAGTGAAAAGCCATATCAGGTTCTTTATATAACAGGTGATGTACATTATGAAGATGTACAAAAAGAAGTAGAACTCGTGGGGAATCCTGAAAACGTGATAATCAAACCATTTATTCATAATATGCCAGAAGTGCTGGCCGGAGCCAGCCTTGTCGTATCACGTGCAGGAGCCACTTCATTGGCAGAAATAACTTCTTTAGGCATACCAAGTATATTAATCCCAAGCCCATATGTTACAAATAATCACCAGGAGAAAAATGCAAGAGCGCTTAGTGAACATGGTGCTGCAGAGCTGTTGCTTGAAAAAGAGTTAACAGGCAAAAAGCTTATTGATAGCATTGACCGAATTATACTCAATAAAGATAAAATGGATAGCATGAAGGAAGCTTCAAGAAAACTGGGAATCCGGGATGCATCAAATAGACTTTACAAATTAATGGCAGAATTGGTTTCAGGCAGCAGGAAGTAGCCCTGTATCGTAAATTTGCATAGAATAAATAAATTTAGGTTGGAATCAATAGAAAGGGAGGTAAATATGGACGAATTTATCAGCAAGCTTAAAGAATTAAACATTGGAATAATCAAAGAAAATGAACCAATGGCTAATCATACAACAATGAAAATTGGCGGTCCCGCCGATTTGTTTATTGAGCCTTCTTCCATAGAAAAACTGGCAAAAGCGATGGAATTGATCCGTCAATTTGAATTGAACTGGAGAGCGATTGGAAGAGGATCGAATCTGCTCGTATCTGATGGCGGCATAGAAGGCGTGGTCATTAAATTAGGCCGCGGGATGGACCACATGGATGTTAAGGGAACGGAGCTGAGAGTTGGCGGCGGTTATTCTTTAGTAGCTCTATCCACCATAATCAGCAAAAAAGGCTTGTCAGGACTTGAGTTTGCCAGCGGAATTCCCGGGTCGGTAGGCGGAGCAGTTTATATGAACGCAGGTGCTCACGGTTCAGATATTTCACAAATTCTTACAAAGGCTCATGTTCTTTTTGAAGATGGGAAGATGGGCTGGCTCACAAATGAAGAAATGGAATTTTCTTATAGAACGTCCGTTCTTCAAAAGAAGCGTCCAGGAATTGTTCTTGAGGCCGTTTTTCAGCTTAAAGAGGGAGACCGTGAAAAAATATCCTCCGCAATGCAAAAGAATAAGGATTACAGGAAGGAAACACAGCCGTGGAACTTTCCTTGTGCAGGCAGTATTTTCCGTAACCCGCTCCCTGATTATGCGGGTCAGCTCATTGAGAAAGCCGGTTTGAAAGGCCACTCCATTGGAGGAGCTCAAATTTCCAATATGCATGGGAATTTCATCGTGAATGCGGGAGATGCAAAAGCGGAAGATGTCCTGGCGCTTATTCAGCATATTAAGGATACAATCTTTGATATGTACCGAGTAAAAATGGAGACAGAAGTGGAAATAATCGGTCGAAAGTAACGGGAAATAATACCTCACAGATACCATTTATTGTGATATAATGATTAATTAGATAACAGTGTATGCAGTGTTAACGGCATGTGTCACATGCCGTTCTCTTCCCTAATTTTTTGGTTGCATAAATTGTGCTGGACAAGCCATTTGATTAATTTAATTTATTGTCCTTGCGCTTTTCTTGATGGGGTGATAAATGTGGAGAAAAGTAAGGTTGTCTCGCTTGAGGATCGAATCCCGAAGCTTAAGCAGCAAAGAAAAAAGAAAGCAAACAGGAGACTGATTATTTTGCTGCTGCTTTTTTTCTCGCTGATTGTTTTAGTTATCTACTTTCAATCGCCCTTAAGTCATATTAAACAAATTAAAGTATCCGGCAATTCAATTTATGATAAAGAAGAAATTATCCAGATCAGCGGTGTTACTGAAAAAACAAATATTTGGAAGGTTGATGAAGAGGGTATGGAGGGTAGGCTTAAAGAGTTGCCTGAAATAAAATCTTCAACTGTTAAGATTCAGCTGCCTAGTACAATAATTATACAGGTAGATGAATTAAAGCGCATTGCCTACATAGCGAAAGAGAAGCACTACCTTCCTGTTATGGAGAATGGAAGCATATTAAAGGATGAAAAAGCTGCAGAGATCCCTGTTAATGCACCAATCCTAAATGGCTTTTCTGAGGGTGACATCCTTGATATGATGATCGCAGAACTGGAAACACTGCCCGAAGAGGTATTAAATTCAATTTCGGAAGTCCACCACTCTCCAAAAAAAACAGATTCCAATCATATTACTTTGTATATGAATGATGGTTTTGAAGTCAGCGCTACACTAAGAAGTTTTTCAGAAAAAATGGCACACTACCCTTCTATCATAAGCCAGCTGGATCCCCAAAAAAAGGGAGTCATTGACTTGGAAGTAGGCTCTTATTTTAAAGCTTATGAAAAAGAGGGAGCTGAAGAGATTGAAGAAGAAAATGAAGGTGAAGGGTAATCATGTAATATTCTCCCTGGTCTTTCTCGTGCTGGGTTACATGATGGCTTTTTCCTATCACCTTACACAGGGAGAAGAAGAAAAGCCTGCATTAAGCGGGAAGCAATGGGAAAGAGACCTGGAGCTGCGTAATCAGCTTGTTGAACTAGAGGAAAAAAACAGAGCTCTTCAAAAAGAATTAAATGAAAAGCAGGAAAGCGTTCTTGATATTGAAAAGGAGCTAGCAAAGGAAGCGCAGGTTTATTTTAATCTAGCCGAGGATGCCGAGAAGTACAGGATGCATCTGGGGAAAGTTAAAGTAAAGGGCCAGGGTGTTGAAGTTACTCTTGCAGATGGCGATTATGATCCTGATGAAGATAACATTAATAATTATATTGTACATGAACACCATGTCTTTAAAGTAATTAATGAGCTCTATATTTCCGGTGCCTCCGCAGTTGCCATAAACGGGCAGAGGCTTTCTCACAGTTCATATATTGTATGCAATGGGCCTGTGATAGAAGTAGACGGATATCAGCACCCTGCCCCTTTTGTCATTACTGCTATAGGTGATGCCGAAGTTCTTTCTTCAGCCCTGAATCTGACAGGCGGAGTGAAAGATACATTGGTAGATGAAAACATCCAATTCACTTTAGAGGAAAAGGGCGAAATTATCATTGAACCATTACTGGGTTCGTAAAGCCAAACCAGCATTCGTATATAATTTGTCCACAGAATAATTTATTCGGGAAAGCAAGGTGGAATTGAAGTGGACAGCAAAAAGAAGTTCAGCTTTGCCTTTATAACAGTTGTTATTGGCTTTATGATTGCCATACAGTTTCAAACAGTTAAGGAACCTGCTGTCCGGGATACGAGAGATACCTGGGAGCTTAGAGCTGATATCCTTAAAGAAAAGGAACTGCAATTAAGACTTTTGCGTGAAATCAGTTCAAACGAAGAAAAAATTGCCCAATACGAAACAAAGCGCAAGCAAAGCAAAGAACAAGTGCTTCGTGAGACGCTCGATGAATTAAAAATGGAAGCCGGATTAACTGAAGTGTCTGGACCTGGCATAATCTTAACCATAGAACCCGTATATGAGGAACTGCTCCTGGGCAAGCAGGCTGATTCTGTTTCCCCTGATTTACTTAAGCGGCTGGTCAACGAGTTAAACATGTATGATGCCAAGCACATATCCATTGGAGGCAGAAGGGTCATCAACACTACCGTCATAAGGGACATTAACAGGGAGACCATGATAGACGGATATGCCTTAAAATCCCTGCCTATTGAAGTGAAAGTAATCACTGAGAACTTTCAATCTGCAGAGAAGCTTTTTAACCGCATGCAGGTATCGAAATCTGCAGAAGAATTCTTTATTGACAATCTCCGGTTAAAGGTGGAAAAGTCTGCAGAGCCAATTACTGTTCCTGCATATGACGAGACATTGAGAATCAGATATATGGAGCCTGTGAAACCTGATAAAGGAGGCAAATCATAATGTGGCTTCCCGTCTTAGGATTGATCATAGGTGTGATACTTGGACTTATGACAGATATAAAAGTGCCGGATGAATACTCGAATTATCTGTCCATCGCTGTTCTTGCTGCATTGGATACTCTATTCGGCGGTATTCGGGCGCAGCTTCAAAACATTTATGATGAAAAAGTTTTCGTTTCCGGTTTCTTTTTTAACATCCTGCTGGCAGCAAGTTTAGCTTTTCTAGGTGTGTATCTTGGTGTAGACTTGTATTTAGCAGCAGTCTTTGCTTTTGGGGTCAGGCTATTCCAGAATATTGCGGTCATCAGAAGAATACTGATTGCAAAGTGGTCTCAAAACAGAGAAAAAACAGAAAAAAATGATATTTAAAAAAGGGAAAATATTAGTTTTGACGAATAATTTTATAGATAAACTAACTTATTAAAACAAATTACAGCAAAAAATGATTGTTGTTCAATATTCGGAATAGCAAAAAAAAGGAGGTGCCAGAGAATGAACAGCAATGAAATATATGTTAGTCTTGACATCGGTACATCCAGTGTAAAAGTAATCATTGGGGAAATGGTCAATGACACTTTAAATATTATTGGTGTTGGCAATGTACATTCAGAGGGTCTGCGCAAGGGCTCTATTGTTGATATAGACGAAACAGTTCATTCTATTAAAAAGGCAATCGAACAGGCTGAGAGAATGATAGGTATGGAAATAAAAAATGTGATTGTGGGAATAACAGGCAATCATGTTATGCTTCAGCCATCTCATGGAGTTGTCGCGGTCTCTAGTGAAAATAGGGAAATAACAGACGAGGATGTTGCTAGAGTTATAGATGCGGCACAAGTTGTGTCGATCCCGCCGGAAAGGGATATAATTGATGTCATTCCAAAACAGTTTATTGTCGACGGATTGGACGAGATCAGTGATCCCCGAGGAATGATTGGTGTGCGTCTGGAAATGGAAGGCACCATTATTACCGGATCAAAAACGATTTTACATAACACTCTGCGCTGTGTGGAACGAGCTGGCCTTGAAATCATGGATATTACACTTCAGCCTCTGGCGGCAGGTGCATTCGCATTATCCAAGGATGAGAAAAATCTTGGAGTTGCACTTGTTGATATTGGGGGCGGCTCCACAACCATTGCCATATTTGAAAATGGTTATTTAAAAGCAACGAGTGTCCTTCCTGTAGGTGGAGACCATATTACAAAAGACTTATCAATCGGGCTACGTACTTCTACAGAAGATGCAGAAAAAATTAAAACAAAGTATGGCTATGCTTTCTATGATCATGCATCTGAAGATGAGGTATTCAGTGTGCCCATCATCGGAAGTGATCAGCATCAGCAATTTAATCAGCTGGAAATTTCAGATATTATTGAAGCGCGAATGGAAGAGATTTTCGATCTTATCCAACACGAAGTGAAGCGTTTGGGTGCAAAAGATCTTCCTGGCGGCTATGTATTATCCGGCGGGGTTGCAAACACTCAGGGGATCCTTGAACTGGCACAGGATGTTTTCCAGAACAGAGTCCGCATTGCCATTCCAGATTATATTGGAGTAAGGGAACCGCAGTACACAACTGCTGTTGGATTAATTAAGTTCGCATATAAAAATGCTAAAATACAGGGCAGAAAAATGGAGCAGCCAGTGACTGTCCCTGAAGCAAAAGAAAACCGAGTGCAAAAACCGCAACCGCAACCGAAAACAAAGCCGGAAAAACAGCCGGAAGAAAAGATCACATCAAGAGTTAAAAAGTTCCTCGGATACTTTTTCGAATAACTTGATTTGATTCGCAAGGGTTAGGGAAACGGAATCAAAGCCAAACGGCAGATAGAAAAAGCACTGCAGCCCTATTATGGGAGTGCGTTAAAAAGCGAATCAAATAAGGGTGTTCTTAGGAATGTCGACGAATTAGGAGGATAAGTCATGTTGGAATTTGATACAAATTTGGATTCATTAGCAACTATAAAAGTCATTGGCGTTGGAGGCGGCGGTAACAATGCAGTAAACAGAATGATTGAGCATGGTGTTCAAGGTGTCGAGTTTATTGCAGTTAATACTGATGCACAGGCGCTGAATTTATCAAAAGCAGAAGTGAAAATGCAAATCGGAGGCAAGCTTACAAGAGGACTTGGGGCTGGTGCTAACCCTGAGGTAGGAAAAAAAGCAGCAGAAGAAAGTAAAGAGCAGGTTGAAGAAGCACTTAAAGGTGCGGATATGGTATTCGTTACAGCTGGTATGGGAGGAGGAACTGGCACAGGAGCAGCGCCAGTCATTGCCCAGATCGCTCGCGATTTAGGAGCTCTTACTGTAGGTGTCGTTACACGTCCATTCACCTTTGAAGGCCGCAAGCGTTCCACTCAGGCAGCCGGCGGAATTGCTGCTATGAAGGAAGCGGTTGATACACTGATCGTCATTCCAAATGATAGGCTATTAGAAATCGTTGATAAAAGCACTCCAATGCTTGAAGCATTCCGCGAAGCGGATAATGTTCTTCGCCAGGGTGTTCAGGGTATTTCTGATTTAATCGCTGTCCCGGGATTAATTAACCTTGACTTTGCAGATGTGAAAACAATCATGTCAAATAAAGGTTCAGCCTTAATGGGAATTGGTGTTGCTGCAGGAGAAAACCGTGCAGCAGAAGCCGCGAAAAAAGCGATTTCATCTCCTTTACTTGAGACATCCATTGATGGAGCTCAAGGTGTCCTAATGAATATTACCGGCGGGTCGAATCTAAGCCTTTATGAAGTGCAGGAAGCTGCTGATATTGTTGCTTCGGCATCAGATCAGGACGTAAATATGATCTTCGGTTCCGTTATAAATGAAAATCTTAAAGATGAGATCGTAGTTACGGTCATTGCAACGGGATTTAATGAAGAAGTGATCCAGCCTAAGCCTACGAGGCCATCATTCGGCCAGCCTAAACCTGCTCCAAATATGGGAAGTAGTATGAAGCGTGAGCCAAAGCGAGAGGAAGCTCAACAGGAAACTGTTAGGAGCAGCCAATCTCATCAGCCGGAAGAAACGTTGGATATCCCAACGTTCCTGCGTAATCGCAACCGCAGAAGATAATATATGAAGAAAAACACCTGGAAAATCAGCCTCGATTCCAGGTGTTTTTTTAGTTGTCATTAATGTTTTTCACATTAAAGCATGGCTCAAAGTAATGAGCCATGCTTATAACATTTTTAAACTGATTGAGTTTCCTTTAATTGCATTGATGGACCGAAGAATTCATAGCGGATATTTTCCTTTTTAAAACCAGCATCAAGTAATGCTTCATACATGGCCTGCATGAAAGGAACTGGACCGCACATATAAACAATACTTTCTTTATTTGGCACGATTGTTTTTAACCAATCAGCAGTAATATAGCCTTCTTTGCTGTAGATTTTTTCGGTTTTATCTTTTTCTGTTGGCCTTTCATAGCAGAAATATGTTTTAACTAATGCATTATTCTTTTCAATCTCCTGAACTTCGCCGGTAAAGGCATGTACATTTCCATTAAGTGCAGCATGAACGTAAATAGTTTCATGATTTACTCCTGATGCATCAAGATGACGCAACATGCTGTGCATTGGTGTTATGCCTACACCGCCGCTAAGCAAAACCACAGGCTTATCCGCATTCTCCAGAACAAATTCTCCAGCAGGAGCACTAATCTTTATCTGATCTCCTTCGTTAAGATCATTATGAAGGTAGTTAGAAACCTTACCGTCCGGCTGTTCAGAGTAGCCTTCTTCTTTCTTTACAGAAATCCGGTAATAAGATTTTTCCGGGGAATCTGATAGGCTATATTGGCGAATATGTGTGTGTTCTTCACCAGGAATCGTTAATTTCACACTAATATATTGACCCGGAAGGTAGCCGGAAATATTTCCTCCATCAGTCGGTGTAAAGTAGAAGGATGTAATCACATCACTTTCTTTCACCTTTTTGGCAACGGTGAAAGTTCTGAAGTCATCCCAGCCTCCTGGCTTATGTGCTGCATCCTCGTAAAGGTTTTTTTCCAATCCGATGAAAGCATCAGCTATCACACCATATGCTTTAACCCACGCCTCAATTATTTCTTCAGTTGCTGCCTCCTGCAGTACTTCCTTAAAAGCAAGAATTAAGTGTTCTCCCACAATTGGATAATGTTTAGGTTTAATTCCTAATGATCTGTGTTTATGTGCGATTTGTGTGACAACCGGAATAATAGCTTCGAGGTTATCGATATATTTAGCAGCAGCATATACTGAGTTTGCAAGTGCTTTTTGCTGACGGCCCTGTTTTTGATTTGCGTGATTGAAAATGTTCAGCAGTTCAGGGTGATTTGTAAATAATAGTTTATAGAAGGTTTTAGTAATATCTTCACCATGTTTTTCAAGTACAGGGACGGTGCTTTTAATAATTTCGATTGTTTTTGTGTCTAGCATATCAGCAAAACTCCTTTTTAATATTTTCACTGTCATTATAGTTGATATTGAAAACAAAAAATGTGATATAAATCACACCCAGTGAAAATAGGAGGGGCAATGAATAGAAAAATAATGACAAAATCCGTTGTGAATAGGGAAAATTTCTATCTTTTTGCATACAGAAAGCGACACACTTTCTTTACTGAAATGCGCTATACTTTTTTCTAACAGAATCATAGCACTTTAACTATATGAGAGTTTTGGAACCTCACGTCAATCTATCAGATTCTAATTTTTATAAGGGAGGAAGATAATTGACGGTCTATTTGGATGTTATATGGGCATTAAATTTTATGTTTGACAGCCTCCTCCTTTATTTAACAGCCATAATTCTAAAAAGAGAAACAGGACTATGGAAAATTTTTGCGGGCGGCTTCATAGGCTCCGTAATTATTTTATTAGCATTTACACCTTTTAATGAATATTCAGGTCATCCGTTCACTAAGCTGCTATTCTCGATTGTAATGGTACTGGCTGTTTTCGGCTATAAACGTTTACGTTATTTTGTAAAAGCTCTCATGACTTTTTATTTTGCTACTTTTTTAGTTGGAGGCTCCTTAATTGGAATTCATTACTTTATCAATTTTGATTTTACGCTTTCTTCATCTGTCATGATGGCCAGTATTAAAGGCTTTGGTGATCCAATCAGCTGGCTGTTCGTGGTTATTGGGTTTCCCCTTGCCTGGCATTTTTCAAAGAGAAATGTTGAGGGTATTGAGATGACAAAAATTCATTATGACTCATTAATCCTGGTGCGTGTTGTAATTAATGAAGCAGAATATTGTTTTAATGGCCTGATTGACAGTGGCAACCAGTTATACGATCCCATTTCGAAAATGCCTGTAATGTTCATATCCATAAAAGACAGGCTGGATGAGTTTCCTCCTGAAATTAGCAAAATGGCAGGAAACCCAGAGGATATCATTATGGGCAGCGAGTCAATTGGAGCGGATTGGGAGCATAAAATGAGGGTCATTCCATGTAAGGTAGTTGGACAAGAACACCAATTAATCATAGGGTTCAAGCCTGACCGGATTCTCTTTGAAAAAGAGAATGAAATAATAGAAGCAGAACGCGGGTTAATATCATTTTCCATGCAGCAGCTTTCATCAGACGATTCGTTTCAGTGTATCGTACACCCCAAGATGCTTACAGGCAGAAGTACAATAAAGCCCGATGCAAAAGTAAGTTAATATACTATACTCTGCAAGAACATAATTTAGAAGGAGGACAATTCATGAAAAAGTTAAAACTTCGCTTATCCTACTATTGGTATAAATTGTTGATTAAGCTGGGGATTAAAACAGATGAAGTATATTATATAGGCGGCAGCGAAGCATTACCTCCTCCACTCAGTAAGGAAGAAGAAGAAATGCTCCTGATTAAGCTTCCAAAAGGTGATAAAGCGGCAAGGTCCATTTTGATTGAAAGAAATCTTCGGCTTGTTGTGTATATTGCCAGAAAGTTTGAAAATACAGGTATTAATATTGAGGACTTAATCAGTATTGGAACGATTGGGCTTATTAAAGCAGTAAATACTTTTAACCCGGAGAAGAAAATCAAACTGGCTACATATGCATCCCGCTGTATTGAGAATGAAATTCTTATGTATTTAAGAAGGAACAACAAAATTCGCTCTGAAGTTTCCTTTGACGAACCCCTAAATATTGATTGGGATGGCAATGAACTTCTTCTATCTGATGTTCTGGGCACTGAGGATGACATCATAACAAAAGATCTCGAAGCAAATGTTGATAAAAAGCTGCTGTTAAAGGCATTGCATCAGCTTTCAGATCGAGAAAAACAGATCATGGAACTCAGGTTTGGCCTCGGGTCTGGCGAAGAAAAAACTCAAAAGGATGTAGCCGATATGCTGGGAATTTCCCAATCCTATATTTCACGCCTGGAAAAAAGAATAATCAAAAGACTAAAAAAAGAATTTAATAAGATGGTTTAGAATTTTAAAGCAGACAATATTTTTTACAGAATTTTGCAAGGTGAAAACCTAGTATTAATAATGCTTTGACCATTTCCCCATCTTTCATCCGGATTAGCCGGTGCATATTTTTCCTTTCCAAGGAGATACTGTTTTTTGTACAGCAGCTCCTGTGAGGAGGGAAATGGATTGACTCGAAATAAAGTAGAAATTTGCGGTGTTGATACTTCAAAGCTTCCAGTTTTAAAAAACGAAGAAATGAGAGAGCTCTTCAAGCAAATGCATAAGGGGGATATAACCGCACGGGAAAAACTCGTCAACGGCAATTTGCGTCTCGTATTGAGTGTGATTCAGCGTTTTAACAACAGAGGCGAATTTGTTGATGACCTTTTCCAGGTCGGCTGTATCGGTCTGATGAAATCTATTGATAATTTTGATTTAAGTCAAAACGTTAAGTTTTCCACCTATGCCGTTCCGATGATTATTGGGGAAATACGTAGGTATCTGCGTGATAATAATCCGATCCGTGTTTCTCGTTCTTTAAGGGACATTGCTTATAAAGCTCTGCAAGTAAGGGAACGTCTCATGAGTAAAACGTCCAGAGAGCCTACAGCTGAAGAAATAGCTAAAGAGCTGGATGTGCCTCATGAAGAAATCGTATTTGCACTGGATGCCATCCAGGATCCTGTTTCATTATTTGAACCGATTTATAATGATGGCGGGGATCCAATTTACGTGATGGATCAGCTTAGTGATGAGCGAAACAAAGATATTCAATGGATTGAGGAAATAGCGCTAAAAGAAGGAATGAGGAGACTGAATGAACGGGAAAAACTGATTCTCAGAAAACGCTTCTTTCAGGGCAAAACTCAAATGGAAGTGGCGGAGGAAATCGGCATTTCCCAGGCACAAGTTTCAAGGCTTGAAAAAGCAGCCATCAAACAAATGAATAAGAATATTCAAAGCTAGCAGCCAAATTGGCTGCTTTTTATATTTACCAAACATTTTTCTAATAGAAGCAAACATATATTGAATTAGAACATAAATTGGGAGTGAAGTGTCGATGGTGAAAATATCTGAATTTCAAATGAAGGATGTTGTAAATGTAGCTGACGGCAAAAAACTTGGAAATATTGGGGATATAGATATTAATATTAATACAGGAAAAATTGAAGCAGTCATTATCGGAGGAGCGGGGAAAGTATTAGGATTCTTTGGCAGGGACGCAGATATTGTCATTCCCTGGAAAAATATTATAAAAATCGGTGAAGATGTCATACTTGTCCGCTATCAGGATGCGATTGAGCCTAAATATATAGAGGATGAAGCTTAAGAGTTGTTAATGGTGTCATCACTGCCGTCCTTGTGGTAAACTATAGAAAAATAAAATGGGGTTAATCGCATGGAACCATTTTCTTTAAACAAGGAAGAGTACTTTGTCATAAAAGATTGGGCGGATCGTTTTCCTACTATATTGGCTGGTTTTACAACAAAAAATGGCGGCTTCAGCCGCAATCAATATGAAACTCTGAATGTAGGATTACATGTGAATGACAGCTTTGAAGCAGTCAGTCAAAATCGGCAGCATGTGGCTGACTTGCTTGGCTTTTCTATCGAAAATTGGGTCGGTGCTGAACAAACACATGATGTAAATATAAAAAAAGTTACTGAAAATGATAAAGGAAAAGGAGCTCTGGTGTACGATGATTCCTTTTCAGGTACCGACGGCTTTTTCACATATTCAAAAGGTGTTCTGATGACCCTGTGTTATGCCGATTGTGTGCCCCTTTATTTCCTGCATGAGAATACAGGAGCCATAGGCATTGCCCATGCCGGCTGGAAAGGCACTGTTGGCGGGATCGGCAGGAATATGACTGAACTGTTTTCTTGTGAAGGCATTAACTTAAAAGAGGTCCAAGCTGTGATTGGCCCTTCCATTTGCGGTAACTGTTATATTGTTGATGATCGTGTTATTTCAAAAGTGCAAAAAATACTAGAAGATGTCGATATAAAGCCATATAATCAAATTAGTGACAATCAATTCCAGCTTGACCTTAAAGAACTAAATAAGAAAATCCTTGCTAATGCGGGGATTCCTTATGAAAATATCATGATGACTGATTTTTGCACAAGCTGTCATGCAGACTATTTTTTTTCCCACAGAAGAAATAAGGGGAATACCGGCAGAATGATGAGTTTTATTGGCTGGAAGGAGGAAGCAGGGAACTAAATGAGAGTAGAGGATAATTTAAAGCAAATAAAGACAGCCATCCACGAAGCGTGCATAAAGGCGAACCGCGAGCCGGAAGAAATTACCTTGATTGCCGTTACTAAGTACGTTTCAGCTGATAGGGCACAAGAAGCCTTGGAAGCAGGAATTCATCATCTAGGTGAAAACAGGGATGAAGGACTTCTTGCTAAATGGGAAGTTTTAAAGGACAGGCCAACCTGGCATTTTATCGGAACACTGCAAACGCGCAAAGTAAAGAATATTATTGATAAAGTTGACTATATTCATTCATTGGACAGGCTATCCCTTGCAAAGGAAATCAACAAGCGGGCAGATCGTAAGATAAATTGCTTTGTACAGGTCAATGTCTCAGGCGAGGTGTCGAAACAGGGAATAAATCCTGAAGAGGCAGCTGACTTTATTTCAAGCCTGGCTGAATATAAAAATCTCAATATCATAGGCCTGATGACAATGGCGCCGCATACATCAGACAAGGATTTACTGCGTGCCTGTTTCCGGAAACTCAAGGACATTCAAAAACAGGTTAAAAATCTTGGATTTGATTTTGCTCCCTGCACTGAGCTTTCAATGGGCATGTCCAATGATTTTTCTCTGGCAATTGAAGAAGGTGCCACAATGATAAGGATTGGGACAGCTTTAGTTGGCCAAGAGGGTCAGGAGGTTAAATAAAATGAGTATAAAATCAAAATTTAAAACATTTTTCTTCCTGGATGATGAATATGACTATAAGGAAGAGGAAATCATCGAAGAAGAAAGTGAGCCGGTGAAGCAGGTGCAGAAACAGCAGCAGTCAGTTCAAAAACAGAACATTGTCAGCCTTCAAAGTGTGCAAAAATCTTCTAAAGTAGTTCTTGTTGAACCGCGGGTATATGCTGAAGCACAGGATATTGCAGATCAGCTGAAGAACAGAAGAGCTGTTGTAGTCAATCTGCAGAGAATTGAAAAAGATCAGGCAAAGCGCATTGTTGACTTCCTAAGCGGGACCGTTTATGCCATCGGGGGAGACATTCAGAAGATTGGCACTGATATTTTCCTGTGTACACCTGACAATGTTGAAGTATCAGGGAACATCTCTCAGCTGATGAAAGAACAAGAATTAGAAAATACGAGGTGGTAGTACTTAATGGAATTAGTATTTGGAATATTGTCATCTGCAATTTATTATTACTCATGGGCACTGATTATATATATTCTGCTGTCCTGGTTCCCAAATGCAAGGGAATCAGCTTTTGGCCAGTTTCTGGCAAGGATTTGTGAACCGTACCTGGAGCCTTTCCGCAAAATCATTCCCCCGCTCGGAATGATTGATATTTCTCCGATTGTGGCTATCTTAGTTTTGCGTTTTGCCACTGGAGGCTTGCATCAGCTTTTTTATTGGATTTCATAAGATTGACAAAAAACTGGGCTATCATGATGGCCCTTTTTTATTTGTGTGAAAGGAGGCCCGAATTTGTCTATTTATCAGCACTTTCGACCAGAAGAAAGAGAATTTATTGATCAGGTCCTTAACTGGAAAAATCTTGTGGAAAATACATATGCACCAAAGCTTACTGATTTTCTTGATCCAAGGGAGCAGCAAATCTTAAAAAGCATTATAGGACAGGATTCAGGAATATTATTTGCTTTTTTTGGCGGAACAACGGGGGCTGAGAGAAAGAGAGCACTGATATTTCCGGATTATTATCAAAACGAGGAAGAAGATTTTAAAATTCGGCTGTTTGAATTGGAATATCCAAAGAAGTTTGTTACCATTGAACACCCTCAAGTCCTCGGCAGCCTGATGTCACTGGGACTAAAAAGAGGGAAATTTGGTGACATCCTGTTTGGAGAGGACAGAATCCAGTTTTTTGCCGCTCAAGAAATTGAAGAGTATATCAGCCTGCAGCTTCAGTCAATTGGCAGAGCTTCGGTATCTTTGAAAATACAGCCTTTTTCACAGGCGATTCAATCACCAGAAGTGTGGAAAGAAAGCTCCATCACCTCTTCATCTCTGAGGTTGGACACAGTCATCTCATCCATCTACAATATCTCAAGACAGAAATCCCAGCTCTATATCCAACAGGGACACGTTAAAGTCAATTGGATGCAAATAGAAAACCCCTCATTTGAATGCCAGCAAAGCGACATCATCTCAGTCAGGGGACAAGGTCGATCCAAAATTATAGAAATAGATGGGAAAACAAAAAAAGACAAATGGAGAATAATTGCCGGGAGACAGAGATAGTAAAGTAGGAGAGAGTTTTAACAAACCCACATTGAAAATGTAAATATTGTTCATCTGCTGAGTTGATTTGAGCATAAGGCATATGACACCGGCGGGAGCAGCGCCCGCTCTGCGGAAAGCAACCGGCTACTTTTAAAAGCCAAAAACAATTAAAAGACAGTTAAAAGAAATAATTTAAATTTGAAGGATTTTGAAACAACCTGTCGAATAAATAATCAAAAGACAACGGAGTCTGCTATAATTAAATAGAACCAGCAGGCTCAAACCAATTTACATAAGATCAACAGACCTGGGAGGTGGCACTCATGCCATTAACACCGTTAGATATTCATAACAAGGAATTCAGCAAAGGATTTCGGGGTTATGACGAAGATGAAGTTAACGAATTTCTCGATCAAATCATAAAGGACTATGAAATCCTGATCAGGGAAAAAAAAGAGCTAGAAGATAAGCTCAGCGAAACGAATGACCGCATTGGCCACTTTACCACAATTGAAGAAACACTTAATAAATCTATTGTGGTTGCACAGGAAGCTGCAGAAGAATTAAAACGCAATGCCCACAAAGAAGCAAAGCTTATCATCAAAGAAGCTGAAAAAAATGCTGACAGAATTGTGAATGAATCCCTGTCCAAAGCAAGAAAAATTGCACTGGATATTGAAGATTTAAAGAAACAGTCCAAAGTATTCCGGACACGCTTTAAAATGCTTGTTGAAGCTCAGCTCGATATGCTGAATAACGATGATTGGGATCATTTAATGGAATATAAGCTGGATTCCACTGAATTGAAATCATTAAGAGAAGAAGAAGAATCACTGGCTTGACGAAAGCCGGAAATATCGCATATAATTTTAAAACAAAGTAAATACAATGTTTATCAACAATGAGAGGGACAGTACAGTCTTTACAAAAAAGCTTATGATCAGAGGCGAATATTCACTCTGAAAGCGAGCCGGGGATGGTGGAAGCCCGGGTATAAGCAAAAGCTGGAAAATCACCCTTTAGTTCCTTGCCGAACATACAAAATCAGTAGGCCAAGGCGGATCATTCACGTTAAGAATGCTTTGAGCGGATGAAATTTCATTATATTTCATCTACAAGGGTGGTACCGCGGGAGAATAAAACCTTCTCGTCCCTTTTTGGGATGAGAGGGTTTTTTGTATTTTCCCGAGGTTTTTCTAAGGTCTCATTGGCTATCATGGTATTTAATGAGTTATAAACAGGAGGAAAAGGAATGGATTACAAAGATAGTTTATTAATGCCAAAAACTGAATTCCCAATGCGCGGCAATCTTCCAAAGCGCGAACCTGAAATCCAGGCGAAATGGGAAGAAATGAACATTTATGAAAAAGTCCAGGAACGGACAAAAGGGCGTCCGATGTTTGTACTGCATGATGGCCCTCCATATGCGAATGGCGACATCCACATCGGCCATGCGCTAAACAAGATCTTAAAGGATTTCATCGTACGCTCTAAGTCTATGACTGGCTATAATGCACCTTATGTTCCTGGCTGGGATACTCATGGTCTGCCAATTGAGCAGGCGCTGACAAACAAAGGCGTAAAGCGTAAAGAAATGAGTGTTGCTGAGTTCCGAGAGCTTTGTGAAGAATATGCATATGAGCAGATTGACAGCCAGCGCGGACAATTTAAGCGCTTAGGTGTCCGTGGTGATTGGGAGAACCCTTACATCACACTTAAGCCTGAGTATGAAGCTCAGCAAATTAAGGTGTTCGGGGAGATGGCGAAAAAAGGCTATATCTATAAAGGCAAAAAGCCTGTTTATTGGTCTCCATCATCTGAATCTGCTTTGGCAGAAGCGGAAATTGAATATAAAGACAAACGTTCGCCATCCATTTATGTTGCATTTAAAGTAAAGGATGGAAAAGAAGTATTGGATCAAGATACTTATATCGTTATTTGGACTACAACTCCATGGACCATTCCAGCAAACCTTGGAATTTCAGTTCATCCCGACCTTTCTTATACTGTAGTGGAGGCAAACGGCAAAAAGTTTATGGTTGCAGAAGACTTATTGGCAGCTGTGGCTAAGGAGTTTGAATGGGAAGGTTATCAAGTTGTCCAGACAGTTAAGGGGACTGATCTGGAGAATGTAATTGCTGAACATCCGCTTTATGGCCGTGATTCACTTGTAATGCTTGGTGATCATGTTACAACTGATGCCGGTACAGGATGTGTTCATACTGCTCCCGGACATGGGGAAGATGATTTCCAAATCGGCATGAAGTACGGTCTTGACGTATTATGCCCGGTAGATGATAAAGGAAACATGACAAATGAAGCTCCGGGCTTTGAAGGGTTATTCTATGATGCAGCCAATAAGCCGATAACTGAGAAACTTAAGGAAGCAGGAGCATTATTAAAACTGACTTTTATTACTCACTCATATCCGCATGACTGGAGAACGAAAAAGCCTGTTATTTTCCGTGCTACTGCCCAATGGTTTGCATCCATTAAGGATTTCCGCAATGAGCTTTTGGAAGCTGTTAAAGAAACAAATTGGTATCCTGCATGGGGTGAGACCAGACTATTTAATATGGTCCGGGATCGCGGAGATTGGTGTATCTCCCGCCAGCGTGTATGGGGAGTGCCTATTCCGGTCTTTTATGCGGAAAATGGCGAAGAAATTATCACAGATGAGACGATTGAACATGTTTC
This sequence comes from Cytobacillus firmus, assembly GCF_023715565.1. Lineage (GTDB taxonomy): Bacteria > Bacillota > Bacilli > Bacillales > Cytobacillaceae > Cytobacillus > Cytobacillus firmus_C. The sequence goes on along the minus strand of NZ_JAMBOJ010000021.1, from coordinate 23,777 downwards.
AAATCTTTTCCGTGAACACGGCTCAAACATTTGGTTTGAGAAAGAAGCGAAAGAGTTGCTTCCTGAAGGTTTTACACATCCAGGAAGCCCGAATGGCCAGTTTTCAAAAGAAACGGATATCATGGATGTTTGGTTTGATTCCGGTTCTTCCCACCAGGCAGTTCTTTTAGAGCGTGACGATTTACAGCGTCCAGCAGATCTATATCTAGAAGGTTCTGACCAATACAGAGGCTGGTTTAACTCTTCACTTTCAACTGCGGTAGCTGTGACAGGGGAAGCGCCTTACAAAGGGGTACTGAGCCACGGTTTCACCCTTGATGGTGAAGGAAGGAAAATGAGTAAATCCATCGGAAATGTAGTTGTTCCGGCAAAAGTCATGAACCAGCTTGGTGCTGACATTTTGCGCTTATGGGTGGCTTCAGTTGATTATCAGGCTGATGTCCGGGTATCTGATGCTATTCTGAAGCAGGTTGCAGAAGTGTATAGAAAGATTCGCAATACTTTCCGTTTCTTGCTTGGAAATCTGGATGATTTTAATCCTGCAGAAAACTTGGTATCCTTTGAGAACCTGCGTGAAGTGGATCAGTTTATGCTAGCGAAGTTGAACAAGCTGATCAAGAGTGTTCGCGAGTCCTATGATCGCTATGAATTTGCCAGCATCTACCACGCTGTCAACAATTTCTGCACATTGGACCTTAGTGCATTTTATCTTGATTTTGCAAAAGATGTCCTCTATATTGAAGCAAAAGATAATGCAGAACGCCGTGCAATCCAAACGGTTCTTTATGAGAGCCTGATTGCTCTTACGAAGCTTGTTGCACCTATTCTTTCCCACACATCTGATGAAATTTGGAACTTTATACCGAACGTGAAAGAAGAAAGTGTTCAATTAACAGATATGCCTGAATATACAGAGCTTCCGAACGCTAAACAGCTGGAAGATAAATGGACTGCATTCATGAAGCTTCGCAATGATGTCCTTAAGGCATTGGAAGAAGCACGTAATGAGAAGGTGATCGGCAAATCACTTACTGCTAAAGTAACCCTTTATGTAAATGATCAAGCCAAGAGCCTTCTGGATTCAATTCAGGAAAATCTTCAGCAGCTCTTTATCGTATCTGGATTCGAAGTAGCAGGCAGCCTTTCAGATGCTCCTGAAAATGCCGTGAAATTTGAAAACACTGCTATTGTTGTTTCTAAAGCAGAAGGCGAAACATGCGACCGCTGCTGGACAGTCACTCCAGAAGTTGGCAAAACAGAAGGATATGACACACTTTGCCCACGCTGTGCTGATGTTGTAAAAAATAATTATAGCCACTTGGCTTAAATACCGGCAGTCCCTCAAATATTGGGGGGCTGTTTTTAATTAACTTTTTCAAATCCTTTTTTATAAATAATTCCACCTTCACTAAATGTTGTGCCGTTTGCTAAAAGTTTGTCCGTGTCTGAATTCCGTTCCGAGAAAATAATAAAGTAAACATCTCAGAACGGAGGAAAAAGCATGGATGCAAAAGCAGAAGGGCTATATACAGAACTCCGTAATACAAGACAGGAAATATTGGAAAAGCTTATGGAGGGCAACAGTTCCCCGTGGATAAAGCCTATTTTATTGGAAGAGTTGCATGATATTGAACAAACACTCACCAAAATGGAATCAGGTAATTTCGGAAAGTGTGAAATTTCGGGTGAGCTGCTGCCTGAGGATTTGCTGCAGATGATTCCTACTTTAAAAACAATGGAAGATTGCAGCAGACTGGGGAATTTCTACAGAAAGTCTATTTTCCACTGAGTTTATGAGTGTGCTGTGTTTTTTATTCAGATTGTGCTAAAATGCAAAGGTAATGATATGAGATTTGGGGGTTGCCTTTGTGTTTTATTACATAATTGCATTGTTCGTTATCGCACTTGATCAGTTTACGAAGTGGCTGATTGTAAAGAACTTTGAATTAGGGGAAAGTGTTAAAGTTATTGAGGACTTTCTTTATATTACATCGCACCGCAACCGTGGCGCTGCCTGGGGCATCCTGCAGGGGCAAATGTGGTTTTTCTACGTTATAACCGTTATTGTCATAATTGGTATCATTTATTACATTCAAAAAGCAGTCAAAGGCAAATTGCTTCTTGGAGTCTCTTTGGGCCTGATGCTGGGCGGAGCAATTGGAAACTTTATTGACAGGGTATTTCGAAAAGAAGTGGTGGATTTCGTAAACACTTATATTTTTGGCTATGACTTTCCTGTTTTCAATATTGCTGACTCGGCGCTGGTCATTGGCGTAGGACTATTGATGATTCAGATGCTGCTTGAAGAGAGAGAAGCAAAGAAAAAGGAGAAATCTTATGGAGAAAATGGAACACATCATTCCTGATGAACAGGCAGGAGAAAGAATAGATAAAGTGTTATCTACATTGAATGCGGATTGGTCAAGAACACAGGTGCAGCAATGGATCAAGGATGGTAATGTTTTAGTGAATGGACAAAGGCCTAAAACTAATTACAAATGTTCCACAAACGATAAAATTGAAATATCAATTCCAGAACCAGAAGAACTGGATGTAGTTCCTGAAGAAATGAATTTGGATATTTATTATGAAGACCTGGATGTCCTCGTTGTAAATAAACCGAAAGGAATGGTTGTTCATCCTGCTGCCGGGCACGGAACAGGAACACTTGTAAATGGTCTTATGGCTCATTGCAAAGACTTATCAGGAATTAATGGGGTCATGAGGCCCGGAATAGTCCATAGAATCGATAAAGATACGTCGGGGCTTCTCATGGTTGCAAAGAATGATGTGGCACATGAGAGTCTTGTGAACCAGCTGATGAACAAAACCGTTACACGTAAGTACCGGGCTATTGTCCATGGAGTTATTCCACACGACTACGGTACTATAGATGCGCCAATCGCCCGCGACCCCAAAGATCGTCAAAGTATGAGTGTTGTCGACAATGGAAAACATGCAGTTACGCATTTTCAGGTCATTGAACGATTCAAGGATTTCACACTGGTGGAATGCCAGCTGGAAACGGGAAGAACACATCAAATCCGTGTTCATATGAAATACATTGGATATCCTCTTGCAGGGGATCCTAAATACGGTCCCAGAAAAACCCTTGATATCGGGGGACAGGCACTTCATGCAGGCGTTCTTGGCTTTGAACATCCACGTTCTGGCGAGTATCTTGAATTTGAAGCACCTGCACCTGCTTATTTTAAGGAACTGGTAGAGAACCTGGAGAATAACCGTTGACAATTGTCCAATAGTGCTATATGATGGCTATAGCTGAATAAGTCCTTTAAAACAGTCCCGTGAGGCTGGGAAGGAAACGGATCGAATAAGGAGAATTGTGTCCTTACTCTGCAGAAAGAAGTCGTTTACCCTCTCACCTGATCGGTGAGAGGTTTTTTGTATATAAAATCTGATAATAAGGGTGATCATGATGCCGCAGCAAAAAGCAATTGTTTTGGATGACCAGGCAATCAGGAGAGCGCTGACCCGGATTGCTCATGAAATCATAGAAAAAAATAAAGGAATAGAAAATTGCATTCTGATTGGCATCCGAACCAGGGGAATTTACCTGGCGAACCGCCTGGCGGAAAGAATTGAACAAATCGAGGGAGCCAAAATTGATGTAGGCGAACTTGATATCACTCTCTATAGAGATGATCTAACGAAAAAGACTGAAAATCAGGAGCCGCTTGTCAAAGGCTCGGATGTTCCAAAAGATATTAACGATCAGAAGGTGATCCTGATTGATGATGTTCTTTATACAGGAAGAACAGTTAGAGCTGCCCTTGATGCGCTGATCGATATAGGGAGGCCTTCTCAGATTCAGCTTGCAGTCCTTGTAGACCGCGGCCATAGGGAGCTTCCGATAAGAGCTGATTATGTAGGAAAGAACATTCCAACCTCCAGTTCGGAAAAAATTGTGGTCGAGCTGAAGGAAGTGGATGAAAACGACCAGGTGAGTATATTTGAAAATTAAATAGCCCTTTTAAATGCAGTCCAGAGAGGCTGGCAAAGGGGAACACAGCAGAACCGGTCTGTCTTTTGCTGTGCTCTTGCACCCTCTTTGCACTCCTGCAAAGAGGGTTTTTTAATAAAATGCAGAGGAGAGATCGTAATGAATAAGCCTATCTTAGATATAAAGGATATTCCAAAACCAGCCCATTGGCTGACATTAAGTTTACAGCATTTATTCGCAATGTTCGGAGCCACTATACTTGTACCATACTTAGTAGGATTAAATCCTGCCATTGCGCTAATCTCAAGCGGATTGGCAACGATAGCCTTTCTAATCATTACAAAATGGCAGGTGCCGGCATATCTTGGTTCATCCTTCGCATTCATTGCCCCGATCATAGCTGCCAAAGCAGCCGGTGGCCCGGGTGCTGCTATGATCGGCAGCTTTATGGCTGGGCTTGTGTATGGGGGAGTAGCCCTGATCATCAAAAAAGCAGGCTACCGCTGGATTATGAATTTGCTTCCGCCAATTGTGGTAGGACCTGTGATTATTGTAATCGGATTGGCATTAGCAGGGACAGCAGTCGGGATGGCTATGAACAATCCTGAAACTGGTGAATACAGCATGCTTCATTTTTCAGCAGCGCTTATCACCTTAGGTGCAACAATCATCTTTTCCATCTATGCAAAAGGCATGCTCAGTATGGTGCCGATTCTGGCAGGGATCATCATTGGCTATGTTTACTCACTGGCTGTGGGACTTATCGACTTCTCGCTTGTACAGCAAGCAGCCTGGTTTGAAATGCCGGAATTCTTATTCCCGTTCGCAGATTATGAAGTGAGGATAACCCTGGATCTTGCGCTTTTAATGATTCCAGTAGCTGTTGTGACAATCTCTGAACATATCGGCCATCAGCTTGTCCTTGGAAAAGTAGTTGGAAAAGATTACATTAAAGAACCGGGTCTTCACCGCTCCATCCTTGCTGATGGAACAGGAACAATGATCTCTGCATTAATCGGGGGTCCGCCAAAGACAACTTACGGTGAAAATATTGGAGTACTCGCCATTACGAAAATTTACAGTGTTTACGTACTTGCAGGTGCTGCAGTCATCGCCATCATCTTTGGATTCATTGGTAAGGTAACAGCGCTGATCAGCTCAATCCCTACACCAGTAATGGGCGGCGTATCGATCCTGCTGTTCGGAATCATCGCTTCATCAGGATTAAGAATGCTGGTTGACAGCAAAGTGGATTTTGGAAACAACCGCAATCTGGTTATCGCATCAGTCATCCTTGTCCTGGGAATTGGCGGAGCTCATATCGAGATCTGGTCATTCAAACTGGAAGGAATGGCACTGGCAGCAATCAGCGGTGTTCTCCTAAACCTGATTCTCCCTGGCAGGGAAGAGACAAAAGAGGATATATTTGATACAGAAAACGAAAAAAAAAATAATGTAGCTTAATGCTTTTTAACTAAGTCCGAGAGGCTTAAAAGGGTGTTGGCGGCAAACCTGGCTATTCGGTATCAGTGTATCCGTATATCTGGCTGCCTCAACTTTTCAGCACCCTGACCTAATCGGCAGGGTGCTTTTTTTGAAGAGGAGGAAAAAAATGAAACATTTGCTTACTACCTCAGAGTTGGAAATTAATGAAATCAATAAAATACTTGCGGATGCGCAATATTTTTTAAACGGCGGAAAATGGACCCCTGAACAAAAGGTTTTTGTCGCTAATCTTTTCTTTGAGAATAGCACAAGAACTAAATGCAGCTTTGAAGTGGCGGAAAGACGGCTTGGACTGGACATAATTCCTTTTGAAGTCAGCACATCAAGTGTATCCAAGGGTGAGTCACTATACGATACAGTCAAAACATTGGAAGCGATCGGTGTGCATGCAGTCGTCATCCGCCACAGCGAGGATCGCTACTTTGACGGATTGGCAGACAAAAGCGGTGTGTCCATCCTGAATGCTGGGGATGGCTGCGGGCACCATCCAACACAATCATTGCTGGATCTGCTGACGATTAAACAGGAATTTGGATCCTTTGAAGGAGTAAAAGTAGCCATCATCGGTGATATCGCACATAGCCGTGTCGCAAGATCCAACGCAGATGCACTTGTCCGGCTTGGTGCGAAGGTTGTTTTTTCAGGTCCAAAAGAATGGTTTAATGAAGAATTACTTGAGAATGGAATGTATGAAGATGTTGACACAGCTATGGAAACTTCTGATGTTGTCATGCTGTTGAGAATACAGCATGAGCGGCATGCATCAAAAGCTGACCAAACGGCTGAAGAATACCATCTGGCATACGGCCTTACAGAAGAACGTGAAAGAAAAATGAAGTCAAACAGCATTATAATGCATCCGGCGCCTGTAAATCGGGGTGTTGAAATAGCTGATTGTTTAGTTGAATGCGGGCGCTCCAGAATTTTTAAGCAAATGCAAAATGGTGTGTACATCCGAATGGCTGTATTAAAACGATCAATTGAACATATTGAAGGGGGAGCTAAACATGTCAACATTGATAAAAAATGGCCAGTTGCTTACTAAGGAAGGAAACTTTGAAAAAACAGACATTTACATAGGGTCAGGAAAAATCACTGAGATAGGTGCAGGTGTGGGGAAAGAGGCACAGCAAGTGATTGATGCAGAAGGATTGCTGGTTGCTCCAGGTTTTATAGACCTGCACGTCCACTTGCGTGAACCAGGCGGAGAAAAGAAAGAAACAATCGAAACTGGCACAAGAGCAGCTGCTAAAGGCGGTTTCACTACCGTTGCAGCGATGCCGAATACCCGGCCGGTACCTGATACAAAGGAGCAGCTTGAAAAATTGAACAGCCGTATTGTTGAGACAGCGGCGGTCAATGTTCTGCCTTATGCGTCGATTACAATCCGTGAGCTTGGTCAGGAATTAACCGATTTTAAAGCTTTGAAGGAAGCCGGGGCGTTTGCTTTTACAGACGATGGAGTTGGGGTGCAATCAGCAGCCATGATGCTTGAGGCAATGAGGAATGCCGCAGAACTCAGGATGCCGATTGTTGCCCACTGCGAAGAAAATACCCTCATTAACAAAGGCTCCGTACATGATGGTGTTTTTGCTAAAGAGAACGGTTTGAATGGTATTCCTTCCGTCTGTGAATCAGTGCAAATCGCAAGGGACGTTCTTCTAGCCGAAGCTGCTGGCTGCCATTATCATGTCTGCCACATCAGTACGAAAGAGTCTGTCAGAGTGGTAAGAGATGCGAAGCGTGCAGGTATCAATGTATCAGCCGAGGTAACACCTCATCACCTCCTGCTTTGTGAAGATGATATCCCGGGTATGGATGCTAACTTTAAAATGAATCCTCCATTAAGAGGAGCAGATGACAGAGCGGCCCTAATCGAAGGATTGCTGGATGGCACTATAGATTTTATTGCCACCGACCATGCACCACATACAGCAGCAGAAAAAGAAGAAGGGATGGAGCTGGCTCCTTTCGGGATTGTCGGACTTGAAACTGCCTTTCCGCTTCTCTACACCTGCTTCGTTGAGAAGGGGATATTCACACTAAAGCAGCTAATTGATTACTTAACAATAAAACCAGCAGAGGCATTCGGCATTCAGTCAGGGAAATTGGAACCTGGTGAAATAGCAGATCTTGTCCTGCTTGACCTAAACCATCAGGAAAAGATTGATCCTGCTCAGTTCTTATCAAAAGGGAAAAATACGCCATTTACCGGCTGGGATTGTAAAGGCTGGCCGATAGTAACTATAGCAGGCGGAAAAATTGTTTGGAACAGAGGGAGTGTAAAAGCATGAAAAAACAGCTGATTCTGGAAGACGGAACAATTTTTATTGGAAAAGGACTCGGCAGTGATACGAATTCGATTGGAGAAGTAGTTTTCAATACAGGAATGACGGGTTATCAGGAAATACTGTCTGACCCATCCTACTGCGGACAACTCGTAACCTTAACATATCCTTTAGTCGGTAATTATGGGATAAACAGAGACGATTTTGAATCGATCTCCCCGGCAATCGCGGGTTTCATTGTGAAAGAAGCCTGCGAGTTTCCGTCAAACTGGAGAAACGAACAATCGATTGAAGAATATTTTAAGTTGAAAAATATCCCTGGAATTGCTGGCATTGATACCAGGAAATTAACAAGAATTATCAGGCAGCATGGTACGCTGAAAGGTGCAATTTGCAGTATAAGTGAAAACCCGGAAGTCATCATTGAAAAACTGCGAGCAACCAAGCTGCGAAACGATCAGGTTAAGCAAGTGTCTACTAGGACACCTTATCCGAGCCCTGGCCGTGGCAGAAGGGTAGTCCTTGTAGATTTCGGAATGAAACACGGGATCTTAAGAGAATTGAACAAACGGGATTGTGATGTAATTGTTGTGCCTTATAACACAGCAGCTGAAGAAATACTCAGCATGAGCCCGGATGGAGTTATGCTTTCAAATGGTCCTGGAGATCCGAAAGATGTTCCTGAAGCCATCACAATGATTAAAGGGTTGCTTGGAAAAGTACCGATTTTCGGAATTTGTCTGGGCCATCAGCTTTTTGCTCTTGCTTGCGGTGCCAATACAGAAAAACTGAAATTCGGCCATCGCGGTTCAAACCATCCAGTAAAAGACCTGCAAACCGGAAAAGTCGCTTTAACATCTCAAAATCATGGATACTCAGTAGAAGAAAATTCACTTACAGGTACTCCGCTTGAAGTAACACATATCGCATTAAACGATGGAACAATTGAAGGCTTAAAGCATAAAGAAGTCCCTGCATTCACTGTGCAATATCATCCCGAAGCTTCACCTGGACCGGAGGATGCAAACGGATTATTTGAACAATTCTTGCAAATGATTGAATCACACAAAGAGGAAGGTGCTGCAGCATGCCAAAGCGTACAGATATAAAAAGCATTTTAGTAATCGGATCAGGACCAATTGTCATCGGGCAGGCAGCAGAGTTTGATTATGCCGGAACACAGGCGTGCATTGCATTGAAAGAGGAAGGCTACCGCGTAATCCTTGTAAACTCAAATCCTGCTACCATTATGACAGATACTGAGATTGCTGATGCGGTATATATAGAGCCGCTTACGCTGGAATTTGTCAGTCGCATTATCCGGAAAGAACGCCCTGATGCGCTTGTTCCAACTCTTGGGGGACAAACGGGATTAAACCTGGCAGTGGAGCTTGCGGAATCAGGTGTATTGGAAGAATGCGGGGTTGAAATCCTCGGTACAAAATTATCAGCTATCCAAAAAGCGGAAGACCGGGATCTTTTCAGAAACTTGATGAACGAGCTTGGCGAGCCGGTGCCTGAAAGTGAAATTATTCATAACCTGAATGAAGCATATGAATTTGTTAACAGAATTGGTTATCCGGTCATTGTACGCCCTGCTTTCACTTTAGGGGGAACAGGCGGGGGAATCTGCCATGATGAAGAAGAGTTAATTGAAATTGTGACGAGCGGATTAAAGAATAGCCCTGTTACACAGTGTTTGCTTGAAAAGAGCATTGCAGGCTTTAAGGAAATTGAGTATGAAGTGATGCGGGACTCCAATGACAATGCAATTGTTGTCTGCAATATGGAAAACTTCGATCCGGTAGGTGTCCATACAGGTGATTCAATTGTGGTAGCTCCAAGCCAAACTTTGAGTGATCGAGAGTATCAGCTGCTCAGAAACACTTCTTTAAAAATTATCCGTGCCCTCGAGATTGAAGGAGGGTGCAATGTCCAGCTGGCACTTGATCCAGAAAGCTTCAATTATTACATCATTGAGGTTAACCCGCGTGTCAGCCGTTCATCAGCACTGGCATCCAAGGCAACAGGTTATCCGATTGCCAAACTGGCAGCCAAGATAGCGGTGGGGCTGACACTTGATGAAATGATGAATCCTGTGACAGGAAAAACATATGCCTGCTTTGAACCTGCATTGGATTATATTGTTTCAAAAATCCCGCGCTGGCCGTTTGATAAGTTCGAATCTGCGAACCGTTCGCTTGGCACCCAAATGAAGGCTACAGGAGAAGTAATGGCGATAGGACGAACATTTGAAGAATCTCTCCTGAAAGCAGTCCGCTCACTTGAAGCCAACATTTATCACCTTGAGCTGAAGGATTCCAGCCAAATTTCTGATGAATTAATCGAAAAGCGGATCCGGAAAGCTGGAGATGAGCGTCTGTTTTATATCGGGGAAGCAATCAGAAGAGGAGTCACGATCGAGACGATCCATGAATGGAGCAAAATTGATTTATTCTTCCTTTATAAGATTAAGAAAATCATAGATTTTGAGAGTGTACTAACTCAAAATCCTTTTGACCCTGAAACAGGGAAAGCTGCAAAGGAAATGGGCTTTGCCGATCTGGTAATTGCCAGGCTGTGGGATTCAAATGAGTTGGAAGTATACAGCTGGAGAAAAGAACATGCGATTGTACCGGTTTATAAAATGGTTGATACATGTGCAGCGGAATTTGAATCGGAAACTCCGTATTTCTATGGAACTTATGAAGATGAGAACGAATCGGAAGTAACTGACCGCAAAAGTGTTGTCGTTCTCGGCTCAGGACCAATCCGTATCGGGCAGGGAGTGGAGTTTGATTACTCAACTGTACACGCAGTATGGGCCATTAAGGAAGCAGGATACGAAGCCATCATAGTTAATAATAATCCTGAAACAGTCTCTACTGACTTTAGCATCTCCGATAAGTTATATTTTGAGCCGCTTACAATAGAAGATGTCATGCACATCATCGATCTTGAGAAGCCGGAAGGTGTAGTTGTGCAATTTGGAGGACAAACGGCGATTAACCTTGCAGCAGATCTTGTTGAAAGAGGAGTAAAAATTCTGGGAACGTCTCTCGAAAGCTTAGACCGGGCAGAAGACCGGGATAAATTTGAACATGCTCTTACAGACCTTGGCATTCCGATGCCAAGGGGAAAGACTGCCCTATCTGTGGAACAGGCAGTAGCAATTGCCAGTGAAATTGGATATCCGGTGGTTGTCCGTCCATCTTATGTACTTGGCGGAAGAGCCATGGAGATCGTATATAAAGAAGATGAGCTTCTGTACTATATGGAAAATGCTGTAAAAGTGAATCCCGAACACCCAGTATTAATAGACCGATATTTAACTGGGAAGGAAATTGAAGTGGACGCTATCTCGGATGGTGAAAATGTCCTTATACCCGGCATCATGGAGCATATCGAAAGAGCTGGGGTTCACTCAGGTGATTCCATTGCGGTCTATCCTCCCCAAAATATTTCGGAAGCTATTAAAGACAAGCTTGTCGAGTATACCGGAAAGATGGCCAAAGGCCTTGGCATTATAGGTCTTCTGAATATCCAGTATGTAGTGGCTAAAGGAGAAGTATATGTCTTGGAAGTCAATCCGCGTTCAAGCCGGACAGTTCCGTTCCTGAGCAAGATTACGAATGTGCCGATGGCCAAAATTGCCACAAAGGTTATCATGGGGCAAACTCTTGCAGAGCAGGGCTTTGGTTCAGGTCTTCTACCGGAAAGAAAAGGCGTGTACGTAAAAGTGCCGGTGTTCTCTTTTGCAAAATTAAGAAGAGTAGATATCACTTTAGGACCTGAAATGAAGTCTACCGGTGAAGTGATGGGGAAAGACTCCACGCTTGAAAAAGCCCTTTATAAAGGCCTTGTTGCTTCCGGTATGAAAATCCAGCCGTATGGCACTGTACTCATGACTGTCGCTGACAAGGATAAGGAAGAAGCTTTGCAGCTGGCAAAAAGATTTGTATCCATCGGCTACAGGCTAATGGCGACAAGCGGAACAGCTCTATACCTGCAATCTGAAGGCATTCCTGTAAAAGTGACCGGAAAAATTGGCTCGGATGGCCCTAACCTTCTGGATGTCATAAAAAATGGCGAAGCACAATTTGTTATTAATACTCTAACAAAAGGGAAACAGCCTGCCAGAGATGGTTTCCGCATCCGCCGCGAATCAGTGGAAAATGGCGTGCCATGCCTAACCTCTCTTGATACGGCAGAAGCAATACTTCAAGTGATGGAATCAATGAACTTTTCAGCAGATGCTATGGATAAACCAGAAGAAGTCCGGGAGGCGGTTTTATCTTGATAAGACAGGAACAATGTAAAGTAATATCACAAATAAAACTGGCCGAAAACATTTACGAGCTCACCCTTCAAGGTGAGCTTGTTCATGAAATGAAAGAACCTGGGCAGTTTGTTCATTTGAAAATATCTGAGGGCTATGACCCGATGCTGAGACGGCCAATCAGCATTGCAGAAATTTTACCTGATGAAAGCCAGTTTAAAATGATTTACCGTGCTGAAGGAAGAGGAACGGCATTGCTTTCAGAAAAAAAACCTGGTGATTACACTGATGTACTGGGACCGCTTGGAAATGGGTTTCCGATCAGCGTAGCTGGCCGAGGAGAGACGGCACTTCTTGTAGGGGGAGGAATCGGAGTTCCCCCTTTATATGAACTGTCCAAACAGCTTGTAAACCGCGGCGTTAAGGTAATTCACGTCCTGGGCTTTCAATCGGCCAGTGCAGTTTTCTATGAAGAAAAGTTTGCGCGGCAGGGCGAGACCTTCGTGGCTACAGCTGATGGAAGCGCAGGAACGAAAGGCTTTGTTACAGATGTTATTAAAAGGCTGAATATTGATTTCGATGTTTTATATTCCTGCGGTCCGACGCCGATGCTGAAGGCGCTTGAAAATCAATTCCCTCATAAAAAGGTATTTCTGTCATTGGAAGAACGAATGGGATGCGGCATTGGGGCATGCTTTGCATGTGTATGCCATACAGGGGATGACCCTGAAGGATACAGCTATAAAAAAGTCTGCAGTGACGGACCGGTCTTTAAAGCAGGGGAGGTAGTTCTATGAATTCATTAAACGTCAGTCTGCCTGGACTGGAATTGAAAAATCCAATCATGCCTGCATCAGGTTGCTTTGGCTTCGGCAGGGAATTCAGCCAGCTTTATGATTTGAGTAAATTGGGCGCAATCATGATAAAGGCGACGACTTTAGAGCCCCGATTTGGAAATCCAACACCAAGAGTGGCGGAGACATCTGCAGGGATGCTAAATGCAATTGGGCTGCAGAATCCCGGTCTGGATAAAGTGGTAAATGAAGAACTGGTATGGCTTGAACAATACGATGTACCGATCATTGCCAATGTAGCCGGTTCGCAGGAAGAAGATTATATTGCGGTTGCCAGGAAAATATCTGCAAACCGGAATGTACATGCGCTTGAACTTAACATCTCATGTCCGAATGTGAAAACAGGCGGAATGGCATTCGGCACTATTCCGGAAATTGCAAAAAATTTAACGAAAAAAGTAAAAGAGGTTTCTGAGGTACCTGTCTATGTGAAGCTTTCACCAAATGTCACAAATATTGTAGAAATGGCTAAAGCAGCAGAAGATGGTGGAGCTGATGGTTTAACGATGATCAACACGCTTGTTGGCATGAGAATCGATCTAAAAACCGGCAAGCCGATTCTTGCAAATAAATCAGGCGGGCTTTCAGGGCCAGCCATTAAGCCAGTCGCACTTCGGATGATCTATGAAGTGAGCCAGCAGGTATCCCTTCCAATCATCGGCATGGGAGGAATTGAATCTGCGGAGGATGTCATCGAATACTTCTACGCTGGGGCAAGTGCAGTAGCGGTAGGAACAGCTAACTTCATAGATCCTTTTGTGTGTCCGAAAATTATCGATGAACTGCCGGAACTTATTGGTAAGCTGGGGTATGAAAATATTTCAGAATGCACAGGAAGGAGCTGGAATAAATTTGAAAAAACCTCTCATTATTGCTCTTGATTTTCCAGGAAAACAGGAAGTTCATCAGTTTCTGAAAAACTTTGAAAATGAAAAATTATTTCTTAAGGTCGGCATGGAGCTGTTTTACCAGGAGGGACCTTCCATTGTTCATGATTTAAAAGAACAAGGGCACGATATTTTCCTTGATCTCAAGCTTCATGATATTCCTAATACAGTAAAAAGTGCCATGAAGCGTCTTGCAGGGCTTGGCTGCGATATGGTTAACGTGCATGCCGCAGGGGGAAAAGCCATGATGGAATCAGCCTGTGAAGGACTGGAGGCAGGCAGCACAGGAGAAAGACCATCTTGTATTGCTGTGACACAGCTGACAAGCACATCGGAAAAGCAAATGAATTCAGAGCAATTAATTCCTGTTTCATTAAACGAATCTGTTCTTCATTATGCAAAACTCGCCAAAGAAGCCGGACTTGATGGTGTAGTTTGTTCAAGCTTTGAGGCAAGTGCGATAGCTTCGAAAGTAGGCTCTGCCTTTTTGACTGTAACACCGGGAATACGCCTGTCATCAGACGATAATGGAGATCAGAAGAGAGTGGCCACACCTGAATTCGCAAGAAAAGAAGGGGCTTCTGCCATTGTAGTGGGTAGGTCGATTACCAGAGCGGAAAATCCTTTCGAAAAGTATATTCAATGCAAACAATCCTGGGAGGGTGTTCTGAATGAAGCATAAAATAGCAGAAAAATTACTGGATATAAAGGCTGTAGCGTTAAACCCAAATGATCCGTTTACTTGGTCTTCAGGGCTGCGTGCCCCAATCTATTGTGATAACCGTCTGACACTGTCTTTTCCTGAAGTCAGAAAGGAAATTGCAGCAGGTCTTCAGGCTATCATTCTGGATGAATTTCCTGAAGCAGAACTAATTGCAGGAACTGCCACGGCTGGCATTCCGCATGCAGCCTGGGTCAGTGACAAGATGGAACTGCCAATGTGCTATGTCCGCTCCAAGGCAAAGGGCCATGGAAAAGGAAAGCAAATTGAAGGACAAGCAGTCAAGGGCCAAAAGGTTGTTGTTGTTGAAGATCTCATCTCAACAGGAGGAAGTGCCATAACTGCTGTCAAAGCTTTAAGGGAAGCAGGCTGTGAAGTACTGGGCGTGGCTGCAATCTTCACATACCAGCTTGAAAAAGGAAAAGAAATGCTGGCTGAAGAGAACATCAAAGCATATACGCTGACTGATATTGAAGCTCTCACAGAAGTAGCAGTTGAAAAGGGCTTTATCCAGGAAGAGGATATGAAGAAACTTCTTGAATGGAGAAAAGACCCTGCTGAGTGGGGGAAGGTATCTCAGGTTTAGTCAAATAAAAAAAGCAAGCATCTGAACTTACCTAGTTAAATGAGACATATATAAAACACCACTATTAGGCTGCTCTCATTCCAAATTCCTTTGGAGTGAGAGCAGCCTAATTTTTCTTGTATTCTGCCCTCATAATAATGAGACATATACTGATCAATTTTAGAAATAACATTAAGGATTGATATAGAATTGAATTTAATATATTGAAATCCCTCAGTCTTTAGATTAGAATGGAACGATTCTATAACAGCGTTATCCCAACAGTTTCCACGTCTGGACATACTGCTAACTAAATGATTTTTCTTTAAAGCGTTCTGATATGAATACGAAGTATAGACACTTCCTTGGTCTGTATGGATAATAATCCCCTCGGGATTATTCCTTTTTGTTAAAGCTTCATCTAAAGTATCAATTACTAAAGGAACTTGTTGGTGATTATATAGTTTATATGCAACGATTTCATTGTTATACAGATCCATAATCGTTGAAAGATACAATGGTTCGCTCCCATATTGAATATACTTTATGTCTGTAACCCATTTTTCATTAGGTTTACTTGCAGTAAAATCACGATTTAGAAGATTAGGGGCTATAACTTCACTTTCACCTTGGGACTTCCACTTTCTTTTCGGCTTCACCTTACATTGTATATGGTTCTTTTGCATAATTCTTTGCACTGTATTTCGATTTAGTTCAATATTGTACTGACGTTTTAAGATAGCCTTAATTTTACGATGGCCATTTCGATATTTTGTTTCCTTACAGATTTCAATAATTAAATCTTCATGCTCATTTTTGTGCTTGGTAAATCCCTTTAGCCAACGGTAATAGCTTGAACGTGCTACTTTTAGAATCTTTAATATGGATGTAACCGTGTACTTCTTACTTAATTCCTCCACCATTTTCACTACTACTCTTTTATCCACTCCTTTTTCATCTTTAAGTACTTTTTTAGGATTTCATTCCGAGTGATTTGGTTGTTTTTTCGTTCATCCTCACTAGAAAATTGAGGACCATGGCCAAAAGTATACTGTTTACCAATCGGTTGATCAAAACGGTGAATTTCTCCCTTCTTATACCAGCGAACCCAGGTCTCGATCTGTGATTTATTCTTTATCCCATACTTCTCCATTATTGCTTTGGTCGTCAATTTACCCTCAAGCTTATCTCTTACAGCCGCCCATTTTATTTCACTTGAATATACGTTTTTGCCCATGCAAAAACACCCCCGATAATGTACTGTCTACAGTGTACATTTCGAAGGTGTTTTATATTGTCTTATTTCATTAGGTTAGTCCAATCGGAGCTTGCTTTTTTATTTATTTAAAGATTTTGTTTTAAGAATAGAACGGTTTCTTCATCAGGAGTAACGTAAACAGTCTGCTGATTGTCATATATAACAAATCCAGGTTTCGCGCCGCTTGGCTTTTTCACATGCCGGACTTGGGTGAAGTCCACGGGTACGGAACTGGAATTGCGGGCCTTGCTGAAGTAAGCCGCGAGGGATGCAGCTTCAAGAATTGTTTCTTCTGCCGGCTCCTTGCTTCGTATAACCACATGCGAACCAGGAATATCTTTTGTATGCAGCCAGATTTCATCCCTTCCGGCTAATTTGTTCGTTAAATAGTCATTTTGCTTGTTATTTTTCCCAACTAGTATTTCCGTTCCGTCCGTGGCGGTATAGCGGTCCAAAACAGGCTTTAGGTTTTGCTGTTTCTTGTTTCCCTTTTTCTGCCTTTCACGAATATAACCGCCTTCTGCAAGCTCTTCTCTTATTTCGGCAATGTCTCTTGGTGATGCTGTCTCGACCTGCTGAAGAAGAGACTCGAAGTATGCGGCTTCCTCTTCTGCTTTTTTAATTTGCTCTTTTACTGCAATTACGGCATTCTTTGCTTTTTGGTATCTTGTAAAATACTTTTGGGCATTCTCGGAAGGAGTCTTTTGAGGATCCAAAGGAATCGTCACTGAAGCGCCATTTTCATCGTAATAATTGACGACTTTCGTTTCCTTCATCCCCTTTTGAATCGCATAAATATTTGCCGTGATCAATTCCCCATATAATTGATGTTTATCGGCATTTTCCGCTTCATGAAGGGTTTTTTTCAGCTTATCAATTTTCTTTTCATTCTTTTCTTTCTCATTTACTATAAACCGTTCAAGATCATTGGATTGCTGTTTGACCCTGTCTCTCTCTGCTTTGCCAAAATAAAAGCGGTCCAGCATTTCACTTAGGGAACTAAACTCCCGGCTTTCTCCTTTTAGATGCTGGAGGGGCAATAAATAAAAGCTTTCTTTATTTTCCCTTTCTGTAATGGCCGGCCTTATTCTATGGACTTTCAGCAAGTCAATAAAATGCCGGAAACTCTTAGGAACAGTGGTCCTGTTTACAAGACCTGCATGGTGTAACACTTCTTTTGCAAAAAGCGGTGAGATTCCGGAGAAACCCGCCACAAGCTGTTTATCAACTTTCCCGCTGTTAAAATCAATCTTACGCAGTATAGCTTCTTCATCCGCTTCGAAGGGATCCATTTTATCCTGAGATGGAGGGAGAATGTACTCCTGTCCTGGCAAAATCGCACGATGGCTATTAACGGCAAAAGAAACATGCTTGATGCTGTCGAGAATGATATTCCGGGTTTTATCCACCAGCGTAATATTGCTGTGTCTGCCCATAATCTCAACAATCAGCTGTTTATAAGATGTATCGCCAATCTCATTCCTGCCTTTCACCTCAAGCACGATAATACGGTCAAGCCCGATTTGATGGACATCTTCAAGTATGTAGCCTTCCAGGTGCTTTCTTAAAAGCATACAGAACATCGGGGGCTCTGAAGGGTTTTCGTGTGTTTCATTCGTCAGCTGCACTCTCGCATAGCTTGGATGGGCAGACAGCAAAAGCTTGTTATTCTTCCCATTTGCCCTCACAACTAAAATAATTTCATTTTTATATGGCTGCTGAATCTTATTGATTCTGCCGCCCTTTAAAGTATCTATGAGCTCTTTCGTCATAGCTCTTGTGAACAAACCATCAAATGACATATCGGAACATCCTCTTCTATAAAAATTACATTAGATATACATTATTCTTTCATTTATTATATAAAAATCAAGTTTAACTGCTTGGTTTTTCATATTTCAGGCGCCTTCCGCTTTTCTAATGCTGTCTAGCTCCAGGCGCCATCGGCTCGAGGTCATAAGTCAATCCGTCAAGAAGGTTAAAAAACAACCTCCATGCCGGCTTGTCTTATGCTTGTCGCCGATAAGCGGGCGCCTGGAGCTTTTCTAATGCTGTCTAGCTCCAGGCGCCATCGGCTCGAGGTCATAAGTCAATCCGTCAAGAAGGTTAAAAAACAACCTTCATGCCGGCTTGTCTTATGCTTGTCGCCGATAAGCGGGCGCCTGGAGCTTTTCTTATTAATAATAGCATTTTTTTGGACAGGGCTGAATATGCTTTCTTTAGAGTGAGATTGGACAACTCTGCCTTGTTTTAGCAGAAGAGGATAGTCTGCCATCTGGCGGATGCCCTTAAAGTCTGGCTGTGAGTGCTTAAGCATTATTCTCGGGTATATTCCCTTGCACCCAGGCACTCATGGCTTTTCTCAAACCACAAAGGAGGAAGTGTGATGTCCGGATGAAGTTCCATGAAATGAATGAAAGGGAGGTTGAGCAGGCCTTAAATACAGACATTAAGGCAGGCTTAACAGAGGATGATGTAAAAAAACGCCACAAACAATATGGCTTTAATGAATTGAAAGAGGGAGAAAAGCAGTCTGCTTTACTCTTATTTTTTAGTCAATTTAAAGATTTCATGGTTCTTGTTTTACTAGCTGCCACCTTGATTTCGGGGCTGCTTGGTGAATATATTGATGCAATTGCCATTATTGCAATTGTGATCATAAATGGGTTTCTGGGTTTTTTTCAGGAAAGGAAAGCGGAAAAGTCGCTGAGTGCACTTAAAGAGTTATCCGCTCCTCAAGTAATTGCTCTTCGGGATGGAGAGTGGAGGAAAATTCCTTCCAAAGAAGTGGCAGTCGGGGATCTGCTTAAATTTTCTACGGGCGACAGAGTGGGTGCAGATGTAAGAATAGTAGAATCTAATAGCCTTGAGATTGAGGAGTCTGCTTTAACAGGAGAGTCGCTGCCTGTTCAAAAGAGGACCGGATCCCTGAAAACGCCTAACCTCGCTATTGGCGATATGGAAAATATGGCTTTTATGGGTACAATGGTGACCCGCGGCAATGGATTGGGTGTGGTTGTCGGAACCGGGATGAATACCGCTATGGGACAAATTGCTGATCTTCTGCAAAATGCCGAAACCATGACCACACCGCTCCAGCGGAGATTGGAACAGCTCGGCAAAATCCTCATTACGGCAGCGATCTTCCTTACAATTCTCGTTGTTGCGGCAGGTGTGATGCAGGGACAGGAATTATATACAATGTTCCTTGCCGGTGTCTCATTAGCTGTTGCGGCAATTCCCGAAGGGCTGCCTGCCATTGTCACGGTGGCGCTTTCGCTTGGTGTTCAAAGGATGATCAGGAAAAAGGCAATCGTACGGAAACTTCCTGCAGTTGAAACACTTGGCTGTGCATCTGTTATTTGTTCAGACAAAACCGGAACCATGACCCAAAACAAAATGACCGTAACCCATCTCTGGAGCGGAGGAAAAGAATGGAGAGTAGACGGAGTAGGGTATGAACCGCAAGGGCAGTTTTATCGAAATGAGAGCCAGATTGAACCGAAAAGTGATAAAGCGCTCCAGCAGATGCTGATGTTTGGCATGCTGTGCAATCATGCGGAAATACAGCAGAAAAATAATGAGTTTGTAATTGATGGTGACCCAACTGAAGGTGCTCTCCTTGTAGCAGCCATGAAAGCCGGCTATAACAGAAGCAGTCTGCTGAATCAGTTTCAGATTATTAATGAGTTTCCGTTTGACTCTTCCAGAAAAATGATGAGTGTTGTGGTAAAGGATCATAATGGAAGACAATTTATTGTTACCAAAGGTGCTCCCGATGTCTTAGTCGGGAAAAGTGAATCTGTTCTTTGGGAGGGAAGGCGCAAGATTCTTTCGAGGGAGCTTTCAGGTGAAATTCAGGCAGCCATAGAAGATTTGGCTTCACAAGCATTAAGAACGATCGCGATTGGCTATAAAGAAATCCCGTCTAAGAATGTCATTCTTGATGAAAAAGAGGCGGAAAAGGGATTAACTTTTATTGGGCTGCAGGGGATGATTGATCCGCCAAGGCCGGAGGTTAAAGAAGCAGTCAAGGAATGCAGGGAAGCAGGAATTAAAACGATCATGATCACAGGAGATCATGCGATTACAGCACAGGCTATTGCCAAACAGTTAGGTATTTTAACAGAA
Organism: Cytobacillus firmus; assembly: GCF_023715565.1. Lineage (GTDB taxonomy): Bacteria > Bacillota > Bacilli > Bacillales > Cytobacillaceae > Cytobacillus > Cytobacillus firmus_C. Next base: position 3,324 of record NZ_JAMBOJ010000021.1, on the reverse strand, counting down.
GATTCCAAAGTACTTCAAGGAAAAGACCTTGCGGAGATGTCTGTAGAAGACCTCGAAGATGTGGTTGAGGATGTCGCGGTATTTGCCAGAGTATCTCCCGAGCATAAATTAAAAATTGTCAAGTCTCTCCAGAATAGAGGTCATATCGTTGCCATGACAGGAGATGGAGTCAATGATGCTCCGGCCATTAAAGCAGCGGATATTGGCATTTCCATGGGCATAACAGGCACAGATGTTGCTAAAGAGGCATCTGCACTTGTATTGCTTGATGATAATTTTGCTACCATAAAAGCCGCGATAAAAGAAGGAAGAAATATATACGAAAATATCCGCAAGTTCATCAGGTATTTGCTTGCATCAAATGTTGGCGAGATACTGGTAATGCTGTTTGCTATGCTTCTGGCCCTTCCGCTGCCATTAGTGCCAATTCAGATTCTATGGGTGAACCTCGTTACGGATGGGCTTCCTGCAATGGCTCTGGGACTTGATCAGCCTGAGGAGAATGTGATGAAGCGAAAACCAAGGAGTCCTAAGGAAGGTGTCTTTTCAAGAGGGCTTGGCTGGAAAGTGGTTTCAAGGGGATTCTTAATTGGCCTTGTGACATTACTGGCGTTTATTTTTGCATACCGGGCAAATCCGGATCATCTTGCATATGCACAGACAGTAGCATTTGCCACATTGGTTATGGCTCAGCTGATCCATGTATTTGATTGCCGCAGTGAAAAATCAGTGTTCTCAAGAAATCCATTTGGCAATAAATATTTAGTCTGGGCAGTCATCTCTTCCCTTGTTTTAGTGCTAATCGTCATATACTATCCGCCGCTTCAGCCAATTTTCCACACTGTCCCTATTGAATTGCGCGACTGGTTTATGATCACAGGACTTTCAGCCATTCCAACATTTTTACTGGCAGGCACATTTTTCGCAAGAAAAACAAAATAAAATATGTTATAATCCTTTAGGTAGTAGAGAAGAACTCTATTACCTTTCTTTTTTTGCACAAACATATAAATCTCCATCACTACTTGATTTTTATACATAAACTGCACAGGCGCCATGCCGCTAACAGAAAGTAAGTGCTTTTTATAAGCTGTGCTTTTCCCTAAAGGAAGTGTGAGAAATGGCAGTAAGCATGACTGGATATGGCAGAAGCAAGAAAGATTCCGGGCAAGGCTCCATTACGGTTGAAATCAAAACTGTAAATCATCGTTTTACCGAATTTCAAATAAGAATGCCCAGACAGCTGATGCATATTGAAGACAAAATAAAGAAAAAGCTTAACAGGCATATCAAAAGAGGAAGAATCGAGGTTTTTATCACCGTTGACGGTGATGTCCTGGCCAGCCGAAAAGTAAATGTTGACTGGGAACTATTAGATGAATATTATCAATACATAACTGCAATTCAAGCAAAGTATCAAATTCAGACGGAACTATCCATCGGTGATGTCATTCGCGAAGAATTGATTAACATTGAAGAGAAAGAGTCCGGCAATGAGGAAATGACCCAGCTGGTCCTTTCTTCAGCTGAAGAGGCATGCCTGCAGTTAATGCAAATGAGGATAGCTGAGGGTGATGAGCTGGAAAGTGATCTTCGCAGCCATCTTAGTCTTTTAAGCAATAGTGTCATCAAACTGAGAGAGTATGCACCAAAGGTTGCACAGCTTTACCGGGAAAGATTGCAAAAGCGTATGAAGGAATTTCTTGATGGCCAGGTGGATGAATCGAGAATTTTGACAGAGGTAGCAATATTCGCTGATAAAGCGGATATCAGTGAAGAACTAATAAGGCTGCAAAGCCATATAAGCCAGTTTGAGCATACACTTCAGCTTACAGAACCGGCAGGCAGAAAGCTCGACTTTATTCTGCAGGAAATGAACCGGGAGGCCAATACGATAGGCTCTAAGGCAAATAGTGCAGATATAGCTGCCGAAGTGGTAGAAATAAAGAGTTTATTGGAAAAAATGAAGGAACAGGTTCAAAATATTGAATAGCAGTTGTTTAGATTCCGGCTCTGGGGGTCAAACTAAATAACTGATGATTGGAGGACCCAAATGTCAATTAAGCTGATCAATATCGGTTTTGGCAATATTGTATCTGCCAACCGGATTATATCAATAGTCAGTCCCGAATCTGCCCCTATAAAACGGATTATTCAGGACGCACGGGACCGGGGCTCTTTAATAGATGCTACATATGGCAGGCGCACACGTGCAGTTATCGTTATGGACAGTGACCATGTCATTTTGTCTGCGGTCCAGCCGGAAACCGTCGCACACCGATTAAATGACCGTGATGAAATTATTGAGGAAGGGTAGGATTTTATAAATGAAAGAAAAAGGGTTATTAATCGTTCTATCCGGGCCCTCAGGTGTAGGAAAAGGAACAGTAAGAAAAGAGATATTTGCTCAGCCTGATACTGCGTTTGAATATTCTATTTCAATGACAACGAGATCTCCGAGAGAGGGAGAAGTCAATGGAGTTGATTATTTTTTCAAGACGCGTGAGGAGTTTGAAGAGCTCATCAGGCAGGATAAGCTGCTTGAATATGCCGAGTTTGTCGGGAACTACTACGGCACACCGGTTGATTATGTAAGAGAAACACTCGACCGCGGCAAAGATGTTTTCCTTGAAATTGAAGTTCAGGGTGCCCGCCAGGTACGGGAGAAATTTCCGGACGGCCTGTTCATCTTCCTGGTTCCTCCTAGTCTGTCAGAGCTTAAGAACCGTATCGTCACGAGAGGGACAGAGACAGAAGATATCATTAACAATCGCATGAATGCCGCGAGAGAAGAGATTGAAATGATGAATCTATATGATTATGTTGTAGAGAATGATCAAATCGATCTTGCCTGTGAAAGAATAAAATCCATAGTGGTAGCTGAACACTGCCGCAGGGAACGTGTAGAACCTAAATATAAAAAAATGCTGGAGGTAGAATAAATATGCTTTATCCTTCTATTGATTCCCTAATGACAAAGATTGACTCCAAATATTCACTTGTTTCAGTTGCTGCCAAGCGTGCACGCAAGCTTCAGCTCAATGCCAGACCGCAGCTTGAAAGATACAAATCACATAAAAATGTGGGCAAAGCACTTGAGGAAATACATGCAGACCAGCTTCATTACCGCCTGGGTGAAAAAACGGCCAATGAATCATACGAGTGAAATCGCTGAATAACAACCTTTAAAAAGGTTGTTCAGTTTGTAGACAAAAGGGTTCGGAATAGTCTCATTCCGGACCTCTTTTTTGAATTTTATTGGCTTTGAAGCATTTTCAGATGATGATAGACCTCTCCGAGGTCATCTTCTAGGCCATTTCTGGA
>NZ_JAMBOJ010000209.1 GCF_023715565.1 Cytobacillus firmus | reverse complement strand
AGAAAATGAGTCAAATTAATTCCTTTGGTCAACAATGTTATCAGCTACGAAAAACAAGTTGGAGGAATTAATTATGACTCAATTACAGTTTAACCTAAATCTTGACAATTTAAAAGAATCCGTCATGGATTCAAACATCGACTCAGTGATAAAGGCTTCTATTGTCCTGGTATTAAATGAGTTCATGGAAAAAGAACGTGATCATCATCTGAATACAT
>NZ_JAMBOJ010000208.1 GCF_023715565.1 Cytobacillus firmus | reverse complement strand
ACAGCTCCCCGAAGCATATCGGTGTTAGTACCGTCCTTCATCGGCTCCTAGTGCCAAGGCATTCACCGTGCGCCCTTTCTAACTTAACCTACTTCGGCCAATGATAAGCAGCGAATCTCTGCGTCAGTTCCGTCACTGTGCTCCTCACGTACTCTCATACGCTCCGGTGCTCGTTCAGTCGCTTCCTTGATCTTCTTGCTTCTCATTGCCCTCAGGTTTGTG
>NZ_JAMBOJ010000207.1 GCF_023715565.1 Cytobacillus firmus | reverse complement strand
CAGCTGGTGAGATTTTAAAATATACTACGACTACCAAGGAAGGGTATCGTCAATATAAATCAGATCCGCGAATTTGTGCTGGATGCCCATTCTTGCCTCAATGCACACAGAGTCAAGCGCACCAAAAACTAATTCAACGTCATGTGTGGGAGGAACATGTGGAAGAGGCAGATCACCTTCGTCACCATCAAGACGTCAAACCGATCTATGAGAAGCGCAAAG
>NZ_JAMBOJ010000206.1 GCF_023715565.1 Cytobacillus firmus | reverse complement strand
AGGAAATTCACTGCCAAAAAATAAGAATTTAAAGAATTAATACCCTGAAATAAGAGAAAGGTGAATTTGAGCGCACTCAAATTCACCTTTCTTACTATCTGAAGCTAGTTTTGTCCCAGCCCCTTTTAATACCCAAACTGGCATAGTTTTTAATAACCCTTATTTGGACAAATGTTTGTATTCAACTATTTCTATTTTTAAACCGTGAGTACATTTCTGCTTATTAATCTTTCCA
>NZ_JAMBOJ010000205.1 GCF_023715565.1 Cytobacillus firmus | reverse complement strand
TGGAAAGATTAATAAGCAGAAATGTACTCACGGTTTAAAAATAGAAATAGTTGAATACAAACATTTGTCCAAATAAGGGTTATTAAAAACTATGCCAGTTTGGGTATTAAAAGGGGCTGGGACAAAAGCATTTCGACCAAAGAAAAAAACGAACTATTATTCGAAATTCTGATTTAGAGTTTCGTAATAGTTCGTTTTTTTTATTTTTATTACTTTTTAAAATAGAAATCATTCG
>NZ_JAMBOJ010000204.1 GCF_023715565.1 Cytobacillus firmus | reverse complement strand
CCTTTTGGAGCCAGCCGCCTAAGGTGGGACAGATGATTGGGGTGAAGTCGTAACAAGGTAGCCGTATCGGAAGGTGCGGCTGGATCACCTCCTTTCTAAGGAATATTTACAAGAAACGTGACGTTTTTGTTCGTTCAGTTTTGAGAGTTCAATCTCTCAAGTTATTCGTTCTTTGAAAACTAGATAATGTTATGAAGAAGCAATAACCGAGTAATCGCCATCTTAGTTTTTCTCTAATTA
>NZ_JAMBOJ010000203.1 GCF_023715565.1 Cytobacillus firmus | reverse complement strand
ATCTCCGGATCAAAGCTTACTTACAGCTCCCCGAAGCATATCGGTGTTAGTACCGTCCTTCATCGGCTCCTAGTGCCAAGGCATTCACCGTGCGCCCTTTCTAACTTAACCTACTTCGGCCAATGATAAGCGGCGAATCTCTGCGTCAGCTCCGTCACTGTGCTCCTCACGTACTCTCGTACGCTCCGGTGCTCGTTCAGTCGCTTCCTTGATCTTCTTGCTTCTCATTGCCCTCAGGTTTGTG
>NZ_JAMBOJ010000202.1 GCF_023715565.1 Cytobacillus firmus | reverse complement strand
CACAAACCTGAGGGCAATGAGAAGCAAGAAGATCAAGGAAGCGACTGAACGAGCACCGGAGCGTATGAGAGTACGTGAGGAGCACAGTGACGGAACTGACGCAGAGATTCGCTGCTTATCATTGGCCAAAGTAGGTTAAGTTAGAAAGGGCGCACGGTGAATGCCTTGGCACTAGGAGCCGATGAAGGACGGTACTAACACCGATATGCTTCGGGGAGCTGTAAGTAAGCTTTGATCCGGAGAT
>NZ_JAMBOJ010000201.1 GCF_023715565.1 Cytobacillus firmus | reverse complement strand
GAAGCATATCGGTGTTAGTACCGTCCTTCATCGGCTCCTAGTGCCAAGGCATTCACCGTGCGCCCTTTCTAACTTAACCTACTTCGGCCAATGATAAGCGGCGAATCTCTGCGTCAGCTCCGTCACTGTGCTCCTCACGTACTCTCATACGCTCCGGTGCTCGTTCAGTCGCTTCCTTGATCTTCTTGCTTCTCATTGCCCTCAGGTTTGTGCTCTTACTTCGTTTTAAAACAAAAATAAGAGAA
>NZ_JAMBOJ010000200.1 GCF_023715565.1 Cytobacillus firmus | reverse complement strand
ACTTAATTGTATCAGAAGTGGTCCTTATTTTTCTCAAAAACAATCAAAGCCGGTGACATTTTACTCGTCGTAAAATGTCACCGGCTTTTTCATTTCAGAGGTGGGTTTTGTCCCAGCCTCTTTTAATACCCAAACTGGCATAGTTTTTAATAACCCTTATTTGGACAAATGTTTGTATTCAACTATTTCTATTTTTAAACCGTGAGTACATTTCTGCTTATTAATCTTTCCACTGTCACAGGATGG
>NZ_JAMBOJ010000020.1 GCF_023715565.1 Cytobacillus firmus | reverse complement strand
TCTGATTTGATTTGGTGTGGTAACTTAATTGTATCAGAAGTGGTCCTTATTTTTTTCAAAAACAATCAAAGCCGGTGACATTTTACTCGTCGTAAAATGTCACCGGCTTTTTCATTTCAGAGGTGGGATTTGTCCCAGCCTCTTTATTTTTTGTGTTTTAAAAAGTCTAGAGCATCTTGGTGATCTTTTTTCATAATCTGCTCGATTAATGGATCAGCCGGGATGACTTCCTTCTTTTTACTTTTAATTGTCCTATATACTGGCCTGATGGATGAAATACTGCTCTTTACTTTCCATTCTCCATCCTCAGAGACTAATTTTAAATCAATTAGCCCGAGATGATTGCCCCAATAGCCAGCCTGAACAGCAGCAGTTCCATTTATTGTTCCTGTCTTCAAGTCGATTCCCGGTACCTCCTGCAGCTCTTCTTTAACAGGAAAAACAGAGTGGCTGTGTCCGAATAAAATGGCATCTATTCCTTTGACTTTGCTGAGTGCCTGAACTGAATTGCCTTTCTTCTCCTTCAGCCCTTTATCGGATTGGAGGCCGGTGTGTGCAAGGGCAACAATGATATCCGCCCCTTTGCTTTTCATAATGGGAATAAAGTGCTCGGCTGTTTCTTTAATATTTTTTACTTTTAGGTTTCCACGAAAATACTCTCGATTCCACTCAGCAACAATTGGAGTAATAAAGCCAATTACTCCAACATTCAATTTGTGCTTTCCTCCAGCTGTATCTGTCACTTCTTTCTCTATGATTGTATAGGGGTTAAAATAATTGAGGTCATCTTCGTCAAGCTGGTTGCTGTCTTCTACATAGATATTGGCATTCACATAAGGAAAGTTAGCTCCCCTGAGACTTTCTTCCATAAAATCGATTCCATAATTAAATTCATGATTTCCCACTGTTGCGGCATCATAAAGCAGTGTATTCATTGCTTTAAAAACAGGATGCACATTCGCCAGGTCCAGTGGATGGCTTCTGTAGGCATATTCATCAAGCCCATTGCCTTCCAGAATGTCCCCGTTATCGAATAAAAGGGAGTTAGGAGACTCATTTCTTGCCTGTTTGATCAGGCTGGCTGTTCTGGAAAGCCCAAACTCCACTGTTTTCCTGCGGTCATCGTAATCATAACCAATCATGTTTCCATGAAGATCAGTGGTTTCCATCAGGCGCAGATGGATGGTTGGCGGTCCGGATACTTCAGCTTCTGTCTGGTTCCAGACAAGCAGCAGGGCTATGAATGATATCAGTGAGATAGTATATTTTTTCATTCCCTTTTTCATTCCAACTCCCCCAGACGATCAAAGATTAGTTTTCTTATTTTCTCTAGATGCAAGAAAATTAATCAGAGATTGGGGACTTAATAAAAAAGAAGAAAAAAGGGGAATTTTGGGATAATTTTATCCTTGATTAAGTATAATTGAATTAATCATGACTGCATATTTGTTTAGTAATTAGTCTTTGTAAAGGGTCTTGAAAATAATTTTCTCCCAGTTTTTCCAGCTTAGAAAATATTTCAGGCGAATTCTTGTTCTGACTCCGTTTCCTATGGGATATCTGAGGTCCGGCTCTTTTTCCCTGATAATGTCCACTGCTTTTTTCGCAACGATTATCGGATCTTCATATGATGGCTCCCCTTGATTAAGGTAGTTCTGTATTTTTATCATATAGCGGTAATATGGCGAGTCTTTTTTTAATGAGGGCTCCGCTATTTTTTTTCCTGTTGTCCAAATGCCTGTCCTGAAAGACCCTGGCTCAATCAGCACCACATTTACTCCGAACGGCTTGACTTCAAGCCTAAGGGATTCACTCCAGCCTTCTACTGCAAATTTTGAGGCTGCATATGGCGATAAGCCAGGAAAACCAATTCTTCCGCTGATGGAGCTGATATTAATGATGGTTCCGGACCCCTGTTCCCGCATGAATGGTAGAACTGTCTGGGTCACAGCAATCGTTCCGAAAACATTTGTTTCAAATTGCTCTCTATACTCATCCAGCGGGATTTCTTCTGCAAAACCTGCTCCTGCGTAACCTGCATTATTGATTAATACATCAATAGAAGGCAATTGGAGCAGCAGTCTTTTTATATTTCCAATAGAAGCTGAAGAAGTGACATCCAATTCGTGAATGGAAATTTGAGCAATTACTCCTTCTTTATCTGCTTTCTCCATTAATATTTTGCTTTTATCCAGGTTTCTCATAGTGGCTAGAACATGAAAACCGATCTTTGCCAGCTCAATGGCCATTAATATTCCAAACCCGCTGGAACAACCAGTAATGACTGCGTATTTCTTATTCAAAACCTTCATCCTTTCTCTGTAACGATTTTTTTGTTTCAAATGTAATTAGATATATAATTAAATGTAAAAGTATTATAAAATAATAAATATATTGAAAATAAGAGGATGAACAAGGTGGCTCAAATATTTATCAGCATTTTTCTGTTTTTATTCGGTTTGATTCCGGCAGTGCAGCAAAGCCAGGAGCAGATTGATTTCAATGACCTTGGAAGAGATGCTATTGTGATCGATTCACCAGCCCTGAAAAATCCTGCTTTTTGCAGCGCACTGGTAACTGCAGTAAAAACAACCGCAAAGATAAACAATTTTAAAGCATGGCAGATGTATTTTCATACTATGGCATCTGATGTATTCCATAGAAGCAGCGAGTACATGACACCCTACATGTTTCAGAGTAATTATCTCCGCATTTAATGGAAACCTGAAGAATCTTACTAAGTGTGGAGGAATGGAATTGGAAACGATTAAGTCACTTTTTAATAATAACGGTTTTAAACGATTCGTCATTTTTGGAATTATAGTGCTGGCTCTTTACCTGTCTAGAAGCATGATAAATTTAATCCTGATTACTTTTATCTTTTCTTTCCTGATGGATAGGCTTGTGAAACTGGTCCTTTCGAGGTTTAAACTGAATAGAAAATTGACAGTTGTAACCCTGTATATAGGTATTATCGGACTGCTTTCTATAGGGATCATTAAGTATCTTCCTTTAATAGTAACTGAAATTTCTCAGCTGTTTAAGCAGGTTGAAAGCTTTTATACCCAGAAGCATGACAATATTGTCATCACATACATAGTGCAAATGCTAGAAAGAAATGAAGTTACGAAATATCTCGAGCAGGGCTTTGCGTTTCTTCTTCAATATTTTTCAGATATTAGCCATATTGCGATTCAAGTTTTGCTGTCACTTATCCTTAGCTTGTTCTTCCTGCTTGAAAAGCCTAAACTTATGGAGTTTACTTTAAAGTTTAAATACAGCAAAATGGCTGCCTTTTATAATGAGATTTCCTACTTTGGAAGTAAGTTCGTGCAAACATTTGGAAAGGTTATTGAAGCGCAGGTCGTTATTGCTACGGTAAATTGTATCCTGACAACACTTGCCCTCTGGATCATGGATTTCCCTCATCTGATGGGATTGTCTATACTCATTTTCCTTCTTGGTCTTATTCCAGTGGCAGGCGTGATTATTTCTCTGGTTCCTTTATGTACAATTGCCTATTCACTTGGAGGCTTCATCCAGGTGTTTTATATTCTCCTGATAATCTTGGTGATCCATGCGATTGAAGCCTATATTTTAAACCCGAAGCTTATGTCTTCCAAGACGGATTTGCCAGTATTTTATACGTTCATCGTTCTGATTTTCTCTGAGCATTTCTTCGGTGTTTGGGGATTGATAGTCGGCATACCGGTGTTTGTGTTTCTGCTGGATGTACTTGAAGTAAAGAGCAACCCTCCGAAAATACAGTAACTTGAAAAACACACAGTTCTGCTGTGTGTTTTTTGCTACTTATTCACTAAGCCTCTTTTATTTACAGGCTGCTTCAGCCAATGCCTAAGCCCTTTTCCTGCGTGTGGTTCATCACTATATCTGGGGATGACGTGCAGATGGCTGTGCAGAATGGATTGATTGGATGCTTCACCGACATTCCATCCAAGAGTGTATCCATCGGGTGCATACTTTTTATCCAAATAATCCTTGGCTTTTTGAAGAAGGTCATATGTATCTTTCCACTCTTCAGCCGTTAAGTGAAAGGCATCTGCATGATGTGTTTTTGGCACAATGACCCCGCAGCCCTCCAAAACGTCCTGTTCTTTATCGTGCTGAAGAAAATAACAACTAGTGTTTTCAAAAATGATATTCTGGTGTGGATCGTTGTGTGGACTGCAAAAAGGACAATTTTCCGGATGGATCATTTAACCATTTCCTTTCCTTACAGGGTGAGTGTTCAGGATATTCTCTAAGGCGGTTTCGTGGGAAAGCTCATCATATGCAGAGTTATTGATTACGGCCTTCCGGATAGACAGTCTTTTCAGAATTTCTTCTTCAGCCTTTCTCCTTGCTTTAAGAACCTTTATGGTACCTTCTTCTCCGCTCAGATGATTCTGCTTCCCATATACTTGCTGCGTATAATAATTAATAAAGCCCTCAGACCAGCTTTTCGGCCGTTCTTTAACCGCTTTTTTAAAGGAGTAGTCGACATTATCCTGATTAATATAAATTAGCATCGGATTAAGCTTTTTCACCGAATTTTCCAGCGCTAAAACATAATCCAGTATCTTTGTTTGGGGTGCCCCATATTTTATCATCCCAATTGTAATCGGATTCTGGATAAAACAGCATTCAAAAATATGAACTTTTTTGCTGTTTTCAGCTTGCCTGGCGAATCTAGTCCACTTTTGAGTGATGAGTCTTATATTTTGCTCAAATGGCAGCTCATAGATATCATGTTTAAATGCTATTTCATAAAATGCATCTGGTATATCTGATCCCAGCTTTTTATAAGGCAGCAAAAAGCCATTATCTTCTGAAATGCTTTTTGCTGCAAATCGCTCTCTGAAAGAGCTGAATTCTTCTAATAACAAATGCCATTCTTCATTAGTAAAGTAAGCGACACTTTCAAAATCTGCCGGGTGGTCGAGATCCCCTTCATAATATACATCTGCTTCGATGCCATTTTTTCTTAGAATGTTATGCACCAATTCTGCCGTAGTTGATTTGCCTGAACCTGGCAAACCTTCAATTAAAATTAGTTTTGTATCCACGGATTCACCTTCACAATATTTAGAATTCATATTCTATTTTAAAGCATAAAAAGAAAAACAAACAGTGTTTGCTGTTTGTTTTTGTAAAAAAGAATTACGGGCAGAATTGATTTTGCAGCCATTTGCTAGGATACAAGTTTTAGGCCGATTGCCGCACTTAATACCATTGCAATAAAGAAGAGCCGTTTAGCGTCTTTCGGTTCCCCGTATAGAACCATGCCAAGGATTGCTCCACCGGCGGCGCCGATTCCGGTCCAGACGGCATAAGCTGTGCCCATGGGCAGTTCTTTCATGGCTAGAGACAGGAACAGGAAGCTGGCGCCAAAGCCTCCAATAAGCAGAAGTAAGGACTGCCAGTTTCGTTTTTGGTGCCAGCTGTTAATCATGGTGACACCTGTCATTTCAAAAACCCCGGCCAGAATCAGATAAAGCCAGCTCATAGATTTTCAGCTCCTTTCGATTCTTCCTCGTTTGTCACCAGCTTTAATCCAAGTACTCCTAATAATAAAACAAGAACAAGAAGGATTTTAGATAATTTCAAAGGCTCTCCGAATAATATTATTTCAGATAATACAGTTCCGGCATTTCCCATGCCAACAAATACAGCATATACAGTCCCCACCGGCAGCGCCCTGCCCGCCATGATCATCAGATAAAAACTGACAGCGATGCTTATGATAGTCCCTGCCCATGATAATGGATCATCCGCATGCTTTAAGCCAATGACCCAAAACACTTCAAAAAATGCAGCAATAAATACCTTTAGCCACTGCATGATATCAGCTCCTTTCTAATGAATAATATCTTCTGAAAAAGCAAAAAGCCCGGAAGATATCTGATGATCAGTATCTCCCAGGCTTTTATCCCTCCGTGGCATAGCCATAAAGGCTATGAGTTTTCTCTCGGACCAGTCCAGCAGCTGCTGCGGAACCCTAGAAAACCTTTTCTATTTGATTTACAGGCATTATAACAAAATAATAAAGTTTTTTCCATCACTATCAACAAACATGATCAGCTAGGATATATTCTTTTTCCCACTTCCGGCAGTCTGCCATTTCATAAAACCCGCCGATATGACTGATTGACGGTGGATACGGACTTTTCCTGATATGCTCTTTTATGCTGTTGAAGGCTATATCGTAGTCGAATTCGAGACAGTGATCAAAATAATGATGAACAATTTCACTTTTGATCCGGAAAGGCGGATACACTCTTTCAATAAGAACAAAAAGCTTCAGCATTTCTGTTTTGTTCATAAAACCATTCCTTTAGTTAATCTTAATACAATTATTGCCTGTTTCTCTAAAACAAAACCCCTGCATATCGCAGAGGCATCATCCTATAGGTCCATTTCAAGGGCTACCGGGCAATGGTCGCTGCCCATAATGTCGCAATGAATCTGTGAATCTATTATTTTGTCCTGAAGCTTTTCTGACACAATAAAATAATCGATCCGCCAGCCGATATTCCGCTCCCTTACTTTTGCCATATATGACCACCATGTATAGGCACCCTCTACTTCCGGATATTTATAGCGGAAGGCATCAACAAACCCGGAACGAAGCAAACTGGTCATTCTTTCACGTTCTTCATCGGTAAAACCGGAATTTCCACGATTGGATTTTGCATTCTTTAAATCTATTGCATTATGGGCCACGTTTAAGTCACCACACATAATAACAGGTTTTATCTCATCCAGCCCGAGCAAATACTCTCGAATCCTATCTTCCCATTCAAGGCGGTATGGAAGCCGGGCCAGGTCACGCTTTGAGTTTGGCGTATAGACATTCACCAGATAAAAGCCTTCATACTCAAGCGTGAGAATCCTGCCTTCTGGTTCTGTTTCCTCATCGCCCAATCCATAGTGGACAGAGATCGGCTCTTTTTTTGTAAAAACAGCTGTCCCGGAATACCCTTTTTTTAGAGCATAATTCCAATATTGGTGATAGCCATCCAGGATGAGCTCAATCTGTCCCTCCTGTAGTTTAGACTCCTGGATACAAAAGATGTCTGCATCCACCTCTTTGAAGTAATCGATGAATCCCTTTTTCACACAGGCCCTAATGCCATTCACATTCCATGAAACAAGTTTCATTGCTGTTATATCTCCTTATGTTAAAAAATATGCCTGATTACTACATTACCATGGTCATTTCTTATCTGCACAGTTAAAGTACTGAAACTTGAACGGAAATCGAACTAATGGACATTTCTCTTTATTGCTTCTTTTAACTCCCGGGCTGATTTTTCAGGAGAATCCGCCCGGCTGATTGCCGTAATGACTGAAACACCGTCTGCTCCTGCATCCATAATGGGTGGTGTATTATTAGCATTAATTCCCCCAATTCCTACCACTGGAATCTGGATAGAAGCAGATCTCAATTCCTTTAAAAAAGTAAGACCTTGAACTTCTTTGGCATCATCCTTTGTGCTCGTCGGATAAATAGGACCAATGCCGAGGTAATCTGCTCCCTGCCGGATTGCTGCTTCTGCTTCAATCATGTTATGAACGGACACGCCAAGGATTTTGCTGCCGATTTTTCTTCTGACCACATCTGCCGGTTCGTCCTCCTGGCCTATGTGGACTCCATCTGCATTAATATTAAGTGCCAGTTCAATGTCATCATTGACAATAAAAGGAATGCCGCTCTCGTTGCAGATTACCTGAAGCCTTTTTGCTAGAGATTCCTTCTCTTTGCCTTGCAGGCATCCCGCACCTTTTTCACGGAATTGAAACAGGGATATGCCCCCATTAATTGCTGATCGGAGAATATCTTCAGGCTTTTGGAGGCAATTTACGCTTCCCATTATGAAATATACTTTAAGCAGCTTACTCATTTCCTCTGTATTAATTCTCATGAACGAAATTCTCCCTTTTCTTCATATTATAAGCCCAATGGTTGGTTGGTCCATGACCGCTGCCAATTCTTAAGTCATGTTCAATTGCTGCCTGGATAAATTGTTTAGCGCGATCTGCAGCCTGGGACACAGATAGGCCGTCAGCGAGCCCTGCTGTGATAGCAGCTGAAAAGGTGCAACCTGTGCCATGCGTATTCACTGTTTCGATTCTATTACTCTTGAATTCGGTAAAGTTTTCTCCATTAAATAATAGATCCGCAGCGATGTTTCCCTCCTCATGGCCGCCTTTTATGATGACATTTCTTGCTCCAAGCCTGTGCAGTTCATATGCTGCCTTCTTTTTATCATCCATTGAACGAATAATAGCATCGGTTAAAACCTCTGCCTCGGGAATATTGGGTGTAATCACCATCGAGAGCGGAATTAGATGCTTTTTCATCGCTAAAATGGCTTCAGTCTGAAGAAGACCTGCTCCACCTTTTGCTATCATCACCGGATCAATGACGATATTGTTCCATCCGTATTTCATAATCTCCTTTGAAACCGACTCGATAATCTCAGCACTAAAGAGCATACCTGTTTTGACTGCATCTGGCCTTAAATCCTCCCCAATGGATTGTAATTGTGACGCAACAGACTCTGCTGTCATGGGATAAACTCCCTGCACTCCCCTGGTGTTTTGTGCCGTTACAGCAGTTAATGCTGACATGCCGAATACACCGAGTTCCTGAAAGGTTTTTAAATCTGCCTGAATACCCGCACCGCCGCCGCTGTCTGATCCTGCTATTGTTAAAGCTTTGTACACCTTCATTCTTATTCCCCTCCTACCTGACTAAAAGAGCCGCGCAATTCAACATCTGAGGCTGAGATTGTATATAAGCTATTCAAAAACTCTATTTGGAAAGTGCCCGGGCCCCTGCCATCCGTTTTTTCTGCAGCGATTTCGGCAGCAGAGCCATACACGACCAAAGAAGCAGCTGCCGCTTTTACTGGATCCTTTTCAACAGCAGAGAAAGTTCCAATTATAGAAGTTAAAAGGCATCCGGCACCCGTTACTTTCGTTAACAGGGGATGTCCATTGTTAATGCTAAAAGTGGAATACCCATCTGTTACAATGTCTTGTTTGCCTGTTATGACGGTGACCGCACCAAGTTTATTGGCTGCTGATTTGGCAAGCTCTAATGTGTTTCCTTGTGCTTCACCGGCATCAACGCCCTTAATATTCCATTTCTGTCCTGCTGCATTGGCAATTTCTGCTGCATTTCCTCTTATGATGCAAATATCTATTTCTTCCATTATCCTATTGGCTGTTTCTGTGCGATAGGCTGTCGCGCCGGCACCAACCGGATCAAAGATTACCGGCACCCCGTGCTGATTGGCTGATTTTCCTGCGATAAGCATGCTTTTCACTTCTTTTTCAGTCAGTGTTCCCATATTGAGAACCAGTGCCCCTGCAATTTTTGCCATATCACCCGCCTCTTCATGCGCATAAGCCATTACAGGTGATGCACCAATTGCCAGCAGGCCATTGGCAGTGAAATTGGTTACCACCACATTGGTGATATTATGTACTAAAGGGTTAAACTCTCTAACCTTTTTTAATAAACTGCTAATCTCTTGAATGTTCACATTCATTCCTCCTCTGTGTTTCCGCTTGATAGCCTTTGAAAGAGAACAAAATAAAAACCAGATCCATATAAGGACCTGGCTGAATAATCTATAGAGAATTATGTTTGTTCTCCGCAATTACTACTTTCCTACGCTGGTATAATCCAGATCAGGTCCGAAGGGTAAAAAACAGTTCGGTTTCTTTCTCAGCCCGCGAGCATCGGGCACCCCTAGCAGTAAAACTATTAAGTTGGCTGTTTTTATCTTAGCCTGAATCATGAAATCTGTAAAGCTTGCAATTCTGCCGCTTCCTCTTTAAGGTGTAAGTAAGAATACATAGCTTGGAGGATTCAAATATGGCTGAACACCATTTTCACTTGAAAGCACATTGGCCTGGTCTTCGCAATGATGTTGGGGAAATAGAAACAGGCGGCCTGAGAACACAGGTATCCATTCCACCGGAAATGGACGGTCCCGGAATCGGAACGAATCCGGATGAAATGCTGCTCGGGGCGGCGGCTACTTGTTATATTATTACACTTGCAGCCATGATGGAACGCAGCCGGCTCGATAAAGAGGACCTTACAATGGAGTCGGTAGGAGTTGTTGATGTCACCAAAGGGGTGATTACTTACAAAAAAATTATTCATCACCCAGTTATTGTGCTTAAATCAGACGCTGATGATAAGGACCATACTCTTGCACATAAGCTTGTCCAAAAAGCAGAAGCATCCTGTATGATCTCAAGGGCGATTAAAGGAAATGTGGAAGTGGAAGTACAGGAAACCATTCGTAAAAATCAAACACCGGCCTGATAGCCGGTGTTTTGGTTTAAGTTATAGAGCCCATTTGCGGATGGCCAGTGCAACACCGGCTTCATCATTTGTTCCTGTCACAGCATCGGCTGTCTCTTTAACAATGTCCTGTGCATTGCCCATCGCTATTCCCCAGCCTGATTCTTTAATCATGGCAATATCGTTCAAGCTGTCTCCCATCGCCATTACATTTTCCATTGAAATACCAAGGAGGTCGGTTACTTTTAGGATACCTTTGGCTTTGTTGATGCCTAAAGCATTGACTTCTATATTGGTTAAGCTGGAATTAGTAATTTCCAGGTTGCCTTTAGACTGAAGCTCTTTATGAATCAGCTCCCTGATCGCATCATCTGAAATATCAAATCCAAATTTAAGCCATTCATGATCATGGATATTTTCCGGCATTTCGTTCATCCACACGCGCTCGCAGCTGGTTGCCCAGAAATTGGTCTTGTGTGTCTTAGACAGATTCCACATCCATTCCATTACTTTAGAATCCACTGGAGCTCTTAAAATGGATTCACCACCAGGTCCAAATATTTCGCTGCCATTTACCGTGATCAAATAAGAATTTAATTTTAGAGAATCAGCATGATCGCCTGCCGTTAACCTGGATCTGCCGGTGCTCAAAATGACTTCGATTCCTTTCTCCTTTGCTTCTTTTATAGCTGCACGGTTCTCTTCAGGAATTTCCCCTTTGGAGTTCAGTAATGTTCCATCCATATCAAGGGCGATTAATTTGATCTGCGGGGGAATTTTTGCTTCTTTCATAGTCCTCTTCCTTTCTTCAATTAACACAATAAAGCCATTATATAGGTAAGTCCGCTTTCCTTCAAAGAAGGCGCATTTTAGATGAATATTTTTTTGTGAAATGGAAATACCTGTATGTATTAAATGTAAAAGGTGATGTTACTATGTATCTTGCACTTGTAATCATCGTATGGATATTGTTCGCTTACCGCTTTATTGACTGGTCGCAGTGGAAAAAGCAATATCCTACTGTCTTATTTTTTATTGCGATCAACCTGACCTACAATATGCTCTATTTTAATCATACACTGTGGGCTTTTAGAGGTATTACGGCTGAATGGCTAAATCATTCGATTATTAACTTAGCTTTCACATTTTTTATTACTCCTATGGCTCTGATTATTTACCTGCAGCGCTACCCTGACAATAAAAAACAGGGATACATTTACTCTGCTATATGGATTGGCTTTTTTACCATTATTCAATCACTGTTTGCCCACAAAGGAATGTATGTGTACGATAACGGCTGGAACAGCTGGCATAACATTTGGCTGAATATCGCTCTATTTGCTGTATTGCGAATCCACTATCGAAGACCTGCGGTTGCCATGCTGATTTCCCTGCCTGCTGCGGTGGTATTCTACTTATTTTTTCCGTTTCCATTGGACAGCCTAAAATAAATGCATACATAAAGCGAGGTGTACTGGAATGATCATTCAGAACGACTTGTCTGTGTCCTTATTTTTGCTCCTTCTGTTCTTAACCTATGCATTGATGTGGTTTTATTTAATTAGGAAAAAAATCAATAAATAATTTAGGGCAGACTAATTGGTTAGAGCTTCCCATCAGTTAGTTTATGTTAGTTTTGTATAGGATTGGTCGAGGCTCTCCACATGGAGCACCTCGACACTGTGTATTCTTCTTTTCTGCCTGCCAGCAACTGTTCAATTAGTTTTTATTAATTTGAGATGTTGCGTTTTTCTCCTTAACCTTTTTTCTGATTTCAGCAACTAGCCAAGTAAAAGGAGGAATTGTGAAGGAGATCAAAGCAGTCAGAGGATAATATTTAGATATGTAATCAGAAATAAAATGATTATAATTTTTAATACCGAAAACAGTGAATAACACAACTACTATTACAGAAGCAAAGTGTACCCCCCATTTACCTTTATCTTTGAACCAGGGCTCAAAGCTTTTTCCAATCGAACTGTGCAGGACAGAAATACGGATGATCCCGCCAAATACAATTACGATAATTCCATAAACATCAAAACGTTCCACAAATCCGAAAGAAACAAGTCTCACGATACTTTGTGCAGGATATTCAAGTGTTCTAACTAACTGCTCCCCAAAAACAGCCAATGTACCTGTTACTGTTCCAACAAACATAATTGCAATCAAAAGGACTAAAAGGCTGTTTGTATACAGCAAGGATTTCGAACTTTCATATTGCTTTCTCAACTGTACCATTAACAGTAAGGTCATTTCCCCATATAGGCCAACAGTTAAAATAATGGCATCAAAGAGAGGAAATAGGCCTTCTTCAAAAATAGGCAGCAAGTTATTAAAATCCTTTTCTCCAAAAGTGCTTATAGCTATTGCAAAACCAGTAATAACGATGAATGGCAGGATAGCTTCGCTAATTCTTGTAATATTCTCAATGCCTACGAATAAAGCATAAAGAACGATCAGGTAAAATGCAGTACCGATTACCCACCTTGGTGTCTCAGGCAGAAAAATCACCTGTACAAAGTCTACAATTCCAAAAAAAGTTATGATTGTTAAATATAAAAAATAAACAGCAAAAGGCAGTATCATAATCTTTCCGGCTATTTTGCCAAAGGTTTGCACAAGCATCCCGTCTAATGTGGATTTAGGATAAATCATATGCAGCCGAAAGATAGTAAACCCCAAAAAAAACCCGAAAGGCATGGCTAGGAGGATGGCCACCCATGCCTCATGGCCGGCCATGGAAAAGATTGTCGGCAATAAAAGAAAGTGGCCAGTAACGGGCAAAATCATGGACAGAAGAAAGACGGATTGCCGATATGAAACAACTTCCACATTATCTTCCTCCTTCATAATTTACTAAACCGTTTGCAGGCAACTCTGTATTGACTTTTACGACTACTTTTAATGAGGGATATATTTCCTCCCAATTTTCCTTATGATGTTTCCAATAGTCTTTTTCATTCCTGCGAATGATTTCAGCAAAATCAAAGGTATTTGCCTTTAATTCTTTTTGAATTTTATCCACAGAATCTTCAACTTCTTTTTTTATAGCATTTTTGTAAAGCTGATTGATTTTTTTAATATCATCTTTCGCTAATCTGACAGCTTTTGAGGTTTCACCAATAAATCCGGTCTCTTGAATTGATATCTCTATAACTGGCTGTCCGTCTTTCAAAAAATTATTAATAGTTGTCTTTGAGTCTTTAACTTCGATGGATACGTTAACGGTTTCTTCTTCAGATAAAGGCACATGAATAACCTGAATCCCCCCTTCTAACTCTCCCTGTACTCTTAGCATTCCCCTTGTTTCAACTCCATTTAGCTCTCCCACCAACTTATCTCCTTTAAAAATTGCTGTACCCTCATTCTTAAAATCATTATCTATCTTATGAATGATTGGCATATAAGGGTCTTGATAGGGATCAATTAAACGTTGGTAAAAATTATGCAATTCCACATAAGGGGCTTTTGATAATGCTTTTTGCTCGACAAGAGAGTTTTTCATCTCTCTAGCTGGAATATCATATAATTCGGTATTTAAGATTTCTAAAATTTCTTTAGCATTTCCTTCCGCTAAGAAAACAGACATGTTAAACCGAGGTTCATGATCACGTAAAAAGAAATCAAAAGCAGAAGTCACTCCATCTTCGGCAACAGCCTTTCCAATAATGAGCGAATCAATATGTTGATGGATTTCCTTCTTTTTTGCTTCACTGATCATATTCCTGACTGCTTCAAAAACAGTTTCTCCATGAGTAGTATGGACAATGGCAGAAATGGGGAGATCACTTTTAGAACCTGGTTTAATCGTTTGGGCAGTGACATCAAATCCCGAGTCGATTCCTTTATCAACTCCTATACCCGACATAATTCCCACATCCCTCAATTCTTTACTCCCCCAGCATCCACTCAGCATTACTAACATAAAAAGGAGAAGTAATAGAGCCGAATATTTCATTACTCTTCTCCCCCTTCTTGCTTTTTGCCCGATTTTGGTTTGTTGCCATTCGCCGTACGCAGATCATTCAGAGTGTGTAAGGCTTCTGGACGGTGATTCAATTTCCAAAATGGCGCTCTGATTAAAAAATCTTTCCAGTCTGACCACATAATAGGGAACCACGGCGACATGTATGGCACGCCAAAGGAGCGCAAAGAAGCAACATGAAGCAGAGAAAAGGTAAGAGCAAGCATAACCCCATAAATCCCTAAAATTCCAGCAGCAAATAAAAAAGCGAATCGGATCAAAGCGATTGCATCATTCAACGGGGTTATAATGAAGCTGGTAATCGCTGAAATTGCAACAATGATGACCGTGGGAGCACCAACAAATCCTGCATTCACAGCAGATTCTCCCAAAACCAATGCCCCGACAATGGAAACAGCTTGTCCTATATGCCTTGGCATACGTATACCAGCTTCACGCAGCCATTCGAAACTAATCATCATAAGAAATACTTCAATAAAAAGCGGGAAAGGAACACCCTGCCTTGATGCCGATAGACTGATCAATAATTCAGTAGGGAATGTTTCTTTATGAAAATTTTGAAACGCCACATAAACGGCAGGGGCTAACGTAGATGCCAAAAAGCCAATAAGCCTTAACATTCTTATGAATGATGTATAGTAGGGCCTTGAATAATAATCTTCAGCTGCCTGGAATGATTCCATCATTAAATATGGAACAATTAATACAGTGGAAGTACCGTCTACTAAAATGGCAATTCTTCCTTCCAAAATTCTCGCAGATACAACATCCGGCCTCTCAGTATTGGATATGGTAGGAAAGGGAGAATAAGGTGCGTCTTCAATGAATTCTTCAATATACCCCGATTCCAATATGGCATCAGTATTTATTTTTCTGAGCCTATTTTTTACTTCCTCTAATAAATCAGGATTCACTAAATGGTTAATATATGCAATTGCCACGTCTGTTTGTGACAAGGTACCCATCGTCATTTGTTCTATGATTAGGTTCTGGTTATGAATCTTTCGTCTAAGCATGGCTGTATTGGTTCTTAAGGTTTCAACAAATCCTTCTCTAGGTCCCCTAACAACGGTTTCTGTTACAGGCTCCTGTATGCCTCTCATTTCCCATGTTCTCGAACCCAAAATATATACATACTCCATCCCGTCAATTAACAGTAAGGGATCCCCTTTTAATAATTGAGATACACTTTTTTTCATCGTTCTCTCTGTTGAAATGTCGGATATGCTTAGCAGATCCTGCTCTATGGTCTCAAGCCTTTGTAAAATAGGAAGATCCCCTGTTTCAAGTTCCATTAAAGGCTTGATAATGTTCTCGTGTATGGCAGTTTTGTCATATAATCCATCTATTCCAACTAGAAAAGCATCTGCTTTCTGCTGCCGACCAATAGTAAAACGCCTAAAAACAACATCAGAATTTTTCTCAAAAAGCTCGGAAATATAGGTAATATTCTCACTTAATTTCTTAGATACCATCCGGTCAGAAACACTAAAATCCTTTTTGCGGTCTAGTTTGGAATATTCAATTTTGCGTTTAATCCATCGCAGCATAGTGTCCCCCTTCTGTACCGTTAAATTATGGTAACCTTATCCTTTGATCAAACGATGGGTTTTATACTTGGATATATAATTTACCCAGCGATTTTTTAGCTCTTACTCCCTTGCTTAAAAAAGGAGATAAATAGGTGTAAAAAATGCTCCGGATTTGTTATTTAGAGTAGATTTCATATCTCTCAGTTAAGGAATTCTATCTTTTATATAAGGAATTAAATAGGAGAGGAATAAAAGGATAACTGGCTGCCAATCCAGTAAAAGACCCTGCTTGTACCAATGATGGTGCAGGCTCTTTTCTTTTATCTAAATTGGCTCCCGAAGAAAACAATGATCGCGAGGACCGAGGAAAGAAAAAGCGTGAGGATAATGGAAAATACTACATGAAAGCCAGACTGCCAATTTTGGACTTTCTTTAAGACAAGGACACTTAAGAGGAAGACAAGAACTGTCAACAGGAGAAGGAGAGAAAATGGCCGATGTCCGATTTTGTTCAGATAAAAATCATATAGCGGCGAAAAACCCAGCAGCAAAAATAAACCGAGGCATACAAAAGATAAAATGAAAACTAGATGGCTTAATTTTTCCGGCATGGTTAGTCCCCCTTTTAGAAAACCCGCCTTTTTTATAAATGTATGAAAATATATCATTACATAAAACTTGTAATTCATTCATTGTTAACATATGTTATAAATATCTTTAGGTAATCAAAAGAAAAGAAGGTTTTTGCGTGAAAAAAAATATTTTTATCACCTTTTGTACTGCTGCAGCAGGTGCAGGTTTATTTTCTTTATTAAATGTTCCGGTCGCCTTTTTACTCGGGGCATTAACTGCTGTCATGATTGGAAGCCGGCTCAGCAAAATTCCCTTCTACTGGCCCGCCGCTCTTCGCGATGCAGGGATTATTATTGTCGGCTACAGCATTGGCCTTTCCTTTACACAGGATGCGGTCCTGCTGATTCTTAAGAAGCTGCCATTTATTATGCTAATTACGGTTGCCCTTATTCTCTTCTGTGCCCTCTCAGCACTTCTCATTTCCAGATTAATGGGCATCGATTATCCGACAGTTCTGATTGGCAGTATTCCAGGAGGTCTATCACAAATGATTCTTCTGGCAGAGGAAGTCAAAGGAATCGATATCACTGTAGTTACCTTTATGCAGGTTGCAAGACTGTTCATGATTATTTTCACAGTCCCTGCTCTGGTTTTCGGACCTTGGATGAACATTACTGGGGGATCTGGTTTTACAGCTGCAGAACCATTATGGAGAGATTTATTTCCTGATATTTTTCTCTTCGCACTGGTTTCCTTTGCAGGTATTATCCTCAGCAAACGCCTGAAGCTCCCTACTGCACCCCTTCTCGGTCCGATTATGGGAACAGCTGCCCTTGTTATTTCCGGCATTAATGGGCCAGAGCTTCCTTCCTCTGTTCTGGATCTATCACAGCTATTAATTGGAGCACATATCGGCATGATGATGAAGCCTGAAAAACTGGATCATAAGGTTAAAACGATTTCACTTGCTGTCTTAAGCGGTCTGCTTCTCATGGTGTGTTCAGTTCTGCTTAGTTTTTGGGTTATATATGCTTTTCATATTTCCCCTGCCACCGGATTACTGAGCCTTGCACCTGGAGGAATGGATCAAATGGCTATCATGGCCCATGAAACTGGAGCAGACCTGGCCATCGTTACAGGATATCAGCTTTTTCGCTTATTCTTTATCTTCTTTGTGGTTCCGCCACTTTTAAAATGGATGTTTTTGAAGTTTAAGAGATTGAAAACCTCAAGCGAATAAAGGGGCTGGGACAAAAGCATTTCGACCAAAGAAAAAAACGAACTATTATTCGAAATTCTGATTTAGAGTTTCGTAATAGTTCGTTTCTTTTATTTTTATTACTTTTTAAAATAGAAATCATTCGGCTTTAACAACGGACAATTTAGTTCTGTCCCAGCCTCTTTTACTATTTTGCTAGTTAATGACTATAGCCTGTGACCCCATTAGCTCCCAGGCTTCTATAAACTGCTGTTTAGGCACCTTTTTATTCTTCGTGCCATAGGGATCGTTAATATAGATATTTTCCTTATCATACCCGGTTATGGCTACACTATGCATCTGGAAGGTTACATCCACCGGTCCGCCAGGTGTATTCCAAGTCTCAAAAGATGCAGCGGGTGACAGACTTGCGGTTGTAATGATCCAGACCGGCGACCCTTTCGCTACTTTTTCAAGAAGCACATCAAACGGCTTGCCAGTTAGATTCTCAGCACGGTCAGGAAAGTACTTTTTAGCCAGATCGAATATCGGCCCCTCATAAACGCCCAATCCCGGACCATCTTCCATATTGCCGACAAAGCCCTCATTGGGATTCCCGTACCCGCCTCCGCTATATCTGAGCGGAACCCGATTAACTTCCTTTGCCAACTCATTCTTTGAAACTTTTATGCCTTCATAGCTTATAATCATTGCCAAACTGGTAATCTCACAACCATTATATAAACGCGGGTGATCCATTTGGTTGTACAATGGTACATCCAGAAGCACCGATTGCTTCTGAATTTCCTGCTTCACAGGCGGTGCATGCTTAGCCTCCGCATGTGGAACAGCTGTATAGGAAATTTCCTTTTCATTTGAGTGTTCATTGCTCCCCATCTTTATGCCTCCCACAGTCAGAGACAATCCAACCCCGGCAGCTATAGACATTGCGATAATTCTATTACCCAATTGATCAAACTCCCTTTTCATTTCGCTGTTTTCATAATATTCTAGTTTGCTAACTCACCCACCATTGTGCCATACCCGCATGGATAAGACAAATCTCCTGATGATAGGCGAATTTTTTGAGAGTTTTTGTCAAGATAACGGTTTTTTGCTTTTTTCTGATGAAAAAGGTCTTGTTTTGATAGCTTTTGTCATGCAGCAGGAAAAAGAGGGATAACATGCTGAATAGGTTAGTAGAAGTTGATTCGGAACCCGCTTCCGAATGATTCAGAATCTATTTTGGAAAGGGCTGAGTTAAATGGATACACAATATATGAAAGCTTATACAATTAAAGAGGTTTCGAAAATGCTGAATGTGCCTCCCGGGACCTTAAGGCAATGGGAAAAGGATTTAAATGGACTTTTACTGATTCCACGTTCTAAACAAGGAGCCCGTTTTTATACAGACCATGAAATTGCATTGCTTGAAAAAGTGAAGCAAATGCGGGATAAAAACCTGAGCAAGGAAATGATTCGGGAATTAATGCAAAAACATATGGACCTTGCTCCTGGAATGGCTTCGCCTGAAAATGAAAACGCTTTGGCAACAGTAGAACAGGAAACTGCCATACATAAAGAGCCTGATCCAGTCATGGATGCAGAACAATTCATGGTTTTGATGGAAAACTTCAGGGACAGTTTACTTACAGATATAAGAAATGAAATCCGCAGCGGC
The DNA here is from genome assembly GCF_023715565.1 of Cytobacillus firmus. Lineage (GTDB taxonomy): Bacteria > Bacillota > Bacilli > Bacillales > Cytobacillaceae > Cytobacillus > Cytobacillus firmus_C. The sequence continues at coordinate 56,965 of NZ_JAMBOJ010000020.1, read as the reverse complement.
GTTCGAAAGGAAGTTATGGAAGAAGTGAAAAAAGAGATTAGCAAAGGGTCATTGCATACCGTTAAAAGCCTTTCGGATTCAATCTACAAATCAGGCGAAAAAACAAAAGCGGAAATCGAATCACTGTCAGCGAGGATTGAGCAGAATTCGGAAGAAACTTCTGAAGCATTCGGAACTCTTTCGAAGAGGGTTGCGAAAAGTTCGAAACGCACTTCCGATCAAATTCATCATTTGACAAACAAACTGACAGAATCATCGGAAGCATCTTCTGAAGAGTTCAAAACCATGATTCATTACATCTCCTCTTCCGCCGAAGTGACCAGCACCGAAATCAGCTCGCTGATAGAAACATTAAATACTGATCGGGAAATTTATATCGAAACCATTAATAAAGAGCGGGAGCAATATTGGCATGAAGTAAAGCAGCGGGAAGATGTTTTTCAGGATATGATTGTTTCTTTCCGAAGCGCGGCAGCTGCACAGGAACCAGAAAAAAAATGGTGGGAATTCTGGAAATAAATAAACCTTAGATTGAGGTGGAATTAAGAAAAGAGCCAGGAAAACCCAATTTTCCTGGCTCTAACTGTGCTTATTTGCTAACTCTTTTCGGTTTGGCGAAGCAGAGACTGCTCCTTAATAGTTCCCTGCTCCCAATGCACTCCGGTTTTATCATTTCCTGAATTCGGGTGTACTAAAAAAAGACTCCCTGATTGGGAGCCTTCACGTTTACTCTGATATAGAACCGGGTTTAATATTCTTTCCGTAAAAAATTTCGTCCATCTCTGTTTTAAGCCGCTCAGTAATCTCTTCGGCGTCCTTTGGATTAAGTGTGTCCTTAGTGTATCCAAATAAATAATTATCCAAATCGAAATCCCTTATTTTGCATTTAGTATGAAAGGTGTGAGCCTGATATATATTTACGTCGATCATATCAAAATCTTCTTTTGCTTCATCGGGAATATAATTCTGGATCGAACTGATATCATGATCGATATAGAGTTTCTTCCCGTCCTTGTCCCGTGTAAATCCCCTGACTCTGTAATCTATAATCATGATGTCAGTATCAAAAGAATGAATCAAGTAATTAAGGGCTTTTAGCGGGGAAATTTCTCCGCAGGTGGATACATCTATATCTGCCCTGAATGTGCTGATGCCTTCGTCAGGATGATATTCAGGATAGGTATGAACGGTAATATGGCTTTTATCCAGCTGCATGACTACGTTATCCGGAAGGGGTCCGGGAGATTCATCATAAGATTCAGCCGGTACTTCCACTACTGGCCCTTCAGATACAAGAACCGTCACACTTGCACCTTGTGGCACATAATCCTGCTGTGCTACATTCAGGACATGTGCACCAATAATATCAGAAACATCCGTAAGTATTTTTGTGAGCCGCTCCGCGCTATATTCCTCATCAATATAATCTATATAGGCTTCACGCTCCTCCCTTGTCCTTGTATAACAAATATCATACATATTAAAGCTGAGCGATTTTGTCAGATTATTAAATCCATGGAGTTCAATTCTTTGTTCAGGTGTTAGTTTCATCATGCTTCCCCCTTTGCAGTTCATCTTTCATCTTTCATTTTTCATTTTTATAATTATGTTACCCCAACTGTGCTATTAAAAACGGAAAATATCGAATCACGGTTAAAGCACCAGGCAAACAGGGTAGAAAAATAAGGAAAGCCGCAATGTTTTGCAATTCCGTATTTTTAGATCTTATAATGGATGGGTATACCTTTGATATTGGGTTTAAAGGTGCATGGGAGGAGATTATTTGAGGAAGGTTTTATTTATACTTATCCTGTTATTTCTCGGTTTCGCTTTTTCGCAGCCGGATGAAAAATCAGCTGATGATTCTAAGTCAGGAACTGTAATGGATAATATAAAAACAGATATTCAGCTTTTTAAAGATAATGAGGATTTCCAGAATTTAATAACGGGCGTTATGGAGAAGGCGCAAAACTGGGCGGATCAATTTCTCATGACTATAGGGCAATATACCGGGAATAAAAATCATTCTCCAGAGGATAAAGCCGAAAAACCTGTTTTGGAAGCTCCTGAGGAACAAACCTTTTCTATTCATAACATAGTAATAGGAGATGATAAGGCGGAAATCGAAAAAAACCTTGGTCCCTCCAATCGTATCTCCGAGAATGAATATGGAACAGACTGGCATGCCTATCACGACCACTATCAAAATTTCGTAATGGTTGCTTATGATAAGCAGGAAAAAGCAGCGGGCATCTATACAAATCAGGATCTGATTTCTTCTTCAAAAGATATTGCCTACGGGACGCCAAAGTCATCTGTGGCACAGCAGCTTGGAAAGCCGCTGGATAGTATGAGAAAAGACTTGGTCATCTTCCAGCTTGAGGAGAATCGTGATTATGACTTATACGAACTGGATGGGAATTACATAACCATTTTTTATGATAAGCATCGTGACAATACGGTCACATCCATTCAAATAATCAGCAAATCACTTGAAAAGCAAAAAAATTCCTTTTATGCAAATGCCAGCAGTGTTCTAAAAGAAGGATTTGAATGGCAGCTGTTCGATATTACCAATGCAGAGAGAGTAACTCATGGAGTGCCCGTTCTGGAGTGGGACGATACAGTTAAGGGTACGGCGCGTAAACACAGCAGCGATATGGCAGAGAACAATTATTTTGACCATACCAATCTGCAGGGCCTCTCCCCTTTTGACAGAATGCAGTCGGATGAAGTTTCGTTTATGTTAGCCGGGGAAAACCTTGCTTCCGGCCAATTCAGCAGTATCTTTGCTCATGAAGGATTAATGAACTCGGAAGGTCACCGCAAAAACATTCTGCGTGCGGATTATGAATTTTTGGGTGTTGGTGTCGCTTTTAATTCAAAATCACAGCCTTATTATACCGAAAATTTTTATGCCAATTAAAAGCTCCTGCTTCTGCCGGAGCCTTTTCTCTTGCTATAAGCACATCTCCCTCTTATGTGCATACCCTATATCAGCCTTAACTAATATTGGGTAACGGTGGTGAGTCAGAATGGCAGTGGTAAAGGCACGCGAACAGGATATAGATTTACTGGCCCGCCTTTTACGGGCAGAGGCTGAAGGAGAAGGCCAGCAGGGCATGTTAATGGTGGGAAATGTAGGCGTTAACCGAATCAGGGGAAATTGTTCTGATTTCAAAGGAATTCGCACTATCCCTGAGATGATACATCAACCGCATGCTTTTGAAGCAGTTCAGAAAAGTTATTTTTATCAGCGGCCAAGAGAAGTGGAGAGAAGACTCGCACGGAGGGCTGTAAAAGGTGAAAGGATTTGGCCCTCTAAATTTGCACTATGGTATTTCAGGCCACCCGGGGAATGTCCGCCCACATGGTACAATCAGCCGTTTGCAGGTAAATTTAAGCAACATTGCTTTTACGAACCTACAGCGGAAGAATGCGAGAATATTTATAATACATTTTAATAAGGATCCCGCCGATTGGATACTGGCGGGGTTTTTCTTGTCATTAGATTTCCTGATCTATCAGAATGCCCTTATTCACGTAATCAATTATTTTCTGGGCTTCATCAAACGCTCTTTTTCTCCCGTATGGATGCTTCTTCCATTTCTCTTTCCCGGTTGAACCATCATCAGAACATACTAGAGAATAGTTAATCCAATTCGGCATATACGTCAACAATGTTAAGTGCAGCCTCCTCATATGAAATGGCGCCGTCACAATGATGATGTTAGTGATGTTCTCCAGCCCGCACATCCGGTCCAAAACCAGCAAGGAGCCAAGCACATTTTCTTTTGTATGGAGAGAACTATTTTCAATGAATAGATCATTTGAAGGGATTCCGTACAAGATTGCTTTTTTCATTAACATTTCTGCTTCAGTTAATTCATTTCCCGGCCATTTTACACCACCTGAGAAAAGCAGCTTTGTTGCCCTTCCTTCCTGATAAAGCCTGACAGCTTCAGGCAATCGATATTCTGCTGCTTTGCTGCTTCCAGGAACAAAAATTAAATCTCCTTTTTGCAGATTATCCTCAATTCCGTCATAAAGCAATTTGGAAACATCATCCTCATTTAAATGGCTGGGGCTGAATTCCGAGATTTTCACAAAGCTTTCCCCCTTTCGTTCCCAGCGTATTAACTTCCTGTATTATACTATTCTTACGGGACAAGAGCTCTACTTATAGATGCCTATTCAAAAAGAAAAAGCAGCGGAAATCCGCTGCTTTTGTTTAGAATGTTTTCGCTTTGTCTTTTGCCCGGGCAATTGCATCAGCTTTGATTTCTTCTGCTTTATCAGGCATTGCATTGTGCCCTTCCACAAACAGACCGTCGAATGAAGGAACGCCGAAGAATTGCATTAATACTGTTAAATAGCGGTGACCCATTTCCATCTCTGCTGCAGGCCCTTCGGAATAGATGCCTCCACGAGCCTGAATGTGAATTGCCTTTTTGTCAGTCAATAACCCGATTGGGCCTTCAGCTGTATATTTAAATGTCTTGCCTGCTACTGCCACAGAATCAAGATACGCTTTCATTACCGGAGGGAACGAGAAGTTCCAAAGCGGTGTAACAAACACATATTTATCAGCTGCAACAAACTGCTCGCTTAGTTCGGATAAGCGGCCTACTTTTGTCTTTTCATCTTCAGACAGTTCATCGAAACCTTTGCCTGACTGAAGCTTGCCCCATCCGCTGAAAACATCAACATCGATTGCCGGGATATTTTCCTTGTATAAATCAATATGAACGATTTCGTCATTTGGATTAGCATCCTTGTACGAATCAATAAATGCTTTTCCTGCTGCCATGCTATAGGACACCTTATCATCATGAGGGTGTGCTGTGATATATAATACCTGAGCCATAATGTTATCACCTTTCCAATTTGAGTAGTCAATATAGTTTGAATCAGAAGTAAAATATGTATTCATCCTGCAGAATGATCATTTTTATTCTTAATCCGAGATAATCATATTCAAATTAAAAAAGATTTTCAAATGATTTGCTCATGGTATATTTTAATACCCAAAATTTATAGTAGAAAATCTCAAAAAAAAAGAACCCTCATTGGGTCCATATTTATTCTTGTTCTTTAGTTGAATATGGATTGGTTCCGATACTCTTTCTCATTTCATCCGTTATTTCAAAAGGAATACTTGAAGTTGCTTCACTGTCTGTTTCGTAGTTCATTTGCACGCTTCCGTCATAATGAAATGGTTTGTTTTCCATGTTAAGCTCACCTCGGAAATTTTATTTTAATTATATTATATACTAAAAAAGACCTATTTTTCAGAAAATAAAAATATATTTTTTATATTCCTGTAACTATTGTCCCCCATTCTTTCCTGGCTTATTTATTTATAATAAAAAAGCATTATTTCCGTCGGGAAAATAATGCTCATATACATCAAGGTGTTTTTTTCTTAATATCGACCAATTTAATTCTGCTGGCTTCAATTGACTTTATTTCAAAATGTAGATGGTGGTATTCGAATGTTTCCCCTTCTTCAGGAAAATGCCCCAGTTCTTTTAATAAAAATCCTGCAAGAATGTCTTCCTCTTCGGGAATTTTTGTTTTAAATACTTCATTGATTCTGCGGATTGCCAGTTTCCCATGAACCATAATATGGTTTTCCGTTAATTCGTCAATCAGTACTTCTGCATTTTCATCCGTTTCGTCTTCAATTTCCTGGCCCAGCATTGCTTCAAGAATATCCTCATGGGTGATGATGCCTTTCGTTCCGCCATATTCATCAAGAACAATGGCCAGGTGTTTCCTTTCTTTCATCATCATTTTGAATACTTTGTCAATGCTATGAAATTCATAGACAAATAAAGGCTCTAAGTCGGTAAAATCCTTTAGGGATTTCTCTGGCTGATTGGACCATGAGAGCAAAACCTTAGCATGGAAAACCCCGATAATGTTATCCATATTATCTTTGTACACCGGATATCTTGTAAAACGATTATCCAGCACAATATTCTTTGCTTCATCTATCGTTGCTTCATATGGAATGCCTTCAATCTCCATTCGCGGTGTTTTTAGCGCATCGCTGACATCTAAATTATAAAAGTCAATGATTCCTTTAATTCGTTGTGTTTCTTCTTGATGGAAGGTTCCTTCGCTTGCTGCTATATCAACCATGGTAATAAGCTCTTCCTTGGATACAGATACAGCATCTCCATTATTTTTTGAAAGAAATTTAATGATTCCCCCCGTGAACCTGGATATTAGAAAAGTCACTGGCTTTAAGATCAGCATTAGGATTCTAATGACCGGAAATACAAGATAAGCAATTTTGTCGGCAAAGCTTGCAGCGATGGATTTTGGTAGAACTTCCGCAAATAAAATGAGTGCTACAGTCAGAATACCCGTTGCCACCCCTACGTTGAAATCATAGTCAAGCGCAATGATAGTAACCAGTGTAGGCAGCATGATATTTGCAATATTATTGCCAATCAAAATGGATGTAATCATCTCATCAGGCTTTGATACCACATCCAAAATTCTTTGTGCTTTCTTATCATTATTATCTGCTCTGGATTTTAATTTCATTTTGTTAACAGCCGTTAAGGCAGTCTCACTTCCTGACAGGAAAAAGGACATGAACATAAAAAATACAATAGCAATGAACAAAGTTGATTTCCTCCAATATTAATCCGTTTTTAAGTGTTTTTCCCTGTTTAGCATCCGAAAAAACGGAGCTGGGCAATTTTATCTGCTAAACCATCATTTTAAAGTAATTGAAATTATATCGAAAACTTATAGCTTTTATTCAATCTGCTCTTTCATTTGCTTTCAATAAAGTGAAACTTCAATCAGTGGGGGTTTTCCTTATCCCCCACTGATTGTTAGTCGCGTTCTAGTGTCGCTAAGATCTCCGCTAGCGCTTCTATCAATCGACACTACGAACCCGATTGGTTCAACTAAGCCTCTGCCTGCGCGTCGGCAAGTTTCACTGTATCTCACCAATCGGGCCTTTACGAGCAGTTTGACCCCCGCTTATCCTCCTTGGATTCCTCTGAGTCTTGAAGTGGGGGTCTTACTGCCCGTTAGACTGCGATAAAATAACACTCTTTGTCCATAATAAGCATGATTAAGTAACTTGAAGGAAGATGAGAAGAATATGCGCAAGCTGATTTTGCTGCTTTGCTGCTTCCTGTTTATTATCCCGTCAGATGCATGGGGAGATACGGCAGAAAACCATTTGCAGGCAGCTTTTATACGAAATGGCTATTTGTGGATCAAGACCGGAGCGGCTGAAGAACAGATTACTGCGGAACCTGGAAATTTCACAAATACGCCAAAGTGGTCCTATGATGGCCAATGGCTCCTATACGAAAAAAAATCGCAGGAACCCCAAGCGCCTGATATGGAAAACAGCACAGAGATATGGGTATACAATGTAAAGTCAAAGAAGCATAAAAGGATTATTCAAGGGGGCGGGAATGCCAAATGGGCACCTTCCGATTATAGGATTGCTTTCACCAGCAACGGAGTCTTAAACATATCGGATCTGGATCAATTCCATAATATCGCTTTAGGAGTAGATGATTATAATTGGTATCCTGACGGAAAAGGATTTATTTTATCATCAAGCGCCGTCTTAAAGCCGGACGGCTGGACCAGTCCCATTCTATATAAGGTTCAGCTGCCGGAACAACTTGAGGACATGAATTTGACTCAGCATGTGAAACCGATCTTTACTATACCTAAGGAAATAGGCAACGGCAAGGCAACCATTATGTCCATAAACGCTACCACGTTGGAATTCTCACCGGACGGGAAATGGATCTCTTTCATAGTGAGTCCAACTGCATCCCTGGCTATGGACAGTGATATGGTTTGTGTCATTTCTCCTGATGGGAAGAATTTTGAAGTTCTTGATGAGATGATCCTTCATCTGGACGTTCCTAAGTGGGCGCCGGGAAGGAATTTATTGGGCTACATTGCGGGCGGGGGCAGAATTGTCATGGGCTTCAAAAACAAAAAATTGAAGGTGGCTGAATTGCCAGCTTTTAAAACCTTGAACCTTACCCCTGCTAAATTTGCGGAAATGGGCTTTACGTGGGTGGATAATGAAAGGCTCGTAGCTTCACGCGTAGATGAAAGCGAATGGTCAAACGATCCGCAACGGCGGCCCGAACCAACACTATGTCTGATTCAGCTCAATAAAACCCAGCAGACGAGAATCACCTATCCCAAAAATTCAATTGGAGATTATAACCCTCTTTATTTAAAGACGGCCGGCAAATTAACTTGGGTCAGAAAAAAGCTTGCCGGGCAAAAAGGAGACATATGGGTTGCTGAGCTTAACGGAAAAAATGCGAAGCTATGGGCAAAGGATGTTGAACAATATTCATTTTATGAAAACAATGGTCAAAAAAGCGGTTCCTAAATGGAATCGCTCTTTGTTTCAGTCCGATTGGTGTTCCTTTTTATGTATAGAAAGGAATACCTCCTCTAATGAGGAACATTTGTATTCTCTGTAAGCTTGATCAAGTGTTCCGTGAAATTTTATTTTCCCGTTAAATAAGATAATCAGTTTGTCGGCGATTTCTATAGCGTCTCTCATAATGTGGCTGCTGATAATGATCGTTTTATTCTTAACTTTCAACTCCTTTATTATCTTTTTCAGCTGAATAACCCAATAGGGATCCAATCCGTCTGTCGGTTCATCAAGGATATAGATGTCCGTATCGGCGAGCAGACATTGAGCCAGATTAAGACGCTGACTCATCCCTTTTGAAAATCCTCCAGCTTTCTGGTTCCGTTCGCTCCATAAGCCAGTTTTTTCTAAAGCCAATTTGATCGTTTCCTTGTTCTTATTTAAGAATCGTCTATAATAATCAAGGATTTCATAGGGGGTAAGCTCTGCAGGAAACATCATCTGGTCAGGCATGTAAGCAAATGGCTTCCGCTGTTTCGAATGGAACACCACACTTCCAGTGGTAGGACTTTCAACACCTGTAAGCATCTTAATCATCGTACTTTTTCCGGCTCCATTCCCCCCGCATAATACGATACATTCCCCCTGATCAATGTGGAGATTCAGCGGTGCTAATACTGTCTTCTTTTTATATGCTTTCGATAACTCCTTCAATTCCACTATCATTTTATACACCTCTTTTCGTTAAAAGCCGGGCTGAAGATAGGATGGTGATAAGAATTATGAGTGAGATGGATACTGTTAGGGCAATTGCTAAAGACCCATTTGCCCCCCACTTTTCGATTATGAGGTATTCAGGTCCAAATACATATTCAGAATTCAATTTAGAGATCGACCATACGCGGACGGATTCAACCGGGTTCAGAAGGATAAACAAGAACAGGCTGTTTTGCTTGAATGCATATGGAACCCACCCGATAATAGTAAAGATGATAAATTCGTATACAAACACCATTAAAATCCATAATAAAATGGCTGCTGACAGTCCCTGCATCCTTGTTTTGGAAAGGGCTCCAATCAGTAAGGATGCCGCTGAAAATACAAGGATTAAAATCATATTCACCAGCAGAAAAACCTGATAAATATGGGCTGCAAAAGAGCTGCCTGCTAAAGAGAAAATCAAGCCGAATAACCCATATGAAATACCTGTTACAAAAAATAACGAGAGGACTAAAGACAGGAATTTACTGATCAGATAGTATCCTGAAGATGCCTGATAGGTTCTGTATAAGGATAATCGCCCATTTTCTTTATCGGCAATAATGGAACTCCCGCCAAGAATCATGCAGATGACCGGGATCATCCAAAGAGATAGATTGATCAGCATGGCAATCGAACGGTTGTAGGCGGACTGGCTGAATCCCGCTGCATTGCCCTCTTCCGCCTTTATTTCTTTAAGGCCGTAATATTCCGGGTTCACACCCATTGTCTCAATATTGTCATTAACACCGTCCAGCCCATACGTTACTTCAGCAGGATCGGATTTAGCAGACTGAAGGCCATACAAATAAAGGAGAACTGCCAGAAAGAAAAATAGAATCATAAAATTTACAAGCCATCTGCTTCTTAACAGAAGCCGCAGTTCATGTTTTGTCATAGTATACAAAAGTACGGGATTCATCTTGATTCCTCCTCCTGCTGAGGGATATCGTTAATGGCTGTGGTTCTTTCCGTCTCCTTTAAAGCTCTTCATATCAGCTTCCAGAAGCTCATCTTTGGAGTATACAGTTCCACCGTGCTTCTTTCGGTATTCCTTGGCTTTTTTCAATGATTCAAAAGCTGCTATTCCATAGCTCATGGGGCTGTTAATATCGCTGTGATGTATAAATGCAGCAGCATCAAACGATATCCATTCCCTGCTGAGATAATCATGTACAAAAGCAGCCTCATATTCAGGCTTCTCTGACTGTAAATATTGTGCCATACATCCAATATCATCGAACAATACAGGCTCACCACTTTTTAAAATTAGCTGTGCAGCAGAATCCAAATCAGCGATTCCCATGTTACAGGCATCACAGTTATCCTGATTCAGTTTAATTTCTGCAGGCTCCGAAGCTGGTGAAGAACAAGCACTCAGCAATATTGCGAGAACAGCCATTAGGAGAACAGGTTTAAATTTCATAGTGCTTCCTCCCATAATTCAATATAAACAAACTGGTTAAAGTGATAAGGAAATAGAACAAGATTAAAGAAGGTTCACGGCTAGGACGGGCATTCCTTTTTTCTGATTTGAGTTCTTTCTGTTTTACAGGTGCAGGTTCAGCAAGCGGTGACTCATCCATGATAAAGGCATCTGATAGAATCGGAGTGTATTGTTCAATCATATTCCACAATTCTACGGCAGGACTTTGATAAAAGATCTGCAGTAAAGGCTCTTCATCTGCCATCTGATAAAAAACATCCCCGCTTTTATAGGCAAAGTCCACTTTATGATCCTGATCCAGATTTAATAATTGATGATCATCAAAATAGTTGCCATATGTATCCTTGCTGAATAGATTCCTGTTATCTTTTTCAGAGATGATTTGCTTTGTATTCCCGGAAAAGTTATTTAAATAAATGATATTATCATTTGAATTCTTCCCCATTACCAGGCCGGTATCATTTTCCTGAATCTGATTAAATTTAAGCCTGTTCCGCTGTGCATTTTCAAGAATCATTCCCCTGAAATTGCCCCTCACAATATTGGAAGCAATTTTAGAATCAAATGTGTCATACATAAAAATCCCGGCACCCTCATTTTCTGTATTCTTATAAAAATAGTTTTCCAGGATAAATACTTCATAGCTTTGCATGATCATGAGTCCGTTGATGCTTTCGGTCACCCTATTGTCAGCAATTAAAATATTACGGGAATCCATTGTGTGCACGCCATAGCGTGCTTTGGACATGATGTTCCCTGAGACCTCGCAAAAATCAGAATAGGACACATAAACACCGTCCTGAGTGTGAAAGAAGTAATTATTTTTAACCGAAGTATTCGGAGCTTCAACCAAATAGATTCCAAAGCCCTTGTGACGGTTCTTACTCTGAAAGCTTGTAATGAGATTATTTTCAAACCGGTGTCCATATGAATTCCTTGCATATATGCCGTGAAAAACATTCCTCAACGCTATATGTTGAAGATAGGCACGATCTCCTGTCACATAGATTCCGGCATTCTGTGAACCGCTACCCTCCACTTCAAGGTTTTCGACTATGACATCATCACCTGAAATTGTCAGCACATGGCCATTTTCAGATCCTATAAATCTTGTTCCTTTATCCCCGATAATATGAACTTTTCTCTCTATTGAAAAATTGCCTTCATATATTCCAGTTTGTATTTTAATGACTGATACACTCGGATCCGACAACGCTTCTCTCAGCTCCTTTGAAGATGCTGCAGAGAATTCCTGAGCGGAAGCTTTTCCGGCCAGGATCATACTGAAGATTAATAGAAACCATCCGATTTTTTTATACACTCAGCGATCACCTGCCCGGAAATATGCGTTCCGGCTATCTTTTAGAAGATAGCCGGAAAAGTATTCCTTTTTTTATTTTTCTCTTGTATAATTTAGTTTGAGTTGATGTTTATTTATATTTAGTGGCTCATTGTAGCCTTACCGTCGTCTTCACCGGTCGCAGTTACCTTTAGAATGGCGACGGCTCCTTTTTGTGCATGGTTAAATTGATGCGTCACGATTGGGTAGCTGCCTTCCTTCGTTACGGTAAATTCCACAACAGCTCCGCCGCTAGCCGGGAGCATGACCGTCTGGAGACCTTTGTAATGGTTAAAAGGGTTGCCGTCAATGTATACATCATCAAATACCGTACCAACCACATGGAAAGAGCTAACTTCGTTTGGCCCCACATTATTTACATATATCCGTACTTTATCCCCTACTTTAGCCAGAAGCGGATTGTCTTTAAGTGTGAACGTATCCCCATTTGTATTAGGATTTCCCTCTTTAAGCGCCTTTGTTGAGAAAACCACATGACTCGGAACCCCATTTGTAAAATCATCAAGGTCATTGTATTTATACCATTCGTTTTGAATAATTGTATATTCTCTATCAATCTCTTTATCTGTCGGATAGCCGGCTTTTGGCTTAACAATAATCGTTCCGTGCATTCCGTTTGCGATATGTGATAATACCGGTGAAGTTCCGCAGTGATACATAAACACGCCCGGTTTATTGGCAGGGTAACTAAATGTTCCTGTCTCATCAGGCTTGACGTTGGAGAAGTCTTTTGATGGAGCTGCATGTACGGCGTGAAAATCCATGCTGTGCGGAATTGCCGGATCCATGTTTTTTAAGGTGAAATTGATTGTGTCCCCTTCATTGACAACTACTACCGGTCCAGGTGCTTCCCCGTTAAATGTCCATGCTTTATAGAATTTTCCTTTATCGATCTCGATATCTGTAATTTGGGAAGTCATTTCAACATTCACTTCATTCTCCCCGACTCTTTCAATCTTCAATGGAATAGGCTTCTGATTTAAATCTTTGTGCGGAGCGATTGCTTCAGGCTGCTGGGTTTCTGCAGCCAGCACTTTTTCCTCGGGCTGAAGGGCATTTTCAGGTGCTGCCCACTGGTTGCATCCCGTCATCAAGCCAATGCCTATTGCAGAAGTAAGCAGATATTTAGATCCATTTCTCATCTTAATTTCCTCCTTTTAATCGATTGGTTTATCTGCTTTTATCATATGGTAAATCAGCTCTAAAATTGGTGATATTTCTCACAAGACTTTGGAATTCTGTGAAGAGTTTGTGAATTAGTGAACGAACCATTATTTAGTTAAGCTCCTTTTGATTTCACATATCTTAAATGAGGATTTCTTCCTGCAATTGACTAGTTTGCAAAAGCCATTTTTCAGTTGAATTAATAGACAGTTTACATCTATATTAGTTTGTGAAAAAGTGTTCCTATCTTCTCAAATGGTTTATAATCATTAAATGGAGTTGTTTGTATCAGAATAAAAGGAGAATTTTACAGTATGGAATTTATTGTGATTTTGAAAGCAATTATATTGGGGTTTGTTGAAGGAATGACAGAGTTTGCCCCAGTCTCATCAACAGGACATATGATTATTGTGGATGATATGTGGTTAAATACAAAAGAGTTTTTGTCTAAATATGAAGCAAATACCTTTAAAGTCGTTATTCAGCTCGGTTCCATTTTAGCGGTTGTAATTATTTTCAGGGACCGGTTCATTGAAATGCTCGGCCTCGGGGGACGTAATAAAAGCTCGGAAGAAAAACAAATCCGCCTGAAACTATCACAAGTCATTGTCGGGTTAATTCCTGCAGGGATTCTTGGTGTTTTATTTGAGGATTATATTGATGAACATTTGTTCTCAACTGAGACGGTACTGATTGGTTTGGTCATTGGTGCTTTTCTGATGATTTTTGCTGATATTTTTGGAGCCAAAAACCCGAAGACAGTTTCTGTTGATCAAATCACCTATAAACAGGCTTTATCTATTGGATTTATACAGTGTTTCTCCCTTTGGCCAGGATTCTCGCGTTCAGGTTCCACCATATCAGGCGGCGTGCTGCTTGGCCTGTCACATAGGGCTGCAGCTGATTTTACTTTTATCATGGCCGTTCCGATCATGGCGGGAGCAAGTTTTCTTTCATTATTAAAGAATCTTGAATACTTCTCAGTCGAAGCGCTTCCGTTCTTTATTGCAGGATTTGTCAGTGCATTTATTTTTGCATTAGTTTCAATCAGATTCTTCTTGAAGATTATCGGCAAGATTAAACTGATTCCTTTCGCCATTTACAGAATCGTTCTGGCGGGTGTTATCTATTTTGTATTTCTATAAAAATGAACCCGGGCTGTGGTGACGGCCCGGGTTTTTGTATGTTTGGTGCGCGATAACTTCTGCTGCGGGGATTTGTTTATGGTGAGGATTTGTATAATTGTATAATTGTATAATTGGAAGGTGGTTCGGACTCTGACTACGGGATTTGTGGTTTTTTGTGTCAGAAGTTGCTCCTGGTTCTGACGCATACCCTCGCTTTCAAGCTAGTGGTGTCAGAAGTTGTTCCTGGTTCTGACACAAACCCATGCTTTCAAGCTATGTGTGTCAGAAGTTGCTCCTGGTTCTGACGCAAACCCATGCTTTCAAGCTAGTGGTGTCAGAAGTTGCTCCTGGTTCTGACACAACCCCTCGCTTTCAAGCTAGTGGTGTCAGAAGTTGTTCCTGGTTCTGACACAAACCCATGCTTTCAAGCTATGTGTGTCAGAAGTTGCTCCTGGTTCTGACACAAACCCATGCTTTCAAGCTATGTGTGTCAGAAGCTGCTTCCTTCAAACCTGATTTTTAGAAAAGCTGACAATTAACCGCGGGACCCACAGGTTGATCCGAATAAAGAATTCGCCATCATTGAATTGAGAATTTCGGACATGATGTCCCGAGACAGACGTGTTTTTCGTTTTTAATGAAGGTACCCGCTTTTCTATTTTTCATCGCCTTTCTCCTTTATCTCATCCACAATGCGTTCAGCAGCTTTTCGGTATAAGTTGCTCATATGAACGAGTGAAGATGCCAGCAGGACTTTTTCGAGCTGGGCTGGCTGCCCTTCATTTAGCTCCGTCGCCCTGCCCGCCTGCTTTTCCAGATCATTCATAAATGCATCGGCATTCAGTTTCGTCAAATCAAGGTAAAGCTGATAAAAATGGTCCAGGTCCATCTTTCCTTCTTCCGTCCTCGTGTTGACACCAGTTAGCAGGCTTTTAATATCGTTTATGGATAGAGCCCCTTTTAGCTGATAAATAAAAGCAATTAATATAATGTGCTCTTTTGAATATTTTTTATTTTTAATTGGAAAAAATAATTTCCCTTTTGCATAGTTATTTATCATTGTCTTAGTCAGCACTTTTTCCTCTTCATTTCTCGTCGTACTGCCAAAGGCATTTTCAAAAAGCTGGATTACCTGATCCATATATAAGTCTATTTGTGGTATATCCTCCAATTCAATTTGGTTATCCGCTATGAGTTTTTCCAATTCCATAATAATTCCTCAAACCCCTCAATTATCGTTAAGTAAATTCTACTTAAAAAAACACTGATTGTAAACATTGACTAGATGATGTTTTATATATATCATAATAAGTAGTTATAAAAACTATATACAAGAACATTAGGAGGAGATAGTATGAATTCGTATATCCGGGAGCCCATCAACGGACTAACCCATTTAGCAGGAGCCATTTTATCCTTTGCCGGATTGCTTGCCATGGTGATCAAAGCCTCACTGACAACCTCTTCACCGCTTGCCATTACGGCTGTTGCTATTTTTGGAATCAGTTTGATGCTTCTTTATTCAGCATCTGCTGTCTATCATATGGTCATCGCTAAAGATAAAGTCATTGCCTTTTTAAGAAAACTTGATCACTCTATGATTTATGTATTAATTGCAGGTTCGTATACCCCTTTTTGCCTCATCACATTAAATGGTGTTACCGGCTGGGTTTTATTTGGAATTGTTACAGCTGTTGCTTTATCGGGCATTCTGTTTAAAATGATTTGGTTTAACTGTCCTCGATGGCTTTCAACAGCGTTATACATTGCGATGGGATGGATTATCGTTTTCGCTTTCTCACCTCTCTCTGAATCATTAAGCTTTTCAGGCGTCCTGCTTCTTTTACTCGGAGGCATCCTTTATACTGTCGGTGGAGTGATTTATGCTGTTAAACCCAAATTCCTTGAATTTAATACTTTGGGTTTTCATGAGATTTTTCATATTTTCATTATGATGGGAAGTATGGCACATTTTCTTTGTGTGTTTATGTATGTGATATAGTAAGAAAGCGGACCCAGATTGGTCCGCTTTTTATTTGTTGCCATCAATATCCTTTAAAACAGCTTCCAGTTTTTCATTAGAAAATCTGATCATATTTTTGTAAATGTTCAGGATAGATTCAGCATAATTAGTACCGGGTACTGCCCATTTTCCGTTCAATTCCTTCCATAACTTAGCCGATCCTCTTTTCACCAGACTAAAACGCGGATCCACCAACTTGTATTTGGAAGGCAGGGGCTGAGTCGATGCGTAGGCATACAAATGCTGCAGATGTGCCAGCACGCCTTCCTCCTGTGTGGGAAAGCTTGCTCCTGACGCACCATTCCCTGTTGCGCCGATTCCTGCAAAATTATTCTGGCCTGGTTTTACATCACCGGTAAATCGGAGATAGTTGGTTTCATGCATGGCCTGTGCAAAAGCTGCATCCCCTCTGATTCCGTAATATTCTCCAAAAGCTGAATAAAATGAACCTAAATTGGGGGCATTCGGGTTTATCATTTTTACATATTGATTCATATGCTCAGCCGATAAATGAGTTGCGCCGAGAATGGAAAATCCTGTGGGTTCAGAAGGAACTGCCGGTGGAGCGTCTGACTGTATATAGGCATCCGTAATGCCTGCTTTTTTCACTGCTTCCAGCTGTTTTTCTGCATTTTCTTTTGTAGTGAAAGCCCCGGCTTGTACACGGTACCAGACTGTACCTGATATTTCAGCAATGGCTATAGCAGATTCAATGCCCTTGTTTTTTAGAAAGGATGCTCTGTCCTCGGCATTTTTTCTATTTGTAAATGAACCGGCAATCACTCTATACAGATTACTGGGATTGACTGGCGTCGGCGGCTTTGGCGGAACAGCTGTTTTTGCTTTTAGGTTAAAGGCTTTAACGATTCCATTAACATGTCCCTGTGCCACTTTTTGTCTCCACAGAGGATCTTTCATTAGTGCTGCATCAGCTGCATTATCAATAAACCCATTTTCAGATAAGAGTGCCGGCATGACAGATTCACGCAGTACATGAAAGTCTGCCTTCTTCTTCCCTCTATCAATAAGGTTATTTATCTTTATAACTTCAGCATGAATTATATTCTGATAATTGGCGGTCTGCGAGGAGCTGCTTAAACTGCTATGAATAAAATCTTCATACCCCCTCGCTGCTCCATTTGCTGCATTGCAGTGAATAGACAGGTAATAATCAGCCCCCCAGCTATTCGCTTCAGATGTTCTTTGGCTCAAACTTTTTGTTTGATCGTTTTCACGGCTCATTTTTACTTCTACATTCTGATAACCTGCAACTAAGATGTTCTTTATATTTTTTGCGATATCAAGAGCAATATCCTTTTCTTTTATTCCATTTCCCTGAGCACCCGGATCAGTCCCTCCATGTCCTGGGTCTAAATAAAGCTTCATCGTGTTCACTCCTTAAAATGATATTTCAAAGACCTGAAGCTTTCCTTTTCATTATAAATCATTATAATACTGCAAGTACTTGCCTGTAATATTCTATGTTTACCGGATGAAATGGCTTGTACTCATGACCATTCTTTCTGCTGACCATAAAAGGAAACACAAAAAATTGTCCTTTTATAGGCGGCATCCTCATTCAAAATCTTTGGTGAAGCCGTATGCTAATGGTGGAACTAATTTTTCGGGGAGTGAAAAATCATGGGTTTGTGCGGGAAAAAAAATAAAGACTTTGAAAGGCATGATTTTTGCCATGAGCATGATTATGACTGTGATTGTCCTATAAAACCGGAATGGGATGAAGGGAAATACCGGAAAAATTTCTATGGAAATTGTGTTGAAGAGGTTTTGGAAGCCATTTTCAAAGCGCAGAAAAAAGCGGGGATGGAAGATGACTGCAGGAGTTCCTGCCGGGAATCCATTGATGACCTTATGGGGGGACATAAGAAGGCAAGAAAGAATACAATTCCTTTTCTATTATACTGCGGGAACTGTGAACCATTCAAAGCCACAGGTGTTACCACCTTCACTAATCATACTAAGGAAAAGAAATTTGCTTGTATCACATCATTCATCTTTAGAATAAAAGAATTTGATGGCAAATGCGCGGTATTGGAACTGTTAACGTTCAAGCAATGTAAATCCTCCAAAGATCCATTTAAAACACATACAAAAGATTTCTGTTCCCCTTGCAGCCAAATCGACTGTGAAAACGTAGAAGATCTTATTCCTACGGGGATTTGTATAAATGTGGACCTTTCTTGTTTTTGTGCTGTTACCTGTCTGCCTGCCGTCCGCTTATAAAAGTTTCATAGCGCATCCAAATTTAAACAGCCAACCAAAAAAGGTACACCCTAGTGGCATGGTGCACCTTTTTTGGTTTCTTAAAGTATTATCCTCCAAATGCCTCCAGTACATCCTCTACCTCTTTTAAATCAACCTCATCCTGTTTTGAGCCTTGAAAGGCCATTTCTTTATATGCTGGGGTCTGGTCTGGCACATAGCCTGATTGCATCATTTTCTTAATTTCATTAATTTCTGCAAGGATGATCTCACTGTTCATATTTTTAGGATGGAGATAGCTGTTTAAAGCGGATAGAACTAAATGGATCAGCGAATTGTTATTAGAATGATAGTCGACTTGTTCTAGAATCTTCTGTGAAACTTTTATTGAATTGCCGGTTTTAACATCTATAAAATCATCCGGGAGTGTTAAGGCTGTTTTATTTGCATAGTCGGTATATGTTCTCTGTTTTTCCATCATCCTTAACCTCTGTTTGACATGGTATGATTACTTTCTTTTTCCCTTTTAAGCTGATTCATTTTTGCCAGTATCATAAGACCAAGGACATTTAGTTTTTCCATGTTTTCAGGAAAAGTTAATTCAATTGGCCTTCCTCTGTCCGACCATTTTGCTGCAGCTTCCTGAATTTGCTTTTGGGCGAGTTTGGCAGCTCCTCCAACAGCGATATATCGGACAGCCCCTTTAATCTCTGATGAACTGCTCCTTACCCGATCAAAATGCTCCAGGTATTTGATAGCCATCGACTTTAACTGCGGCAAAATGTATTTGCTTATATCCTTCCTGACCCCTGCAAATGGCTCCACAAACCATCCTGAAGGTCCTTCTGCCAATTTCTCTTCCAGTTCGGCACGTGAGTCAAAGCGATACATTTCCTTTTTACTCACTCTTTGAATGATGTGATCCAGAAACTGGTTGATCCCGAACGGCTCTCCCTCTACAGATGCAACTGGCTTATTATTTTTTATTCCCACAAAATCGACTGAGTCGCCCCCAAGGTCGCCAATGATGATTCCTTTTTGTGATTCTTTAACAAGATCTTCATTTTTAATGCCCAAGGTTTCCTGATCTCTTGTCAGACCCAAGTAGGCACACGCACCTTCAGCACCGACAATTACATCATTTATGATTATTTTAACGGTTAACTCCTTTGGTTCTGAGAGCCCGGGAACTTTATGAAAAATGATAGTATGTGTTCCAGCGAGTTTGTCTTTAAGGCGGGTTTTTCTCTCTTTATACTGTGTGGTTGGAAGAGATACAGCTAATTGATCAATAGAATAGGTGATTTCTGTTTCTTCGGGGTGCTGAAGTGCAGCATGGTAGCCTGCAAGACCAAATAACAGCAGATAGGTTCTGTCTTCATCAACTTTCTGGTTATTGAAAGCAGTCAGGCTTACGTCCCGCTGTTTAGCCGCCCCCTTGCCGATATAAAATATTTCTCTTCGATCTACAACAGCCTTGCTTTTTACCTCCACAATCAAGTTATCTTCAAACACGATGTCATCGTCATCATAAGGCTTTTCGTAAAATTCCGTATCAAATAAAGCAATAGCATTGGGAATCTGATATTCTGACAAAATACCATTTTCAGAAGCTAACGCTTTATACCAGCTGTTTCCGATATCAACAGCAAGAAAATTGTGTCTTTCCATATTCTCCTCACTCCTCCTTTTGAATCTTATGCGTGATAGAAGTCCAATTGTGCCCGTACCCTTTCACATTTTATCCGCCAATGAATCAACCCTTTAAATTTCCATGTTTGTCCAATGCATTCAACTCAGGATTTGCATAGTATATCTTGAAGTAAATTTATTAAGGAGGAACAACATTGAAAAAAGATAACAAATGCGTGGATCTTAATGTGTCTGCAAATGTGGGTGAGTGTGCTTATTCCCGTGGATCCACTCCTATTGCAGACGCAGGTGAAGCCATCATTAGAGTACCTGTTGAACTTGCTGTTTTAAATATTAGGACAAACCTTGCAGCTAAGATTAAGTTTCCGGAGCCAGTTTTGGAAATAAAAGATATAAAAAAGAGAGTTCAAATCGTCCAATGCAAACTCCTTCTTCCTGGCGTTGCAGCAGGATCGGATCCTTTTGTAGAAGGCCCTTACCATTTATTCATTAAAGGATATGTACGAAAAAATATTCAATATGCTGCACCTTGCTACAACTCAGGGGCATGCGTGAACTCCGAAATGCGTTCCCTGACAACGGATGTGCCTTTTGAATGTGTCGTTGAAATTGCTGAAGAGGATTTTGACAGAACTCCACAGCTTCCTTTCCAGAATTCTCGTGCAGAATTTGATTTCTTCAGACAGCAAGACCTTGGACATGGCTATCCTGAAAAAGATCATTTCCTATCAAGCGATCTTTCCCAGTTCCATCAGGACAGCAGTCAGTTCTACAATCAAATGCCATATTGCGAGCTGATCTCAAGCAGGATTACTGAATGGGATGAAGCACTTGACCGCAAGCCATTCCACAACAATGCCAATTGGCAGGAAGGAACATTTGAAACGATCTCCGAAAAAATGTTCCTGCAGTTTACTGTGAAAGTTCTCCAAAACCAGCAAGTCCGAGTAACAGCACTATAATGCAGCCACAGGCAATATCTGTTCCTTTTTTATGGACAGGTATTGCTTTTTTTTATTTAGTTACTAGCATCATATTCAGTAGCCCTTCAAATGACATTTTCCTACCAAATTTCTTGTGCCCATTTTCTGTATTGCGGTTCTCTGGTTTTACATAGGTATGCGCCCAAACATAGACGATTATCATGCATAGGATGTGATTATCATGATTTCAGGAGGAGCCCAAATGTCAGAAGAAAATAAAGATCGAGATAAAGCAGAATGCCAGGTTTCTGCTCAGAACTGTGATTGTGAAAGCAGCCCACATCTCCCTCGTGTCAATATTGGGAAAATTACAGCAAAGGTCCCTGTCGTTCTGGCTGAGCTATCTTTAAAAATAAATGTAAATGCCCTTATTACATTTCCGGAACCTGTTCTGGAAATTAAAGATATCAAGAAAACAGTAAAGCTAACACAATGCCGGTTGTTATTGCCAGCTGACCAGCTATTTATTAAAGGCTTTGTACGCAAGAATATTCAGTATGCAAGCCCTTGTCCTGACATAGAAATGCATACTGAAAGAACCGTAGCTTCTGATATTCACTCCTATACGGTTGATGTTCCGTTCCAATGTGTGACAGAAATTAAAAAATTTCTTACCTGTCCTGTAGAGCCTGAAATGAACCACCGCCAGGAATTTGATTTCCTCGTAACAAAGCCTGTTCCGCGGGGATATCCGGAGAAAGATGAATTACAATCGAGTGATCTATCTCAGTTTCACCAGAAAAGTGTGCAGCATTATAATGAATTGCCATTCTGTGAACTGGTTTCAAGCCGAATAATTGAATGGGATGAAGCGATTGACCGACGTCCCCTTCCAAATCGCTCACCGATCGGAGAAGGAGTATTTACAAAAATAGAGGAAAAAATGGTTGTAGATCTGGTCATTAAAGTACTTCAAAACCAGCAAATCCGTGTATCCTCAACCACCAATGATCATGATGACTGTTTCGATTGTGAATAGACTGCCACAAAATGTTTTTTCAATGATTGAATAGCACTTACTATTTGACGTAAGGAGGGGACCGGTGGGGATGCTCTGCAATTGCAGCACCTTCCTATGTATATGAGTGATATGAGAAGTGCCTATAACCGGATTTACCGGATTGATGCAGACACTGGAAATCCGATGGAACAGCAGCAATTTTTCTTTTATACAGGAAACAATTCAAAAAGCCAAGAATCAGCTGAAGCTGTAAATGAAAAGGAATCTAAAAAAGATCAAAAGGCAGCTGGAAAGTCTTTTAACCGCGGAACATCAAAGTCGTTTCCGCTTATTTTACCGCCACCTTCAGTTGATTCGAATCTTATTACCAAAACCAGTGCACTGTCAGAAGAAGCTGCAGAAAAGGAGAACACGGAGGAGGAAAGTATACCTCCCAAAGGTAAAACCGAAATAACAAAGCCGAAAGAATTCAAACTTCCTTCGCAGCTGAATGACATGCTGACGCCCTTTTCTCCAATGCTGAGCTGGTCCCCTTCTTTACCCAGTAAATACTCAAACCAGCCTGCGTTCACGAAGAGCCATTTACCTGGCGGGTCTTATGAGAATGATTCATCCCAGGTGGATACAGAAACAAAACTGAACGAATTTCTGCCAGCCGAAAAATTTACCAGTCAAGCATGCAATCGTGAAACCATAGTATTTGAGAAAATGGATGAAATTCAAGAATACAAATCTTCTGTTAAGGCTCCGGAAGAAACTGATTTGACACAGGAATTTCTTAGCATGCTTGATGACGTCATGATGAACAAAACAAATGAAGATACAGAATGGAACAGCAGCATGCCTAAAGCAGCTAATAAAGAATCTGAGTCTGCTAGTTTACGGGAGGATGAATTTGCTGAGATGCTCAGCGAGTCTTCCTCCACGGAAATTGGATTTGACTATTTACAGAACAAGCAGGATGAAGCATTTGCACTGATTTTAGAAGCTGACTATTACGAAAGTGAATCTTCTGCTCGTGAATCTGTCAAACATTTAAATTGTGATTCTGAAGATCATTGGCAAACCAATCAAACTGAAGAATCCAGCTATGAAGGCGAGTTCTCACTTCTACTGAAAAAAGCCTGCAGCATCCTGGATAAGGAGTGTGAAAACACTCCACCGCTTCAGGGGAAATTCCTTGCACTGCTGGATGAATCTTCTGATCACAGTAATAGCTGTATTGACTTTGACTTTGTACCGGAAGGGTTACTTATGGAAAGTGAATGTGAAGAATCTGACTCGGCAGTTCAGTCTGTAGAAGCAACATATAAGGAAGTTTCATCATTGCTTGAATACTTTTCAGCTATGCTGCAGGGTGTTATTTTAACCGAATCACCTAAAAATGAAGAAGAGTCAATAAACGAAACTGAAGAGAGTGTGAATCCTGTCTCAGATGAAAGTGAAGATTCAGAGGAGTTAAGTGATGACCTGTTTGAGATGCTGGAGGAATCCTCCTCTAGCAGCAGTCTTATGAATGAAGAAGAATCGGTTCCATGCTGCTGTGAATGTTTCCGGGATGGACATCAAGTCAAGCTTCCTGTCTTAATAGGAAAAGCGGACGTGGACATTATAATATTCGATTGCTTGCCGTTGTCTATTAAGAATGGTCACATTTCAAAAATGAAATGGTCAGTGGAATCTTTACAATGCTCTGCCATTTTGCCTTCAACAACAATTTTCATCAAAGGTAAGCTTATGGCAGACATACTTTATGAAACTCATAATAAGCTGCAAACCATAAGGATGCCTGTTTCTATAGATAAAACCATAGAGCTGGAGTGGATTTCCCCTCCTCAGATGCCAGCTTCATCTAATAAAAAGGAATTTATGTTTATGCACGAAAACAGACTGGATCATCATTTCGAATATTACCAGCAATTCACAGAGGAAATCTCCTGTAAATTAAAGAGCATTCGTGTTCTCTGGCATGGGGATGCAAACGATCATTCAGGTCTGGAAATCATGGGTAAAGCCTTGCTTTCTATGGATTTTTTTCAAGAGCAAATCATACAAATATAAAGAGGGTATCTCCTGACGATACCCTCTCATTCCTCACCAGGAAAACCCGATTAGAGATCTCCCCCGCCGTTTTCCAATTGACGCTGAGTTAACCTTACAAGCAAATTAACTTCTGCTTTTTCAGTAATCTTGTCAAATCTGCCCCATTTATCAAAATCGCTCAGAATATCCATTTGGGTAACGGAAGCATTTAGAAGTTTACACTTGATTGGCTCATTTAAGAACTCAAATGTGAAGGAGCCAAAGCTGCATCTGTCTGCACCCATGCCATTTTTTGCAAGCTCTCTGATTTCGTTGGAATTGCTGTTCTTATTGCTGAATTCCCAATCAATTCCAGGAAGGCTGTTTACCAGGGAGTAGCACTTAAATGGAACATTGACACTGTAGTCTTTCACATAGCCTTCACAATCATCAACATATTGAATGTTCTTGTGAATATACCCTTCTACATAAAGCTTCACAGATGTTGGTGCTGTTTCAGGGAAGCCTTCTGGAATAACTGGCACTGCTTTACATTGTGTCAGGTATACATTCTTTCGGATTTGTTTAATTTCTGTTGCATATGAAGGAAGATAGATATCTGCTTCTGTTAATGTCTGAATGGGTACATCTCCAAGAATTATTGTCTGTTCAACTCCGCCTGTATTTGCCGGAGTCCCCACATCACAAAAATGTGTATGCGATTTGGCCGTGTCACACTTCGGCAATGGAGGACATTTGTCGCTGCTTCCACAGCCATACGAATGGTTTTTCTTCATATTATACACTCCTACTTGTTGTTTTTAGCCAAAGGAATCCAATATAAAAAAGCTGTTTTCTATGGCTTACTATTTTATATGCGGCTAGTCCCATCAAGGAGTGGACAAGTTAGGGAGGGCATTTATATCATTTTTAGAAAAAATTTATAAAACTGTATTGATGCCTAGCTATTTACAGCATATGTGGCATACCAATTTGATTTATTACATATAGCAACTGCCAGATTTAATTGAAGTTATTGATGATTATGAAAAGTTTAAGATCTGCTGCCGTTATGATTAGGTATTTCTTCATATTTTTACTTCCTCCACATTTATTTTCAAATTTATGGCATATTTTCTGGTATAATGGAATTAAAATTATGCAAATATTCTAACAGAAATTCATTTTATGGCAGACGAGGCGATTTTTTTGCTGATATTCTTTAAGATTGGTGTGTGGACCATTGTCGCTTGTCTTGGGTTTTATGTTATTTCTGTCTGGCTTTGGGAAAAGAAAGTAAAAGAAAAAATGTCCGTCATTCGTAAAACTTGGTATATTCTTTATGTACTTGGTGCAGTTATTTATTGGACAAATGAGCCTGAATCCATTTTTAACCAATGGCAGAATTACCTGATTGTCGCGATTATATTTGCCCTTGTTGATGCCTTTGTTTTTCTTGGATCTTATTTGAAAAGAGTCGGAAATAATGAACTGGCAACTGACACAAGAGATTTACTTGAAGAAAACAGCGACCTGTTAAATTCGCATATGAATAAGCTGAAATCGTTTCAATATTTATTGAAAAATGAACCGATTGACATTTATTATGGAAATGAAGAGGCTTATCTTGCCGGAATTGAAAAGCTTTTGGGTGACTTTGCGGAAAAAGTCGATATGAAGGCAACGTTATGCAGGTATTCAACACAGGAAGAGAAGGACTATCTCCTTGAGCACTATACCGATAAAGCTTTGATTCATAGCCGGCTAAACCGCAGGGAAGTTTATTATGATGCGGAAGAAAAGCTGGCGCTGATCCCTTTCTCCATTTTCGAAGAGGATTATATTATTAAAGTGACCTCCGGCCGTTTTGTAACAGAATTCGACTATTTGCTATTCACTTCACTCATATCAATATACGACCTAATGCTCCCTGCTGAACAGGAGGACGAAGACCATGAAGGAACCAGCGGATAAGAAAAAGAAAGTACCGCGAATACATGCTGACAGCACGATGAAAACACTGCAGAAGAAATCCCGGATTAGCCTGCCGGGCTTTGAAGTCAGCCCTCATACCGAAAGAATATTAAAAGAGAATAAAAGATTAATAAGCGTTTATACCAAAAAGAAGACTTGAGCATATTATATGGCGTGGAAGGAATTTTCTTCCGCGCCATATTC
This sequence comes from Cytobacillus firmus, assembly GCF_023715565.1. Lineage (GTDB taxonomy): Bacteria > Bacillota > Bacilli > Bacillales > Cytobacillaceae > Cytobacillus > Cytobacillus firmus_C. Next base: position 30,673 of record NZ_JAMBOJ010000020.1, on the reverse strand, counting down.
ATGTTCGTTCTGCTGGGACATATACTATAGTTAAAAAGGGCTGATTTCATTGAAAAAACTGACCAAGAAAGTGAAAAATGTTAACTTCCCCACCTTCTCTCTTTCCCCATATACCAAAAACCTTTCAAAAAAAACCGATGCCGCCATACAAAATTTAAAAAAGGATCTCAAGCCTCCGAAAAACAATGCTTAGACCTGCTCTGCAAATGAGAGGGTTATTTTATAAAAAACTTCACCTTTTTTAAAGCATCCTTTGTCGTCGGATATCGGAATGGCAGATCAAATCTGGTGGTTTGCTTCAATATGCTTTTTTCATGAGAAAATACATCAAAGCTGCCCTCTCCGTGATAAGCGCCAATCCCGCTCTCCCCTACCCCTCCGAAAGGAAGATATGGTGAACTCAAATGATAAACGGTATCATTGATACAGCCTCCCCCAAAGGAAATACTGCTGAGAATCTGCTTTTGGACGTCATCACTTTCTGTGAAAATATATAGTGCCAATGGCTTCGGGCGTGCAGTAACCTCTCCGATCATTTTGGACAAGTCATCATATTCCAGCACCGGCAGGATCGGTCCAAAGATTTCATCCTGCATGACAATATCATTCCATGAAATATGGTCCAGAACAGTCGGTTCGATGCTTAATGAACTTAAATCATGCCTGCCTCCGTGAATAGTAGTGCCATTGGTTAAAAATGTAGTGAGACGACTGAAATGTTTTTCACTGACGATCCGGGTGAAATGGCCGGATGTAATTGGATTTTCTCCATAAAGCTCCTGTATGGCCTGCTTTAGTTCTTTAAGGAATTCTTCTTTTACTCTGGTGTGAACATAAAGATAATCAGGAGCCACGCATGTTTGGCCGGCATTAATATATTTTCCCCAGGCAATTCTCTTCGCAGCAAGCTTCAGGTTAGCATCATCATGCACAATGCACGGACTTTTCCCGCCCAATTCGAGCGTAACAGGTGTAAGATTTTTCGAAGCTGCTTCCATTATGATTTTTCCAACAGGCACACTTCCTGTGAAGAAAATATAATCGATCTTTTCATTTAAAAGCGCTCTGCTAGTTTCTGCGTCGCCTTCAACAACTGTTATATACTCTTCAGGAAAATGGCTGCTGATAAGCTTTGACAGCAATGCCGACGTTTGCGGTGTTAATTCTGATGGCTTTAATATTGCGCAGTTTCCTGCAGCTATCGCTCCAATCAGTGGTGCAATCGCAAGCTGGAAAGGATAATTCCAAGGAGCTATGATCAGCGCAATTCCGTATGGCTCCGGATAGATATAGCTTTTTGAACCGACCTGGGCAAGCGACGACTTTACTTTTCTTGGCTTAGCCCACTTTTTCAGATGCTTCATCGTAAAACGGATCTCTTCAAGTAAAATTCCAATTTCTGTTAAATAAGCATCGAATTCACTTTTATTAAGATCAGCCTTTAAAGCATCCAGTAATTCCTGCTCATGCTGTTTAATAACGATACGCAACTTCGCTAGAGCTTCCAGTCTGAATGAGACATCTTTTGTTTTTCCTGTGGTGAAGAAGCTCTTTTGTTTTTTAATGAGATCGCCGTAATATTCCATAGAATACCTCCAAATGGGGTTTTATTTATGGATATCGTATCATTTTGGCAGGTGGAAATACATTAATAGGTATGTTATTTATAATAAAAACATTGGGTTGGCAGCTTACAAATAGGTTGGTCCACTAAAGGTTACCTTCCTTTTCAATCTCACGGTCCACATCCAGGATTCTTTCTACTGGCTTCTACGGCTCTAATTCGTCTTCAATTTTTAAGCCTTTCTATAATGGGGGAATAGCATCTAAATGAAACTAATCAATAAAAAAGCGCCGAACGCTGGGTTCGGCACTAAATGATTATCTGGGCAATTTGAAGAATTCCCTGCTTTCAGTGTAGTTGCCTGCCAATCTGCCAAGCGGCTGCAGCTTTTCCAGATCCACCTTATAATTCCCGAGGTAGCAATCGTCTTCTATGTGATAATGAACCATTCGCCCTATAACCAGATGGTCACTTCCTAGCTGTATAATTTGTTCAAGTTTACACTCCATATGGATTGGTGCCTGCTTGACTCTTTTAGGCACCACAGAATGGCTTTCTGCAGGTGTAAGTTCTGCTATAGTAAACTCATTTGCATCACTTGGAAGATTCTCTGCACTTTTTTGCATTTGGTTGCCCAATGGTGCAGGAACCACATTGATGACAAACTCTTTTGTCTTCCGGATGTTTACCAGGGTATCTTTTTCTGTACCTTCGCGGTCACCAACGCCTGGACCAATTGAAATACAGAGCATGGGAGGATTCCTGGAGGCTACTGTAAAAAAACTGAAAGGGGCGAGATTCAGGCCTCCTTCCTCCGACACAGTGGATACCCAGGCAATAGGTCTTGGCACAACCGATCCGGTTAATAATTTATAGACATCTTTCTCTCCAAGTTCTGACGGTGTAAATTCCACTTGGAATCACTCCTTTCTTCCGTTAAATGAAAATGTTATTCCTTTTGTTCATAATAGTTAAAGTAGTCAGCAGGGTAAACACAATAAGCATCATGCCCGTAATTAGCAGCCAGCCTGAAGAGAATTGACCAGTCTGATCCACTATGAAACCAAACAGCGGGGGTATGATTATGGCCCCGGCTGATCCAAGTGTTATACTAATTCCGCTAGAGATGCCAGCTTGTTCTTTTGGCACCAATTCACTTGCAAGGTTCATCCAGATGCCATTGAAGCCCGAAGCAGCAAAACCAAACAGGGCCGTAATAGGCGCGATTACCCAAAATGGGGCTGAGCTGATGACGGCCGCTGCCGCACTTGCAAATGCTGTAATAATAGTGATGATCATTAGTATAATAACCCGTCTGCCATCAAACAGCCGGTCACTGATGATACCCCATGCAAGCCTTCCGATCGTTCCGAATATTTCTGATATAACTAAAAGCAAACCTGATAAAATGATTGGAATCTTCAGCTGTTCATATGCAAATAAGACGATATACGTATTTAAGCACATTTGTGTGCCATTCAAGCCCATAGCACTGAAGCTGATAAGCATTAATGCTTTATTTTTTGCCATTTTGAACATTGATTTGTAAAATTGGAGTAAACTCTTTTCCCTGGTTTTTGCCTGTTCCAGTTCTGGCGGATCACGGTAATAGTGATAGGAGACAAACCCTCCTGCCAATAAAAGAAGGCACGCAATCAGCAATACAAATCGCCAGCCGAAAGAGACACTAAGGGGAAGCAGGATCAGACTCGCCAGAGCAGAACCTGCCGTGATGCCAGTTTGTTTAATACCCATTGCGGTCCCCCGCTGCTTAAGCGGAAACCAATAAATAATGCCCCTGTTTGTTATCGGATGCATGGATCCATATCCTATACCTCCGATAACAATCAGTAACAGGACAAGCCAAAATTCATGGAGCATACTCATGAAAAGATAACCTAACCCCATTAGTGCTGATGCCTGAACCAGCAATCTGCGGGATCCTGCCACGTCAGTCAGAAAGCCTGCAGGCACCGAGATAATGGCCTGGCCCAAAAAAAGTGCCGCGGGGAGCATACCGATTTGCGACTTGGTCAAGGAAAGGTCCTCCCCGATTAAAACACCCAGCGGTCCAATGCTTCTGCCGACAAAGGCTACCATCAGCTGTGCGAGCAGAAGAAATAATAGCATTCTCCATGGATTTTCTTTAATGGCAAATTGCTTTTCTGCCAGTGAATTACTCATATTTTATCATCTCTTTTTTGGCTATTAAGCCTTTAAATTGATTGCAGTCATATCTTCCTCCAAAACTGTGCTCTTTGAAACAGCCGGAGCTAATAGAGAACCTCCAATACAGATAAAGAAGTTCAGTCCTAACCCGATAACTCCGCCGTGAATTCCATAGATGGTTTTATAGCCTGTAAGAGTAAGCAATCCAGCTAAAATGGCGCCTGCAAGCATTCCCCAGAAGACAGCTTTTCCAGATAAGCGCTTCCAATATAAACCCAGTACAAAAGCCGGGAATACCTGTACAAGCAATTCAAATTTTAAGACGAAAATTTCATATAGTGTTCCAGGAGGATTCCAGGCAATCCACAGAAGAAAGATGATGGCAATGATTCCGCATACTTTCCCGACCATAACTTTCTTATGTTCAGTTGCCTTTGGATTGATGAATTTCCCATATACGTCATTAGAAAGCATGGATGAAAAGCTGAGCAGAACAGAGTCGGCTGTAGAAATAATGGCAGCAACAATTCCTCCAAAGAAGATGATCATAATCCAATAGTAAAATGGATTAATAGCGGCAATCTCATTGGCCATCAGACCTACCAGCTGTTCAGATCCTGTCTTGTCCAGTCCCGGAAAAAGCATAATTCCAATAATCCCTACCATGAATACAAGCCCTGTTGTAATTGGCGGCATCCATGCCATGCGTGCAAAGGATTTTTTCAGAGTTTTCTCGCTTTGCGCTGAATATATTCTTTGAACAGCATGCGGATAAATACTTGCACCAAGTCCAACAAGCAGCAGCATACTCAGCCAGTTGATATTCACTTCCATTGGAGGGACCGCCGTTTTTGCAGGCTCCATTTGCGCAACATATCTAGTAACCTCTGAGAAATTTCCGCCTACCAGGTATAATCCGCCGATGAGGAAGACAATGATTCCAATCATCAGAACAATGCCTTGCATAACATCCGTAAAAGCAACTGCCTTCATTCCGCCCATCCACTCATAGGCAAGCATAACAGCTACAAAGACGATAACAGCGATTTGGTATGGGATCGTGCCGCCTGTCATTCCTGACACAGCCTGGCCAATTGCTACAAGCTGTTCTAGAAGATAGTTTCCAAGCCCCCAAAGCATGAGAAAAATACTAAGCAGTGTGACTGCCTTTGATTTGAAGCGGTGATCAATCCAGTCTGTAGGTGTAACAAAGTTTCTTTTCTTTGCAATCACATACAATCTTGGAGCAAACAGTAAGTAGATTCCTATAATAATAGTCATAAACGAAATGGATTGAATCCATGAAAAACCTGTCCGATAGGCTGTCGGTGCATAGCCGACAATGGTATTTCCGCTATATTGTGTCGCATACAGGGTAAAAAAGAGTGCAATAAAACCGAGGTTCCTTCCGGCAAGATAGTACCCTGAAAGACTGTGATGAAGGTTTTTCTCGCCTCTGCCGGAAAAGTAGCCAATTACAAGCATGATTATGGCAAAAGCTGATAATATAATGATGCCATCTGTGCCTGCAAATGCTAAATCATTCATGCTTTATCCTCCTTTGCTCTTTCGGCTTCTTCCTGGTCCTCTACGATATTCCATTCATTTACACAAAGCCAGCTTAAATAACCGCACATGATGATTGAAAACGCTGTCGAGATAAATGCCCATAACGGAAACCCGAGAATATAGGGTTCTGCTGCTGCATCAGGAAAATACCAGGGCACTACGCCAAGTGTTATGATGGCGAGGACTATCCAAATCCATTTTTTTCGAATAGGTTCTTTTATTGTTCTGTTTTCCATATGGATTCCTCCCTTTTACTGAAATTTAAATCTCCAGCTTGTAGAAAATCTTATGTGCCACTTCATAGGAGTCTATTAATTCAGCTGATTCCAGAGTTGCTCCGATTTCATCCAGCCCTCTAAGCAGCTGATCTTTCCGATAAGAAACGATATCAAATTCGACCATACAGCCGAAAGAGTCTTCAATTCTTTGATTCTCTAAATCCACCCTCAGCTGATAGCCAGGTGATTCCCTGCTTTTTTGAAACAGAAGTTCAATATCCCTTTCAGGAAGAACTATTGGCAGGATGCCATTTTTAAAACAATTATTATAGAAGATATCAGCGAATGATGGTGCGAGGATTACTCTAATCCCATATTCTGCAATGGCCCATGGTGCATGCTCTCTGGATGAACCACAGCCAAAGTTTTTCCTGGCCAGCAGAATGGGTGCTTTACAGTAAGGTTCCTGACTTAGAATGAAATCCTGTCTTTGCCTGCCATTTTCGTATCGCCATTCGTAGAAGAGGAATTCACCAAACCCAGTCCTTTCAATTCTTTTTAAAAACTGTTTTGGAATAATGGCATCTGTGTCAACATTTGCAGCATCAAGCGGAGCAACTATGCCAGAAAATCTTTTAAAAGACTTCATTGTACACTGACCTCCTTGCTATTCTTAACAGGCCACTCCCTTACATCTATGAACCGGCCGGCAATCGCTGCAGCAGCAGCCATTTCAGGACTGACTAAATGGGTCCTCGCATTTCTTCCCTGCCTGTCCTCAAAATTCCGGTTAGAAGTCGATGCACAGCGTTCTTCCGGAAGAACTATGTCCTCATTCATACCGAGGCACATACTGCAGCCCGCTTCTCTCCATTGAAAACCGGCATTGATAAAAATCTGGTCGAGTCCCTCAGCTTCTGCCTGCATTTTTACAAGCTGTGAACCAGGAACAACCAGTGCTTCCACCTTTTCAGCAACTTCGTAACCATTTACGATTTTGGCCGCTTTTCTGAGATCTTCTATTCGGCTGTTCGTGCAAGAGCCAATGAACACTTTATTGATTTCTATTTCTGTGATTGGTGTACCCGGCTGAAGGTCCATGTACTTCAATGCCTTTTTAGCTGGTCCTATTTGATCTGCAGGCAAATCTTCCAAGAGCGGAATATCTTCAGAAATCCCAGAACACTGGCCTGGATTTGTCCCCCAGGTAACCTGCGGGATTACTTCAGCTGCATTAAAGTCAGCAGTAAGATCAAACTTGGCATCTTCATCTGAAAAATATTGTTTCCATTCTGCCAGTGCCTCTTCCCACTTCACTCCATCAGGTACAGCTTGTTTCCCTTTCAAATAATGGAAGGTTTTTTCGTCAGGCCGAATTAATCCTGCTCTTGCTCCCATTTCAATGCTCATATTGCAAACGGTCATTCGCTCTTCCATTGTTAAATTTCGAATCGCTTCACCGCGATACTCCACAACGTAGCCAGTTGCAAAGTCATGTCCATATTTGCCAATGATTGATAATATCAAATCCTTGGCTGTCGTTCCTTGCGGCAAACTGCCATGTATATTTAAGGCTAATGTTTTGGATTTAAATTGCTTCAATGTCTGGGTAGCAAGAACATGTTCTACTTCACTTGTGCCAATGCCAAAGGCCAGTGCGCCAAAAGCTCCATGTGTAGATGTATGACTGTCACCGCAAACAATGGTCATCCCGGGCTGAGTTAGGCCCAGCTCCGGAGCAATAACATGTACAATTCCCTGATAGCGGCTTTCCAGGTCAAAAAGCTGTATGCCGAACTCTCTGCAGTTTTTTACGAGAGCGTCGACTTGTTTTTTAGCGATTGGGTCATTAAAAGGAAGAGATCGATCGGTTGTTGGAATGCTGTGATCCATGGCAGCTACCGTCAGATCCGGCCTTCTCACCTTTCGATTCTTAATTCTTAAGCCTTCAAATGCCTGAGGTGATGTTACTTCATGTACTAAATGCAGATCAATGTATAAAATTGAAGGCTTATTCTGTTCCTCAACGACTGTGTGCTTATCCCATATTTTTTCATATAGAGTCCGCCACATAATGAAGCCCTCCTAAATGATATTTTTTTTCTTCAATTCTTCTAGTCTATCTTCATCGAAACCAAGAAGGCCTGCGTATATATCATCATTATGTTTACCCATTACTTCAGGACCGGCATGCTTCACTTCTCCTGGTGTCCTGCTTAATTTCGGAACAATTCCAGGCATCGGAAATTCTCCGAGCTGTGGATGATCTACATTAATGATCATGTCTCGTTCTTTATAATGTGGATCTTCGATGATGTCTTTAGCAGAATAGATCAGGCCAGATGGCACTCCTTTATTTTCAAGGATTTTAAGGGCTTTTTTAGCCGGGAGAGTCTTTGTCCATTCTTCAATCATCGAGTCCAGAAGCTTCATATTCTCCCCTCTGGCCTGGTGTGTTGAAAACCTCGGGTCATCCGCCAATTCCGGCTGCTCCATTGCCTCGCATAATCTTCTAAAAACTCCATCCGCGTTGGCGCCGATTACAATATAGGTTTTATCCTGTGTAAAATAAATATTGGATGGAGCCACACCTGGAAGGATGTTGCCCATCCTTTCCCTTATGTATCCTGCTAAGAGATAATCCGGAATGATGCTTTCCATTACGGAGAATACAGATTCATACAGGGCTGTATCGACTACCTGTCCCTTTCCTGAACGCTCTCTCTCATGTAAAGCAACCAGGCACCCGATTGTAGCAAAGAGTGCTGCTAATGTATCACCAATTGATACACCAATTCGTGATGGCGGCCTGTCAGGGTAACCGGTTACATTTCTTAGCCCGCCCATTGCTTCACCCACACTGCCAAAGCCGGCACGGTGCTTATAAGGCCCTGTCTGTCCATAACCGGAAGTACGGACCATAATCAATTTGGGGTTTATCTCCGACAATGTTTCATAGGAAAGATTCCATTTTTCCATTGTGCCCGGGCGGAAATTCTCAATGATTACATCAGCTTCTTTTACTAGTTCTCTTAAAACCTGCTGTCCTTCTTCTTCCCTCAGGTTTAAGGTGATAGATTTTTTATTTCGTGATTGTATAGGCCACCAAAGCCCAACGCCATCCTTTGACTTCCCCCAGTTTCTCATGGGATCCGATTTTCCTGGAGGCTCGACCTTTATGATTTCAGCACCAAAATCCCCAAGGAGACGTCCAGAAAATGGTCCGGCTAATAGTGTACCGAGCTCAAGAACCCTAATATCCTCCAATGGAAGCTGTTTATCTGACATGTAATTCCCTCCTGTTATTTCTTGAATGCATTTTAATACTTGAATTTTCGTAATCTTGTATACAAATCTAATCCCTTGTATACAATAAGTCAATGAGAATTTTAAAATTTTTCTGAATTTAGTAAAAAAGCCTTTATTTAATACGTTTAACCGGAAGTTTTCAGAATATTTGTTGTAATAATTTATCTGTTTGTATACAATGAATCTGAGGTGTTGATATGGATGCATACGAATTTATTAAGGATGCCATTATCGAAGGGAAATTTGTCCCAGGCATGCGTCTTGCTGAAGAGTCATTGGCCAAGGAAATGAACCTTAGTCGCACTCCTATTAGAGAGGCCATTAGACAGCTTGAAGCTGAAGGTCTGGTCATCCCTCTAAAGCGCGGGGTCAGCGTAAGACATTTTACAAAGGATGATATAAGGCAAATCTATGACCTGCGCACTCTGCTTGAAGGGTACGCTGCCAGTCAGGCTGCCATACACCGGACAGAAAATGATCTAGTGGAAATGGAGAAAGCCAATATTTTATATGAAGAAGCTATTAACCAGCATGTGGAATCCGATATGGATAGTCTGAAAGATATTGTTAGAGTAAACCAGAAATTCCACGAAGCCATAGTCACGGCTTCCAAAAATGAGCATATACATTTCCACATTTCTAAGGTTGTTGTTGTTCCAATCGTGTTCCGGTCCTTCTATTGGTATAACAGCTTTCAGCTTAAGCAATCACTTGAGGTGCATAAAACCATCCTGGAAGCGATTAAAAATCGGGAACCGGAACGTGCCCGCATTGGAATGCACGAACATATCTATCAGGGCCGTGATCATGTATTGAAGCATTTGGAGCAAATCAAAAATATTCATCTGCTGAAGGAGGAAGAAAAATGATCCAAATTTGTGAAGTCGGCCCCCGGGATGGGCTGCAGAATGAGTGCAAAAGAGTCTCAACCAGTTCAAAAGTTGAATTGATTACAAAGTTAATTGATTCCGGCATTCGCAATATTGAAGTTGTTTCTTTTGTCAATCCGAAGGTTGTTCCCCAGATGGCAGATGCAGAAGACGTCCTGAAATCACTGCCTAAAAGAGAGGGGGTCCGTTATGGCGGCCTCGTTTTAAGCCGTTCCGGGCTGGAACGTGCCCTTAAGACAGAAGTGAACTTTCTTCATGTGGTAACCACTACAAGTGATTCGTTCAATTTACGCAATGTAAAAAGGACTGTCGAGCAGGCAGTAGAAGAGCTTTGTGTGGTCATAAAAGAAGGCGCCGCTGCCGGCAAAGGTGTGGCAGGAGTATTAGGGACCTCATTCGGATGTCCCTTTGAAGGAGAAGTTCCATTAGATAACGTATTGAAAACCGCAGAGAGATTTATGGAAGCCGGCTGTACAGAGATCACCCTGGCAGATACAACGGGCATGGCGAATCCTATACAGGTTAAAAAGCTTGCAGATTCATTTTTTTCTGCGTTTGGTGGAGATCTTTCACTTGGTCTTCACTTCCATAATACACGGGGATTGGGATTGGCAAATGTATTGGCTGGATATCAGGCAGGTGTACGCCGCTTTGATTCCTCCATTGCCGGACTTGGCGGATGTCCATTCGCACCAAAGGCAGTTGGAAATGTTTGTACAGAAGATATGATCAATATGTTCCATGAGATGGGTGTGGATACCGGGACAGATCTTCCTTCCGTCCTCGAAACAGCCAGGTGGATGGAAACAGTGATGGAACGGCCGCTTGATGGGATGTTAATGAAAGCGGGAATAGCTTAATTACGGAGAAAGCCATCTGTGGGATGGCTTTTTTATTTGCTGAATTTTAGGTTTGCCAGTATGGTGTTTTAATTTTCAGCTATGTAGATTTGAATTTTTATGAATTTTAGGTTAGTGACAAACCGTCCGCATCTGCAGCACTGTTTTGGTTTGTATCTTCTTTGTTTATAAATGTTGTCTGTTGGCTGGTAGATTTCTCCTGCAATCAACTCAGATTAAAAGCAATTTACCCTGCGAAAACAGCCTTCATTATAAAAACCAGGTTTTAAAACTGAGCTCTACAACCTAAACCTGCTGATCAACTCTTTCAAATCTTCCGCCATGCCCGTAAGATGGTCTGCGGAAAGAGATATTTCCTCCATGGATGCAGCTTGTTCTTCAGTTGATGCCAGAACACTTTGTGTAGCCATGGCGGATTCATTTGCCACATGGGTGATCTCATCCATGGACTGGACCATTTGCCGTGAACCGGCAGACATTTGCTGAATGGCCGAGGAGACCTCCTGCATTTGATTGGTCACCATGCTGACAGACTGCCTGATTTGCTTGAAGGAATCTCCTGCACCCTTCATGACTTCCATGCCTTCTGTTACTTCATGATTGACCGTATCCATGGTTTGAACAACCTGATGGGTTTCTTCCTGGATCTTTGAGATCAGCTGGCTGATTTGGAGAGTGGATTCCGCCGATTTTTCAGCTAGATTTCTTACCTCGTTCGCTACAACTGCAAAACCTTTGCCTTGTTCTCCTGCTCGAGCTGCTTCAATGGCAGCATTCAATGCCAGAAGGTTCGTTTGAGCGGCAATACCTGTGATCACTTCGATAATCTTTCCAATCTCCTGTGAACGCTGTCCAAGGCCTTTTACCACCTTCGATAAGTCCTGTACATTTACGTGAATGGAATTCATCTGGCAGCCTGCTGTTGAAATGGCTGAATCGCCATGATTTGCTTTTTCCAGGGAATCATTGATTTGCTCTGTCACCTGTTCAGAATTTGCCGCTACCTGTGTCAGTGTTTCAGACATCTGCAAAATGACATGGGAAGCTGACCCGACTCCGTTGACCTGGTTGTCTGCCCCTGCAGCAATCTCTTCAATCACCTCAGCAATGTGGCTTGTGGCCATATTTGTTTGCTGAGCGCCGGATGATAACTGCTGGGCATATTGTGTGACTTCGTCCGAAGCCAGTACCACTTTATTGAGCACCATCTGCCAGGCTGAGGCAGTATGATTCAATGCAGAAGCAATGGAACCAAGTTGGCCAACTGACTTCTCGTCCAGTCTTTTGGACATATTTCCTTCTGCTAGTTCTTCAATGTAGGCATTAATTTTACTGATAGGTGCAATAAACTTGCGGTAATTCATAAATGCGGATAACATTCCCGCTAGTGTTCCAAGAATAAAAACAAACCCGATCGTCATCCAAAAGGCACTTCCTTCAAGCCCATTACCAACACATACAGCAATGCTGATGATCAATACAGCAGGAATAATGACGAATAAAGTGCGGAGAATATAGCTAAGCTGGCTCATCAAACAGACTCCTTTATTATTATTTCACAAAAACAAATTCCATATTTCTCCTATAATCCCGTGTTATACCAATAGATAATTTGATTATAGTTGATAAAAGGAAAATATATCAATATATTTTGTGAAAATATTTTTAATAATTGAAATAGTTCGTCACTTGCCGCTAAAAAAATACCAGCCTCAAAAAGAAGCCGGCATTCATCAGAATTATTCTGCGGCAGCAGTCCTTGTCTCTTTTTTCGCCATGGAAAGAGCTGCTGTACCAAGAGCAATAATTATAAAAATACTTCCTGCAGCTGCATTGTATTCAACGGATGTTGTCTCAATCATGATTCCGCCGATCATGCTGCCAAATGCCATTCCCATGTGAACTGCTGAGTTGTTCAATGTCTGCTGTATATCAGAAGTTTCCGGGGTTACTTCAATCAAGTAGCTGTGTATAGCGGGTGTGACCGCCCAGCTGAGCATGCTCCAAATAACTACTGTGACAAGGAAAACCGGCAGGGAAAAAGCGGCAAAAGGCAATGCAAAAAGTGTAATTCCAAACATGACAACCAGCGTTAGAATGACTGATTTTGCATTAAATCGATCTGCCAGGTGACCACCCAGGCCCCCTCCGATGACTGCGGCGATCCCGAATATCAGGTACACGATACTGACCCAGTTTCCATCAAGCCCCATCTTAATCTTCAAGAAAGGTGTCAGGTATCCGTAAAAAGCCAAATGGCCGGTCATCAATAAAAAATATGTTATTTGTATCAGCGCTATTTTCCTGCTTTTCAGCGTTTTAAGCTGTACGCTAATCGGCACAGCCGGCTTTGGAGCAACCTTTCCAAGGAAGAAGTATACTCCGGCCATTGATAAGAGTGTAAGTGCTGAAATCAGTACAAATGGAGCCCGCCAGCCGAAAGCATTTCCAAGCATTAATCCAATGGGAACACCCAGTACAAGAGATGCACTGATTCCCATAAACACGATTCCGATTGCACGTGCGCGATATTCCTCTGAGACGATGTATGATGCCATTGTCATGCACAAGGCTATGAGCAGTGAGCCGCTTACTGCCGAAAGTATTCGGCCGACTAATAAGACACCATAAAACGGGCTGAATACAGCCACAATGTTCCCTGCTAAAAATACAGCCAAGGATATCATCATTAAAAGGCTGCGTTCCATTTTAACCGTCATTGTGAGCAGGACAGGCGCTGCGATGGCAAAGGCAAGTGAAAATACTGTGATTAACAGGCCTGCCTGCCCGAGGCTTACACCCAGATCTGAAGCAACAAGATCCAATAGCCCTCCTATAATCAATTCCACCATTCCAACAACAAATGATATGATTGCCAATAAATAGATGCGTTTATCCAAGCTGAACTTCCTTCCTATTATCCTAGCGATTATGTTGATTTTTCAATAAAATAACATCTTAACATACCTGAACATGTATGCTCAAAGGATTGAATAGTCTAAAAACAATAAATGCTATTTGGTTAATAAAAATAATTTTTTGGGGAAAAATATAAATACCTCCCTGAGACAACTTCCAAAAATTACATGTTTGAATATAACAGTAAAATAGGAATTTAATTAACAAAAACTGTAAAGGAGTTGATTCATTTGTTGGACAATCAAGCAAAAAAAGGGCATAGTTTATCCCCGCTGACACCACCTGTGATTGAAGAAATACAGCCTGCCGGTACAACTCCTATTGACACAAATGCCATCAAAAACATGGAACCTGAATTCGATCTGACTGGAACGGTATTAAACGACTATAATTAATAGATTATCCCTGCGGGTCTCATAGCAGGGATTTTTTATGGAAAGTTTGTCCAAGGAAACGCATATGCATGTAATATTCCTTGTGTATAAGCATGGAAAATAACCTAATGGAGAAGGATTCATGATTTATTTATTAGTGGTTATTTTCATTATTGTTCTTGTCATGCCTTTTCTTTCTGAGTTTGTCGAAAAAAATCTGGAGATGTTTTTATTTGTAATGGGGCTTTCAGCAGCACTTGCAAGCGGAGTTCTGAACAGCTCTCTTTTTGTACAAGCGGCAAAGGAGCCAGTGAAAATTACGCTTGCGGTGTTCATTGCGGGCCTCTTGTTTAAATGGTTTCAGTCAAATCTGGAAAAAAGCATCCTTTCAGTAAGCAGGCGCATGCCTTTTCGAATGTTTGCAGCTATGATTGTCATTTTACTTGGATTGATTTCAAGTGTCATTACTGCGATTATCGCTGCATTAGTGCTTGTGCTAATTATCAGTGCCCTAAAGCTGGACAGGGGATCTGAAGTAAGGCTGACGATACTCGCCTGCTTTTCGATTGGCCTTGGCGCTGCATTGACGCCAATTGGCGAACCTCTTTCCACCATTGCCATCAGTAAAATGAAGGAAGACTTTTTCTTTTTAATTGAATTAGTGGGACCGCAAATCCTGATTGCTCTCATATTTTTCGGAGTAATGGGAGCATTAGCAGTGAAGCCGCCTGGTTCTGGTAAAGTGTCCTTTAGCAAGAAGCCCGCCAGTGAAAGCTATGAAGAAATTGTTGTCAGAGCTTTGAAGATTTATTTCTTTGTCATGGGTCTTACAATGCTTGGTGCCGGTTTTGAACCGCTGATCAACCACTTTCTAATCGGTATGAATCCACTTCTGCTCTATTGGATTAATATGATTTCAGCTGTACTGGACAACGCAACGCTTGCCGCTGCTGAAATCAGTCCATCGATGGATCATTTTACGGTGGAATCGATTCTCCTTGGTCTCCTGATCAGCGGCGGAATGCTGATCCCCGGGAATATTCCCAATATCATTGCTGCTGGGAAACTGCAGATTACGAGTAAAGAATGGGCAGTATTCGGGGTTCCATTTGGTCTGGTCACTATGATGGGATATTTTTTGTTTATTATATTTACTGGTAATTGATGAGGGCTGCTTGCAGTCCTTTTTTGTTTAGATTGAATTGTTTACATAATATAATTATAATATACTAAAAAAAGAAGCTGCATTCACCAGCTTCTCATTTCATATTCTTATTCATTCTTATAATGGCAGCTACGTTCCTCGCTGTTCTCTCCATATACACTTCTGCTTCCTTAAAGGCATCCGGCAGCGAAATAACGCCTGGAACAATACTGAAAAGTGCATCGATTCCATGTTCATGCACGATATGGCTGTCGTCTGATAAGGAACCTGCAAGACCCATGACAGGTATTCCATGTTTCTTGGCCACTTTTGCCACCCCAATCGGCGTTTTCCCAAAAATCGTCTGGCTGTCAATTCTTCCTTCGCCAGTTATGACAAGATCGGCATCTTTTACTTCATCCTCAAAGTTAACCGCTTCAAGGACGATATCAATTCCTCTTTTTAAATCAGCATTCAAGAATGCCAGCAGACTTCCGCCGATCCCTCCGGCAGCGCCTGCCCCCTCAATTTCACGGAACGCTTTGCCAAGTTCGTGTTCAACCACATCTGCAAAATGGCTCAGATTCCGATCCAGCAGTCCTACCATCTCAGGGGTGGCCCCTTTTTGCGGACCAAAGATAGCGGAGGCACCTCTTGGACCAGTTAATGGGTTATCAACGTCACAGGCCACTTCAATATGAACGCCGCGAAGCCTTGAATCGAGATTTGACATGTCGATGGATGAAAGCTCAGCAAGTGATCCACCGCCCGGGCCGATTTCGGTGCCAGTTTTGTCAAGAAGCTTTCCCCCTAATGCCTGAATCATCCCAGCTCCGGCATCATTTGTGGCACTTCCGCCAATTCCAATAATGATATGCTTGACTCCTGTATCCATTGCTGCAGCGATTAATTCACCTGTTCCCCTCGTTGATGTGTGTAACGGGTTCCGTTTTTCTGGCGGGACAAGATGCAGGCCGGATGCAGCGGCCATCTCAATGACAGCTGTCTTTCCATCCCCCATCAGGCCGAAGAAAGCCTGTACCGGTTCTCCAAGCGGACCCGTAACAGTACGCTCAATCACTCTTCCGTTTGTGGCGTCTACCAGCGATTGGACCGTTCCCTCGCCTCCGTCAGCCATCGGCATTCTTTTATATTTTGCATTAGGGAATATCGATTTAACCCCTCGCTCAATGGCGTTCGCTGCCTCAAGTGCCGATAAACTCTCTTTAAATGAATCTGGCGCGATGACGATTTTCATGCTTGACCTCTCCCCTAATTTGTTTTTATGGTGATTTGTAATTCATTCTTTGAATGAGTGGTGTCTTATTGACTTTGACGCTGGTTATTTTGGCTTTTTCCTCAATAAGAGGTATCTATCTGGTATTTAAACGCAGGTTGTTTTCTCTTTCGCCCAATCAGAGATAGGTGTCTATCTTTCCGTTACCCAGCTTAATTACACATGGTCTGATTAGGGGCATTCAGGCGATGTCTGATAAATCCGTTTTTGCCAGACATCACCCTATCTATCATGTATTAGCCAATATCTGAAAAACCCCAAATATCAAAGTTGAAATTACAGCAAGTGTGAGACCAATAAGCGACTCATATGGCATTAGCTTTAAGCGTTCTTTCATATCCATATTCACACTTCCTGCGGTCGCATGGAAAAAGCTTCCGTGCGGCAGATGGTCGAGTACGGTTGCCCCTGCGTGTATCATGGCGGCACCAGCCAAAGCTGAGATGCCCAATCCAAGTATCGTGCTGCCGAAGACCCCGCTTGCGACGGCGGTCCCGGCTGTTGTGGATGCTGTTGCAGCAGACATGAAAATACCTGAAACCGGCGCCAGCAGATATGCTGGTAGACCTGAGGATGTTAATGCATTAATAATTACATCTTTTAAGCTTGAGTTTGCGATGATTCCAGCGAGGGTCCCTGTCCCTAGAAGCATAATGGCGACACCTGACATTTTATTTAAGCCGGATATAGCGTATTCATTAATTTTCCTCGTCTTATTCATCGCAATCGCCCCGATGATTCCCCCAACTGGAAGTGCTACCATTGGATCAATATTAATTTCAAATAGTGGACGAAGCGCCAATAATATAATGGTGACTAGCGGCGCAATCATCGCTCTAAAAAATATTGGCAGCTTTGTATGGCCGTCCACTTCAACTTCACCATCTGAAATTGCAGAACCTTTATTCACCAATTTTTTAGCAAGGACATAGGTGACAGCCAGCCCAAAGATAGCCGGGATGATTCCAGCGGCCATAACCGATGTAAGGGGAACCCCAAAAGCATCTGAAGCAGCAATGGCATTGGGATTTGGGGACATGATGTTTCCTGCTTTCCCTCCGCCAATCATCGCCAGTAAAATCGCTGTTTTGGACAGTTTCGCTCTTTTGGCAATTGCCAGGGCAATTGGTGATACTGTGATGACGGCTACATCAACAAATACACCGACTGTTGTCAGGATCATTGTAGCCACCGCCAAAGCTAGAAGCGCCCGGGTTTCTCCGAATTTTTTTACTATGGTTTCGGCAATGGAGGAAGCGGCGCCTGATTCAATCAGGACACCGGCTAATATCCCGGCAGCAAGGATTCTGAGCACAGCCGGTATGATATCCTTGGCACCTTCCATCATTAAATTAACCGTGTTCGTGATATCCGCTCCGCCGACTAAGCCGCCTATTAAAGCACCTGCGACCATTCCATACGCAGGCGGAACTTTTTTTAAGATTAATAGTATGGCAATAACTAATGCAGTTACAGCTCCTAAAGCGCTTACAGTTACATCCATTATGAGTCCTCCCGTGATGTTTGCTTATGTATTTATTGTAAGCGTTTGCGAGGTTTGGATCATTGGGAATGCTGATGAAAATAAACGGTCAGAATTTTATATTTATTGTGCAAATGCACAATCACTAATGCCTTTTAATTAATTTGGCAACATATAATTCAAGCATCATCTTTACATTCCTCGGGTCTTTACCAGTTAATTCGGTTATCTTATCCAGGCGGTATCTCAGCGTGTTGCGGTGGACAAATAATCGTTCTGCGATTTTCCCAAGATCCCCGCCTTCTTTTAAGAAAACATCAAGAGTTTGGGCCAATTCCCCTTTTTTGTCCTGCTTCATGAGCCGGTCATAGAATGACAGGGTGTTAGTTTCCTTCAAAGAGAGCGTGGATATCTCGGCTTCGAGCCAGTATTCATCATAGCTGTAATAGTCTACGCCAGGCTGAATATCAGGTCCAATTAATGCAAGCTGACGTGCATGCCGAAAAGAGGTTTTCAATCCGTTAGAGTTTTCAGAAGTGCTCCCAATTCCAATAACCGCTTTCCTTTTTGACAGGCTGGCAATCCTCTTTATAGAAGAAATCAGTTCAGAGCGCCCCCCTGCTTTTAAAATTACAATTTCGTCATTGAACGTTACCCCTGTTAAATCCTGGTTTCCCAACTCAAAATGAATAGTATTGATAAGCTTTTGATACTTGTTTCCCAGTTCTTCCGGCAGCTTCAGTACAATGGCGGTACGTGGGATCTTAAGGTCGTATCCCAAAAAACCGGCCCTTTCCTCTAACCAGGATTCATTTATGGATTCCTCAGAAATAAGCAGGTTTACAATTTCGCCCTGAAGCCGCTGCTTCCACTGTGTTCTTTCCAGTAAAAAGGACTGTTCCAGAACAAGTTCTGCTGCCATTTTAACCAGTTCGGCATAATTCCGGATTTGCTCTGGTTCCCCCGTGATGCCGACTACACCGATAATTTGTTTATTAAACTGGATGGGCAGATTGATCCCGGGTTTAGCTCCATTCAGTACAGCAGCACTTTTCTCATCAATTTCCACGCTTTCGCCTTTTTTCAGGACCAGCAAAGCGCCATCATGAACCTGATTGATCCTTTCCTTTTCACCTGAACCGATAATAATGCCATCCTCATTCATAACATTAATGTTTTTATTAAGAATTTTCATCGTGCGCTCCACTATTTCCTGAGCGAGTTCATAGGACAAAAAATTCACATTTCACGCCGCCTTCCTGATTCATTACTAACAATGTACCATAGTGAATTTGCACAATAAACAAAAAAACAACCGTGTGTGAATAACACGGCTGTTTATGATAAGGATTGCAGATATGACCATTTGTGGTCTCTCTCATCCTCTGAAAGGCGATAACGGTCATCTAAAAGTTCGGCAAGCAGGCTGTTTTTTTCTGAAGATGGAATAGAGAGCTTTTTAATATAATCGCGGCATTTTCCCAGAAATTCTGAATAAGCGGTCCAGCTTTCATCAAATTGTTCATCAAGCTGTTTTTTTAGCATCCGGGTCAGCTTTGGACTCGCACCATTAGAGGTGATGGCAATCTGCAGCGGACCGCGCCTTACAGCTGCCGGAAAAACCACATTCCCTTCACCAGCTTCATCGACAACACAGACAAGCTGTCCTGAATCCAGCGATTGAGTCAAAGCATGGTTAGCTTCACGGTCATTTGTGGCCAGTATGGATAAAAAAGCATCCTTAAAATCTGCAGGCTTCGCTTTTCGCTGAATGAGTTCATATCCTTTTTCTTGAGCTAAACGGATTAGGTCTTCTGAAAAATCAAGAGAAACAAATGTGATCTGAGCACATTCAGCTTCAAGTGTTCTCGCTTTTCGAAATGCAATTCTGCCGCCGCCGGCAATGACGACTTTTTTGCCTGTTAAATCAATGAATAACGGCTGCATTTACTTTCACCTCTCCATTCGCTTTTTCAGCGACCAGATTTTGTATTACCTCATGTTTTCCTAATGTATCAGTCAAAATCATGGACCAGCCTGCTTTGCCTTTCTTATTTACCTCTCTTGTGACCTCACTTAACAGAAGGCCTGAAAATAATAAATAAGGGATAACAATTACATTGCCGCTTGCCTGCTGGCATATGGAATCTAGCCCCTTCTTAAAAGGCGGGGCAGCTGCCGCCAAATAGCAGACCTGCACGTTTTTCACGCCAAGGCGCTGACTGATACCCTTTTTAATAGATTCAAAAGCTTTGAGGATAGAAGGGTCACTGCTGCCTCTTCCTACGATTAAAATAGAATCATCCATGCTGATTGGCCGGGCTTCTGCTGTAACCAGCTCAGAAATGGCATCAAGAATACTGTTCTGTACGCCGAATGGATCTGCCATTTTTACAGTGATGCCGGGATTATTTTTGATAAGCGGGGCAAGTGCTTCAGGAATATCCTCATTGATATGCCCGGCTGCAAGTAAAAATAATGGCACAACGGTAATTTCTGTGGCTCCTTCCCGGACACAATAATCAAAGCCTGACTTGATGTCCGGTTCTGTTAATTCAAGGAAACAGAGCTTTTGTATAGGTGCGTTGACTTTTTTCATAACACTCCCGATAAAAAGGCTGGCTTGGGCAGCCCCTTTTTTTGAACGTGTGCCATGACCGATGTATAGGACTGCTTTCATATGGCTCCCTCCTCTTCTATCAAACCAAAGCCTATCCTTGGACAGCAGGCAGATGCGGCACAATTTCCTCTTCAAACCAATTGATCTTATGGTGCATGGCGACAACATCTCCAATGACAATCATGCTTGGATTCGTGATGTTTGATTCTTTCACTTTGTTCTCAATCGTAGCAAGGGTGCCTGTAACGGTCCTCTGATCTGAAAGAGTTCCCCAATGCACGAGGGCTATTGGCGTCTGAGGTGATTTCCCGTTTTGAATAAGATTTTCTACAATATTAGGCAAATGGGAAACTCCCATATATACGCAAATCGTATCTACAGCATGAGCCAGATGGGCCCACTGGTGCTCGGCCTCCTCGTTTCCGGCCTGATGACCTGTGACAAAAGCGAAACTTTTGCTTAAGGTTCGGTGTGTGACCGGTATCCCTGCATAAGCAGATGCAGCAATTCCTGCAGTGACGCCAGGCACAATTTCAAATGGCACATCATGATTGGCACATTCTTCTGCCTCTTCCCCGCCCCTGCCGAAAACAAACGGATCTCCGCCTTTTAGCCGGCAAACCTGCAGCCCCTTTTTGGCATATTTGACAAGAAGATGATTGATCGTTTCCTGCTTCATGATGTGATGATTGGGAAGCTTGCCGCAATATACGAGCTGGGCTTCTTTTTTCGCATAGTTTAATAGTTCACGATTTACGAGGCGATCATACAGAACAACATCTGCCTCCTGAAGGCATCGCATTCCTTTAACAGTCATCAGGTCCGGGTCTCCCGGTCCGGCACCTACCAAATACACTTTTCCTGTCATTCTCATGCCCGCCCTTTCTGTAATGTCTTATAATATATGCACTTTAACGCTTTTCCTAAGCTGATAATCTGATGTTTTCTATAATACCATTTTTCGGGGTGAAATAGTAGGAATTATTTTTTCAGAAAAGGAGTCTCCTATAGAAAGAGACTCCCGGTTTTTATCGCACTGTCAATCAACAGGAAAAACACCGATTGATTGAAGTTTCACTTTATAAAATATTTTTTCTTCGCAAATGTGTTAATATCTGCCCGACTGCTTCTTCTACTGTGTACTGGTCAGATCGGACTGTAATTTCAGGCTGTTCTGGTGCTTCATAAGGAGAATCAATTCCTGTAAAGTCCTTAATCTCCCCTCGTCTTGCCTTGGCATATAACTGTTTTGGATCCCGGCGTTCGCATTCTTCGAGAGGACAGTCGATGAAGACTTCGATAAATTCCCCTTCTTCAAAAAGCGCCCTGACTGTTTCTCTGTCCGAACGGAATGGAGAGATAAAGGCAGTTGTGACGATCTTGCCGCTGTCCACAAACAGCTTCGCGACTTCCCCAATGCGCCTGATATTTTCATTTCTGTCGACCTCTGAAAAGCCAAGGTCTTTATTTAAGCCGTGTCTCACATTGTCGCCGTCGAGGACATATTCATTGATGCCCTGGCGGAAAAGCTCATGGGATACAGCATTTGCAATCGTTGATTTGCCTGATCCTGAAAGGCCGGTGAACCAGAGGACCACACTTCCATGACCGTTCTGTGCCCGTCTGTCTTCTTTTGTAATCGCGGCATCATGCCAGGTGATGTTCGTTGCTTTCGTCATTTTAACCGCCCCTTATACCGTTTCTTTTTCTCTCATGCCTTCAATTAACACTTCGACAACCTCTTTGCGGCTGAAGGTGGAAGGCGGCAGCTCCCCGTTGCGGAGCATTTCCCTTACTTTAGTGCCGGATAGGATGACGCGGTCTTCCTTGCTGTGAGGGCAGGTTTTATCAGATGCCATGCCTTCGCACTTATTGCAGTAAAAGCTGTGCTCAAAGAACAGCGGCTTGATGCCAAGCTCTTCTTCTGTAAAGTTGCTGAAAATATGCTGTGCATCGTATGTGCCATAATAATTGCCGACACCGGCATGATCTCTTCCGACGATGAAGTGAGTGCAGCCAAAGTTTTTCCTTGCAATGGCATGGAAGATCGCTTCACGCGGTCCCGCATATCTCATAGCTGCTGGATAAACAGCAAGCTGTGTGCGCTCTTTTGGGTAGTAATTTTCAAGTAGAACTCGATAGCTTCTAAGTCGGACGTCTGCAGGGATGTCATCTGACTTTGTTTCACCCACTAGCGGATTCAAAAACAATCCATCCACTGTTTCCAAAGCTGCTTTCTGAATGTACTCGTGTGCCCGGTGCACAGGGTTTCTTGTCTGGAAGCCAACAACCGTTTTCCAGCCTTTTTCTTCAAAAAGTGCACGTGTATCTTTGGGCTCAAACCAAACATCTTCTGCGACACCTTTACTAGGTTTTTTAATCAGGGTTACCTCACCGGCAACATAAACCGGACCGCGTTCAAAAAGCCTTTTTACGCCTGGATGTGCAAGTTCCTCCGTTTTGTAGACTTCACGTGCCTCTTTACCCAGGTCGGGCTCATACCACTCTGATACATCGATGACTCCGTATATTTCATCTTCGTGAACCAGCTTGAATTTTTCACCGGCTGCAAGCTCATTGGCTTTTTCCACTGATACCGGAAGTGTAACCGGAATGGACCAAACCGTTCCATCTGCAAGTCTCATTTTTTCAACTACAGATTCATAGTCTGCTTTTCCGATGAAACCTGTAAGAGGACTGAATAAGCCAACACCGATAAGTTCCAGATCACTCAATGCGATGGCGTCTATTAAAATTTCTTTTTCAATTCCTGTCAGATCATAATTAGGATTATAGTTTTGAATTAATTTTCCTCCATGAGGTTTCGGCAGAGCCATTTTACATCAACCTTTCTTTTTTAGTTTTACTTTTTTTCAGTAATCGGGCTCACATTGGCTGGTGCCTGATTCATTAAGAATTTCACTCCAAAAACGGAGATAAGGACACCGGCCATCGCAATCACCGGATATACATTATGTTCAATGAGCAGTTGGATAAGCGTATAGGATAAGACCATCGATAAAACTGGTGAAACTACCCATACGACCAATAGCTGTAGGACAATATCCTTCTTGAAGACTGAACGTCCCTGCTTTACAAATCCAATGCCGATAATGGACGATGTGGTAATTTGTGTTAAAGGGACAGGGATTCCAAAGACGGAAGCGATTGTAACAATACCTGCTCCAGTCCCTGAGATGACGCATCCTTCTTCAAGACGGATTTTGGTAATCTTTTTGCCATTCGTCTCTAGAACTTTTTTTCCCAAGAGGACAGCTCCTAAAGCGACAAACAGGCCGCCCCAGAAAATTCCGCTGCCTGTGCTCATAATGCCTGCACCAACAAGCGGCCCGACAGCATTTGCGACATTGTTCATGCCTGCAGAGAAGGCTTCAAACACGCCCATAAAGACGACTAGAATGGCTAAAACCGGAGCAGCTTTAGGCTTTTTAATCAGGTTCTGTATAAAGCTTCTCTTTAAAAGTGAGGCCGCCGCTATGGCAATTAGAAAAGCGGCAATGGGAGTAATTAGCCAGAACATCATGATCCAGATAAGCTTTCCGGCAAATACAGATTGGTAGACGATTCCGGCACCAACAACAGAACCTACCGTCACTTCACTGGTGGACAGCGGGATGCCGAATATATTTGCCAGAAAAAGTGAAAGTGCGGCAGAGGCAATCACAATAAGCGCTATGGCTACTGTGAAGGTCTCTTTGGGAACGATTCCGCTGCCCATCGTTTTAACCACTTCTCCTCCGCCAAGCCATGCCCCGAAGAAAACGGCCAACCCGCAAAGAATAAGAGCTATCATGCGGTTTTTAAGGACACCTGAGCCATACGCAATTCCCATGGATGCTGCTGCTCCGCTTGCCCCGATATTCATGGCGAAAAATAAACCGACTGTGACCGCTATAATCGTAAGCATGGTATCATCCTCCTTTTAGCTCGTATGGAGGCCGCATTCAGTTTTGCCTGTGCCTGACCAACGGCCCGCACGGGAATCGCCATTTCCACCGACTGCCTGTGTACAAGGGAAGCAGCCGATGCTTGGATAGCCATGGTCATGCAGAGAGTTGTACGGCAGGCCTTTTTCCTTGATGTAAGCCCAAACCTCATCCCATGTCCAGTGAATCAGCGGGCAGATTTTGATATTCTTGAATTTTTCATCCCTGTTTAGGAATTGAGTATTCGCTCTTGTCGGAGACTGCTCCCGGCGAAGCCCGGAGATCCAGGCCTGCTTTGGTGTTAACGCTTCTCTTAACGGAATCACTTTACGGATCTGGCAGCATGAATTCGGCTCTCTTTTCCAAAGGGCTGAACCATATTCTGCAGCCTGCTGATCAAGGGTCAGCTTCGGTTCTTTCCGCTCAATCCTTAGAGTTGGAAAGCGGGCTTCCATTTTATCAATCACTTCATAGGTTTCTGGAAAATGAAGCCCTGTGTCCAAGAAGACAATATGGGCATCCGGCTTAATTTGGTGAATGAGGTCAATCAGCACAATGGCCTCAGCTCCGAAACTTGACGCATAAACTATTTTATCTTCAGGATAATTTTCATAAGCCCATTTCAACACGCTGCCCGCGCCTTTAAATTTGTCATCAAATGGGAACGAATCTGAGATTTGCTTCCAGTTTTCATATGTTACTGCAGTGCTCATCTTGCAGTACTCCTTTCATGTTCCTGTGTGTTCTTTTCAATCAAAAAAGGCAGTCTTCCCGACTGAAGAAATTCCTTCAGTTGAAAAGACCGCCTCTAGTTTTTCTAGTCAGCGCGCTTATTTGATTGAAGACGAACCTTTTCGTTCTTCTCTAGTTGTATAACCTTGCCATCCTGGACGACCAGTGTGATCGATCCGAATTTAATGTTCTGAAGCATCTGCTTTAAATGAGCAGATAACTCTTCCCAGTCTGCCTGTTTCAGTGAGGCTCGCCTCCTTTTTTTTGTTGAGGAAAGGATACGTTTTTTAGTTTGAATATGTGATGTTGAGATTAATCCTACCATACACATAGGAATTGTCAACAACTTATTAAAAGAAAATTATAAAAATCTAATAAATGGGCTTTTCTTCACTGAAAACCGTTAGAAAAGTGTACCGGATTTTCGTTTGTATATTCATATTTAATTAGTATTTGAGTCTTTGAGAATAGCTGGTTTCTTATTGATGCTGGATCGTGGGTTATTGTTTGTGATTGGGGTTTGATTGGGAGTGAAGGAGATTTCTAGGGGGGAGTTGCGTTAATTGGCGGGTGAAGGCTGCTTGTTTTGATTTTCTGGATAATTGGCGTCTACCTGCTTTTGATGCTGCATGTTTCTTCTTTTGCTTAAAGCTCTGTTAAATTTAATTGTTGTTATTTAGCGAATCAGATTTATACACGATTTTATGCAAGATAGAGAACACTTCTAATAAGCACAAATACAGTCGCTTCAACCATTTGAGCCACCTGTATAAAATAGAGTATAAAAAATGTTCACAAGAAAAGGCACGAAACGCTGTAAATCAACGTTTGTGCCTTTTTAAACTGTACCCAAACTTTGATTTGGGAACGTTATTTTGTATAGGATTGTATATATGGGAATAATTCTTTGTTAAAAATGACTATCACAATTGCTCATTTTTTTTATACGATTTTTTTAAGGATATTGTATTCATACCCCACATTAGAATACCTGATATGAGTCCGAATAATGAACTTTCTAATAGGGATTTTTCGATAAAGAAAAATGCCAAACCATTAAAAAAGAAAATCCAGATAGCGAACTTTAAATTTCGTTTTTTCATTTTGCTGTACTCTTGTTCAGTAAATACATCAGCGAATTCAATTCCGGATAACATATAGCGAATGATACAGTAAAATAAAAACAAAGCAAATGGAATAAGCATTAGGAATAGTGGTTCAATGGATGTAAAGACATATAAAGCAATCATTACAAAGGATACTATAAATTGTAGCAATGCAGCTTCAACTATAAACCTCGCTATTTGTTGCTGCTTGAATTCATCCTGACCGAAGAAATTTAAAATATTCATTTTTCATCCTCCCAAAATAAATCATTTAAAGTTTTGTCTAACGTTTTCGCAATTGCAACACACAGCTGCAAACTTGGGTTATATTCGTTTTTCTCAATTAATCCGATTGTTTGACGAGTAACCCCAATTTTTTGAGCAAGTTGTGCCTGGGTCAAATCCTTTTCAATACGAGCAATTTTCACTTTATTAACCATAAAAGACCACCTTTAAGTAATTTATATATTACTTTATGTAAACTATATATTACATTTTTGTTTTCGTCAAGTAACGAATAGGCAATGTATGTGAAGGTTAACTCAACAGACAAAAATTAAAAAAGTCGATTCCCCAACGTACAGGGATTCGACTTTTAAATGTGATATGCGTATAAAAACCTACAATTTTTGGTTCTACACTTGTTAAAGAAAAATATTCCCTAAGTGTCATTTGGGAACGTTATTTCGCATAGATTCATATATTGAATTTTAGATATTAGTTAAACTTCTATAAAATCAGAATATTGTTTTTTCAATAGAACAAGGGACTTCGATATCAAGACGTACCCTCGATAGGTAATAAATTCTCTACATTGTTTGAAATATAATTTTTCAATAGTACAAGTTCATCTTTCTCGAAAACATAACTATCGTTTTCATATGTATAACATTCAATCACTTTTTTTACTGTGTTTTTCATCTCTTTCGGAAATGTAGTTACCCCCCAGTTACCAGCTTCTTGCTTTGAAGAAATAACGCCTTCTGTTAAGTACCAATAAACTCTAATTAAATTTAGGGTGCAGTAAATAGGGTCCTCTTCAATATTCTCTAAACAATCCTTAAAGTCAGCCATAATTGACGCTCGATAATCTGAGGAAGGTACTGATGGGAAAACTCTTTTGATAGGTTGACCATATATACAAATTCCTCTTTTGTTTGTGATAGTTATATGTGCTGCTAAATCTACATCGGTATTAACTTGATCATTCAAAAATCTGTTTGTTCCATTCAATAAATCGGTTGTATATCGTTCTCTCCAAAATTCACTGTAGTGAAAATCAAATGGACAAGGAAGTTGCCAGCCTTTTAGCTGCTGAATATTAAGGAAACTAATTTCAATAGGAAATGGAGAACCAGAACATCCTAAAAAGAGCTTTCCTAATTTTCTTTTAGTTTCGACTGTAAGCGATTCTTTTGTAACGACCAAGATATCAATATCACTACACCTTTTATTAAATCCCCCCATCGCTAATGAACCGTGAATATAGATACCAATTATACCTTCATTAACTATCTCTAAAATGTTTTTTTGCAGGTTAGTAATAAATTCTTTTATATCTGATGAACTTGTTTTTAAATTATTAATTTTAGATAGCATCATATCTTCCTTTATCAATATTGTAGGTATCATTTATAAATTTATTACTTCTAGAACATTCCCAAAGCGATGTTTGGTAACTTTATTTCGTCTAACGCTGTAAGTCCTCGCATTTGGATGAAAGCCCTAAAAGTCAAACGAGTATTACATATTGAATTTCGACAAACGTAAACTTTTATAGGTTTCTGTCATTTCAAATATAAAGGATGTCAATAAAAATTCTTTGATATTGTGTTTTGTACTTTCATTACTATGGCTATCTACAAATAAGAACCAAGCTAAGTAATTATCAAGATATTTTGAAGCTACCCCATTAAAACGATTTATCCAATTTTTTAATCGTGAATGTAGTCCATTTACATTTTGAATATGAAATAAACCTCTGATAACGTGCTTTCCACCGTCAGATTTAATGCGGTAGTGTTTCTAAGCCTTTTTCATTCGCATACGTTTTATAGGCTCTCCAAGCGTCTGTTACGAGTACATTATTTGGTGTTAGTTTAGAGCCAATCATATCGTCAACTTTAGTTTTGACAACACGCCCCATACAAGCCACTTTCGAAACGGTTGCTTTAGCTCTGTCTCTTGCAACTAGAACACAGACTTGTTCCTTGCTTATCCCTCTAAGTGTAGATTTACCACCTCGCTTGCGTGGTTTCCGTTCACTAATCCCACGTTGCCCTTTTTGAGAATACAAAAAATAAGTCTCGTCCACTTCAACGATACCCACAAATTGCTCAAAATCCATTTGTTTAAGAGCCGATAACAACTTATGTCTCCAATAGAATAAAGTTACCCAAGTAACGCCCACAATTTCTGCTGATTTACGTAAGGAATATCCTTTAAACATACATTCAACAAAAGTAATCCACTCATTACCTTTGCGAGTGCGATAAAGAATTGTATTTGTAGTATCCATAAATGTTTTACGACAAGCCTTGCAGCGATAGCGTTGACGACCATTCACTTTACCGAATCGATTAATATGTTCTGAAGTGCAATGAGGGCATTCAAAACCTTCTTTAAAACGCACTTCCCTCATTTCATCGATTAAGCGACCACCAATAGTTGCGGAAGGTTCAACATAGCGTTTTACCCATTGAAACACACGCTCTTTATCTGTATGCGATAATTTATCGATATGTTTTAATAAATTGTTAAACGCTTTACTCATTTTGAACCCTCTAATTAAGAATGTTTGTTCTTATTATAACCACTTTTTTTGATAGTAATCAATAATCAACATTAACCTTTAACATAGCCTTGCTTAAAAAGGGGGTTCTATACTGTTCTTTGAGGCATTTTAATTCTCTTTTTGTAAATTCAATGGCGTGTTTCATCATATAAATGCTTTAGGTCATCACTGAATGCTATTACCTTATCCGGAAAAGTACATCAACCCATAGCTGTTTTCCCAACAAAAAACACCCCCGGCTTTACCGGGGATGCAGAGATTCTATTCGTCACTTTCTCCGTTTTGTCTTGTTGTCTGCTCAGGCAGGGTATCCCAGAAGCTGGTGTCAGCAGAATTGATTGAACCGTCTGCAATTGCTCTTACTGTTGCATCAAGTGTATTGATTGTCTGCTTGATAAGGTAGCCGTTGCTCTTTTGTCCAAGCGCGTATGGCTCGTAGTTGTGGTCGGACATTCCGCGCATTTCAAAAAGAAGGGTGGAAATGTCGTAGCGGACTGCAGCACCGTTTCGGCCAATGTTTTCACCTGTGCCGCCGACATATTTGCCAATGTGGCCCCAGCCTGTATTGTGAAGCGTGTTAAACACAACGGATCCAAGCTTTTTGGATTTTTCAAGAACCTCCGGCTTTACATTGCTGTTGGTCGGATAAAGAATGCTTCCGGATACAAGCTTTCCTTCTGTTTCACTTAAAGTGCCCTGATGGTGAAGATCAATCATGTAATCGATATCATATTTTTGGAACACGTTTACATGGAGAGCACGCGCTTCCGGCTCCATTTCGCTTGGGTCTTTATCATGTTCCCGATTCAAATCCACACGATTGGCATTATAGCGGGTTAAATGGCGGTCGCCATCTGCAAGGTAATCATCAAGTGAGAAGTCCACATCCCCCATGGCACCATCTGCGTTAAGCATTGGGATGACGAGAATATTGACATCTTTTAGAACACCGCTTGATTTGCCGGTGCCAAGGTGTTTGATAAACTCCAAGGCTCCTTCCGTTGTCAGCTGCTCATTTCCATGCTGCTGAGTCAGAAAGAGAATAGTTGGATTTTCAGTGTTGGATATGTATTTTGCCATGTGAATATCACGGCCTTTTACCGTCTGGCCGATGACTTCCAGCTGCATGGCTTCCTGCTTGGCATCCTGTTTTTTTAAATAATCTGTTAAACTGGCATAGGTATGCAGAATAGAAGTCTGGATGGATCCATTACCTGTGCCCGGACCATTTCCTACTGCACCTGCGGGCGTGCCAACTGCTGTGACAGCACCAAATGCCATTAAACCTGTCAGTGAAACGGATAGAACTTTTTTCTTTAATGTCATGAAATTCATTCCCCCAAAATTGATAGATGATCTTGCACTATTAATTCTAGTAGAGAAGCTACAGGGAGTTAATAGAGTATGCTGCCTATTCTTTAGACAAATTTCGTGTAGCGAAATAAGTACTAATAGAGTAGTTTACAAGGCTGGATACCTGTGAAAATAATCCATTTTTACCAATTGGGAGCGGTTTCAAAAATTGACTTCACTTTGAAGTGCACATAGAACTAAAAAGGGGCTGGGACAAAACTAGCTTCAGATAGTAAGAAAGGTGAATTTGAGTGCGCTCAAATTCACCTTTCTCTTATTTCAGGGTATTAATTCTTTAAATTCTTATTTTTTGGCAGTGAATTTC
>NZ_JAMBOJ010000002.1 GCF_023715565.1 Cytobacillus firmus | reverse complement strand
GGATTTAGCAGAGTATAAATCATTAGATAATTTAGGAGATGTTAGAAAAGAAGTGGATCGAGTGATCGAGGAATATAACCAGCATCGTTATCAATGGGGCTTAAATAAAATGACCCCGGTGCAATACCGGGGTCATTTACTAGCCGCATAGGCGCTTTTTAAACTGTCCGTAAATCGGGGCACAGTTCACTATTCGGAGGCCGGTTCTTTCTTTTCATGCCGTTTATTAAGCACTTTCAGGACTTCGCTGAAAGGCAGGTCCTGCTCGCGCAGCAGCACCATCAAATGATAAATCAGATCAGCCGATTCCCA
Organism: Cytobacillus firmus; assembly: GCF_023715565.1. GTDB lineage: Bacteria > Bacillota > Bacilli > Bacillales > Cytobacillaceae > Cytobacillus > Cytobacillus firmus_C. The sequence goes on along the minus strand of NZ_JAMBOJ010000002.1, from coordinate 135,313 downwards.
TTTCAGTTCTTTTTTGTCACGGTTTTTCGCAGCGATGATGACTTCTGCCGACTCTTCCCCTACCTTCTTCAGGATTTTATCCACGCCTTTTTCAAAAAGATAGGTTGTGTAGGCTCCTTCTGGGCGTGTCTTTTCGCGTTCTTTAATGACTTTTTCAAGTGTATAAAGGATTTTGTAGTCAGATAAACCGCCTGACTCTTCCCCGTATACTCTTTCCTCAAAGCAGCTGACTGTTCCATTGTGGCAAGCTGGACCGGCTGGTTCAACCAGAACCACAATAGCATCCTGATCACAGTCAAGCTTCATTTCAACAATTTTTTGTGTGTTTCCGCTTGTTGCTCCTTTGTGCCAGAGCTCATTGCGGGAACGGCTGAAAAACCAGGTTTCGCCTGTCTCCACGGATTTCAAAAGAGATTCCCGATTCATATAGGCTAACGTTAATACCTCTTTTGTTTCAGCATCTTGCACAACAGCAGGGATCAGTCCCTTTTCGTCAAACTTTACACCCTCGATATTCATCGGACTACCACCCCTTTTTCCTTAATGAAAGATTTTACTTCTGCAACAGATGTTTCTTTATAGTGAAAAATAGATGCAGCCAATGCGGCATCCGCTTTTCCGTCAACAAACGCCTCTGCAAAGTGATCAGCATTTCCGGCACCGCCAGAAGCTATAACCGGAATCGAAACTGCCTCGCTGACTGCTTTCGTCAGCTTGATATCAAAGCCCTTTTTCTCCCCGTCTGAATCCATGCTTGTCAGTAAAATTTCTCCGGCCCCGCGCTCGGCCGCTTCACGTGCCCATGTAATGACTTCAAGATCAGTCGGTGTTCGTCCGCCATGTGTGTACACTCGCCAGGAACCTAGCTCTTCGTCGTATTTAGCGTCAATCGCCACAACGATGCACTGAGAACCGAAAAAGTTTGCCCCTTCTGTAATTAAATCAGGATTGTTTACGGCAGCTGTATTTAAAGAAACCTTATCTGCACCTGCCCGCAAAATTCGTTTCATATCATCCAGCGCATTAATCCCGCCTCCGACTGTAAAGGGAATGGCCAGTTCCGACGCAACAGCCTTCACAACTTCAACCATTGTTTTCCTGCCTTCATGTGAAGCGGAGATATCAAGGAAGACCAGTTCGTCAGCTCCCTGCCCATCATAAAAACGGGCAAGCTCAACCGGATCTCCGGCATCACGCAGCTGCACGAATTGCACTCCTTTTACTACACGACCGTCCTTTACATCCAGACAGGGAATAATCCGTTTCGTCAGCATTATGCCTTCACCTCTTTCAGAGCTTCCGCTACGGTAAACCGGCCTTCATAAATTGCCTTTCCAACGATGGCCCCGGCGACACCTTCTGATGCGTATTCCCGAAGTTCCGTCAAATCAGCCAGCTGACTGACTCCTCCGGATGCAATTACCCTTTTGCCGGTTTCCCGCGCGAGCAGGCGTACAGCTTCAACGTTCGGCCCGGATAGCATCCCATCTGTTGCGATATCCGTAAAAATAAATGTTTCCGCACCGGCGTCGGCAAATCGCTTACCCAAGTCAACTGCCTTTACTTCAGAAGTTTCCAGCCAGCCATGTGTGGCCACATAGCCATTTTTCGCATCAAGTCCAACCGCTATGGCTTTGCCGTATTTGCGGATCATATCAACAGCAAACTCCGGGTTGGAGACGGCAATGCTTCCAATGATTACTCGTGTGACTCCATTCTCCAGATAATGCAGAATGTCTTCTTCCGTACGAATCCCCCCGCCAATCTGGATGGAGGCGCTAAGTTCACGGGCAGCCTGAATGACAAACCGGTCATTCACGCGTCTTCCGTCCTTTGCCCCGTCAAGATCGACCATATGAATCCAATCTGCTCCTTCATCTGCAAATTTTTTGGCCATATCAAACGGAGAGTCGCCATATACTGTTTCTTTATCATAATCCCCTTGCAGCAGCCGTACACATTTGCCGCCTCTCATATCGATTGCCGGATAGATTGTAAAGCTCATTTCACAGACATCCTTTCTCCAACCAGCTCGGTAAAATTGCGTAAAAGCGCCATGCCGAGCGAACTGCTTTTTTCAGGGTGGAACTGCATGCCAAACACATTGCCCCTTCCGACAACCGCCGGCACTTCCACATCATAGCTGGTCTGGCTAATTACAACTTCATTTTCATCTGTATCTACAAAATATGAATGGACGAAATAGACATAATCTTCAGCAAGGCCTTTTAAAATCGGCGATCCCTGCAGGAATTCAAGACGGTTCCAGCCCATATGCGGAACTTTGTACGTTTCACCTTCTGGTGTTGTGCCGGGAAAACGTCTCACATGGCCAGGCAGGAGCTGCAATCCTTCTGTCAGTCCATTTTCTTCACTGCTCTCAAATAAAAGCTGCATGCCAAGACAAATGCCAAGCAGCGGCTTGCCTGTATCAGCGAACTCTTTTACCAGATTTGCCAGGCCAGTAGAATTTAAGATACCCATTGCATCCTTAAAAGAGCCGACACCCGGTAATATTAAAGCGTCTGCTTCGAGAAGCTCAAGCTTATTTTCAGAGAGGAAATAAGGGACCTCCAACCGTTCCAGCGCTTTACTGACACTGAACAAATTCCCCATTCCATAGTCGATGATGCCGATCATTTACAACATCCCTTTCGTTGATGGAACTCCCTTAACTCTTGGGTCAATCGTTGTTGCTTCATCAAGCGCACGAGCGAGCGCTTTGAAAATCGCCTCAATGATGTGGTGAGTATTCTGTCCATAGTGAACGATGACATGCAGGTTCATTCTCGCTTCAAGCGCGAGTTTCCAAAGAAATTCATGAACAAGTTCAGTATCAAATGTACCGACTTTCTGGCTTGGGAATTCGGCACGCATCTCAAGGTGAGGGCGGTTGCTGAGGTCAACTACCACTTGAGCCAGCGCTTCGTCCATAGGAACAAAAGCATTTCCATAGCGCTTGATGCCTTTTTTATCTCCTAAAGCATCCTTCAGCACCTGTCCTAAGCAGATGCCAATGTCCTCGGTTGTGTGGTGGTCATCCACGTCTGTATCGCCATTTGCAACGATGTTCAAGTAAAATTTTCCGTGCTTGGCAAACAGGTCCAGCATATGTGTCATAAAAGGCACACCTGTTTCCAGATCGCTTGTGCCATCGCCGTCTATATTCAAGGAAAGTGTGATATTCGTTTCATTGGTTTTACGTGAAATTTCAGCAGTTCTGGCCATGATTATTCCTCCAGCTTATTTTCTTAGTCTTGTCTCAATGGATCTGGCGTGGGCTTCAAGGCCTTCCAGGCGCGCAAAGGCCGCGATTTTTTCTCCATTACCCTTTAAAGCTTTTTCACTGTATAAAAGAATACTTGATTTCTTTTGAAAATCCTCCACATTAAGCGGGCTTGAAAAACGGGCCGTCCCGTTTGTCGGCAGGACGTGATTCGGACCGGCAAAATAGTCGCCAACCGGTTCCGGGCTGAATCTTCCGAGGAAGATCGCTCCTGCGTGACGAATCTGTCCGAGTAGCTCCATTGGATTCTGCGTTAAAATTTCAAGATGTTCCGGAGCAAGACCGTTAACCGTTTCAACCGCTTCATCCATGCTTTCCGTCACATAAATTGCTCCGTAATTCCTGATGGACCCAGCGGCAATTTCCTTGCGGGGCAGCTCGGCAAGCTGGCGTTCCACTTCTGCTGACACCGCTTCTGCCAAAGCAGATGATGGTGTCACTAGGACTGCGCTTGCCATCGGATCGTGTTCTGCCTGTGATAACAAATCTGCCGCCACTTCATCCGCATATGCTGTCTCATCTGCCAATATAGCGATTTCACTAGGACCTGCAATCATATCTATATCCACATCCCCAAATACTTCACGCTTTGCGAGGGCAACGTAGATATTCCCCGGACCTGTGATCTTGTCGACAGGCCGGATCGATTCTGTTCCATATGCCAATGCAGCAATCGCCTGGGCTCCGCCGACTTTATAGATTTCTTCCGCACCGGCGATGTGTGCTGCTGCCAGAACAGCTGCAGGCAGCTTTCCAGTCTTTTTATCAGGAGGAGAGGTGACGACAATCCGTTTGACGCCCGCAACCTTTGCCGGGATCACATTCATCAGCACGGATGATGGATATGCCGCCGTTCCGCCCGGCACATAAAGCCCAACCGAATCAAGCGGTGTAATCTTCTGCCCTAATACTGTTCCATTTTCCTCGGTTGTCATCCAGGATGGGTGCAGCTGCTTTTCATGGAATGATCGGACGTTTTCCGCTGCCTCTCTGATAATTTCAAGAATTTCTTCATCCACCTGACTGCAGGCTTCCTCAATCTCAGCCTGTGTCACCGCGAAATCCTCAAGGGAGATGCCATCAAAAGTTTCTGTATACTCTTTTAATGCCAGATCTCCATTTTGGCGGACAGTCTCAATGATATCTCTTACAATCGCCCGCTGTTCTTCTGTTCCATTATCAACAGACCGTTTAATTGAAATCTGGTCATCAACTTTTAAAATTTTCATAGGGTTCTACATCCTTTTAAGAGCTTATTTCTTCTCCTGAAATAACTTCTGTCAGCCGGTCAACCATCTCGCTGATGCGTTCATCCTTGATGCGGTAGGTGACTGGATTGACGATTAATCTTGATGTGATTCCGACAATGGTTTCGTATTCAATGAGCCCGTTTTCTTTCAGTGTCCGGCCAGTTGATACGATATCCACGATCCGGTCCGCCAGCCCGATCATCGGGGCCAGCTCTATGGAGCCGTTCAATTTAATGATCTCCACCTGCTCCCCCTGTTCACGGAAATACGCTGCCGCAATCTGCGGATACTTTGTAGCAATTTTAGGAGCCACATCATTCAGCCTGGTGTTTGGCAGTCCCGCAACAGCGAGATAACAGGCACTGATTTTCAAATCAAGAAGCTCGTAGACATCCCGCTCTTCTTCAAGCATTACGTCCTTTCCAGCAATCCCTAGGTCTGCTACACCATGCTCCACATATGTTGGCACATCCATCGGCTTTGCCAGGATAAAGCGGAAATTCTCTTCCGGCACATCGATGATCAATTTACGTGAATCATCAAATTCCGGCGGCAATTGAAAGCCTGCATGGCGGAGCAATTCAGCTGCTTCTTCAAAAATGCGCCCCTTTGGCATCGCAATCGTTAAAACATCACTCATTTTAAGCTCTCCTTTCCAGCTTTTCCGACTAAAAAGGTAATGTCCTCGTACTGGCTGGTGCAGGCATCAATGTCCTTAACACCGCTAATATCCTGCAGGACCACTTTCTTTCCGGCAGAACGCTCTTCCTTCGCAAAATCGAATGCCTCTTTGCGGCGTTCTGGACTGTATAAAATGCAGTAAACAGGTTCAGCCGCCTTGGTGTCTTCCAGCGCTTCAAGCAGGCGGTCCAATCTGATGGCAAAGCCGGTTGCTCCCGTATCTTTTCCGAACTTTTGAAGCAGCATATCATAGCGGCCGCCATTTCCGATCGGGAAACCAACATTTCCTGCATATACTTCAAAAAGAATCCCCGTATAGTAGCTCATATGACTGACAAGCGTTAAATCAAATTTAACTGTATCTTCCTGGCCATAGTCCTGCATAATGCCCCAAAGCTGTTCAAGTTCAGCTAATGCCTTTTTGCCTGTTCCATTTTCCAGAAGGCCATAGGCAATCTCAATGACTTCTTCCCCGCCCCTTAATTTAAGGAAATCAAGAAGCCTTTGTTTATCGATGGACGAAAGAGCCAAACTCTTTACATGTTCCCTGTATCCTACATAGTTTTTCTCATATAAAAATCTTGTCAGGTTTTCCACTCTTTCTTCCGTTCCTAAAATTTGCTGGAAGAAGTCACGGACAAATCCGATGTGCCCGGCTGAAAGCTGAAAGTTCTGAAGCCCTGCTTCTTTTAGAGCAGAGATCATAAGTGCCATTCCTTCGCCATCGGCACTGATTGTATGGTCGCCAATGCACTCTACACCGATTTGCTCAAACTCTGCAGGCCTGCCGCCCTCCCGCTGCTGTGCGCGGTATACATTGGCGGAATATGCTAGCCTGATCGGCAGCTCGTCTTTTAAGAGACGGGATGCTGCCACCCTTGCAATCGGCGCTGTCATATCCGGCCGGAGCACCAGGGTATGGCCCTGCTGATCAAGCAGCTTGAACAGCTGCTGATCCAATATTGCTGAAGCAGCTCCGACTGTTTCGTAATATTCCAGGGCAGGTGTTTCAATAAACTGATAGCCCCAGCGTTTCATTTCCTCCTGGATGGATGACCGGACTGCAGATTTTCTTTCGTATAGATCAGGTAATGTATCTCTCATGCCTAACGGCTTTTCAAACATAAATAAACGGCTCAAATGTATTCACCTCTATGACTTAAAAATTCCAAATCCTTTAGTTCGCTAATATGGTAGTAGATTGAAGTTATATGTAGTTTAACGCGCATTCACCACGCCGTCAACCAAAAGAGACAGAAAAATTAAAAAGGCTCCCTTATTAAAAAGGAGCTTTAATAGTTTGTGCTTTTTTGGAAAGGTTATTTACGTTAAAGGCTTTCACCTTAAATTCGGCAGCTTGCATATTTTCCCCTGCATTCTTAACCATTTTTCTCAAGTGATATGTCGCAATTAATAAAAAACTCCGCCTGGCCTAAGCAAGCGGAGTTTTATTTTTATCTGTACCATATATCGGATCGTCCGCCCAGCGAGCGGCTAGCTCTTCCTTTGTGTAGATGACACGCATCGGGTTGCCGCCAACAAAGGCTCCATCCGGGACATCTTTATGGACAAGTGTTCCGGCTGAAATAATCGCACCATCACCGATTGTGACACCCGGCAGTATAGTTGAATTAGCGCCAATCATGACTTCACTGCCAATTTCAACCCGCCCTAGGCGGTATTCTTTAATCAGATATTCATGAGCGAGGATTGTCGTGTTGTAGCCGATGACCGTGTTGCGGCCGACACTTATTTTTTCCGGGAACATGACATCCAGCATCACCATGAGTGCGAATGATGTCTGGTCCCCCACCTTCATTCTCAGGAAGTTACGGTAAAGCCAATTCTTCATGCCCAGAAATGGCGTATAGCGCGCAAGCTGAATCACAATAAAGTTTTTGACAACCTTCAGGAACGGAACCGTTTTATACACATGCCAGAGTGAATTGCCTCCCTCTACCGGAAAACGCTCCGTTTTTCTCATTGTTTTTCTGCCTCAAGAATATCGAGCAGGTCAGCCATATTTTCCAGCATATAATCCGGTTCAAAGCGCGCGAGGAATTCACGGCCTTTCGCCGTCCAGGCCACACCAGCCGTTTTGGTGCCAGCGTTTTTTCCGCCATCGATATCGTGTGAATTATCGCCGACCATAATGGCTTCCTCCGGCTTCGCATCCAGCAGGCTCAGCGCCTTCAAGATTGGCTCCGGATCCGGCTTTGGCTTCTCCACATGATCAAGCGTGACAACTACATCGAAAAACTGATCAAGATTTGTCAGCTTCAAGCCCTTTTCAACTACATTGGAAACTTTCGTTGTAACAATGCCCAGTTTATATCCTGATTCTTTTAAAGTCCGAACCGTTTCAAACACGCCGGCAAATTCCTTCACAAGCAAGTCATGGTTCTTAATATTGTACTCCCGGTAGACTGAGATCATTTCCTCCACTTTTTCTGGGTTGATGGTCTCAAATGTTTCATGAAGGGTTGGCCCCATGAACGGAAGTACATCTTCCCGCTGATAGCGGTCAGGATAATATTTTCCAAGCGTATGCAAAAATGAGGAAATAATCAATTCATTTGTGTCAATTAATGTTCCATCTAAATCAAATAATAGTGTGTTAATGCTCATATGTTGCTTCCTTTCTTTTTGCCAGATCAGCACGTTTCCAAATCATCGCCACCACCAGTGTCAGAATGACCGCCACACCCAGGCGGATCAGCAGAAGCGGCAAGACCGGAATGCCAAGCGGCACGAAAATCAGTGTATCTTCAACGACTGCGTGGCAGGCTACAAGGAAAATAAATGCGATCGTTACATCTTTTTTACTGACGCCATCTTCCTCTACAGCCTGGATCATAACGCCGGCCCCATAAGCAAGGCCAATCACCAATCCTGCTGCAAGGGTTGTAGACGTATTTTCTTTCATTCCAAGTGCCCTGGTCACAGGCGCCATCCATCTTGAAAAGACGGCAAGCCATTGCTTATCTTTTAAAATCTGTATAATAATCATCAGCGGGATGACGATGATGGCAAGCTGGAGAATGCCAAGCAAAGCCGTCTGCAATGCATCCAGCAGGATTGGCAATGCCCCCGACACCTGCTCTTCTTTTGCCGGTATAAATCCGTACTTAGCCGTTTCAGATCCTCCCTGCCAAACAAGGTTGATAACAATGGCACTTAAAAGCGCCAATCCGAAACGGACGGTAAGAACGACCCAAAGCTTAACGCCAACCTTCAAAGCGACTCCCGTTTCAATCAGCATATTATGTGAAAACGACAGCATGACAGCAATAATAAACACTTCTTTAACCGTTAAATCGAGCGTAAGGATAGCTCCAATTCCGGCGTACAAATTCAAGAAGTTCCCCAATACAAGCGGTATGGCTGCATCTCCTGACAGCCCAATCAAGTTCATAAGGGGTGTGATCAGCTTGATAACCCATGGAAGCACCGGCGTATGCTGCAGCAGTGCCACAATTAGCGTGACCGGGAATATGACTTTCCCGAGTGTCCATGTTGTTTTTAAGCCGGCCATCAGCCCCTTTTTGGATGATTCAACCAGCATTTCAAATACTCTCCCCTGTGTGTGTTATTTCCCCTCGGCTTTATCCAAATAACGTGCTTTGGCAAGCCCTTCTGCTCTTCTATAAAAAATTAGAACCAGCGCCACAATAATAAGAACGATAGATATTGTCTGAGCAATTCTTAAATTCTCAGTAAGCATCAGGCTGTCGGTACGGAGGCCTTCAACGAAGAAACGCCCGACCGAATACCAGATCACATACGAAAGGAAAAGCTCACCGCGCCTTAAGTTTGCTTTTCTTAATAAGATAAGAATAATAAATCCAATGATATTCCAAATGGATTCATATAAAAACGTCGGGTGATAATAGGCTCCGTTAATATACATCTGATTAATGATAAAATCAGGCAATTGCATATTTTCAAGGAATGCCCGGCTGACTTCCCTCCCGTGCGCCTCCTGGTTCACAAAATTTCCCCAGCGCCCGATTGCCTGCCCCAAGATGATGCTTGGCGCAGCTATGTCAGCCAGCTTCCAGAAAGATATCTTCCTCTTCTTTGAAAAAACATATGCCGTGATGACAGAACCTATTAAGGCCCCATGAATGGCAATTCCGCCATTCCATATTTTGATGATTTCACCAGGATTCTGCGAGTAGAAATCCCACTGAAAAATAACATAGTAGATCCTTGCGGAAATAATCGCAATAGGAATGGCCCAAAGCATTAAATCGGCAAAGATGTCCTTAGGGAGTCCCCTTCTTTCCCCCTCCCTCATCGCGATAATGAGAGCCAGTGCAATACCGAGGCCGATAATCAGGCCATACCAGTGGACCTGAATCGGGCCAAGGGAAATGGCAATCGGATCTAACGGCTGAATATTGTTGTCCATGATCACTATTCCTTTCGAAAGCGCGGTGGCGCCCTTTTATCTATTCTTTTTTGAAGAGATTAACAACTTTCAATCAAACGTTTGATTGAAAAATGATTGATTGGTTTTCACAGATTAACGATCATCATCGTCTCCGTCCTCGATCACATCAGAGAGGCGGTTCGTGAACTGTTCCGCCGCATTCATTCCCATTCTCTTTAGGCGGAAGTTCATGGCAGCCACCTCAATGATAACAGCAAGGTTTCGTCCTGGTCTTACAGGAATGGTCAGCTTCGTAACCTCCGTATCGATGATTTTCATTTTTTCTTCATCAAGGCCGAGACGATCGTACTGCTTTTTCGGGTCCCAAAGCTCCAAATTCATAACCACAGAGATTTTTTTATAGCTGCGGACAGCTCCAGCACCGAACAGTGTCATAACATTGATGATGCCGAGGCCGCGAATTTCAAGCAGATGTTCGATCAATTCCGGTGAATTTCCCACCAGATAATCTTCATCCTCCTGCCTAATCTCCACACAGTCATCTGCAACAAGGCGGTGTCCGCGTTTTACTAATTCGAGTGCCGTCTCGCTTTTACCTACACCGCTTTTACCTGTTATCAGTACTCCTACCCCATAAATATCAACAAGGACGCCGTGGACAGCTGTTGTTGGAGCAAGCTTACTTTCCAGAAAATTGGTCAGCAAACTGGAAAACCGGGTCGTTTTTTGCTTGGAGCGAAGCAGCGGAACAGATTCCCTCTCGGCTGCTTCAATCAGTTCTTCAGGTATATCGAGCCCTCTCGTCACGATTATGCCGGGCGTAATATCTGTACAGAGCCGTTCAAGCCGGATCTCCCGCTCAGAATTAGACAGCGTTTCAACAAAAGACAGTTCCGTTTTTCCGATCAATTGAACGCGTTCAGCCGGATAATAATCAAAATAACCTGCCATCTCCAAGCCCGGACGTGAAATATCACTCGTTGTAATCGGCCGGTTAGTGCCTTCCTCTCCGGCAATCAATTCAAGCCCGAATTTTTCTATAATATCTTTCGTGCGTACTTTTACCAAAATAAGTTCCTCCTTTAATGCTGACACTGCCGGATAATCTCTTTATATGTAACTCTTTAATTCTTTAAATTCATATATATCACTTTATTTTAGCACTTTTTAACCCAGAACCAAATTTCTGAAATCAATTTTTTCAAAATTTACATCAGGTCCCTATACTTAATCCTGTAAAAAAAGGACAATTTTCAGGATTGTTCTGCGTATAAATATGATGACATGCCCATATAAAATATATAAATGGTATAGACAACTAGACTTAAGCTTGTTAATATGGGTATGTAAGCGAATTCATTTATTTTTTAGCTCTTATTACGTTTATTCATTTTAAAAAAAGAGGGGGAAAAGCTCATGCGTAAAGAAGAACGCTTGGCGAAAGAGATTACAGAGCAGTTGGGCGGCACCGGCAATATTGCGGAACTGGCCTCCTGCATGACACGTCTTCGTGTGAAGCCGGTCGATGAAAGCAAAGTCAACCTGAATGGCATCAAGGATATTGACGGCGTTATGGGTGTTGTGGAAGCAGAAACACTCCAAATCATACTTGGACCAGGAATCGTCACCAAAGTAGCTGACGAAGTTTCCAGAATGACAGGCAAAAACGTTTCTTCCGTTGATGATGAAGAAGAAATTGACACTTCATTGGAAGGACTGGCAGCCCGGACGAAAGCTGGACTTAATGAGAAAAATGCTACTCCTTTCAAGCTGTTTTTACGAAAAATTGCAAGTATTTTCATCCCGCTGATCCCGGCTATCGTTGCTTCCGGTTTGATTGCTGGGATTAATAATGTAATCATCAAATCAGGCGGAGATCCGGAGTCTACTCTTGTACAAATGCTTGATTTGATTGGCTGGGGTTTATTCGGATACCTGGGTGTATTTGTTGGTATTAACACGGCGAAGGAGTTTGGAGGATCTCCTGCTCTGGGCGGTGCGGCCGGTATTCTTTTAATCAATCCAGGCCTTGCCAATATAACTTTATTCGGTGAAGCATTGGTCCCTGGCCGCGGGGGACTTATCGGAGTCATGCTCGCTGCTGTATTGGTGGCCTTTTTGGAAAAAAGAATCCGCAGAGTCGTTCCTTCTGCTATCGATATAATCGTAACTCCGACTCTAGCATTATTAATTACAGGCTTTGCAACCTTCTTCATCCTGCAGCCTGTTGGCGGATTCCTGTCAGATATCATTACTAAAGGCCTGCTTGGCATCCTTGATGTCGGCGGCATCCTGGCTGGATTAGTACTTGCCGGAACATTCCTTCCTTTAGTTGTAACCGGTTTGCATCAAGGGTTAACACCAGTTCATATGGAATTGATTAACTCAATCGGCGACGACCCGCTCCTGCCGATTCTTGCAATGGGCGGTGCCGGCCAGGTTGGTGCAGCATTTGCCATTTACTTCAAAACAAAAAATGCGCGTTTGAAAAGAGTCATCAAGGGCGGACTTCCGGTTGGAATGCTCGGAATCGGCGAACCACTTATTTTCGGGGTTACCCTGCCGCTGGGACGCCCTTTCTTGACAGCATGTCTTGGAGCTGCTGTAGGCGGTGCTTTCCAGGCGTTCTTCAAAATTGCTACAGTAGCCATCGGGGTTTCCGGCATACCGCTTGCCTTCCTCGTTCACACCAATCAAATCATACTTTATCTGATTGGCCTGTTAATTGCTTATGCATTCGGCTTCCTGTTCACATGGCTGTTCGGATTCAAAGAGGAAATGGCGAAAAACATATAAAAGCGGAAACGCCTTGGAGGCTCGGCTTGTGACCTTGAGGGGGCAGGCGCTGGAGCCAGACAATTATCTATTCAAGATTTTACATTATCTAATTTAGAGAAGGAGGAGTTTTCCTCCTTCTTTACTTATGAGTCCTCATTTTTAAAAAATTCAGATTTATAGAGGTGACCAGGATGCTTGGAATATCAGTTTACTTATCAGAAGAGAGGCAGATTCAAAATGCCGAATGGATAGAAAAGGCGGCTTCTTATGGTCTCACATCCATCTTCACTTCCCTTCACATTCCCGAAGATGACCACAGCACTTATAAACATTTGCTTCAGAACCTTGGGACACTGGCAAAGAAGCATCATATGGAACTCCTCGCAGATGTTTCCCCCCAATCATTGGGCCATTTAGGATTGGGCTGGGATTCGATTGATACACTTCTCGAATGGGGCCTTACCGGAATCCGGGCTGATTACGGCTTCACTTCTGAACAGATTGTTAAACTCTCAAAAAAAATGAAACTTGGAATCAATGCCAGTACCATCTCCGCTGAAGAATTACATGAGTGGATGGGAATGGGATTAAACACCAATAATATAGAAGCATGGCATAACTTTTACCCGCGGCCGGAAACCGGTTTGGATATAGACTTTTTAATAGAGCGCAATAAGTTCCTAAAAGGTATGGGGATAACTACCATGGCGTTTGTGCCTGGAGACGGGGAACTTCGCGGGCCCATTTTTGCCGGTCTGCCCACTCTTGAAAAACACCGGGGATCGTCACCTGCTGCTGCGGCGGCTGAACTGATGAACAGCTGTTATATAGACAAAGTACTGATTGGTGACCATTCAGTAAAAGACAGGACTCTTACACAGCTGGAGAAAATCTCGGAAGATGCTGTGCCTCTCCGAATCGAGCCGATCGGCGGACAAATCTATGAGGATCTTTTTAATAAAACTCATACAAATCGGATGGATCCTGCCCGGGACGTTGTAAGGTCGGTTGAATCAAGATCCTATGCCGGACAAGGGTCTAATAAATGGGAACCCGTGAACCAGCTGGAACGTAAAAAGGGCAGTGTCACAGTTGATAATATTCTATATGGGCGCTACGCAGGAGAGATGCAAATCACGTTAGAAGATCTCCCTCGGGATGAACGCGTGAATGTAATCGCCAGAGTAATAGAAGAAGATATGCCCCTGCTGGATCAGATTAAGGCAGGAACTAAATTTCAATTAATAGTGAGGGATAAATAATGAATATTACAAAGCTGAATACAGAACAGAGAAACCCAAAAACAATGGAAATTGATTTAATGACAACAGAAGAAATTATTACAATCATCAATCAGGAGGATACAATTGTTCCGAATGCCATCGCAAGAGAAATCCCTCACATTGTCAAAGTGGTGGATGAAATTACAGAGAGCTTTAAAAAGGGCGGCCGCTTAATTTATGTTGGAGCCGGCACCTCAGGACGTCTGGGCATTATCGATGCTTCAGAATGCCCGCCAACCTATGGAACTGACCCTGAGATGGTTGTCGGCATTATCGCCGGAGGCAAGGAAGCCATGACCGAGGCGGTTGAAGGCGCTGAGGACGATAGTGAACAAGGACGCCAGGATGTTGCAGCTATTCAATTATCGGACAAGGATGTGCTTGTTGGCATTGCGGCGAGCGGCCGTACGCCATACACGATCGGAGCTCTTCAATACGGAAATGAAGTCGGTGCTGTTACTGTTTCAGTTGCCTGCACCAAGGATTCCGAAATGGGGAAAATCTCTAAATATACGATTGCACCTATCACAGGTCCGGAAGTGGTTACAGGCTCTACAAGAATGAAAGCAGGCACGGCACAAAAGCTTGTCCTGAACATGCTAACGACAGCATCCATGATCAAGCTGGGAAAAGTGTACGGCAATTTAATGGTGGATGTGCAGATGACCAACGAGAAACTGTTTAAACGTGCTGAAAATATCGTCAAAATGGCTACAGGCGCATCTGATGAAGAAGCCCGGGATGCACTTAAAGAACAAAACTATCATACAAAGGCAGCCATCCTTCAGATTTTAACAGGATTAAAAGGTGAAGCAGCCGCCGAGCTTTTGAAAAAGCATAATGGCTATTTACGGGAAGCAGCTGCAGATACAAAATAATTATTTTTTGTATGTATTTCTTCTTAAATTCAAATAAATAGGATAGAAAGCGTCCAATCGCCTTCTATCCTTTTTTAGTTGTATAGACCAAAAATCGATATAGAGTTAAACCCACCAACTGGTATAGACATCTTAATGCAAACCTTTTATAATAAAAGTATCATTCAAACGGAGATGAACTGAAAATGAGCCGTCTACTACTGAAAAACGCCAGAATCCTTCTGGAAAACAGCACAATTGATAAAGGGTTTATTTTAATAGAAAATGAGCAAATCCTGCAGACTGGAGCCTTAGTGGATCTTCCTGCCACCGGCGAGGATACAGAAATTATAGAACTTTCCCCTAAGCATACAATCAGTCCGGGGTTTATAGATGTCCACATTCATGGTGCTGGCGGCGCCGATACGATGGATGCCACATTTGAAGCGTTGAACACGATGGCCGGCGTTTTGCCTGAAGAAGGAACTACAAGCTTCCTGGCCACAACTATTACACAGGAAAAAGAAAAAATAGAAGCTGCACTGATCAATGCGGCTCACTTTCAAAAAGAACAAAATACTCCCGGCAAGGCGGAAGTTATCGGAATCCATCTGGAGGGCCCGTTTATTAACGAAGTAAGAGGAGGAGCACAGCCGAAGGATCATATCCTTGAACCTGATATTGAGCTCTTTAAACGTTGGCAGGAAACCGCGGACGGGACGATCAAGCTGATCACACTGGCACCGGAAAAAGCAAATGGCTATGAATTTATCCGCTATTTAAGTGAAAATGGCGTTGTCGCTTCTATCGGCCATAGTGATGCCGTTTTTACCGAAATGGAAAAAGCTGTTCAGGCTGGAGCAAAACAGGTTACCCACCTGTTTAACGGAATGAGAGGCATGCATCATCGTGAACCAGGTGTTGCCGGCGCTGCGCTTTTATTTAAGGAATTGATCGTTGAAATGATCGCTGACGGAATCCATGTCCGGCCAGAGATGATCAAGCTTGCACTAAATGCCAAAGGCGCCGATGGTATGATTCTGATAACAGATTCGATGAGAGCCAAATGCCTGAAAAATGGCCATTATGATCTTGGCGGACAGGATGTAAAGGTTGAAAATGGCCAGGCCCTGCTTGCTGACGGCACATTGGCTGGTAGTATCTTAAAAATGAAAGACTCCATAAAAAATATGATGGACTTTACAGATATACAGCTGCATGAAGCTGTCCGGCTTGCAAGCAGCAACCCGGCCAGACAGCTCAATATTTTCGACCGGAAAGGCAGCATTTCAGAGGGCAAGGATGCGGACCTGGTTATATTTGATGAGAACCTTGAGGTTGCCATGACCTTCTGCCGAGGTGTCAAAGCCTTTGAACGTGAAGTGACAGGGAATTGAAAATCATTCGAACAGCCGATTATCACGATATGAGCCGAAAAGCTGCCAGACTGATGATTGATAAAGGTCCGCCAGCAGCCTGATATGACACTAGGGCTTGCTACCGGCAGTACACCAAAGGGAGTGTATGCCGAACTGATTAAAGATCATCAGGAAAATGGCACTTCCTATGAAAAAATCACGACGATTAATTTGGATGAGTATATCGGCCTGCCCCCAACTGATCCTAATAGCTATAGGCATTTCATGAATAGTGAACTATTTGATCATCTGGACATCCAGCTCGAAAACACGCATCTTCCCAATGGAGCCGCAGAAGATATGTCCAGAGAATGCGAACGGTATGGACAGTTGATTAAGGATCTGGTGGATATTGATCTGCAGCTGCTCGGAATCGGCCGCAACGGACATATCGGTTTCAATGAACCTGGCACTGACTTTAACAGCCGTACGCATGTCGTACATCTTGCGGAAAGTACGCGCAAGGCTAATGCAAGATTTTTCAGTTCTATAGAAGATGTTCCAGCCCATGCCCTTACAATGGGAATCGCTTCGATTCTTGATAGCCGGGAAATCATCCTTCTCGCATCAGGTTCAGCCAAGGCAGAAGCCATCAGACAATTGGTTAACGGAGAGCCTGATGAACAGTTTCCCGCATCTGCCTTGAAGCTTCATCCGAATGTAACCATCATTGCCGATGAAGAAGCACTCAGCCTTGTCAGTCAAGACTGATGATCAGTACTAATAGTGATAGGAGAATTTCCATGATCGATAAGCAATCACCCATCCCGATATATCACCAATTGGAAGAGTATATTAAACATTTAATAGATAACGGCAAGTTAAAGCCTGATGAAGCCATTCCTTCTGAGCGCGAATATTCGGAGCAATATCAGATTAGCCGAATGACCGTCAGACAGGCATTAAATAACCTTGTCAACGATGGCTATTTATACAGGCAAAAAGGACGCGGAACTTTTGTCAACAAGCAGAAAGTCGAACAAAAGCTTCAGGGATTGACCAGCTTTACGGAAGATATGAAAGAGCGCGGCATGGTGCCGAGCAGCCGCCTTATATCCTTTGAAATCATCCCGGCTGAGCCGCAGCTGGCGAGAAGGCTTGATATAAAAGAAAACACACCTGTATATGAAATCAAACGGGTGAGGATGGCAGACAACCTGCCAATGGCGCTGGAAACCACCTACCTGCCTGCTAATCTCGTTAAAGGGCTTACAGAGGAAATCATCAACAAGTCACTTTATCAGCATATTGAAGAAAAGCTGTCCCTTACCATCAGGGATGCCACCCAGCAGATTGAAGCCTCAATCGCTAAGGAAACAGAGGTAAACCACCTGCAGGTAGATCCTGGATCTCCTGTACTCCTTATCGCCCGCACTTCCTTCTTAGAGGATGGCACGCCTTTTGAGCTTGTAAAATCAGCTTATCGCGCAGACCGCTATAAATTTGTTCATACGATGCAGCGCGCTGCAAAATAGGAGAAAGCCCTTAGGGTTTTCTCCTATTTTCATTTTGCCATGTCCTTTTGGAAGGTTTGTCCATATTATATAAATGAAGATATTGTTTTCAGAAAGGAGCGATCATATGAAGATCTTATTGGATGCCGGACATGGCTATAGCACCCCCGGCAAACGGAGCCCTGATGGAATGAGGGAATACGAATTCAACCGTGCAGTCGCCGGCCTTGCAAAGGAGATGCTCGGAAAGTATCAAAACACAGAAGTTCACTTTGTCCACTCCGATGAACGGGACGTACCACTTGCCGAAAGGACTGCGCTGGCAAATAGACAAAATGCGGACTGCTATGTGTCCATCCATGCCAATGCATACGGAACAGGCGAATGGAACAGTGCAGGCGGAATTGAAACGTATGTCTACCCATCAAAACCCAGGGAAGCATTGGCATTAGCCCAAAAGATCCAGCGAAACTTAATCAGTTCTACAGGTTTGCGGGACCGGGGAGTCAAAACAGCTGATTTCCATGTGCTGCGTGAGACAAAAATGACTGCCGTTCTAGTGGAATGCGGGTTTATGACCAATAAAGAGGAAGCCTCCCTTCTCCGGACCCCCATCTACCGGAAACGCTGTGCACAGGCTATTGTAAAAGCAATTGCCGAACAATACGGCTTAAGAAAAAATGATAAAATCAAACAATACAAAGTACAAGTTGCCTTTTCCGAAAAACAGCTTGCAGAAGATCTCGCCGGAAACCTGAAGAAGGACGGCTTTAATGCCACGATAATTGAATAGGAAAAAGCCAGCATCGGTTATGCTGGCTTTTTCACGCATTTATTTTTCCCTCGCCGGTTCCAGAATTGCTTTTTGAATGATCAGGTTAACGATAGACATAATCACCGATACAAGAATCGCTGTGCCAAACCCGGCAATTTCAAATGAATCACCCATAAATCCATCCGTTATCATAAGTGTGACAGCATTGATGACGAACAGGAACAAACCGAGCGTTAAAACAGTAACGGGAAGAGTTAATATAATCAGGATTGGCTTCACAAGAATGTTCAGGATAGAAAGCATGAAGCTGGCACCAACGGCAGCCCCAAATCCCGACAAGTAAAACGAATCCTTAAAAAAACCTGCTAGCGCTACAAATAAGACCGCATTTATCAAGATTCCCAGAATCCATCTCATGTACTATAGCACCTCTTCATTCGGAAGCACAAACACAAGCAGAGCATAAACGAGTGTCATCGGGAAAACGCCTGTTGTAAATAATAAAACAATGAAAATCACCCTGAGTATGGTAGCGTCTATCCCGATCGATTTAGACAAGCCGCCTAATACTCCCGCTAATTTCCTGTCGCTGCGGGAGCGAATTAATTTATTCATTAAGAATCCCTCCTATCAAGAAAAGCGGAAGGCGCCCACCCGTTTTACCGGGCTGCTGACCGCTTGATTGTGATGGCACCTGTTTTGGAGTCTGCCCGCAGCTTAAGGCCGCTGCCGCTTTCTTTCACAGATTTAAATCTCATCATTTTCTGAATCACTTCGCTCTTTTCTTCTATTACTTCAATACCCTCAATGTCAGGATGGAAACTGCCCAGATTGGTGCGCAGCTCTCCGCTGACAGCAGCGAAATCCGGAACAAACAGATCGATGCTGCCCGTCGCTGCCTTCGCTTCGATCCATTCGCATCGCTCATTTTCTGCCCTGCATGTTACATTACCATTAAACGATTGCAGTTCAGCCTTTTTGAAGTCTCCATCAGCCATAATGGCGCCATTTAACGTTTCGGCTTCCACATGATCGATCCGGCTTTTTTGAATGGTAATCTGCCCGTTGGCTGTTTCAGCCTCCACATTACTGCTGTTCAAATCACTAACCGTAATTTTTCCATTAGCCGTTTTCGCTTTAAAGTTTTCCACTGATAAGTTTTGGCTTTCAATCGGCCCATTAAACATGCGGATTTTCACATTTTCATATTCAGACTTTGGAATATAGATGACTGCTTCAAGCTTCATCCATTTTTGCTGAGTCGAAAACCTCAGTCTCTGCCCTTCAATGGCAAAAATAACATCCTTCAAAAAATTCCTGCGGGCTTCATCCTGATTATCCACACGATAGACCTTCGCTTTGCATTCAACACGCACATCACTTTGATCCCACGGAATTACCTTAACTGTTCCATTGGCGACATCAATGTCCAGATCTTTTAAGTATGCGTCTGCATGCTGAAATATATGAGAGATTTCAACACTTTTCCCAAAATTAAAATCAAGATCCAGATCCTTCACTTTCTTAAATGCTGAATCTACGAAATCAATGATCTTTTCCTTGGCACTTTGATGCTTTGAGCTATAAGGCTCACCTTTTTTAGCTTCTTCAAACTTAACCTCAGCAGATAGCTCCTTAATTAAGTCCTCATGCTTCTGCTCCATCGTCTGATTTGTTTGTTCAAGCTGTTCCAGCAGAGTTAGAGCTTCATCAACTGTGAGCTTTCCATCCTCGACCATTTTCAAAATACGTTTGCGTTCCTCTTTCATTTTCTGGCCCTCCTCTATTAGTTCTATTCCTGAATAAGGACTTTTACCCCTTTAATGATATTCCATATAAATACAATTAATAGCAGAATGATTGTGATGGCGACAGCTGCAAGAAAAAATAACGGAATTGACTGATCATTAACTGTAAACTGAGTTACCGCTGCAAAAACAACGAATGGAACGGGAACCAGCGGTATTAAATGTGATAAAAATGCACTCCTGGCATGCCGCTTCACTTCCCTGTCTTCTGAAACGAAAAATACAATAAGCGGAAAAATAAACCCAGCGAACATAATGCTAAAATAGCTTAAAGCAGACAGAACCTTTCTTGTTTCCAATGTTCTCAGCTCCTTTATATCTATATTACGGAACTGGTGCGGCAAAAGTTTCAGCTTCCTCTTCATTATAGAAAATCAACGGAGCATTTACCTCCATATTTTTAAAAATACATCTGCAGGCTGATGAGTTCCATGGCCTCAAGTCTCATAGCTGTACTTATAAAAAAACCGCCTTTTATTCAAAGACGGTTTTATGGCTATTTATAGGCAGCTGCCAAGTCGGTGCGCGGTGCTTCCTTCTTTTTCACTTCGTCGATTTTATTGACAAACATTTGGAATACCTTTCGTTTTTCATCCAAATCACGTATGTACTCTTTCAATTCGTTATACTTTTCTTCAAAAGGCTTATGATACATTTCACGGATATTATCTATGATCTCTTCGTTCACAGTAGACTGGATAACCTGTTTTGTAATTCCGTATTTGTAGGAATATACTTTCAGCTCTTTTTTAACATCCTCGTATTCATTATTAATCTGGTCTAAAACTTCAGAAATATCTTCTTTCCATTCTTCCAGTGACTTCGCTAAATAATCCTCCATAATGACCTCCCCTTCTGTTTCCAGACAATAGTTTCCCTTATATAGGAGTATAACGCTGCTTGGTTACACCGATTTTGCTGGAACATTACAGTGTGTTATCAATTAATAGAAGGGGAGGCAAAAAATAGCCAAGAACTTAAAATGAGTAATTATCCATAATTTTATCTGCAATCAGCTCATATCCCTTGCCGTTTGGGTGAAGGGAATCAGCAAAGTATTGTTTTTTGTTTTTTCCCTTGAACAGTTCATTGGTGGAAATATAGGTGATATGTTTCTCTTCTGCTGCTTTCTTTCTGATGGATTTGTTCCAATGGTCAATATATTTTTCAATTTTGTCGCCGTCAGGGTAAGGATTGTATAGTCCAATTAGGATAACAGGTGCATCACTGTTGGCGGTTTCGAGTGTTTCCAGTATTCCATTCAGTTTATCTTCATATATATCTTTAGCTTTAACAAGATTTTCGTGATGGAGCGGATACAGATCCCCGCCATTGCTTTTCAGCAAATCGTTTGTGCCGATATATACAATAAACATGTCTGCATCTTTGATATCCTCTGCCACTTTCGGTTTGAGCATTTGCTGGAGGACATCAGAAGATTTATAGCCATACACTCCATGATTTGTTATGCGGTAATTTTTATCCGATTCCTTATCCAGTTTGCTCTGCAGCCTCCCAATATACCCATCTTTCGTTTCATCACCATATCCATAGGTAAGTGAATCCCCAAAAGCTACAATCGTTTGGCTGCTTTTTGCTTTTTTCTCATCTCCAAGGAATGTGATGGAAAGATAGATGCCGATCCCTAAAAGGATAATGCCTGCTAAGAGGTAGATTTTATTTTTCATAGCGTATGTTCCTTTCTTGGTTGAAATAATTGATGGCTGCGGCAGACGCATGTTCTTTACCCCGCATCCGGGTGGTTTAATCTTATTTCCATAAAAAAGAAGCAGTACCAAAACGGTACTGCTTACTGTAATTAAGCGTTTGTCACGCCCTCTTTTTCTTTAATTTGCTGCTTCATTCTCTGTCGGTCTCTTTCCAAGATCGGCTTAAGATATTTGCCTGTATAAGATTCCGGCACTTCGGCAATTTTCTCCGGCGTACCTGCAGCCAAAATGGTGCCGCCTTTATCTCCACCTTCTGGCCCAAGGTCGACGATATAATCGGCAGCCTTGATGACATCGAGATTATGCTCGATAACCAGAACGGTATCTCCATTCTCAACCAGACGCTGAAGGACCACTAGCAGTCTTGAAATATCATCCACATGGAGACCTGTTGTCGGTTCATCAAGTATATATAGGGAGCGGCCCGTTGAACGGCGGTGCAACTCGGAAGCAAGCTTGACACGCTGCGCTTCACCGCCGGACAATGTGGTCGCAGGCTGCCCTAATGTGATGTAGCCCAGGCCAACATCATAAATCGTCTGCAGCTTGCGGCGGATCTTCGGAATATTTTCGAAAAACTCCAGTGCATCTTCCACCGTCATATCAAGTATCTCGGAAATATTCTTCCCTTTGTATTTTACTTCAAGTGTTTCCCTGTTATAGCGCTTGCCATGACAGACTTCACATGGTACATACACATCAGGCAGGAAGTGCATTTCAATCTTAATGATCCCGTCTCCGCGGCATGCTTCACACCGGCCGCCTTTTACATTGAAGCTGAACCGCCCTTTTTTGTAGCCCCGGACTTTTGCTTCATTGGTTGAAGCAAATACATCGCGAATATCATCAAACACTCCCGTATAGGTTGCCGGGTTGGAACGGGGTGTACGCCCAATTGGAGACTGGTCAATATCAATGACTTTATCCAGATGATCAATACCTTTTATCTCCTTATGCTCACCAGGCTTCGCTTTGGCTCTATGAAGCTTCTGGGCTAGCCCTTTATGAAGAATTTCATTGATTAACGTACTTTTTCCTGAACCGGATACACCCGTAACAGAAATAAAGGTGCCGAGCGGGAACTTAGCATTCACATTTTTAAGATTGTTTTCTTTAGCCCCTTTAATTTCGATAAAGCGTCCGTCGTTCTTTCGGCGCTCAATTGGAAGCGGAATGAATTTCTTGCCTGACAGATATTGACCTGTCAGGGAGTTTGGATCGTCCATTACCTCCTGAGGCGTACCCGCTGAGACAATCTGCCCTCCATGAACTCCTGCTCCCGGACCCACATCAATTAAATAGTCGGCAGCCACCATTGTATCTTCATCGTGCTCCACCACAATCAGGGTGTTGCCGATATCACGCATATTTTTGAGCGTATCAATCAAACGGTCATTATCACGCTGATGCAGGCCAATGGAAGGCTCATCCAAAATGTAGAGTACACCTGTCAGTCGCGATCCGATTTGTGTGGCCAGGCGAATACGCTGGGCTTCACCGCCGGATAAAGTTCCCGCTGCCCTGCTTAATGTCAGGTAATCCAGACCGACATTGAGGAGGAAACCCAGCCTTTCCTTAATCTCACGGAAAATAAGATTGGCAATCTTCATTTCTTTTTCAGACAGTGTCAGATCCTCAAAGAAGCTGAATGCTTCTTCAATCGAATATTCTGTTACATGGCCAATATGCTTTCCGGATATAAGCACAGCAAGTGTTTCCGGCTTCAGGCGGTAGCCCTTGCAGGAAGGACATGGGTGCTGGGCCATGTATTTCTCCATTTGCTCCCTAATATAATCAGAGCTTGTTTCTTTATAGCGTCGCTCCACATTGCGGATGACACCTTCAAAATGAATATAATTTTCCCTAACCTGGCCAAAGTCGTTTTCATATCTGAAATAGATGCTGTCCTTGGCGGATCCATATAAAACTTTATCAAGCAGGTGTTCCGGCATATCTTTTACCGGCATATCCATATCAATCCCATAATGATTGCAGACGGCCTCAAGCAACTGAGGATAATATTGAGAACTTGTCGGCTCCCATGGTGCAATGGCATTCTGTTTTAATGAAAGATCCTTGTTGGGTATGACCAGATCAACATCTACTTCAAGCTTAGAGCCTAATCCGTCACATTCCGAACAGGCACCAAATGGACTATTAAATGAGAACATTCTTGGTTCAAGCTCACCGATTGAGAATCCGCATTGAGGGCAGGCATGGTTCTCGCTGAATAACAGTTCTTCTTCACCAATAACGTCCACAAGCACCTTGCCATTGCCCAGATTTAAAGCAGTTTCCAATGAATCTGCAAGCCTTGGCGCTACGCCTTCTTTTACGACGATCCGATCGATTACAACTTCTATCGAATGCTTTTTGTTTTTTTCAAGCTCAATCTCTTCACCGAGATCCATCATTTCTCCGTCGACACGTACACGGACGAATCCCTGCTTTTTCACATCCTCAAACACTTTTACATGTGTCCCTTTTCGCCCGGAAACAAGGGGAGCCATAACCTGGAGCTTTGTTCTCTCAGGATATTCCATTATCCGGTCAACCATTTGCTCAATGGTCTGTGAGGAGATTTCAATATTGTGAATCGGACAAGTGGGACGTCCTACCCGTGCAAATAATAATCTCAGATAATCATAAATTTCTGTCACTGTTCCCACTGTGGAACGTGGATTTCGGCTTGTTGTCTTTTGGTCAATCGAGATTGCCGGAGACAAGCCTTCAATCGCATCCACATCAGGCTTATCCATCTGGCCAAGGAATTGCCGCGCGTAAGCAGATAATGATTCCACATAGCGGCGCTGCCCTTCTGCATAAATCGTATCAAAGGCCAGAGAGGACTTTCCTGAACCTGAAAGTCCGGTCAGGACGACAAGCTTATCTCTTGGAATGGTGACATCTATATTTTTCAGATTATGGGCTCTGGCACCCTTTACAATCAGTTTATCCATCGCCATTTTTACGTCATCCTTCCGCTTTCAGCTCTAATATTAAATCACGAAGCTCGGCGGCCCTTTCGAAGTTGAGAGATTTTGCCGCTTCCTTCATTTCTTTTTCCATATTGCCAATCAGCTTTTCGCGCTCTTTCTTGTTCAGCTTGCCGAGCTTTGCTGACGGCTGGTATTCTTCCTGCTCTTCTGCCGCATGGGTTGCACGGATCGAATCGCGTATATCCTTTTGAATAGTCATCGGTGTTATGCCATGCTTTTTATTGTACTCTTCCTGAATAGAACGGCGGCGCTTTGTTTCACTGATAGCTTTTTCCATGCTGTCTGTAATCCGGTCAGCATACATGATGACATGGCCGTTTGCATTACGTGCCGCACGCCCCATCGTCTGGATGAGTGAACGTTCCGACCGGAGGAAACCTTCTTTATCAGCGTCAAGAATGGTAACAAGGGATACTTCAGGAATATCCAGTCCCTCCCTCAGAAGGTTAATTCCGACTAACACATCGTATTTGCCAAGACGGAGTTCGCGGATAATTTCAATCCTCTCAAGCGTTTTTACCTCTGAGTGCAGGTATTGAACTTTAATGCCGATTTCCTTTAAATAGTCTGTTAAGTCCTCAGACATTTTCTTCGTTAAAGTGGTAACAAGCACACGTTCGTTTTTCTCAACACGGTCCTGGATTTCGCCAATGAGATCATCAATTTGACCTTCGATTGGACGGATATCAATTGTAGGATCAAGCAGACCGGTTGGACGGATAATCTGCTCAACCATTTCAGGTGTGTGCTCAAGCTCATAAGGACCGGGTGTTGCCGAAACAAAGACAGCCTGCTTCACATGCTTTTCAAATTCGGTAAATGTAAGAGGCCTGTTATCCATCGCTGAAGGCAAACGGAAACCATGGTCCACAAGCACGGATTTTCTTGCCTGGTCACCATTAAACATCCCGCGTATTTGCGGCAGGGTTACGTGCGATTCATCAATCACAATCAGGAAGTCTTCCGGAAAGTAATCCAGAAGTGTATATGGTGTTGAACCAGGAGGCCTTAACGTAAGATGGCGCGAGTAGTTTTCAATGCCGGAACAAAAACCCATCTCCCTCATCATTTCAAGGTCATAACGGGTCCGCTGCTCGAGGCGCTGGGCTTCAAGAAGCTTATCATTTTCTCTTAATTCAGCCAGGCGCACTTCCAGTTCTTTTTCAATGTTCTGGATGGCGATTCGCAGTTTCTCTTCACGCGTTACGAAGTGGGATGCCGGGAAAATCGCAACATGCTCACGTTCACCCATTATTTCACCTGTTAGGGCATCCACTTCACGGATCCTGTCTATTTCGTCTCCGAAAAATTCTACACGGATACAATGTTCATCCCGTGATGCCGGGAAAATCTCGACAACATCTCCACGTACACGGAAGGTACCGCGCTGGAAGTCGATATCATTGCGCTCGTACTGGATGTCAACGAGCCTGTGAAGAAGCTGGTTCCTCTCAATCTCCATTCCGGTTCTTAAGGACAGCACCATTTCACGGTATTCTTCAGGCGATCCCAAACCATATATGCAGGAGACACTGGCAATAATAATGACATCATTCCGCTCAAACAGGGAGGAAGTAGCCGAGTGGCGAAGCTTATCAATTTCATCATTGATGCTTGCATCTTTTTCAATAAAAGTATCTGTAGAAGGCACATACGCCTCAGGCTGATAGTAGTCATAATAGCTGACAAAATACTCAACCGCATTGTTTGGAAAAAAGTCCTTGAATTCACTGTATAGCTGACCTGCAAGTGTTTTATTATGGGCAATAACAAGCGTCGGCTTGTTTACTTCTTTTATGACATTCGAAATCGTGAAAGTCTTACCCGTTCCTGTTGCACCCAGAAGTGTCTGGTGCTTCTTGCCGGAGTTGATTCCCTTCACAATTTCTTTGATTGCCCCGGGCTGGTCGCCCTGCGGGGAATATTTTGAGACTAATTCAAATTGATCCTTCACCTAAAAGCCTCCCGTTCAAATTACTTTTATCTATTTATTAATCACAAACCAGCATTGAAATAATTTTAAAATCCGGGATGCAGCGCTGATTTGTCAGTTTTTTACTCAAAACTCATATCATCATTCTACCACAAAGAGCCTAAAACAAACCAACAATATGCGAACGGATATTCGTTTTTCTGTATTCACTAAGAAAACATTGCTTGGGAAATATGACGAAATTTTGAGGGGATTGTCGAAGAAAGGTTAATCAAACGTTTGATTGATCGCTTTAAGTTTAATCAAACGTTTGATTGAATTCCATTAAAAGCTGATATGAGTATGCCTAAAAACAGCTGTTGTATAATTAAATAAAAAACCTGTCGAAAGGTTTGTTCGACAGGCTCTGCAAAATTTATTCCGCACTTGGCTTTATTTTCGGCTTTAATTTTTGGGCGTACCAAAACCCGACAGTCAGTGAAAATGCGTCTATAACAATTAGGGCAAATGAATTGGTGTAGCCTTTATATACAGAAGCAGCAATAAGTCCCACCGTCAGCACCAGCCCGATTACACGATTATAGCTGACTCTTGTAAAAAACAATACGAGCAGTCCAGGAAGCAGGAGCGCTGACAAGTATTTTAACCCCATTTAAAACACCTTCTTTTGGTTTTTCACAAAAAACTCAAGGTTTCTACCATTAGAATAGCTTTTCACCGGAGGATGTACAAGTTTTTTTCAGTGTTATTCCAAGCGTTCTTTCACATAATAAGAAAAAGAACTTTTTATGGAGGAATGCTTCATGGCCAGAAGAAAAAGACGCCCGCTAGTACCGGAATCAAGAGATGCATTGGACCAGCTGAAAAATCAGGTAATGGCGAACCAGGGATATCATGTTGACAGAGAAAATCCTGATGCAGTGAAATATGAAATTGCTGAGGAGGCAGGTGTGCCTTTGAAGCAAGGCTATAATGGCCGGCTTACATCCAAACAGGCAGGAACTGTCGGCGGTAAGATTGGCGGCAGCATGGTGAAGGAACTTATCCGGATGGCACAGGAACGGATGAAGGAACAGTAGGCAAAGGTGAACTGAGAAAAGAAGAAAAGACTCAGCAACATAGGGAAAGAACTCTACAATTTTTGAGTAAACACTCACAAAAGTGAGAAAAAGCTATCCCGGAAAAGGATAGCTTTCTCACCTATTCAGCGGCTTTCCGCTCTTGAAATTCATGTTTAATGGATTTAATCAGTTCCGGTTTCGTTATTAGCTGGAATGCTGTGAGAGCTAGTCCCTTTGCTCCGGTTATCAGTGCTTCGTCTCCTTTTGCCGATGATGCGGCTTCACGGAATGGAACAGTATGGCCGACGAGATCATCAGCACCAATTTTGATATAAGGGTGAATGGTTGGCACCACTTGGCTGATATTGCCGGCATCCGTCGAACCGATTCCATCCCGGTCCCCTTCCACTACGGTTTCTCCCAAGTCTTTAATCACTTCTTTAAACACCTGGTCATATGTCTTATTTAACAGCAGGTTATCTACTTCGTTTTGAAATGCAATGACATTCAGCTTTGCTCCTGTTGCCAGTGCAGCACCTTCAGCGACAGCTTTAACCTTCCGTGTTACCTCATTCAAACGTGTTCTGGTTGAAGCACGGATGAAGAATCTGGCTTTTGCATACTCAGGGATAATATTTGGAGCATCGCCGCCATGAGTAATAATTCCATGGATCCGCACATCATCCTTCAATTGCTGGCGGAGAGCATTTATTCCGTTGAACAGCTGAATAACAGCATCAAGGGCATTGATTCCTTCCTCCGGTGAAGCGGCTGCATGGGCAGGCTTGCCGATATACTCGAAGTCAAGCGGATCAACTGCCAGTGACGAACTGGTCAGTCGTGTTTGGTTTGACGGATGAACCATAAGAGCGGCATCAACGCCTTCAAGCAAGCCATGCTTCACAAAGCTTCCTTTTGCACTTCCATTCGGCCCACCCTCTTCTGCAGGGGTTCCAAACACTACTGCTTCTCCTCCTATATCATCAAGAACCTTGCTTAACGCAATGGCTGCTGCCACACTTGTCGTACCTATGATATTGTGGCCGCATCCATGGCCCAATCCGGGAAGGGCATCATATTCTGCAAGGAATGCAATGGACGGCCCTGGTTTATCAGATTTCTTTCGGGCCAGGAAAGCTGTTTCATGCCCAGCTACTGCCCGATCTACTTCAAACCCTTCCTTCTCAAGGATTCCTGAGAGCAAGCCTGAAGCAAAAAACTCCTCATTTCCTATTTCCGGGTTTGCATGGATCTGGTGGCTTGCAGAAAGGTAAAGTTCCTTGTTATTATCAACATTCTTCCTGATCGCTTCTTTCAGTTCGGATAGTGCTTTTACAGATGCCGTCATCATTGTTCCTCCTTTTATATTTTAATTACCAGCCAATATCACTTAATGGAATGAATGTAGGGATCATGCTTCCGTCATATTCTTTCGTGATGAAATCAGCTACATCATCTTCCTGGTAAAGTTCCGCAATTCTCTTAAGAGTTTTGTTATCCTTGTTCTCTGTTCTGACAGCAATGATATTTACATAAGGTGTAGCGGTTTCGCTTTCAATAAACACTGAATCCTTAGTTGGATTAAAGCCGGCGTCTACAGCAATTCCATTATTGACGACTGAAGCCGACACATCCGGAAGTGCACGCGGCGTCTGCGCTGATACCATTTCTACAAATTCTAGGTTCTTTTTGTTTTCAACGATTTTATTCAAGTCCAGATTACCGTCATAGTCCTCGGATAATTTGATCAGGCCGGCTTCCTCCAGTAATAGAAGGGCTCTTCCCCCATTTGAAGCATCATTTGGAATGGCAATTTTGCCGCCTTCCGGAATGTCTTCGACTGTTTTTACCTTTTCTGAATAAAGGCCCATTGGAGCTAAAACAGTTGTCGCAATCGGTGAAAGATCCATATTATGCTCTTTAATAAAAGTGTCGAAATAAGCAACTGTCTGGAATGCATTTACATCCAGTTCACCTTCTGCAAGGGCAACGTTTGGCTGTACATAGTCAGAGAATGTCACAACATCAATTTCAATGCCTTCTTTCTCAGCCTTTTCAGCAATAAAATCCCAAATGCGTGTATCTGATCCGCTGACACCCAATTTAACCTTCTTAGTTTCTTCTCCGCCAGTTGCGCTTGAGCATGCCGCAGTGAACACAGCCAATGCTAAAATAATGAATGATAAAAATAGTTTTTTCATTGAAGTTTTTCCTCCTAAGTTATCTTCTTCTGATTTTTTTGGATAAAATATTTCCGAATGACTGCAGGCCCTGAACCATGACCACTAAAATTGCAACGGTAATTAGCATGACGGTTGTATCAAATCGTTGATAACCATATGTAATGGCAAGGTCACCAAGACCCCCGCCTCCGACTGCCCCGGCCATGGCTGATGCTCCGACCAGACCGATTGTCGCAATGGTAAAGCCTAATACCAGCGAACTGAGTGCTTCAGGAATCAGGAACTTTATAATGATCTGGCCAGGTGTCGCTCCCATTGCTTCTGCCGCTTCAATGACTCCCGGATCTACTTCAAGCAGTGAATTTTCTATTAATCTCGCAATATATGGTCCTGCATAAAAGACGAGCGGCACTACGGCTGCAGCAGTTCCAATCGATGTTCCGACAATCATTCTCGTGATTGGGATGATGGCTACCATTAAAATGATGAAGGGGACTGATCTGAAAATATTAATAATGCTGTTTATGATGTTAAAAACAACGGTGTTTTCTAAGAGATGCCCTTTTCTTGTCACAACAAGCAATATGCCAAGCGGCAGTCCGATAAGAGCTGAAAACAGCAATGAGAAAGCCACCATTTGGACCGTTTCGATTAAGGCTTCGATAATTTTTTCCTGGTTAACTAGCACGTGACGTCACTTCCTTTATTGAAACTTGTTCATGGCTGATGTACTGAATAGCGCGTTTTATTTCACTGTCCGGACCCTGGAATTCGACAATCAGGTTGCCAAATGGTGTTCCCTGCAGTTCAGTAATATTTCCAAACAGGACGTTGAAGTCGATATTAAACTTTTTGGCAACTTGCGAGAGCAGCGGCTGCCCGGCAGAGTTTCCGACAAAGTTGATTCTGAATACCTTTTGAAGCCCTTGCTGTTTTTCAATCACTTGCTTAATGGAGTCAGGTATTTGATCATTCATAACTGTGCTGACAAAGTTTTTCGCTGTTTGTGTTTTGGGTGAGGAAAAGACATTGAAGACGGTTCCTTCTTCAATAATTTTTCCTGCCTCAATGACAGCAACACGGTCACAGATCTCTCTGATGACAGACATTTCATGGGTAATGATCAGGATGGTAATGTTGTATTCTTTATTTATTTTTTTCAGCAGCTGCAGGATCGAGCTGGTGGTCTGCGGATCCAGAGCTGACGTTGCTTCATCACATAATAGAATGGAAGGCTGGGTTGCCAGCGCCCTGGCGATCCCAATCCGCTGCTTTTGCCCGCCTGACAGCTGATCAGGATAGCTGTGTGCCTTATCGGCAAGCCCCACAAAATCTAAGAGTTCATGGACACGCTTTTTTATTTCCTCTTTTGGGATCTTAGCCAGCGTGAGTGGCATCGCTACATTGGCAAACACGGTTTTTGAGTTTAGAAGGTTAAAGTGCTGAAAGACCATCCCTATGTTTCTTTTCACTTCACGAATTTCTTTTACTGATAAAGCCGTCAAATCATGCCCGCTCACAATGACCTTTCCTGAAGTCGGCTTCTCCAGCCAATTGACACAGCGGATCAAAGAGCTCTTACCCGCACCACTGAAGCCAATCACTCCAAAAATCTCACCCTTATTAATCCTTAAATCTATTCCATCCAGAGCAGCTACCTGCTGCCCCCCGCTTTCATAGACCTTCTTTAAATTCTGAAACTCTATCATGCCGCATCTCTCCTTTGTTGGTGACGTCCTTTGTTGGTGACGTCCTTTGGTGGTGACGTCCTTTGGTGGTGACGTCCTTTGTTGGTGACAGGTACCTATACCAATTTGATGAACTGGTATAGGTACCTGTCACCTTCCGATTCACAACTATACCTATAAGAAAACTAAGAATTACATTCTGAAATTTACCCCTTCCATCAGAAGAGGTTTTTTAAAAGTCCTCTCCTTATCTTTCAGGCTTTTTGCCTGCTGGATTTGGCACAGTGCGTTTTGCCTGCTGCCGAAGCTTCATTGGGCCAGGTCCCTCTGCTTCTCTTGATAAGAATTATTCATATGTTTATGAATAGCATCTTGATGTAATTTCTCCGCGTAACACAAAACCCTCTTCTATAGAAAGAAGAGGGCAGCATTTATCAATGGTCCTCTTCTCATCTTTCAAGCAAAGCTTGCTGGATTTGGCACGGTACACTTTTGTCCGCTGCCGAGGTGTCATAGGGCCAGTCCCTCAACCTCTCTGGATAAGAAGATTTTTCATATGCGATTTTTATATGTTTATTACTTTACCACCTTAAAGTGAAGGAAGTCAATAAAAATTTTTTAATATTTTCATTTGGTTAAAAAAATGATAGTTAAATCCTATGTGTCTGGGACCCTGACTCATGTATAATAATGGAAAAGTGTCATTTTTCCAAAAAAGGAGGGACAAAATGATTATGACCGAAAATCCGGCAGATTTATGCGCGGACAAAGTTGAAGCGAGGAATCTGCAGCTGGCCATTCAACACTCCAGCGATGTGATTGCAAGAGTGACAAAAGAAGGCATTGCTTTATATGTATCGCCTTCCTGCCTGCCGATGCTGGGGTATTCGCAGCAGGACTTTTATCGAAGCAGTCTTTATACATATTGCCATCCAAATGACCGGGATCTTCTTAGAGATGCATTGGCAGATCTTGAACAACTTCCGCATAAACGGGAGACTTTTCGCTTCAAACATAAGGAGGGCCATTACCTATGGCTAGAAGCCAATTTTTCAGTCATAAATGAAGATAAAGATATGATGTGCATCATCCGGGATATGACACAGAGAATTATCATGGAAGAGGAAATTCTTGAAACGCAGGAGAAGTACCGCTTTCTGGTGGAGTACTCCAAGGATACGATCGGAATGGTGACACAAAAGGGAATTTGGACCTATATCAATAATGAAGGAAAGAAACTCTTCGGGTTCACGAGCATCAAAGAGATAATAGGCACTTCCCTCCACGACTACACTCCTCCTTCAGAACATTCCACCCTCGATGATTTTCTGCAAACAAAGCTGAGCGTAAATTTTGAGCTTAACCTGATCCGGACGGACGGACAAATAAGAAAAGCCGAAGTCCAGCTGATTCCAACCACTTTTAAAAACAGAAAGGTCTACCAGATCATTATCAAAGATGTAACTGGACAAAAGAAGACTGAAGAAAAGCTGCAGAATGCTGAAAAGCTTTCCGTGGTCGGTCAGCTTGCGGCAGGCATTGCCCATGAGATCCGCAACCCGCTAACAGCCATAAAAGGCTTTACACAGCTATTATACGAAGAACGTAAAGATAATTTTGCAGAAGTCATTCTTAATGAGCTGGAACGTATTGAAGGCATCGTCAATGACCTGCTCGTTCTTGCTAAGCCTCAAATAACCGAAATAGAAGAAACATGCCTGACAAACGTTGTAAAAAGTGTGATTACTCTATTGAACAGCCAGGCAGTCATGGAAAATATCCTGATCGAATTAACTAAGTCACCCGGAGAATTCTTCGTGAAATGTGAAAAAGATAAAATTAAACAGGTGCTGATAAACATCATTAAGAACTCAATGGAAGCCATGCCAATGGGCGGCAAAATAAATGTCGATATCCGCCAGGAGGACCACTCTGCCATCATCACTATCGAGGATGAAGGAATCGGCATTCCGGAAGAACGCCTCGCCAAATTGGGAGAGCCGTTTTACAGCACAAAAGAAAAAGGGACAGGCCTTGGCATCATGATCTGCAAAAAAATAATTAAAAACCACGGCGGAAACCTTTACATCCACAGCAGGGAAAATGAAGGCACAACGGTGCAGATTACTTTGCCGTTTGCCTGAATGCTAGAAGCCAGATGCCTGAGCTGGCTTCTTTTTTAAAGGATAAAGTCCTGTTCCTGCCTCTCATCCCCAATCTGAACCCTTTCCTTGTAAAAAATTTCATCCTCTGACATCAGCAGCACAGTTGAACTCCTGGTTCCGTAGCCATCACTTTTGATAAATAAAGGAGATAGAATTCTTTCCCATTCAAGAGAAACTCCTGTTTTCGGAAATAACTCATCCGGGGCAGGGTCAGTATTCCGGAGAATTGCAAACAGGCCTTCTGTTAAGTCCCCGTCTGCATTTTCTAATAGAGCAGATAAGCCCTCCTTCCCTTTTTTCACCTTTGGCCATTCTGTATCCAGCACATGATTGCTGACCCCGTATATCCCCGGCTGAAGCTTCTCTATACGATCCTTCACGTTCGAATAATAAAAGAGATCCTCCAAATTGCCTGCCAGCAGATTGTAGCCGGGATAATTACTGCGATGTTCAGATGCTCTGTTCATAAAGTCAGCAGGTGAAGCATTGCCCTTTAAAAAATCCGCCACCAAATCTCCCCTCGACATCTTGCCTTCTGTCACTTCATTCGGATCACGGTAATTTGTCAGAGCTGCAAAGCTTCCATTTGTAGTGATACCCATCCACGTTCCCATTTTCCTCAAATCCCGTCCGGCGAGAATGTGTGGATGGTCCTCCCAATAATGTGCAGGTGCAGTAGGACGCTCGTAAAATTCGTCGCGATTGGCTGCAACAATCAGCTTATATGTCGGATGTACTTTGTATGCAAAAAGGATTAGACACATGGGGATCACTGCTTTCGTTTTATTTTCATTATAACTTTATATACAAATACAGCAAAAAGCCCCTTTCCGCAAAGGAGCATTCTTATCATCACGTAACCGATTCCTCAAGCCGAGCTGCTTTCCTCGCCCTTAAAAACTTTATTGTATTTAAAACAATTGTTTTAGTCACAGCATAGGTAGGAATCGCCAGAATCATGCCAAGAATTCCGGCAAGATTGCCTGCAACCAGCAATAGGATAATGATCGTGGCCGGATGTGTGTTTAAGGTTTTTCCGAGAATCAGCGGTGATAGCACGTTTCCTTCGACCAGCTGGGCAATCACGATGACCACGACAACCAGAAGAGCCTTAGTCGGCGAGTCAAAAAGTGCGACGATTACGGCAGGTGCACCGCCAAGAAATGGTCCAACATATGGAATGATATTAGTGATGGCCACAATCAGCGCCATAACCAGCGCATAAGGCAGATCGATGATTAAATAACCAATAAATGATAGTGTCCCCACAAACAGCGCCACAGTAATCTGCCCCTGAATGTAAGAAGAAAGGGTTTCACCTGTTTCCTTAAGGGTTTTAACTCCTTCTTCTCTGTAAGCAACAGGAAGAAACTTCGAAACGGCGGCAGGAAACTTATCGCCATCTTTGAACATATAAAACAACAGGAAAGGCACCGTTACAATCGTGATCGCAATATTCGTGATCAGGCTGACAATGCCCGCTACTCCCTGTGTCAATCGGCTTGGGAGGGTATTGGCATAATCCATAATGCGTGCTTCAATTTCTTGTATCGATATGTAGTCCTGTGCCAAAAACCACTTAAACTCTTCGGTGTTAGACATTGAATTAACAAAGTCTCTTGTCGTTTTCGCATATCCCGGCAGATCATTGAATAATTCAGTAACCTGTCTGCTGATAAGAGGCGCAATGTTGCCAATCACAAGCGTCACTAAACCGATAACAGCTGCATAAATGATTAAAATAGCTACCGTTCTTGGCACCTTATAGCGTTGCAGCAATCTGACCAGCGGGTTCAATAAGAAATACAGAAATCCCGTTATAATGATCGGAAAAAACAGAGTAGATACAAAGATGCCGACCGGTAAAAACAGAAAAGAAATTTTTGTTGATACATAGATGATTGTTAAAATTATCAGTAATTGCAAAGTCCAGTAATGCAGTTTTTTCTTTGCCACATTGTCACCTTTTCTCTTTAAATTGTTAATGTAAGAATACCATATTGATGATGTTTTCTTCCATGAAGACCTTACCTTCTATTACGTGTTTCATTTGAAAAGGTTTCAAGTGATTTTTGATTAACAGTTAATATATGTAAATCAACGGCTGATTTCAAGGAAATAATACCTATACAATTTTTAGGTAATTATAACTATAAACCAGGTTTACTCTTTTGCAGTAAGGGTAGTAGTAACCATACCATTAGAAAGGGACTCCAGAGGTGAACTGAAATGAATACAATTGATATGTTTAAAAAGGAATTGGAGCAATTGATGCAGGATTTAGAACGCTGTAAGGATACGAGAATTAAAAAGCAAATACTTCATGATTTTAGACTATTAAATCGTGCCATTCAGGAATTGAGTAATAGTACAGAGAGATATTGCTCATAAAAAAATCCGCCATAAAGAGTGGCAGTTCCTTGTACCAGTTATTTTCCGAACATTCAAACCTCACTTAAATGCTTGACTTTCAACTAAGTCCCACTCATTTAACTTTCTCCGTATAGTCCAGCGTCAGCAAGCTGCCTGCATACCCGCTGAATCATTGATTCATACTCGCCCTCCTCCTTTTTCAAAAGCTTTAAGAACTGCTTTGAACGGACAGAATTGGATAATGGGCCATCGAAAAGTTTGCACTAGCCCATTCACCCTCACTCTTAAACAACTCATACACAGCC
This sequence comes from Cytobacillus firmus, assembly GCF_023715565.1. Classification (GTDB taxonomy): domain Bacteria; phylum Bacillota; class Bacilli; order Bacillales; family Cytobacillaceae; genus Cytobacillus; species Cytobacillus firmus_C. Next base: position 98,890 of record NZ_JAMBOJ010000002.1, on the reverse strand, counting down.
TCTCGGTCCGTCGGAGGCTCATCTATCCAATTTAGCAGTGTACGAATAATTGATTCTTTTTCTGGGAAATGGTGAATAAAGACATCACACTGGTCGTGAAGACGTGTCGTCCAAATCTGAGAACGTACCATTACCATTGAATAGTATGTTCGAATGAGTTTACGAGCGAAGCCTTGTGCAAATATTTTAAAATCATCCTTTGAAGCTGTTAGTAACCACAACTAGTGATACATGCTGCTGTAAACATAATTTGGTAAGTAAATTGACTATTACCTTACTGGTATTTTCATCGAGATTTCCTGTAGGCTCATCAGCAAAAATGACTTCTGGTGATGTAATTAACGCCCTTGCGATAGCAACTCTCTGTTGTTCCCCACCAGATAAAAAAGGAGGTTTTTTATCTAATTGATATTTTATACCCAGTTCTTCAGCCAATTCAAAAACCTTCCATTCGGATTTATTATTACCAATAAACTCCAAAGGTAATTCAATGTTCTCTTTAGCTGTTAATTCCGGGATTAATTGGAAGGACTGAAAAATAAAACCAAACTTTTCGCCTCGTATTTTTGATTGTTCATAATCAGATAAATCATATAGCGAATGATTATTGTAGTATACCTTCCCTTTTGTAGGTTGTTCCATACCCCCTAATATACTTAACAAAGTGGATTTACCTGATCCACTTTTTCCTTCAATTATGCTGATTTCTCCTTTACTTATAGAAAACTGTATATTTTTTTAAAATACTTTGATTGTTATAGGTATTATATGTTTTGTAAATTTCATTAGCTCTAATAATTTCTGACATTCCTTGTTTGCCCTCCACTGTAAATTAAAAACAAATCTAATTCTACCATAATATTGAAATTATATGTTTAAAAATGTATTATTTTATAATAATATGTAAAAGCAGTAAAAAAATGTTAATTTAATAGAAGGGAATGGTAGTTGTGAAATTCGGTAAAAAAATGGTATTATCTAGTTTGTTAGTTAGTTCCTTAGCTTTACCTAGTATAGCTGCTGCATATAGCGGTTCCTACAGTTTTGACATTCGGTCTAGTGTTACCGGAAGTACAAAACACTCTTTAAAGGCTGCAACTGCGAAAACTACAGTTAAAGCAAATACATACAATTCAAGTGGAAGTGTCCAGTCAACAAAATCAGATTATCAAGTTAATTTATCAAAATTTTTAAAAGCATATGCCGTTTCAGGAATTCCAGCTAATGGATCATCTTACACAAAATCGTTTGGAACTATTAGCTCTGGAGATTATGTAGTATCTGTATTTAAATCTGACTCTACTGGATACAGCATTAAAGGTAGCGGTACAATAAATCAATAAATAAAAGAAGGTTCCTTTTCTGGAACCTTCTTCTACTAAATAAATTATCCAAAAGAGGAAATAGTATGAATTGGCTATTTGACGTTTTATTATATTTAGTAATTCCTTCATGCTCCATATATATATTTATTAGACTACTTTTTAAAAAAAAATACCCGATAAACCCGATTGTTGAAGCGATTAGATTATTATCAATAACATATTTAAACTATTTGATTTTCATAGTTTGGTTAATGCCAGTTGCTACTTTAAATTATTTACGTTTGAACCTAGTACCTCTTAAAACTATCTTTACTTATACTATGGATCTTTTTCAAGGCCATATAAACATTTTTGTTGCTGTCACTAATGTGATAGGTAACATTTTAATAACTTTACCATTAGGCATACTACTTTTATTAAGTTTTAATAAGGTAAACAAGAAAATTTTATTCCCTGTAGCGATAGGTTCCCCGATAATAATAGAATTTGTACAGTATATATTACATATAAATAATTTTGGAACAAGATCAGTTGATATTGATGATGTAATATTAAATTTTATAGGTATTGTTATTGGATTTTACTTAGCAAATCTTTCAAAAGAGTTCTTAGTTAGGAAAAAGGCGGAAATCGAGGCTTACCAGGGGAAAAATTAAACTCCAAAATGTAATTTGGGCTGGATAAATCCCTTAAATAGCAGCAGGAAAAGTGGAAAATTCCAAGAGATATTTCTGACAAGCTAGATAATCTTAGTAAATTGACAGGGAAACCTGTCTCTTTTTATGTCACATTTAGGTCCAATACGCCATAACAGTTTATTTTCTTATTAAATAAACCTGCCCCTCTAGTACTATAAGAAAAGGTGCCTTTAATGACAGCTCCAAACTTATTCCGGTCGGTTCCAAGTTATTGATTCTACGCTTCTTATCTCAACTTCACCATTACTAAATAAATGAGGAATGAAAGAGAACAAACCAAACCTGTTTCCTTTTTAATATTGAATTTTTTTTAACCCCAAGTTTTCTTTTACCAATGCAATGCATTATATTTTTCGACGGATTCTTTTGGAATCAATAACTGCTCATGACTCGAAAAATCCTTGTAATCACCTTCTATAATTCCATTTCTAACTAACACCTTTATTGAGTTTGGTTTCATTTTTAATAATTTTGTAATTTTAATTGAATTTAAGAAATTTGAACCTTCATTTAAAGTAGTCTTTGATCTAACTAGTTTGTGATTCCTTATATTATCTTCTCTCATAAAGTTATAAAATTCATCCCTTAGAAAGGAGAATTCAGGTAAACTGAACTTTCTATGAATACCTTGTACACGCCTGATAATTGTAGCCTAGATCCTTTTTGATCCATGCGCAAACTTCGAATATCATTTAAAAGAGCATAATAATTGTTTGGCCACTGCATAAAAATTTCAAATGCATCAATTATTAGTTTTTGGTATTTTTTATTTGTGCTGTAAATTTTATTGCTAAATTTCTCATAATCAAAATAGATGGTCAATTGCTTGGCAAAAAAGGTTAATAAGCTTACCATATGTATTAAGGATATCCCCTAGTGGAAAACCACACATACAATATTCAATATTGTTTCTCTTCTACAAAATTAAGTTGTGACATTTTGAGCACTTATTAATGAGTAAAATTTTATGCTTATTACAAGCTAAGTTAATTTTTATATCCCATATTTTTTGTTCATATTTATCACCAGTTATACAAATAGGACATACTTTCGAATGCTTATTAATTATTCCGCTCCTATAAATCAATTGAGTATAGTAATCTTTAGATAAATAATCATTAAACTCATTTTCAAAAGTTAATTTCCATAATTTATTACATGGGATTCCCACTAAATCAGATAGGTGGTTTAAGTCACTTTTATGGGGAGATAAAAGGTATGTACTATTTCTTTTTAAATTGCTTAACTCGTAAATCCACGAAATTGAATCATAATGGTTTGCCATTGATAGGCGTAACAAATAGCTTTTTAAACTTTCTCCATTTTGAGGTCGTGGTATTAGTATTAATCTCCCCATAGTTTATCACCGTTCCAATTCTTTATTTTTCAGAAAATAAACAAACAGCCCACAATCTATTGGGCTATTTGCATTCCGTTTAATAATGAATTACATTCCTAATAATTACGGAATGATTCCAGTCGATTTTGAAAATCATTCCGGTAAATTTCGAACGCATTCCGGTAATTAATGAAAAACTACACTAAACTGCTTCACTATCCCACTTTTTTTCATCCTGTACAAACAGCAGACCCAGTTCATGATGGTCACCTTCATAGAGAGCACGCTGAACGAAACGAACCTGCCCGTTCACATCAAAGACTTCAAGCTTGCAGTGAGCGCCGTTCTTTTGCAGAGCCTCATAAAAGCCTTTCTCATCCTGGATTTTCACGCCATTGACTTTTGTAACAACCTCTCCCACTCCAAGAGACATTTTATCAGCTGGTGAATCGGGAACTACGCCGAGTACCATGATTCCCTGATTGCGTTTGGAAAAATAAAATGGGGCCTGATCCTCTGCCATTTTCTGGCGGAGCGAGATGAATTCACGTCCGATGATCGCAAGTGCCGCTGCACCCACAGCAGCAAGCGGATACCAATAGCCTGCAGCTGATATAAGTAATAACAGTATGCCAAACACGCTTATTCTTTGTCCCAGCAGGGCTGTTGCCTCTTTAGGAAGCGTGCCTTGGATTCGCTGATGAAATCCGATTGAAAACGGAACAAGAATAAGTGAATACGTTTCACCGCCAATCGATATCATTGGCCACCACTCAAACGGCAACTGCAGCGCCTCTCCCGGAATCAATAGAAACACAGGCACCATCCAGATCCTTTTGGACTCGTGAATGCCGATAGTTTGTCCTCTTTTGCTCTTTACAAGTCTTGGAGATGTGCCTTTTCGGCCGTTTCTTATAATCAGGAAGCCTTCTGCAATCACCAGAAGAGCAAGAAGAACAGCGATAGATGGAAAGATGGAAGAGTCAACATCTGACGCCGACTGGGCGAATGACGGCAATGGCCACTCCTGTTCAAAAGCAAACATTGTGGCGAAAAAGGCAAAACCCAGCGTATAAACTGGCGCCATCCACCTCACTTTTGCCGTTAAGCTCCACAGGAACGTAAGTGCAGCAGTAAACACAATCGTCTCCAACGGCAGGACTAGTCCCGCTCCCACCATCACAACGCTTACGGCGAGACCTGTCAGAATTCCCAGCGGAAGGAGCTGCCTTAACTCAAAGTAGGCATTTTCAACACGGACCGAAAAGTCCTTCCGCTCTCGCTTCACACGGGAAATACCTAAAAAGGCTGCCACAAAAAACAGGTAATAAAATACCGGATTCAACAACAGCTTTCCCGTTCCCTTTAAAAACTCAAAAATCCACTCTTCTATCAAAATTGCCACCAGCCTCTATTTCTAAATTCTCATGAATTATGAAAACAACAGAAAAACTCTATTACTCTATATTCTACCAAAAGCACCTTACAAAACCTATTCCAATCTCACTTTAAATAAAAAATAGCAGAAGGAAAAAATCCTCCTGCTTCATTCGACAAAATTCGGGTGGTGCCTGTCACTATTTGTGTCACTTGGCTACATATCTCAAAGCCGTCTGCAGCTGCAGATCGTTCTGCTCTTTTTTCATTTCTTCGATGGCGGCCTGTTCGAGCGCTGCTGCGGTTTTTTTGTCTATTCGGCCGGTTGCTTCAAGCTCTTTTTGCTGCTGAAAGACTTTCACTGCTGCTTCAGTGGAAGCATTGAAATAGCCATCTGTCCTGCCCGGGGCATATCCCAGACCCGCCAGAATTCCCTGTGCATTCTTCACCATTTCATTATTCATATCCTTTGTCAAAGGCTTATCCACCTGCAAAGGATGAGTTTGATAGATGTCCGGCTGTTTCACCTCAAGGGTAGGCTGGATTCCTTTATTATGAATCCAGTTTCCGTCCGGCGTCAGCCATTTAAATAATGTGAGTTTGATATTGCTGCCGTCCCCCATCGGAACAGGCTGCTGAACTGTCCCTTTTCCAAATGATTTCTCACCGATAATGGCGTAATCCTCCGCTTCCTTCAGGGCGCCGGCAAGAATCTCCGAGGCAGAGGCACTTCCTTTATCCACAAGAACGGCAATCGGATAACTTTTTGGCTTTTCAAGTGTGGAAAAATATCTCATTTTCTCACCGTTCCGCTTCTCAATCTGCAAATAGGGTTTGTCAGCCGTAACTAATTCCTTCAGGATTTCCTGAACAGAGGTCAGGAGGCCACCGGGATTTCCGCGCACATCAATAACAAGCCCTTCAATCCCCTTCTGTTCCATTTCAGTCAGCTGTTTCGCAAATTCTTTCGATGTATCTTCGGAAAAGGAGGTGATCTCCAGATACCCTATCTCTTTTCCTCTTTCCTTCTTGATTTCAGAGTAAACAGTAATTTGAGGAATCTCATCTCTTTTTACTTCTACCTTTAAAGGCTCTTTTAGTCCCTGGCGCGCAACTTCAAGCTCTACCTTTGTGCCTTTTTTACCGCGGATCTTCATGGTCGCTTTATATAAATCAAGACCCTTCACACTTTCCCCATCCACTTTTAAGATTTCGTCTTTTGGCTTCAGGCCCGCCTTTTCAGCCGGTGAATCCTTAAAAGGCGCCACAATAATGATTTTCCCGTCCTCCATGCTGACTTCTGCACCGATCCCTTCAAAAGAAGATTCCAATGTATCACTGAATTGTTTTGCCGTTTTTTCATCCATATAAACTGAGTATGGGTCTTCGAGGGTTGCAAGCATGCCTTGGATGGCTCCCTCCACAAGCTGCTTTTCTCCTACTTTTTCCACATAGCTATTTAAAATCAGCTGATAGGCTGTTTCCATCTTTTCTATCTTCTCTTGATCCACTTGTTTTCCGTTTTCTTTGGAATCTATTAATTGATTTGGGGCTCCTGTCTGCGGAGCTTCCTTTGCCAGCCATTGCATGCCTGCATATGTACCGCCAGCTCCTGTCAGCAATGATCCCGTCATCAGAACGGCGATCCACTTTCTGCTCATCGTCATCTCCCTTTCCAGTTTGCTGCGTTTCCTGTATTTTCAGCGTCAGCGGTCTTCCCCGATTTTTAAGTAAATAAAAACAGCCCGCAAAGGGAGCGGGATGTCTTCGCTTATTTCATTCTATGTAGGGGATGGACGAGTTATGATTTCTTTTGCTTGAGACTATTTTAAAAACAAATGGCTCATAGGATTAAAGACCCTCTTTTCGGGTAAAAGAAAAGTGGAAGAAGCTATGCTCCTTCCACTTAACGACATTTTTTAAATAGGCACGATGCCAATTGGATTGATTGCATTTGTTTTGCCTGCATTCCAAGAACCTCTGTGAAGTTCAAAGTGTAAATGCTGGCCGTAAGATTGTCCGGTATTACCCATGACGCCGATTTGCTGACCTTTAGAAACAGTCTGGCCAGAGCCAACAATACGGCTACTCATATGAGCATAAACGGTAGTGTAAGTTTGTCCGTCTATAGAGTGAGCAATGAAAATCGCATTTCCATAGCTGCTGGAGTAATAAGAACGGATGACAACCCCATCTGCTGCCGCCACAATCGGAACTGTGCCGCCTGAAGCAATGTCTACTCCAAAGTGATTACCTAATGAACGACCCCCAAAACCAGAGGAAAGTCTTCCTGAAGCAGGTTTTGTCCATACACCGCTTGATACGGAAGGTGGTGTAACCTGAGGGCTGCCTGATGAGCCGCTGTCAGATGATGAGCCACTTCCTGCTGATGGAGAATTGCTCTTTTTAGCTGCTTTAGCTGCTTCTGCTGCAGCCTTTTGTTTTGCAAGTTCAGCTTGTCTTGCTGCTTCTGCCTGTCTTTCCTTCTCCAGTTTGATCGCTTTTTGAATTGCCGCTTCCTGCGCTGCAAGAATCTCTTTTTCTTCAGACAGTTCAAGCTTGTGGGCATGCATTTCCTTTTCTTTATGCTTTAGGGATGCAAGTAGTTTATCTTTCTCCGCTTTTTGAGCGTTTAAGCTCTTTTTCATGCCTTCAAGCTCGGCACGCATTGTTTCTAAAGAGGCTAGCTCTTCTTTTACCTGATTCTGTTTTTTCTCAAGCTCGTCTTTATCAGCTTGATGCGCTTTTAGAATATCCTGGTCAGCTTCTACGATTGTTGCCACCGCTCCAACACGTTCAACAAAATCTCCAAAGCTCTGCGCACCCATTAAAACATCAATATAACTCACCATTCCGCCAGTTTCCTGGTAGTTACGTGCACGATCTTTTAATAACTCATTACGCTTTTTGATGCGCTCTACTAATACTTTAATTTCTGCTTCTAGTTTCTCAATTTCCTTTTTAGTATCTGCAATCTCTTGATTCTTTTCTTCAATTTTAGCTAAAGCATCACTGATCGCTTTATCCAGACGCTCAATCTCATTGTTTACAGATTGCTGCTCGCTCTGGTTTTCGCCGATCTTTTTATCTGTACTGTTTAATTTCGACTCTACTCCAGAACGCTTTTCGTTAATTTGGTTCTTTTGACTGTTTAAATCGTTTAGTTTATTTGCTGCAGACGCCTTCTCAACAGGCATCCCCACTGTTATGCTGCCAAAACCCAGAACGGCAGCCAATGATAAGGTGATGATGGATTTCTTCAATTTCCGATTTCTCCTTTCAATGAACACCATATGTACAGGTTAATCGTTCTATATTTCATCCAAGTCTGAAACGTTTAGCTACTCTGAATCGTCTAATATAATGATAAAGCTTGAAGGCTCCTGGACAGGTTTCCCCCACCGCAGGGCCTTCTTTGATTTGGTTTAAACTTTCAGGAACTTTCTGACTGACATCAAGCTTCCCCATACACCAATGAGAGCACCCATCAGGATAAGAAGCCCGGAAATCTGATAGACAAACGGACTAAACTCCAACAGCTTGACAAAATGTCCTTCAAGCTTTGGGGCTAAGTAATCATAGGCGTAATAATATGCTGATGAAACAAGCGCAATTGGAATAATGGATCCAAGCAATCCAAGCCATAAACCTTCAAGAAAGAATGGCCATCTGATGAACGAGTTGGTTGCTCCTACCAATCTCATAATCTCAATTTCTTTTCTTCGTGACATAATCGTAATTTTAATGGTATTGGAAATCAGGAACATGGCAGTAAATAATAGGCCGATAATCAGCACAAGGCCAACATTTCGGCCGGCATTGATAAAGTTGAATAGTTTTTCAACCTGTCCCTGCCCATATTTTACTTTAGACGCATATTCCATTTTCTCAATCTGCTTTGCAGCTTTCATTGTATCTGCCGGGTTTTTCGTCTTTACGATAAATACATCGTTCAGAGGATTATCCTGTTCGAACAGTTTGAAGGCTTCGCCTTCTTCACCAAGGCTGTTTATTAAGCTATCAAGCTCTTCTTCCTTATTTGAAAATTCAACTGTTTCGACTTCGGGTATTCCTTCGACTTTTTGCCGTAATACTTCCTGATCCTGCTCATTTGCAGCAACATCGATGTGAATGCGGATTTCCACATCCTCTTCAATGGTTGTAGCCACCTTGTTGAGATTCATCATAATGACGAAAAATACGCCAACTAAAATGAGGGTTACTGTGACCGCACTTGCCGAAGCAAATGTCATCCAGCCGTTTCGCCCGAGACTTTTAAAACTTTCACGGAAGTGCCGGCCCAATGTTCTAGCTTTCATAGCCGTAATCACCTCTTTGCTCGTCACGTACAATCCTTCCGCCTTCAATGGCAATAACGCGGTGCTTAATTGTGTTGACAATTTCTTTATTATGAGTTGCCATGACCACAGTCGTTCCTCTCGTGTTGATTTCATCAAAGATGTTCATGATTTCCCATGAGGTATCCGGGTCAAGGTTTCCTGTAGGCTCGTCCGCTATCACGACTTTCGGAGAGTTTACGATTGATCTGGCGATGGAAACACGCTGCTGCTCCCCGCCTGACAGTTCGGTGGGAAGCATTCTTGCTTTATGCTTTAAACCTACAAGCTCCAAAGTTTCCATGACTTGTTTTTTAATATTCTTCGGATGCTCTTCAATAACTTCAAGAGCAAAAGCAACATTCTCATAAACAGTCAAAGTTGGGAGTAGCTTAAAGTCCTGGAAAACAACCCCGATTTTACGGCGCATCAGCGGCACTTTTGTATTCTTTAATGCAGCCAGATTCACTCCGTCAATGGTGATCGTTCCGCTCGAAGGCTTTTCTTCCCGGTACATCATTTTGATAAAAGTGGATTTACCGGCACCACTCGGTCCTACTACATAAACAAACTCACCTTGCTTAATATGGATATCAATCCCGCTGACTGCTGTAACGCCATTGGGATATCTCTTATATACGTCTTTCATTTCAATCATATATATCACCTAGCAATCTAGTGTGTATTAAGAATTTTTAATAAACAGACGGCATGTTTCGCTAAAAAACGACATCCTTTCGACATAGAGGATGACAAAATACTTGTAAATACTACCTAATTAGCCATCTAAAATTCTCACACAACCCATTATAACATCATAAGTTGTCAAAATAACGGAAAAAAATATTACAGTTTCTTTTCAATCCCAATACTATTGTTACTATTTTCCTGAATTTCTTTAATATACTAGTGTAAATTTCTTTTATTCGACTGATTTTTCCTTCTTTTTTCATATTGCTTTCACTCGATATTTGTCATAAATTATGTCAAGTTGTATATTAACGCTCTAACTTAAGCCGTAAATTGAACGCTTAGGGAAAAAATAAAAACACTCTGCTAAACAGAGCGTTTTTATTTTATCTTATTATTTCTTGCCCGCTAGCCAAGATGCTACAGCAGAAGCTTCTTCTCCCTGAAGCAATCCTTTTGGCATAGCTCCTTTACCGTTTTCAATAATGTTTTCAATATCTTCCTTTGATAGGTTTGCACCAACTTTATCAAGTGCAGGCCCTACACCGCCTTCAAGATTTGCACCGTGGCAGCTTGAACATTTCTGCTCAAAAAGCTTTTGTGCATCGCCAGCGTCAGCCGTATCAGTTGTTGTTTCACCGCCGCCGTTTGTAGAAGTGTCCTTGTCGTCAGCAGCATCGTCTGCGCCGCCGCAGGCTGCAAGAACTAAAGATGTACCCATCAATAGTGCTAATAGCTTCTTCTTCACCTATAATTCCCCCTCAGGAAAAAATACTAAGTACAGCTATATTATACCAACACTACGCTCGTTTGAAACCCTCGCCCAACACCTCGGAAGCATCCGTGACAATGATAAATGCAGTAGGATCAATGGTTTGAACCAGTTGTTTCAATTTTGTGAACTCCGTCTGATCCACCACACACATCAGGACCGGACGTTCATGGTCGGTATAACCACCGTATGCTGATAGTTTTGTCACACCACGGTCAATTTTATTCAAAATTCCTTCACGAACTTCACTTTGTTTTTGAGTAATGATTAAAGCCATCTTTGTCCGGCTGAAACCAAGCTGGATCAGATCAATGGTTTTACTTGTTACATATAAAGCAATCAAGGCATACAGGCCCTGCTCTATGTCAAAAATAATCGCAGCAGACAATACGATCAATCCATCGATTATCGCAACACAAGTACCAAGGGACAAACCTGTATACTTGTTAATAATCTGTGCTGCAAGGTCTGTCCCTCCTGTAGATGCTTTACCCCTGAAAACAATTCCTAAACCAAGGCCTACGCCAATTCCGCCAAACAGAGATGCGAGCAGCGGGTCGGATGTCCATGGCTCATATTCCTTCGTCAGAAAAACAACAAGCGGCAGGAAAATTGTCCCGGCCAGAGTCTTTGCTCCAAATTGTTTTCCAAGCAGCAGCACACCAGCAATAAAAAGCGGTATATTAAATGCCCACTGTACATAAGCAGGCTCCCAGCCAACAACTGCATCCAGGACCGTACTGATTCCGCTTACCCCCCCTGAAGCAATCCGATTGGGAAGCAAGAACACATTAAATGCGACCGCTACAATACCTGACCCTATCAAAACGTATAAATACTCCAGCAATCTCTCCGCTTTTGTACTATTAGTATAGCCTCTTCTATATTTGCCCATTTCTTCTCCCTCCGGTGTCCCGATCTTTACACAAACTGACATTCCATTTTTACCGTCAGTGAGTATAGCATGGAGTTTGTGGCCTGTAAATGCCATTGAACTGCCGTATTAAAGGACTATTCTCCGCCTTTTCATTATGTTGCGATAAAAGCGTTTAATTTATCAGGCAATATTAACGTGTGAAAGGTTTATGAACATTGTAGAAGGATACTCAAGTCCGCCTTCTGATCAGCATGAAATGCAGAGGCATGTGGTATAATGTCGAAAAGGAGGTGAGAAAATTGGAGAAGATTCTTAATGAAATTTTAAATACATTGAAGGACCATTCCAAGAGGTTTGATGGAATGGATGAGAGGTTTGATTCGATTGACCATGAAATCTCAGATGTAAAATGCAGAATTGGAAATGTTGAGAACAGCCTTGAGAATGTTGAGAACAGGCTTGAGAATGTTGAGAACAGCCTTGAGAATGTTGAGAATAGACTTGGGAATGTTGAGAACAGGCTTGGGAATGTTGAGAACAGCCTTGAGAATGTTGAGAATAGACTTGGGAATGTTGAGAACAGGCTTGGGAATGTTGAGAACAGGCTTGGGAATGTTGAAATTAGCGTAGAAAGACTTTCTGAACAGATTGTGAACAATGCGACCGAATTCAGAAGCCATTTTAAACACATTGAAACAAAGCTGGATCAGCATGAAGAGACTTTTAACATCATCTCTGATTCAATAAAAGGCACAAAAATTGATATCGTTCACCTCAGCGAAAAGAGCGGGGTTCAAGAAATGGAAATAAACCAGCTCAAAAAGCGTATCCACTCCTAGAGCACTCCCCATTCACCGGCTAGCTCAGTTAAAATTCCATAAAAAAATAAGCCTATGCCGGTAATATCCCAGCATAGGCTTTCTTCATTTAATCCTGAGGCAAAAACTTTTAAAGAAATAATTCACTACCAACCTCAAAAATATAATAAACCCCATATAGCACACTTGCTGCTGAAGAGATCCTTATAAGGTTTAAGTGTATTTTCTTTTGAGCTTTAGAAGTAATCAAAAAGGGCAATCCTAGAACAGTAGTAAAGAGCAGCATGCCAATAATTGTCCCTGCCCCAAAAATGAGGATGAATAGAAAAGCCTGCAACTCAGTTTGAGCCTGTGCGGTTGTTAATAAAACTAAAGCTGCACTTCCAGCCAGGCCATGAATTCCTCCAATGATAAAAGACTTCTTGTGAAAATGCTGTGTGTTCGTCTTTAACTGCTTATTGTCCTTAAAGCCAGTAAAACCAAGATATATAAGCATAATGCCCACTGCTAATTCAAGAGAAAGAGCAAGAGCGCCTGGAATATGCTGATTAAGTGCAATAACCGTTATACCCATTAACAGGAGCATTAACGTGTGCCCCAGCCCCCAAAAGATTCCTGAGAGTGAAGAGCGGACCAAACGCTTAGTCTGGCTTGCAATTGTTGAAACAGCAATAACGTGATCGGGCTCTGTTGAATGTTTGATTCCTAATGTGAAACCAAGCAATAATATAGAAAATAATCCGCCTTCAAGCATCTAAATTCCCCCAGCTGCAAAATTCCATTTTTCCCTCTCCAATACAGTGAAGTTCCTTCATTATAAAGCTGTTCCTTCCAGCAACTTATTCATGCTTCCGCTTTTATACCCAGCCAGATCCATAGCTGTATATTTAAATCCAATCAATTTTAATTCCTCAGAGATTTCTTTATGATACTTTAAGAGCTCATTCATATCTGACGGATCAACTTCAATTCTTGCAATTTCATGGTGAACTCTGACACGGACCTGCTTGATTCCAAATCCCTTAATAAACTGCTCTGCCTCATCCACTTTCCTCAGCTTCTCAATGGTGATTTCTTCACCATATGCTATTCTGGAGGATAAGCATGCAAGTGAGGGTTTGTCCCATGTATCAAGTCCGAGCTCCTTGGAGCGGATTCTAATATCTTCTTTCGTTATATCAGCTTCGGCCAGAGGACCTCTTACATTTTTTTCGATAGCAGCCTTCACACCAGGACGATGTTCTCCTAAATCATCTTTGATGAGGCCAAAAGTCAGGTTATGATAACCTTTTTCAATCATAATGGGATACAAATTCTCAAACAGTCCCTTTTTACAGTAATAGCATCTGTTTGAATCATTTTCCGCATATCCGGGAATCGAGAGTTCAGACATCTTGATAATTTGATGCGGGGCATCAATTGCATTGGCAATTCGAATAGTTTCTTCGAGCTCGGAAGGTGGGAAAGATTCCGAGTCAGCTGTAATAGCCAGCACATTTTCTTTGCCTAAAGTATCCAAAGCCACCTTTAATAGGTAGGTACTATCTACCCCTCCTGAAAATGCAATAATAATCCGTTCCATCTCTATAAATATTTCCTTCAGCCTTTGTTCTTTGACTAAACTGTTATGTATATTCATTTGGACACTTCCTCCTCTTATTGCTCTCCAATTACAAACCTGACAACATTTGGGTGGGATTTGAAATCCTTTGTTCCCGCACCATATCCGATTTCCCGGACTTTCATGGAAGGCATGCTGCCAAACTCACTGGCCAGGGTACGGACAATGGCAGCACCAGTGGGTGTCGTCAATTCACTTTGAATGTCAGTTCTCCGCAGAGGAATATCTTTTAGAATTTCCAATGTTGCCGGGGCAGGCACAGGATAAAGTCCATGCGCAATATTGATATATCCATTTCCTGCAGCAACCGGAGTACAGACTACTTTTTCAATGTTTGATGCATTGTAAGCAATTGCGGTCCCTATAATATCAATCATGGAGTCTACACCTCCAACTTCATGGAAATGCACCTTTTCCAGAGTGCTGTCATGTATTTTAGCCTCAGCTAACCCTATCGTTTCAAACAATTTTAGGGCAGTTTCTTTTTCTGTCTCTTCAAGTTCTGATTCTTCTATTGCTTTTTTTATGTGTGTATAGTGGCGGTGGGAGTGTTTCTCTTCTTCTGTATGAATGACTAATTCCGTACTGGAGATTCCTTTTTTTACAACCTTTTTTGTTTCTAACGAAAACTCTTCTTTGATCACAGATTTAAGCTTTCTTTCTATAATTGATAAATCGGCGCCCAATTCAGTAAAAGCTGCCAGGGACATATCTCCGGCAATGCCTGAAATACCACAATCTATAAATAATATGTTCATTACAGCTACCCCCTTTTTCAAAGTTTAGATTCTTAGCATCAAAGAAGCTGAATAGCCTGCACCAAATCCATTATCTATATTCACTACCGTGACGCCGGAAGCACATGTGTTAAGCATGCTTAACAATGATGTAATGCCATTTAAATGTGCCCCATATCCTATGCTGGTGGGAACAGCTATAACCGGAGCAGAGACCAAGCCCCCGACAACACTGGGAAGTGCCCCCTCCATTCCTGCTACAACAATCAAAACATCACATTTTTTAATATCATCAATTTGTGCAAATAAGCGGTGAATTCCCGCTACTCCAATATCATAAAAACTTGCGTAATGATGTCCCATAGCTTCAATCGTCACTTCTGCTTCCCGGGCTACAGGAATGTCAGATGTTCCTGCACAGATAACGCCAATTTTCTTCTCTGTCTTCAGCTCATAACCCTCAGACTTATACAGCAGTGTTCTGCCGGAGGAGTCATACTCAACTCCCTCCACCTGCCTGCATACTTCCTCTGCAGATTTGGCGTCAACCCTTGTAGCTAAGACGGTATTCCCCTTATAAACCAAATGCTTAAATATATGTAAAATTTGCTCGGTTGTTTTACCAGCCCCAAAGATCACCTCAGGAAATCCTTGTCTGAATTCACGCTCATCGTCCACTTTTGCAAATCCGTAATCTGTAAAGCCCTTCAATTGGTCTTCAGCTTCCTCAATTGAAAGTTGGCCATTTTTTAATTGTGTTAGAATATGTGTAGTGTAAGATTGCATTTATTTCTTCCTTTCTTTATCTAAAATTCACTTAAGGAGGCTTATAAAAAATGCAGCATGGCCAAGAGCATACTGATCATGACATGATCAAAATTGAAGTAAATCTGGACGACATCCCTGGAGAATGGCTGGGACATGTTATGGACTTATTGTTTCAATCCGGGGCTAATGATGTCTTTTATATACCGATTTACATGAAGAAAAATCGGCCGGGCACCATGCTTCAGGTTTTGTGTGAAAATAAGCTGAAATCCGAGATGATGAATATCATTTTTAGAGAAACCACCACATTGGGATTACGATATTACCCGCTTTCTGTCAATCGTCTTGGCCGGACATTCCGAAAGGTCGAAACCCCATGGGGGGCTGTCTCTGTTAAAGAGGGGCTGATGCAAGGTGAGATTGTTCAGCAAGCCCCCGAATTCAGTGATTGCAAAGCTATCTCGGAGCAATACGGAATACCATTAAAATTGGTTTTTCAAGAGGTTTGGAAGCAGCTTAAATAACAATTTAACCAAAGGACCTCCATCTATCCTAATTGCAGGTCCATTTGACTTAAATTTAGTTTCTGAAAACGCCAATAATTCAGAGGTTTATTATCTCGGAAAATTCCTTCGCCTTTTCAGTCAGTTTCAAATAATCCTCATCCGAATTTAGCTTTTTTGCATTTACTAACGAACCGCCCACTCCTGCGGCAGCAGCCCCGGCTTTTAAATAATCCCGGATATTGCTGACATCTATCCCCCCGGTTGGCATCAGCGGGATTTGCCGAAGCGGTCCCTGCAGGCTTTTGAAATAAGAAACACCCATGACATCAGCCGGGAACACCTTAATAATATCCCCGCCATTTTCATAGGCTGTCAGGATTTCAGTTGGGGTAAGGGCGCCTGGAATACTAAGGACACCGTAACGTTTCGTCAGTTTAATAGTTTCCGTATTAACGCTTGGCGAAAAAATGAACTCCGCCCCAGACATAATGACAGCACGCGCTGTTTCAGGATCAAGCACGGTCCCTGCCCCTACGATTGCCCGGTTTCCAAACTCTTTTTTTACTTGTTCTATTAACGAGCAGACTTTTGGTGTTTCTACGGTTATCTCAAATGCACTGACACCGCCGGCCAGCAGCGCATGAGCAATGGGCAAAATCTGATCCTGGCGTGCACCGCGAATAACCGCAACAATTTTGCTCTTTTTTAACTCTTCTAACTTACCCACAGTTTCCCTCCTTTTTATCTCGTTACATCTTCAAGGCTCCCATTCATAAAGGAAGCAAGATCTGATCGAGTAGGCAAGCCTTCTGAATCGCCATTCACCATTGTTGCCATGGCTCCCATCGCGTTGCCCTGCAGTGCTGCTTCTTCCAGTGTTTTTCCGTCAAGCAGCCCTGAAAGGACACCAGCAGCAAATGCATCACCCGCTCCAACCGGATCGATTACCCGCTCAACTGTAAAGCCTGGAATTTCCTTCACCAAACCTGAAGATGAAATCAGTGATCCTTCTTTTCCCAATTTCATAATGACTGTTTCGATTCCAAGATCGTGAAATTTCTCCACATATTCCTCGGGTGAAAATGTGCCAAATAAAAACTCTGCTTCGGAAATCCCCGGGAGGACTATATCACTTTCAGAAGCATATTTTTTCAGAAATTGCCGTGCTTCTGCTTCATCACGCCAAATTTTCAAACGGAGGTTCGGATCAAAAACGATTTTCGTTCCATTTCCTTTTGCTATCCTGATTGCTTTTTCAAACATCTCCCGGCATGAAGGGCTGAGCCCTGGTGTTATGCCAGTAAGATGAAGATACTCAGCATCCAAAATAGACTTTTCCGAAAGCCAGCCGGCATCCATACGGCTGGCTGCAGAATCTTTTCTATAATAATAGACACGAGTGTCTTTCAAGCGCCTGAACTCTTTAAAAAATATGCCAGTCGGGGCATCTTGATCGCGCGTCACATAAGAAACATCCACTCCTTCGCCGCGGATGAATGACAGCATTGCATCACCAAATTCATCCGCCCCAATACGGCTGATCCATCTCGAGCGGTGTCCGAGACGGCTCAATCCGATGGCGACATTGGACTCTGCCCCTCCAAATTTCAATGAAAAAGAATGGGCATGTCGCAGCATTCCTTCCTCATTCGGTGTAAAAAGAGCCATCGTTTCCCCGATTGTTACAACATCCATGTCTATCAGCCCTCTTTCTTCTATAAATCACCTATTACGTAATTTGATAGTGTTCCGATGTTTTGAATGGTAATACTCATTTTGTCACCGTCTTTTAGCCACACCTTAGGATCCCGCCCCATTCCAACTCCTGGAGGCGTTCCTGTTGCAATTAAGTCACCCGGCCTAAGCGTCATAGACTGAGATAAAAAGGAAATAATCTGCGGGATGGTAAAGATCAGGTTGCTTGTATTGGAATCTTGCATAATTTCCCCATTGAGCTCGAGTGAAATGGATAGATTATGCGGATCCCCTGCTTCATCCTTTGTCACGATCACAGGTCCAGTTGGTGCGAAGGTGTCTGCTGTTTTGCCGCGGGACCACTGCCCGTCTTTAAATTGCAGATCGCGCGCGCTAATATCATTCATGATTGTGTAGCCAAATACATAGTCGTTTGCCTCTTCTTCGGTTACCCGCTTAGCTTCTTTGCCAATTACAATGGCTAACTCAGCCTCAAAATCGACTTCATTTGAATTAATGGGTATCTCAACAGCATCATTCTGGCCCACAATAGCATTTGCATATTTCGAAAAAATCACCGGCGAGGAGGGTGGTTCCATGCCGGTTTCCCTGCAATGATCCATATAATTCAGTCCGACACAGATGATTTTTTCCGGTGATGGGATCGGCGGAAGAAGCTTCAAATCAGAAATTGGAAAAACAGCACCTTCACTGTCACGGTGCTCAATCAGTTTTTCAGTAAGCGGCAGCAGCTCTTTACTTTTTTCTATGAAGGTTTTCAAGCACGAAGGAAATAGATTTCCGTCCAGCAAAGTTAAGCTGATGACTTTTTCTCCCTTAACAACGCCTATATGCTTCTGTGCATTTATAGTGAAAGCAGCCAGTTTCATATTCAGCACCTATCCTTTCTTATGTCAGGGCATAAGGTGTTTGTTCACCCTTTAAGACCTGAACGATATTTTTCGCAGCCTTTTGGCGCAGCTCCACCATGGCTTCCTCAGAATACCAGGCGCTGTGCGGAGTAATAATGACATTGTCCATATGAAGAAGCGGGCTATCGATGCTGATTGGCTCTTCTTCAGTTACATCCAGTGCTGCACCGGCTATAATGCCTTTTTCAAGCGCTTCTATCAAAGCCTTTTCATCAATGATCGGACCTCTTGCAGTGTTAATGATGACAGCATTTTTCTTCATTTGGCTAAATCGGTCTGCATTTAATAAATGGAAGGTATCTTTAATAAGCGGAACATGTACCGATAAATAGTCGGCTTCCCTAATGATTTCCTCCAGTTCCATTTTCCGCACACCGGCTGATTCCATGTCCTCTGCGGAAACGAAGGGATCATAGGCGGCCAATTTAAAACCAAGAGGCTTTACCTTTTCAATAACCCTCCTTGGGATACGCCCGAATCCAAGAACACCAACTGTTTGATTAATAAAGCGTTGAATAGGGACACAGGCTTTGAAATCCCAATTTCCTTTTTTCACTTCATTATTTAACAGGGGCACTTTACGTGCCCACGATAATAGAAGAGCAAGTGCATGGTTCGATACCTCTTCCATCCCATAATCAGGAACGTTAGCTACGGTAATGCCTTTTTCATTGGCTGCATCTAAATCAATGGTATTCACACCAACACCATAGCGGGAAATTACCCTGGCATTTTCAAGGGATTCTATTACACGTCTGGAGATTGGGGCATATTGATTTAAAATGGCGTCTGCATGCTTAGCCTGCTTGATTACCTCATCTTCCGTTTTGCACTGTGCTTTGACGAATTCTATATCAAGGCCGCTTTCAGTAAATACGTCTTCCTCATATTTGAGATTTTCAAATTCAAAGTCGGTTATAAGTACTTTATATGTCAATATTTTCACCTCTTAATTAATAGTAGAAATCCCTGGAATGAATTGGATCGTTCAGGGATTGAAGATTATTTGGCCAGCGTTTTTTCACCCCTCGGAACCCCAAGCCCTTCTGCACCAAGCTTTGAAGTTACTGCTTCCGGATAGTAGCGTTCAATCATTTGAATACCGATGGAAGCACGGCGCACACGCTCTTTTACGAGTGAGATATTCGTGCTTTCCCATTGCTTTCCGGAAGGATAAACATCCGGGTGATTGCGGAGGCCAAATTTGATATAAACCGGAGCGAGCACCCGAATGATTTCCGGGATTTCGTAGTAGCGCAGGAAACCGCCGAAATTATCCGGAACCTCCACGTACAAATCAATCGGAATATCAATTGCCTGCCGGATTGCTGCAAGCTTTGCGAGCGGCAATGCAGAAGGTACATTATACGTATCTGCTCCGATATCCTGCATCAGTTTCACTGAAACAGGGTTTGCCGAGCCCATTTGCACAGATACCTTTACAACGAAGTCTTCCGGAAGCTGGCCCTTTTTCTTCATTTCTTTTGTTAATAAAAGAAGTCCCTCATCAGCTACAAGGGCTCCTCTTAAACCCAGTTCAGCACCGCGCTTTAAATCCTCCATAGCATAAACAAGCTGATCCGCTCCCTCATGGCGGAGCGCCTGTGATTTCCCTCCCGCTGTAAACGGCGCTGCACTGATATCCCAAGTGCCTCTTGGACCAACAAATAAGCTTAGCTCCATTCCCCGTTCTGCTGTCAGTTCGCACATTTCTTTGATTTCCTCATCAGTCTGAAGCATAATGCCGCTTCCCTGTGAGACACGGTGTATCGTCAAGCCGAGCCGGTCAATTTCTTCAAGCGTAGCTTTTAAAGCTTCGGGTCCTTCAACACTTGGAATTTCTACACGGTATTGGGCACCGTCCGGAAATCTTTTTGCAGAAGTGGGCAATTCTTGAAAATCACTGGATGGATAGCCTAATTGTTCAAGCAGTTCGCGGGACTCTTTCATAATTGAACGCCTTCTTTCGTTTCAATGATTTTTAATAGATTACGAACATTCTCACGTAAATTTGCTGGATATACATCAAACGGTGCACGGTGGCCTGCTGCTGTATCAAACCAGCGCTGATGAACTGCTTCTTTCATGGATGTGAAAAAGGTAGGACAAAACGTGTAAACATCCATCAGCCTGGAGATCTGCAGGTGACTGCTCTGGGCTTTAGCTAGATTCCCTCTTTGATATGATTCATATAAATTCACTGAGACTTCCGGAGCAAATACGGCACTGCCATTGATGCTGCCAGCTGCGCCAATCATCAGGGCAGGGAGCATGTGCTCGTCAAAGGCTGAGAAAACCAGGAAATCAGGACGGACTTTTTTCACTTCTGTCATTACCTGGCGGATATGGCCAAAATCACCGACCGTTTCTTTAATCCCTGATATATTCTGATAGTCTGTGGCCAATTTTACGATTAGCTCAACCGGCAAGTTTTGTCCGGTTAATTGCGGAATATTGTAAATAAACACTGGCAGCTCTGTATGACTGGCAACAGATGAATAGAAGCGATAAAGCTGATCATCTGAAAGCTTCCAATAGTAAGGGCTGACAACAAGCACACCATCTGCTCCCAGTTCCTCTGCATAAGAAGTCAGTTCAAGGACTTCCTTAAGAGCTGTGTGGCCAACACCAACCATCACTTTTACACGTCCATGAATATGCTTTATCATTTCCCTTACGTACAGCTTCCACTCTTCAATGGAAAGAGAAGAAAATTCACCCGAGCTGCCCATCAGCAATATCCCATGAATATTCTGTGAAATTAGCTTATCAAGATACCTTCTATTCAGCTCCAAATCCAAATTTCCCGCTTCATCAACTAATGTGACAACCGGGGGGATAATTCCATGAAAGCTCATCTTTATTCCTCCTTATTTACCATTCGGCGATGCTCCCATCTTCATGGCGCCAAATAGGGTTTTTCCAATCATGTCCGGCTTCGGCTGCCTGCTTGACCTTTTCCTCGTTAATCTCTATACCGAGTCCAGGCTGATCCGGAATGTTTACATAGCCATCTTTATAGGCGAATATGTCAGGATTATTAATATAATCGAGAATGTCCATCCCCTGGTTATAGTGAATGCCAAGGCTTTGTTCCTGGATGATAAAATTTGGAGTGGAGGCATCCAAATGAACCGAAGATGCCAGTGTCATGGGTCCAAGAGGACAATGCGGCGCAATCGACACATCATAGGCCTCAGCCATCGCAGCAATTTTCTTTCCTTCCAGAATGCCGCCTGTGTGTGAAAGGTCAGGCTGAATAATATCCACATAGCCATCCTGCAGAAGCTGCTTAAATCCCCAGCGTGTATACATCCTTTCCCCGGTGGCGATTGGACAGGTTGTATGCAGGGCAATCTCACGCAGAGCCTCATTGTTTTCCGGCAGCACCGGTTCTTCAATGAACATGGGGCGATAGGGCTCAAGCTCTTTCACCAATGTTTTGGCCATCGTTTTATGAATACGGCCATGAAAATCAACCCCAATGCCGAAGTCCCTGCCAAGCGCCTCGCGTATGGAAGCCACACGCTCAATAACCGCTTCCACCTTTGAAAAGCCGTCTATGTAGTTCATTTCTTCAGAGGCGTTCATTTTAATCGCCTGAAAGCCCTGTTCCTGCTTTTCCTTTGCTGCCGCAGCAACATCAGCCGGCCGGTCCCCCCCAATCCATGAATACACCTTAATCTTTTGGCGCGCCTTTCCGCCGAGCATTTCATAGACTGGTATATTGTAATACTTTCCTTTAATGTCCCAGAGCGCCTGCTCAATCCCGGAGATCGTACTCATCAAAATTGGCCCGCCCCGGTAAAAACCGCCGCGGTACAATGTTTGCCATATATCTTCGATGTCATTAGGATTGCGGCCAATAATATAGTCTGATAGTTCATTAACAGCTGCCTTCACTGTTTCAGCACGCCCTTCGACAACAGGCTCTCCCCAGCCGGAAATGCCTTCATCTGTTTCGATCTTCAAAAACAGCCAGCGCGGCGGAACTTTATATAATGAAAGCTTCGTAATTTTCATATGGGCACCTCGCAACTTTTTTATAAAAAGGAGATTTCTAGTTTGGAAATCTCCTTTTCAGACTCTGAATGGTAATCCTTAATCAGCCGGTTATGAGCCCTTTATGAAAACAGTTTTAATCGCTGTATAAAATTCTTTTGCAGCTTCACCTTGTTCACGTGAACCTGTGCTTGAGGCCTTCATTCCGCCAAATGGCGCCTGTAGCTCTACACCGGCACTTTCCGCATTGATCCGGACGAGACCTGCTTCGATTTCATCGATGAATTCCAGAATAGAGCTGATATCAGAAGTAAAGATCGAAGCGCTCAATCCATATTTCGTATGATTTGCCAGGTCAATGGCTTCCTCCAGATCAACGGCTCTAATAAGAGCAATCACAGGTCCGAAAATCTCTTCCTGAACAATCGTCATGTCTGGTGTCACTTCTTCAAATATCGCCGGTTTTACGAAGAAGCCCTTATCATATTCCCCGCCAGTCAATACTTCGCCGCCATGAACCAGTCTGGCACCTTCCTTTTTTCCGATTTCAATGTACTTGTTAAATGTGTTGAACTGGCTTTCACTTGCACATGGTCCCATCCAAATTCCTTCTTCAAGTCCATTGCCTATAGTGATTTTTTCAGAAGCCTCGATTAACTTCTGCTTAAATTCGTTATAAACTTCCGATTCTACAATTACTCTGCTTGAAGCCGTACATTTTTGTCCAGAAGAGCGGAAACCGCCGCTGATGACTGCTTCAACCGCCTGGTCAAGATTGGCATTTTTCGTAACAATTACAGGATTCTTACCGCCCATTTCAAGCTGGAACTTGATGCCTCGGGCTGCTGCGGCTTTCGCTACACCCTGTCCGACAGTTTCTGATCCTGTAAATGTAATGGCGTTCAATTTTGGATGGTCAATCAACCCCTGGCCAATAACAGCGCCTGAGCCTGTTACAAAATTCAAGACACCTTCAGGGAAGCCGGCTTCTGCAAAGCATTCGACCACCTTTGCAGCTGTAACCGCTGCTTCACTCGCCGGTTTGAATACAACTGTATTTCCATATACTAAAGCAGGCGCAATTTTCCAGATAGGAATAGCTACAGGGAAGTTCCAGGGAGTGATAACTCCTACTACACCAAGCGGTGCACGCTTTGTGAGCATAAGGGCATCTTTATCTGTTGATGGAATAACATCGCCATCTTTGCGCATTCCTTCCCCAGCATAATAACGAAGAATGGCAATGCCACGAGCAGTTTCCCCTTTTGCTTCAGGCAGTGTTTTTCCCATCTCTCTTGTCATGCTCTCGGCAATTTCATCCAGTCTTGATTCAAGGATGTTTGCTGTTTGGAACAAGAGCTGGCCTCTTGCGGCCTGGCCAAGCTTACGCCATGCTTTCTTGGCATTAAATGCTGCTTCTACAGCCCTATTCAGCTCTTCCTCCGTAGACTTTTGCACATAGCCTACCGCTTCCTTTGTAGCAGGATTAATGCTTTCAATAACATTTCCGGATGCAGATTCTATCCATTCGTTATTAATGAAGTTCCTGAATGTTTTGGTTTCAACAGTTGTTTTCATAATTAAACTCTCCTTTAAATTAAAATGTTGGGCCAATACGCCAAATTCCAAAATCATGCTGCTTCAGAATTTCTGCTTTTGTCAATTTGCCATTTGCAACAGCCTGGATTTCCTTCATGATCCGTCCGCCTACTTCCCCGACAGTCTCTTTACCGTCTACGATGGTTCCGGCATCAAGATCCATGTTTTCATTCATGCGTTCGAACATTGGTGTATTTGTCGAGATTTTTATAACAGGGGCAATCGGTGATCCGGTAGGTGTTCCGCGTCCGCTTGTAAATAGGACAATTTGCGCTCCACCTGCCACCATACCCGTTAACTGTTCGATGTCATGCCCCGGAGTATCCATCCAGACCAGCCCTTTTTTAGTTGGTCTTTCTGCATAGTCAATCACTTCCTCCAAACGCGTGGTACCCGACTTTGTTGCAGCTCCAAGCGACTTCTCTTCAAGAGAGCTTAGGCCGCCTTCAATGTTGCCCGGGCTTGGATTGCCGGTACGGATATCAACACCCATTTGAATAGATCGGTTTTCCATCATTTTAATGACGGCATATGCTTTTTTAGCAACCGTGTCATTTGCTGCCCGGTTGGCAAGTAAATGCTCTGCACCAATTAATTCGGTGGTTTCGGCTAAAATGGCGGTGCCCCCCTGTTCGACCAGCATATCGCTTGTGCGTCCAACGGCAGGGTTTGCCGAAAGTCCAGAACATGCATCAGAACCCCCGCATTCTGTACCGACTATCAATTCGCTGAAATCACATAGCTCCCTCTGTACCAGAGATGCATCCTGTACCATTTTCACCGCAATTTTTGCGACCTCGGCAATCGTTTGAAGCGTTCCGCCATGTTCCTGTATGGATACCGTCTCAACCGACTTGCCGCATTTGGCTATTTCATCACCAATACGGTGTGCCTGATGGGTTTCACACCCGAGACCGAGGACGATCACACCGTAAACATTGGGGTTCATCCCGAGTCCGGCATATGTTCTCGCTGTCTGGTCATAATCGGTTCCAACCTGGGCGCAGCCATGCTGATGGATGAATGTAACAGTTCCGCTGACCAGCTCCGTCACCCGCTGTGCCGTTTGCGTTGCGCAAGTAATGGTAGGCAGGATCAGCACGTGGTTTCTTACTCCGACACGGCCATCAGGACGGCGGTAGCCCCAAAACTGCAGCTTTTCATTGAACAATCTTGTCACCCCTTCCTCTTTTGCCTTCAAGATTATGAACATGCACATGTTCTCCGGCATCGATTGGGGCAATTGCCGCCCCAATCACCTCACCATATTTAATAATGTCATCCCCCTGAGGAATGGCCCGGACTGCAAATTTATGGCCAAACCGGATCGGCTCAAGAATACGAATTGTTTTTTCAATGCCTTCTGCTTTGACCGTCACTTCCGCTCCCGCAGGTATATTTGATAGAGCTACAGCAACACTGTCTCTTTCATTTAAAAAAAGTGTTTTGTACTCACTCATTTCCTCACCCCTTGGCGGCTTGCTCCACTTTTTCACTTTGGACAACCGGGTTATTCAGGATTCCTATACCAGGAATTTCGATTTCAATCCGGTCATTTTCCGCTAAAGTAAATTCATTAGGCGGTACAACGCAAGTTCCTGTAAGAAGGACGGTTCCGTCAAATATCTGGTTATCAAGCACCAGGTACTGAACCAGCTCATCCAGTGTGCGTTTTAGCTGGCTGACTTGAGCATCTCCAAAAAATACAAGCTCTTCATCCCTGTAGATGCGGCAAATAATCTGAAATTCATATGGATCTGTAACAGTCTCGGCCAATACAATAGCCGGCCCAATGGAGCAGGAATTCTTCCAAACCTTTGCCTGCGGGAGGTACAGCGGATTTTCCCCTTCTATATCCCGGCAGCTCATATCATTTCCAGCTGTATAGCCAAGCACATTACCATCTTTATCAATGATAAGCCCCAGCTCCGGCTCCGGGATTTGCCAGTTTGAATCGGACCTTAGATATACCGGATCATTCGGGCCTACCGTTCTGGCTGATGTTGATTTGAAGAAAATTTCCGGCCGCACTGCATCATAGACTTTGTCATAAAATGTTTCACGATCAAGCTTCCCTTGTGTAGCTTCATAATTACGCGCTTCCCTGCTTTTTTTATATGTCACGCCGGAAGCCCAAACTTCTGGAGCATCAATTGGAGTAGTTAACCTGAGGCCATCAAGTGGCTGTTTATTTGACTCTCCAACAATTCGTTTTACAATATCAAACGCTGTTCTGTTATATTCGCGCGCTTTGGCAATCAATGACATAAAGTCGCTATATGGAAGGTCTGCCACTTCGTTTTCATTTGTTACAGCTGCCAATTGTTTTTCGTTTCCTTTTAGGTAGCGAATAATTCTCATGTTTCTCTCCTCCTGAATGACTATTATTTATGTTTGAAATTTTCAATTAATTGGTTGCGAATCTTGGCTAAGTCATGGGAGAATCCCTCTAAGGATGCTCCCAGCAGAATATTTGATTTAAATTTTTTGGTACTCATACCCCAGGTCCTGCGATATGCTGGTGCTGCACTCTTTCAGGAGCCCCACGTGGTATTCACGGACTTCATCCGTTACTTTCGAAGCAGGCATAGACATGCTGATCCCTGCTATAACCTCACCGGAATAGTCTTTAATCGGAACCGCATAGCAGACAATGCCCGGTTCGTTTTCTTCATTATCCACTGAATAGCCTGCCTCGCGGACATGAGCGACCTCAATGAGCAACTCCTCTTTTGAAGAGATTGACTTTGGAGTCTGCTTTGTGTACTGATAGTTTTCAAGAAATTGATCCAGTTCGGCATCTGTTTTCGTTGAGATGAGCGATTTGCCTACCGCACTTGTATGAACGGGAACCCGGCGTCCAATGCGGGAGTAAAGAACCGTCACTCCGCTTCCTTCAACCTTATCAATATAAACACCTTCCTGCCCGTCGAGAATAACCAGATGAACCGTTAAGTTTGTCATGGCGGATAGCCTTTCAAGATGCTTTCGGGCTACTTTCCGCAAATCAAGATTACTCAGGACCATGTTGCCTCTTTCGAACAGCTTTAGCCCCAGACGATATTTTCCATTTTCCTCATTTTGAGAGATGTATCTTTGTTCCTGCAAAGTCTTTAGCAGCGAATGAACCGTGCTTTTATGCAGATTCATTCTTTTGCTTATTTCTGTGATGGATAATTCTCTGTCCCGCTCGTCAAATAAATCCATAATTTTTAATGCACGTTCCACTGATTGGATAATAGGCATTTTTGCTCACTCTCCTAGTTCTATTTAGCCTAATTTTACAGGATTTTTGACGAGCTTGCCTCTTTAATTTGCAATAGTACCTGCCTCTTGAAGCAAAACATCTGTCTCATAATCCAGAACTGCATCCTCGGCTACGGCCAGCGGAACCACCCCGTTTGCAGCATCTGTATGGCCGTACATGCGATTGCTTGCTGCAACCAACTTCTGGCGTGCCTTCATTCGCTGCTTTCTCTCCTCTGCAAGAGACTGGCGATCTGCTCTTAAGCTGTCTGTAAAGGAATGCACAACCTCCCCTGCGAAAAGCCGGGATTTGTCTACAAAATCAATGCGGCGTCCCCGCAGCTGAAGATGTACAACATCACCTGTCTGAAGGAAGCCAATGCCGCCGCCCTCGTATCCTTCCGGAGTCATATGTCCAATCGCAGCACCGTATGTAACACCCGAATAACGCCCGTCACTGATAATGGTTGCAAGCTTTTTCATGACCCGGTTGGCATTAATATGCTGCATCGGCGTAAACATCTCCGGCATTCCAAAGGCTACCGGACCCTGACCGGCAATAACAACTGAAATCTTCAATATGCCTTTTTCAGCCATCTCGTCAAATAGCTTTTCGTATTTTTCTTCTTTTAATAGTTCCCATTCTGCCCTGTTGTTATATTTCAGTGTTTCCAGCAGCAGGTTATGGTCAAATAGCTTATCTTTTTTAATATCGTTAAGCAAATTCGAGTCAAGCAGGCTCCTGTTTGCATCATCTTCATTCTCAAAATAAAGTACAAATGCCAGTTTATCATCAAATTGATCAAGCTGTGGCGTCGGCATTCCGCTGATTTTTACCACTGCGCTTTCAAAGAAATTGCCCTGCAGGACATCCACTCCGCTAAATGCCCTGCGCGGTGCTTCAGCAGGTAAGATAACAGGATTTTCTTTAACATTTAATGCCTGAAGGCTTCTTGTGATGGCGAGGCGCTCTCTCCAGGTTCTGGCTGCAACTGTCGGCGCATCCTGATCCATCGGTACACCATGCTCAAGCAATTCGTAAAAAAGTGTTTCCATTCCCCTGCTCGTTCCGCTGCAGCACTGCATGGCGAGGGAGTAAATATCACGGCCTTCTGTCAGGCTATAGTCAAACAAATCCGGAATCGAATGCTCATGATGGATGCGGTCCAAATCCCATAGGCTAAACTTGTATCCGCCATAGAGCATGCCTGCAACAATATGCATCATTAGATTAGTGGAACCGCCGGATGCACTATGGATGCGGACCGCATTTCTAATATTGGCAGCCACAATATTGGAAACGCCATACTTTTCTTCATTAATCATGGTGGCAAAGCTATCAAGAACTGAATTGATCTGCCTCTGTGCCGGCGGATCTGTCAGCAGCTCCACCGCCGGATGAACAAGGCCCAGTCCAGCTACAAGATGTCTGGAACTATTACCGGTTCCATTAAAGGCACAAACCCCTCCCTGACCGTCGCATGTCGCAACCGCCAGCCTCATCTCAAAATACTTATGCTGTTCCTTTGTTAGGATACCCCTCTCATAGGCACGCTCGAAAACGCCCTGGAAGGCTGTATTGGATGAACACTGCAGGATATATGCCATTGTGTCACGCAAATCGGCCGCCACATCAGCTGCACCATCCGCCTCTGCTTTTTTCGCCAATTCTTCGAGCTCTGCGATGACATCATCAGGGATCGATCCTCCTTCAAGCACATGAGCAGGCGCAAAGGTTGCAAAAAACGAAGCTTCACCGCGGATGCGTCTTACCCGGTCGACATGTGCCAGTGCACTGACAACGCCCAGCGGCTGTTTATCGCACCCTTGAATAACGAACGCACCGTGATAACTATGTGCCTCAAGCTGATTGACCACCATTTGGGCAACCGCATTCCTGCTTTGCAGGGAATAGCTCATCCCCTGATTGCTTTGGGCAGTGCCGTCACACATAACCGGTGTGGAAAAATAAAAAGGAACTCCTCCATTTTGCCAGATGCGGATGGCCGCACGCGCAGAGGTTTGATAGTCCATGATGTGTGCAGGATGGTCAGAGGATCCTCCGATAATGGCAATTCGCGGAGCATTTACTTCAAGGCGATTGTAAATTTCCTCAAGTGTCCAATCCGGCTTTCCGCCTTCATAAGAAGAACCAAGTGTCTGTTTGGCCCGGTCCAGAAGTCCGGCTACCGTGATCGGTTCATTCGCTTTTCCCTGCACATTATCACGGTATGGATTTACAGGATTATCTATAAGCGGGTATAAATGTGTCATATGAACACTCCTTATCTATGAATCTGCAAGTTTTCGGCAGAGACTCTTCGAATTAATTGAGCACTAATTCCATGGGCTCGGAAATAACTTCTAAATGGCTGTTTTGTTTCGCTTCCTCAATCAAACCTTCAGAGATCCAGATCTCTCCGATATCCAACGTATTCCTGATTCGAACCGCTTTTACCTTGTTTAAATCAAAGGCATTGCAGGTTTTAATCGCAGCCTTGACAGCAAGCTCTTTTGTTTCTAGCACCATTGGAAGCTTAATCACTTCAATCACAGTACTGGTCAATGCATTTGCATAGCCTTTTTCCCATATAATTTCATCCACTACAGCTTTGGTCGTCATATCTGCCATCCCAATGCCATTTGCGTTTCCATGCGTTTTTTCGGTCAGACCAAGGACAACTGTTCTTTTTATATCCGGTCCTCCAGAGGCATACGGCGTGGCGAAGTTCCCCGTAATATTCGGGTCCATCCCATCACCTGAAATATCTTTACCAAGCTCATCGACAATCAGCACATCGAACTCGTCAAATTGTATTTTTGGCATCAGGGACTTTGCTTCCAATAAAAGCTCCGGCTCGGCAGTTTCCAGGTCCTCCGCCGGTACAGCAATAACTTTTGCTACTTTGTCATAAGCATTCTCAAGTGATGCCAGGCCGAAAATGATTGGCGCTCTCGCTAAAGAAATTTTCGCCATTTCCGGAACATGCTCTGCCATATATTTAAAGCTGTAGGCATGGGCAGCTTCCGCTCCTTTTTGCTTTCCGAGCCCGATTGTAATCATCTTCATGAGCCCGCTTTCTACAGGTCCGCGGAATGCTGTATGTGGCTTAATCCGGTTGATGACGACAATTTTATCAGCTTCATAGGCATTTCGGTCAATGTAAACCGGAAGCCCATTTGGAAGCTGGCCAATTTGGACAACCTCCATAGAAGATTTTATGGGGGCGTCTACAGCTTCCTCCGTCACGCCAAGCTGGTGCAGCACATCAATCTGGCCTTCAGCTGTAGCGCCGCCATGGCTGCCCATTGCCGGAACAATAAAGGGATGCCCTCCTGCACGGCTAATTTCCCTGACGGTTTCCCGCACCAGAATAGGCAAATCAGCCAGCCCTCTGCTTCCTACTGCAATAGCAACGGAGTCGCCTTCATTTATTTTGTCAAGCACATTCGTTTCATTTAGCGTTTTCCGCACCTCAGCCGCCACATCTTCCAGCTGGGGTGCGGAAAACTTCTGTCTTACTTTCACCATTTTAGGAAGGTGGATATCTTTTAATATTTCATTAATGATGCTCATTTGTTTATCTCCTTCCGTTTGGAATCAGTTTAATTAAGCCATTCAAGCGGAACTGTAATAATCTCAGGGAACAAGATTAATAGAGCCAGAACAATGATATGAACGAGCAAGAACGGCCAAATTCCTTTCGTTATGTCCACCAGATTAATCTTACTAATGCCGCAGCCTACATATAAAACCGTGCCAACCGGAGGAGTGATTAATCCAATACATAAGTTGATCACCATAACAATTCCGAAATAAACCGGATCAATTCCAGCCATTTTCACAAGCGGCAGCAAAACTGGTGTAAATATCAGTATCGCAGGTGTCAAGTCCATTACCAGTCCGATCAATAACAGGAATATCATAATGACAACCATTAACAGCAGCGGGCTGCTGACAAGAGAACCCATGTAGCCGGCAATTTCCGCAGGAACATTCGCAACAGTAATAAGCCACGCCGATACCATGGCAGCTGCAGCCACAAACATGACCACACTCGTGGTTTTTGCTGAAGCAATTAAAACCTGATACAGTTCTTCCAGCTTCAGCTCACGGTAAATGAATAAGCCAACAACCAAGGCATAAAATGCAGCGACAACAGCAGCTTCTGTCGGGGTGAAAACGCCGCCGCGGAGGCCGCCGATTATAATAACCGGAAGCATTAGCGCAAAACTTGCATCCTGGATAGCCTTCCAGATTTCTTTTGCTGATTTTCTTGGCGGAAGGTCACTTGTATCCTTCCTTGACATAAAGAACCAGCCGATCATGAGCCCCACTCCCATCATTATTCCAGGAATAATGCCGCCCATGAATAAGTCAGTAATGGATACACCTGCCGTTACTCCAAATAAAATCATCGGGATACTCGGCGGTATAACAGGGG
Organism: Cytobacillus firmus; assembly: GCF_023715565.1. Taxonomy (GTDB): domain Bacteria; phylum Bacillota; class Bacilli; order Bacillales; family Cytobacillaceae; genus Cytobacillus; species Cytobacillus firmus_C. The sequence continues at coordinate 67,106 of NZ_JAMBOJ010000002.1, read as the reverse complement.
CTATAATACCCGATGCACAAATGATACCTGTGGAGGTGTTGACGTTATATCCTTTGGCAATCATCATGGGAATTAAAATGGCCCCAAGTGCCGCTGTATCTGCAACAGCTGAGCCTGATAATCCCGCAAAAAGAATACTGGCAATAATGGCTACAAAGCCCAGGCCGCCACGAATGTGTCCTACCAGCGCCATGGAAAAATCAACGATACGCCTGGAAATCCCCCCGGCATTCATCAGTTCTCCAGCTAGAACAAAAAACGGAATTGCCATTAGTGAAAAGTTATTAGCTCCATTAATCAGGTTTTGGGCAACAATTTGGCTATCAAACGTTCCCATTGCAAACATCAGCATAACCGCGCTTGCAAGAAGGGCAAATGCAATCGGCACCCCTAATGTCAGTGACCCAAACAGTGACCCTAAAAATACGCCAATCATAGCAGGTATTCCCCTCCTTTCCTTCCGCCTCTATTTTGCAATGATCTTCTCTTTCTGATCATGATTTACCTCTGCTAATACGCCGTCTGAGGATTGAATGATCGTGAGGTCTTCAGACTTTCCTCTGATAGCTTTAAAGAGGCTGGCTATCACGATAAGCATCATCCAAATACTAGAAACAATACCTATTCCATATAAGTAAGAAAGAGGCATGCCTGTTGCGGGACCACTACTATTCATATTGAGTAGGGTCATTTTCCAGCTCCCTTCCAAAATAAGCCATAGAAGGTAAAGGACTATCGCGTTACTAATCAGGAAGGCAATCTTTTGAAGTCCCTTTGGCAGGGCATTGACAACAATATCCACGCCTAGATGCATTTTATCCTTCAGTGCAGCAATGGCCCCCAGGAAGACCATCCAGACAAAAAAGTAGCGGGACATTTCTTCAGACCAGGTAAGACCAGAATTAAATACATATCTTAAAACAACATTCCCAAAGACGGAGAGGGACATGGCTGCCAATGAAAAGGCAATCGCGATGTTTAATAATTTGTTAGAAATAGAATTTATTTTGCTAAACACGGCTTTCTCCTCCCTGCAATAAAAGCTTGGAGATATAAACAGGTCGATAACCTCCAAGCTTATGCTGCTTACTCTGCTTCTGCACGGATGCGATCAGCTAAATCCTTCGCCCAATCAAACTCACTGTAAATTTCTTCATATAAAGGCTGTGCTGCTTCTTCCATCTCAGCTGAGAATTCATCTGAAGGAGCTGTAAATTTTAATCCATTGTCTTCAAGAAACTCCCTATCTTCTTCATAACTCTTCTCAAGGAGATCAAATTCATATTCTGCGGCTTCTTTTGAGGCCTTTTCGATAATTTTCTGCTGCTCCTCCGTCAAACCATTCCAAAAGTTACTGTTGATGATATATAAGTTAGGGCTGAACATATGCTTTGATTCCAGAATGTCGCTTTGTACCTCATACCAGCCCGATGCCCGGACTGTAGCAATTGGGTTGTCCTGGCCATCTACCACTTTTTGCTCCATCGCTGTGAAAATTTCAGAGATTGGGAGAGGCGTCACATTGGCACCAAGTAATTTTCCCAATTTAATATAATTCGGTATATTCGGCATTCTCAGGCGGAGTCCATCAAGATCTTCTAAGCTATCAATCGTTTTGTTAGAGGAAATCATCCTAAATCCATTTGCACTCCAGGCAAGAGGTTTTACACCATGTTCGGATTCAAGGTCTTCTGTCAATTCGTTACCGATCGGCCCATTCAATACCTTTTTGGCATGCTCGAAATCTTTAAATAAGAATGGCCATTCCGGAGCAGCCATTTTCGGAATATCAGCTTGCATGATTAAACCCGGGATTCCCATTTCGATTGTTCCGTTGCGTACACCATCATAGAACTCTTTCTCGGCACCTAATGTACTATTCGGGTAAAGCTGAACTTCGAGCTCGCCGTTGGTTTCTTCTTCTACTATTGTTTTAAACTTTTCTTTCAATGCCACGTTTTGAGGATGATCCTCAGCAAAGTAATGAGCTACTTTGATTACCTTTTTCTTTCCCCCACCATTTCCTCCTGCTTCCTCTCCGCCACAGCCTGTGAGAATTAAGAAGCTTGCAAGTGCGGTGGCTGCCAATCCCAGTAACTTCTTATTTTTCATCTTCATCTCCCCTTTGTTAGTTTCGCTGCAACTTTCTAAAGTTGTAATTTGTTCTATAATATAAAACTCGGTTTTGTAATATATACAAAAAGGAAACAGTCATTTCTTAATGAAAATGCTGTTACTATCATCAGAGTTTATAAGAATAGCAGTGAAAGCTGTGGAATAACAATAATGATCAGCAATGTGATAACCATGGCAAAGAAAAATGGCACAATCGCTTTAGACAGCTGTTCTAAAGACAGTCCCGATATACCGGCACCAACAAACAGGTTTACACCAAGCGGCGGGGTGATAAAACCAATAGCCAGGTTTACGATCATAATAATCCCAAAGTGAATCGGATCGTAGCCTATCTGAAGGGCAACTGGCAGCAGTATGGGCGTTAAGATGATAATCGCCGCAATCGTGTCCATAAAACACCCTACAATTAATAGCAATAAAGTAATGAGCATCATGATGATAAGAGGTTCACTTGAAATGGAAATCATGGCTTCAGCGATTTGGTTCGGGATTTGTTCAAGGGTCAATAAACGGCCAAATGCTGTAGCAGCTCCAACAATGACAAGCACAGAAGCTGTCGTTAAAGCAGAATCCACAAAAATCTGAGGCAAATCTTTGAACTTCAATTCTTTGTATACAAAAACACTGACAATTAACCCGAAAACAACCGCAACTACAGCAGCTTCTGTTGGCGTAAAGATACCGCCGTAAATCCCGCCTAAAATAATAACCGGAATCATGAGAGCCCATTTAGCTTCCCAAAAAGCTGTTAAAATACCTTTTAAGGTTGTTTTTTGACCTGATCCAATATAACCCATTTTCTTCGAATGGAAGTAAGAATAGATCATCAAGCCAATTCCCACCAAAATTCCCGGGATGATTCCGGCAATAAACATATCTCCAATCGAAACACTGCCGGATACACCATAAATAACCATAGGAATACTCGGCGGAATAATAACGCCAATTGAACCGGCTGATGCAACAACCGCTGTTGCAAAGCGTTTGTCATACCCTTTTTGGACCATGGCTGGAATCATAATTCCGCCAATCGCCGCAACAGTTGCAGGTCCAGATCCTGAAATCGCTGCAAAAAACATACAGGTAACAATCGTAGCCATAGCAATGCCGCCTGTCTTATTCCCTACCATTGAATCGGCTACATTAAAGAGGCGCTTCGATATTCCTCCTTTACCCATAATCTCACCGGCGATGATAAAGTATGGAACAGCCAGCAGCGGAAAGGAGTCAACTGAGTTTGTTAATTCTTTCATCAGGAATTCCACTGGCATACTGCCGGTATACAAAATAGTGAATAATACGGCTAATCCGATCGCAATTCCTATTGGTACAGTTAAAAAGAGGAATGCAGCAAATGAACCAAATAATACTCCCGCCATTCAGATCTTACCCCCTTTAATAGCTAGATCACATTTATATTTTGCTCAGCATCTTTTGGCAGTACATGTGTTTTATCAAAGTTTTTAATCGATATAATATTGCCTATGATATTTTGAATCAATCGGATGCCAGCAAGCCCCATGCCAACCGGTGGAGCAAGATATACAACGCCTGTTGGAATTTGAAGTGCTGGTGTTGTCTGTCCAAACATCAGCAGCTGGGATGCAATTCCGAAGCCATAGAACACTACATATACGCAGAATACTAAAAAGAGGATATTAGAGATGAGTGAAAAATAGATTTTCGTTTTATCTTTAAAGAGAATGAGTGCTGCATCTACTTTAATATGGCGATGATGTTTGACTGCGTAGCTGATACCGATATAGATAAGCCAGATAAAGCAGTACCGCGCAAGCTCTTCTGACCATGACAGTGAATTGGACATCACATAGCGCATAAACACTTGTATAAAAATGACCGAAACCATGATAGCCGATAAAACGAATAGTATGTATTTTTCAAAGTTTTCGTCCAGCCATTTTAGTACTTTTAGCAAACTAATCGCCTCTCTTCTTCAATTTGCGGCCGGCCATCGGGCGACAACCGGCAGCTCATTTCATATTTATTTTGCCTTCTCAACCTCAGCAAAGAACTCGTCTACAATATCGGCTCCGATTTTATCTTTGTATTTATCAATAACCGGCTTCACAGCTTCCTGGAACTTCTCAAATTCTCCCTCTTTGATTTCTGTAAAAGTCATTTCTTTCTTTAACGTTTCAAGTGATTCGTCCGCTACTTCACGTGTGCGCTCACGGTTAAACTTACCTGCTTCTACCGCTGCTTTCGAGATAATGTCCTGCTGTTCTGCAGAAAGCTCTTCCCAAACCATTTTGCTGAATAAGAAAATAAAAGGTGTGTACACATGATTTGTATTGGAAACGTGCTTTTGAACTTCATGATACTTACTTAACAATATTGTTGGGTATGGGTTTTCCTGTCCGTCAATCGTCCCCTGCTGTAAAGCTGTAAATAATTCAGTGAATGCCATTGGAGTTGGATTAGCACCAAGAGCTTTCCATGCATCTAAGTGGATTTCATTTTCCATTGTACGGATTTTCAATCCTTTAACATCTTTCATACCGGCAACAGGTTTTGCATCGTTGGTTAAATTGCGGAAACCATTTTCCCACCAGGCCAAACCAACTAACCCCTGCTGATCAACCATTTCAAGCATCTTATCTCCAAATGGCCCATCCAATATCTTATCTGCCACCTCTTCATTAGGAACCGTGAATGGAAGATCGAAAACACCGAACGCCGGTATAAAGTTTATAAGTGGTGAAGTCGATGGGATAGTTGCATCAAGCGTACCGAACTGAAGCATTTCTATTGCTGAACGGTCATCGGCAATCTGGCCGGAATGATAGACATCGACTGTTAGGTCATCTGACTCTGCTTCAACCAGTTCTTTAAACTTCAAGGATGCCTCATATTCCGGGTGCTTGTCATTGACCCCAATACTAACTTTGATAGTCCGCTTTCCCCCTTCTCCACTGGCACTATCAGATCCATTTTCAGTAGCACCGGTTGAGTTTGATCCACCTCCACATGCTGCCAATACCATCGTACTGAACATAAGAATGCTCAAAAATAAAATAGACAACTTCTTCATCAATTTTCCCCCTCAATATTTTTAAAAATGATAGTACTCATCGTTTGCGCTATCATTGGAAGCTCATAAATGTCGTTTAAACAAAATAAAACGCTTTCAAAATATACTTTAAAATTGGTGAATCTATCACTCCTCCAGGCGTTTTGTTTTACATTATAAAACTCTGTTCTGTATTCATGAACATATTTGTATTTTAACGTCAGCTTATTTTATTTGTCAAACTATTTTTTATATTCTAAAATGAACGTGGATTTAAAACTATTTCAATAAAGCGGTTAGAATATATGATGCTATGAAGCATTAAAGGGGGAAAGGATTTAATAATATACTGAAAAAATATTTTTAATGAAGAATTTTTGGTGTTTTTATACTTATCCATTCTCAGGAAATCAACTTTCAGCTTTTATTCTGCACAAAAAAAGCCAATGCCGGTCTCTCTGCCGGCATTGGCTTCTTATCTCCCTGGTATTAGTCCTCAGGCAATATCAATTTTGACCGCAAATATGCGTTAATAAACGGATCCAGGTCTCCGTCCATTACTCCCTGGACATTTCCTGATTCCGTGTTGGTGCGGTGGTCTTTCACCATAGAATATGGGTGGAAAACATAGGAGCGGATCTGACTTCCCCAGCCGATGTCTTTTTGCTCACCGCGGATTTCAGCCAATTCTGCTTCCTGCTCCTCGATTTTCTTCTGGTAGAGCTTGGCTTTAAGCATTTTCATGGCATGTTCGCGGTTTTTGATCTGGGAACGCTCTGTCTGGCAGGTTACCACGACATTTGTCGGCAAGTGGGTGATACGGACAGCAGAGTCAGTCGTGTTGATATGCTGACCGCCGGCACCGCTTGCACGGTATGTGTCGATTTTGAGATCTTCAGTACGGATATCAATTTCAATTTCATCATTGAATTCCGGCATCACTTCACAGGAAACGAATGAAGTATGGCGGCGTCCTGATGAATCAAATGGAGAAATTCTTACAAGGCGGTGCACGCCTTTTTCCGCCTTCAAATAGCCGTAAGCGTTATGTCCTTTGATGCTAAGCGTAACACTCTTAATGCCGGCTTCATCTCCCGGCAGGTAATCCAGGGTTTCCACCTTGAAGCCTTTCTTCTCTGCCCAGCGTGTGTACATGCGAAGCAGCATGCTGCCCCAGTCCTGTGACTCGGTTCCGCCTGCACCCGGATGCAGTTCAAGAATGGCATTGTTTTTATCATATTCTTCGCTTAAAAGAAGCTGAAGCTCAAAATCGTTCAGACGCTTTACCAGATCCTTAAGCTCTTCCTCAAGGTCAGCCTGTAATTCTGCGTCATCTTCTTCTTTTACCAGTTCATAAGTTAATTCCAGATTTTCAAACATTTCGTATAAATCGTGGAATTCAACTACCTGGTCTTTCAGTGAGTTTGATTCACTGATCACAACCTGTGCCGCCTGCTGGTCATCCCAGAATCCTGGCTGCAGCATGACATCGTCAAGCTCAGCAATGCGTGCCTCTTTGTTTTCTAAGTCAAAGAGACCCCCTAAAGTCAGCTAAAATCTTAGCTGTTTTTTCAAGTTCATTACGAATATCTGCTAATTCCATTTTGGTCACCTCAAAAAATATTTTTTCCTATTATAGCGTGATTTTCTGTAAAAGACTATTCCAGTTTTTTTTCAAAGAGAGGAGCCGGCAAAGCTGTTGCCGGCTCTTGTGGTTTATTTCTCTGCACCACAGCAGTTTTTATACTTTTTGCCGCTTCCGCAGATACATGGGTCGTTCCGTCCAACGTCCATTTGTTTAACGACAGGTTTTTTCTTAACCTTTTCACCGTCTTCTTTCGGGTTGACGGCCTGGCCTTTGGCCACTTCCTCGCGCTCGAGGTTGTTGCGGATTTCGGCTTTCATGATGTATTTAGCCACATCTTCTTCGATGGAAGCAATCATATTTTCAAACATTGCAAAGCCTTCTGCCTGATACTCACGGAGCGGATCTGTTTGGCCATACGCACGCAGATGGATTCCCTGGCGAAGCTGATCCATTGCGTCGATGTGATCCATCCACTTGGAGTCAACGGCACGAAGCACGATAACTTTCTCAAATTCACGCATCTGCTCAGGGCTAAGCATTTCTTCTTTTTCATTATAGCGTTCTTTAACCTTGGCAAAAATGGTTTCGGCGATTTCCTCCGTATCTTTGCCGCGGATGTCATTTACAGTAAGATCGCCTTCATTCAGAAGGTTTCCATTTACATAGTCAATGATACCCTGCAGGTTCCAGTTTTCCTCATCTTCATGCCCAGGTGCATATCCTTCTACATTGCGCTGGATGCTGGTCATGATCATTTTTTCTACAATATCTCTCAAGTTCTCAGACTCCAGAACTTCGTTACGCTGACCGTAAAGAATCTCACGCTGCTGACGAAGAACATCGTCGTATGAAAGAAGCTGCTTACGGGCATCGAAGTTATTGCCCTCAACACGTTTTTGTGCAGATTCAACAGCTCTTGATACCATTTTACTCTGGATTGGCTGAGTATCATCCATACCCAGGCGCTCCATCATCGATTTCATATTGTCAGAACCGAAACGGCGCATTAATTCATCTTCCATGGAAAGATAGAATTGCGTGACACCCGGATCTCCCTGACGTCCGGAACGTCCGCGGAGCTGATTATCAATACGTCTGCTTTCATGACGCTCTGTACCAATAACGCAAAGACCGCCAATTTCCTTTACACCTTCACCGAGCTTGATATCCGTACCGCGTCCTGCCATGTTAGTGGCAATTGTCACAGAACCCTGCTTACCGGCATCGAGGATTATTTCCGCTTCACGGCCATGATTTTTCGCATTCAGAACATTATGCGGAACACCTTTTTTGGTCAGGTATTTTGAAATGATTTCAGATGTTTCAATCGCCACTGTACCGACAAGCACAGGCTGTCCTTTTTTGTGGCGCTCGGCAATGTCTTCTACAACCGCACGGAATTTACCATCCATTGTGGCATAGATTAGATCTGCACGGTCATCACGGGCGATCGGACGGTTTGTCGGAATCACCACAACATTCATATTGTAAATATTGCGGAATTCCTCTTCTTCCGTTTTCGCCGTACCAGTCATACCGGCAAGCTTTTCATACATACGGAAATAGTTCTGGAATGTAATCGTTGCAAGGGTCATGCTTTCGTTCTGGATTTCCAGGCCTTCCTTCGCCTCGATTGCCTGGTGAAGCCCGTCGCTGTAACGGCGGCCCTTCATCAAACGGCCTGTAAATTGGTCAACGATGACGATCTCATCGTCCTGAACAACATAATCAACATCGAGGTGCATGCTGGAATGTGCCTTTAATGCCTGTGTAATATGGTGGTTAAGTGCAACATGCGAAATGTCGAAAAGGTTATCGATTCCAAAAGCCTTCTCTGCTTTCGTCATCCCTTCTTCAGTCAGCTGCACGCCTTTTGTTTTTTCATCATACGTAAAATCTTCGTCTTTTTTCAGGCGGCTGACAAACGCATTGGCCTGAATATAAAGCTGTGTAGACTTTTGAGCTGACCCTGAAATGATCAGCGGTGTACGCGCTTCGTCAATAAGGATGGAGTCAACTTCATCAATTACAGCATAGTGAAGAGGACGCTGAACCTTCTGCTCTTTGTAAAGAACCATATTATCGCGAAGGTAATCAAACCCAAGCTCATTGTTTGTGCTATATGTGATATCAGCCGCATAGGCAGCCTGCTTTTCTTCTTTGGAAAGGCCATTCAGGTTAAGCCCAACAGTCAGGCCAAGGAATTCGTAAAGCTGACCCATTTCAGTAGCGTCACGGCTTGCTAGGTATTCGTTGACCGTTACAACGTGCACGCCTTTTCCAGTTAAGGCATTAAGATAAACCGGCATAGTGGCAGTCAGAGTTTTACCTTCACCCGTTTTCATCTCGGAAATGTTTCCGTCATGAAGGGAAATCCCCCCCATTAACTGAACCGGATATGGGTATAAACCAAGAACGCGCTTCGATGCTTCACGGACAACCGCAAAGGCTTCAGTCAGCAGATTATCAACAGTTTCACCCTTTTGATAGCGGGCTTTGAATTCTTCCGTTTTCTCGCGCAGCTGCTCGTCGGATAATTTTTCCATATCAGATGCAAGAGCATCGATTTCTTCTGCCATTTTGGTAAGGCGTTTTAGTTCGCGTTTATTTTGATCGAACACTTTATTTAAAATCCCAAGCATTAAGAACGCTCCTTTATGTTGGATATAACAGCTCTTTATTCAGGGCTGGACATATCTGATTTCATAGTTAATATCATTGCACAGGTAGTAATAGATTCGCTGTTTCCCGGCAGAATCCTCCTATGAAAATCCACATTATTTCTTATTAATATTACCACTTTGAGAGGGGGGTGACAACTTATGCCGCATGCGGGGTTAATCGAGGTTGTTAGTTTGATGATTGGGATGTTGGTTACAGTTCGGCGGCTGGGTGGCTTAATATCGGGGCTGAGTCCGGATACAGCTTGGGTTCTGACTCAGGATGGCTTTTTTCAGGGATCTGTGTCCAAAGTTGGACTGGCTTCTGACTCAGAGTGACTTTTTCCGGCGGCCTGTGTCAGAAGGTGGCTTGGGTTCTGACACAAAACGGCTTATTGCCCGGATCTGTGTCCAAAGTTGGACTAGGTTCTGACTTAAAACGACTTTTTCTGGCGACCTGTGTCAGAAGGTGACTTGGGTTCTGACACAAAACGGCTTATTGCCAGGATCTGTGTCCAAAGTTGGACTAGGTTCTGACTTAAAACGACTTTTTCCGGCGGCCTGTGTCAGAAGGTGGATTGGGTTCTGACACAAAACGGCTTATTGCCCCGATCTGTGTCCAAAGTTGGACTAGGTTCTGACTTAAAACGACTTTTTCTGGCGGCCTGTGTCAGAAGGTGACTTGGGTTCTGACACAAAACGGCTTATTGCCCCGATCTGTGTCAGAAGGTGGCTTGGGTTCTGACACAAAACGACTTAATGCCAGGATCTGTGTCCAAAGTTGGACTGGGTTCTGACTCAAAATGACTTTTTCCGGCGGCTTGTGTCAGAAGGTGGCTTGGGTTCTGACACAAAACGGCTTATTGCCAGAATCTGTGTCCAAAGTTGGACTGGGTTCTGACTTAAAACGACTTTTTCCGGCGGCCTGTGTCAGAAGGTGGATTGGGTTCTGACACAGCTTAGCTTTTTACACATACTTATGTCAGAAGCTGACTTCCCTAAAATAAAAATAGAGAGCAGCGATGCTCTCTATTTTACGAATTCGATGATTCTATCAGTTCAATAATCGTTTTTTCGACAGCGTCATAGATTTCTCCATAATAAGTTGAAACCCGGTTCCCGCTAATGCCGTATAGCTCTCCGAATTCTTTCTGAGTGAGATTTTCCTTTACAGGAGCTATTGTGCTTACAAGGTATCGTAGACCAGCAACATAGTTATCAGGCTTTTTAACCTGTTTGCCGGTTTTATTAAGGTACTCCATCCAAAGCGAAATTCCCATGCCGATCAGCCATGGCTCTTCATCGGCTTTTATCATGTCGTCACGGAACATGTTGGCAACCTGCTCTGCACCCTTAGTTGGCCAGTCGAAATTGTCCATATTTGGACCAGCTGATGATTTTGGCGTGTCATTCATAAGGTCAAGGAGGTATTCAGCCAAGTATTCTTCAGGATTCTCATATCCGGATTCTTCGAAGGAATACCGGATGTAATCTGCAAACTGCGCAGCATTATCTCCCGGCAGGTCAAATATAGCAGGAAACGCCACATACTCTTCGCCATAAGGAAGCAGCATGGCAAAGGCAAAGTTCCCTTCCTTAACGTCCATATCACCAAAAAGGGAAACATTGTAAACCTTTCCGGTCAAACAATCCTCGATAACGGCTTTGTCTTCAGTCACTTCAATTAATTTTCCAGCTGCCGCTTTGCTGTCCACCCACGACTTCAAAATGCTTTTCAAGCGGGGACGCATGACGGCTGGCAGCTTAGAATGGATGAATTCATCCATTACGGACTCCTCATCATCCAGCGTTCCAAAAAGAACGTACCAGAATGAGTGCACAAATTCATAGAACTCTTTTTCCTGTGGTTCAATATCTTCAAGTATTTCCAGAAGATCCTTGAAATCCTCTTTCATATCTTCCGAAAAATGAGTTAGTGCATAAACCCTTGCTTCCTTTTGAAGCTCAAGTACTTCGTGGTTCAATACATCCTTAATCGACACAGCATCCCTGCTGCCGCAGCATTTTTTATATTTTTTTCCGCTCCCGCATGGGCACGGTTCGTTTCTGCTTACTTTTACTGTTGACATCTTCTAAATCTCTCCTACCAATTTCGTTTAACTATTCTATCCTAACATTTATCGGGAAATAAGGCATTATTTCAGTGGATTTAAATACTTGGCAGGTTAAGGAAGCTAAAATTCCACCTAATCTGAACCAAAAGAAAAAACGAAGAGCTCCCTCTCCGTTTCAAAGTTTTTTCATATACGCCAACACATCCAAATCAATCTTCCCCGCTTCCTGCTCGCGGGCTTCAAAGTTTTCGGTATGAATAAAGGCAGATAATGCTTTCAATAGCTGTTCTTCATCCTGACCAGTCTTTAAATAATCGAGCCGAGTTAATTCCCGGATAAGCTCCTCTTTTATCTCACCATCAATGGAAGCAACTCGTTCAGCCTTTGAAGGTGCGAAATAGAGCTGTTGCAGATGATAAATCCGAATGAGCTCGGTAATTGGTTCGGGATGGTCGTCGACCCTTAAGTCTATGTAGCGGTCGTTAAATCCTCCGTATCCGCCAGCTTCTTTCACTACAAGAAGGGCTGCGGATTGCTGTCCCCGGCTGTCACCTCCGGCTTCCTGTCCAGCATTTAGAGCAGCGAGCAGGCGCTCAGCCAGAGTACCATCTGTTGAGATAAACGTCTGGCCCATTGCTTCAACCGTTTTTTCATCCACAAGGATATTGCCCTGAGCGGCAAAATGATGTCCGGTTATGCCTCCAGCCCAATCATAGCAGCCTTCCCCTGTGAACGTTGCCGGGTTTGCCATGCTATCAATCAGTCCGACCTGGCGGAGCTCTTGTTCCGGATCATCTTTAGTTATGATTTGCAGTGCTTCCTCAGCCGTTTTACCTTCTTCCATTAATTGCAGCGCACGGGGTCCATATGAAGTATTGGCGTATGACTGAGTCGCAACTGCCCCAATACCAGCCTTTGCAAAGGGCACTACTGCACCAACCCCGAGAAATTTCGACTGAACCGCGATTCCCCACTCTTTTTCCTTCGGATCGTATCCTATGATGGAAAATGTCATAAAAACCCTCCTCTATCCTAAAACAAGTCCTCCGTAGACGAGCGCTCCAGCAATCACATAGGCCGGATGGACTTTAAGCCTTTCCATGAGGAAGAAGCTAATAAGCCCGATGAAAAGTGTTTGCCAGATGCCGGCGCCTTCGTATGCTGAAAATAAAAAATCGTACGTCATGATGCCAAGCAGTACTGCGATAACCGGCCGGATATAAGTAGTCATTCGTTTGACGCGCGGAGATTCTTTATATTTCATAAGAAGTCCGAGCAGGGTAATCATCAGGACCAGGGATGGAGCTACAGTGGCAAATACCCCCACGATCGCCCCGAGGATTCCGCCCTGTTCATATCCGATATAACCGGCCATTTTTGTCGCAATCGGACCAGGCAGTGCATTGCCCATTGCCAGCATTTCACTGAATTCATTTGTGGTGAGCCACTCATAATTGTCGACCACTTCATTCTCAACCAGCGGAATGGATGCCGGTCCCCCGCCATATCCAAGAATCCCCGGAATGAAGAATGCCAAGAAAATCTGAACGTAAATCATGCGAGATTCCTCTCCTTTTTGGCTTCATTTTTATCCGCTTTATCTTTTTTCAGGAGAGCCGCTATCAGCAAAACAAAAATGATAATCGCAGGATGAATATTAACGAATTCAAGAAGAACTAAGCTTACGGCGGTAAAAAGGAGTGTCCAGCCCCAGCCAAGAGATGACTTCGAGGACTTTTTAATAAAATCCCAAGTAAGTGTTGCCAGCATCACGGCCACAACCGGAACGACCGCCTTTGTCATGCCTGCTACCCATGGCTGGTCTTTGAATGTATTCAATGCGGTAAGAAGAATAATCATAAGGACAATTGTTGGTACCATTGTTGCTGCAAGTGCAGTGACCATGCCAAGAATACCGCCAACACGATAGCCGATATAACCGGCCATTTTTGTGGCAATCGGACCTGGGAGTGCATTCCCGAGCGCCAGCACATCGCCGAATTCATCTGTATCCATCCATTTATATTTATCAACAACCTCTTTATGGACAAGCGGAATTGACGACGGGCCGCCGCCATAGCCAAGGATGCCTACCCTAAAAAAAGCCATAAAGATGTCAAGCTGCTTCATGATGCCTCCACCTCTTTTCGTTGTTTTTATCATCGGTACCAGGTACCTATACCACTACTAGACCAGTTAGGTAACACTGCCTCCATCTCCGGAAAAGCAGATGAAGGAGCGGCTTTTGTGTGGTCCGCTCCCCTATACCTTTTATATGGTTATTTTACTCTTATATGCGTTCTGCTTCCTCACTTTTTATTACCAGGCTGCGATTGATCCGTCTGTTCGCGCTTCGGTTCCTCCCATAAGAACGCCTGTTTTCGGGTCACGCCAGATAATTTGGCCGCGGCCGAATCCGCCTGTATCAACGGTTACCTCAATTTGATGTCCTTTGCGCACCAAAGCCTGGGCAATGTGATTAGGGAAATGGGGCTCCACCTGGACCTTTTTCCCTTCAATCCACTGCCATCTTGGCGCATCGAGAGCAGCCTGCGGGTTCAAGTGGAAATCCACTGTATTCATGACCACCTGCATATGACCCTGCGGCTGCATATAGCCGCCCATTACACCGAACGGTCCAACCGCTTCGCCGTCTTTTGTCAGGAATCCAGGGATAATCGTGTGATATGTTTTCTTGCCCGGCTTCAGTGCATTGTGGTGTTCCGGGTTCAAAGAGAAGTCATGTCCGCGATTCTGAAGGGCAATTCCCGTTCCAGGAACTACAAGCCCTGAGCCGAATCCCATATAATTGCTTTGGATGAAGGAAACCATATTCCCATCGCTGTCGGCTGTCGCCAAATAAACAGTCCCCCCGCGCGGCGGCTCGTATGGCTCAGGTGTTACGGCTTCCTCACCAATTTCGCTGCGGCGGGATTTGCCGTACTCCTCCGAGAGCAGTTCTTCAACAGTCACTTTCATTTCCGCAGCATCCGTAATAAATGCCTTGCCATCTGTGAAAGCTAACTTCATCGCTTCAATTTGTTTGTGGTATGTATCAACCGTATCTTTATCACCAAATTCATAGCCTTTGGCAATGTTTAACCCTAAGAGAGCTACAAGCCCCTGGCCGTTCGGCGGGATTTCCCAAACATCATAGCCTCGATAGTTCACTTTGATGGGAGCTACCCATTCCGCCTTGTAATCAGCAAGGTCTTCTTTTGATAAGAAGGCATTGTATTTTTTTGAAAAAGCATCAATTTTTTCAGCGATCTCCCCGCGGTAAAAGCTTTCGCTGTCTGTTTCGCCAATGGCTCTTAAAGTGGCTGCATGGCCTTCAGACCGCCAGACCTCGCCAATTTCAGGAGCCCGTCCGTCCGGAGCAAAGGTTTCAAACCAATGCTGGAAATCATCTTCCGTCAGGATTTGTTTGAACTTTTTATACGCATACTGCCAGTACTTGCCGAGGATCGGTGTTAAAGGATACCCTTTTTCCGCATACTCGATTGCGGGCTGAAGGACTTCTTTTAACGAAAGCCTGCCGAACCGCTTGGAAAGCTCAGCCCATGCGGATGGAGCACCCGGCACCGTGACAGGCATCCAGCCGTGTGTCGGCATTTTCTCGTAGCCCCTTTCCTTTAGAGCTTCTATTGAAATGGACTTTGGTGCAGGGCCGCTTGCATTCAAACCATGCAGTTCTCCCTTCGTCCAGACGAGGGCAAATGCGTCGCCGCCGATTCCGTTGGATGTCGGTTCAACCACCGTTAATGCTGCCGCTGTGGCGATTGCGGCATCAATGGCATTTCCGCCTTTTTTCATGATATCTAATCCAGCCTGTGCCGCAAGCGGCTGGGACGTTGCGACCATGCCGTTGTTTGCCATGACGGTCGTTCGCTGGGATGGGTAGGGATGGTGTTGGAAATCGAAATTCATGGAGTTCACCTCTGGAATTATTGTTTAGTTTTGATTATAGCAAATTATTAAACTATGAACGTTTTAATTTGATAAAAACCTTCGGATTTAGAAATACTTGCGATGAAAGGAGCCGTACCCTAAGGGCTACAGCTCCTATTTTTGATTAAAGCCTTATTCAACCGTTACCTTTTCAAGCATGTACAATCCTGATGGATGCATCCAGAAGCCTTTCACCTTGCTGCCGATAACAGCAAGGTCTTCATCATTGCGAAGGAAGACGATAGGTGCTTCTTCCATTTCAATTTTCTGAGCTTCTGCATAGATCTCAAGACGTTTTTGCTCATCTGTTTCCTGTCGTCCTTTGTCAATCAGCTCATCCACTTTCGGGTTGCTGTAGAAAGAACGATTTCCAGGGTTTCCTCGTGCATCACTGTGGAACAGGAAGTACTGGTTGTAGTCCGCATCTCCAGTCATATTAGACCACCCAAGGATAAACATATCGTGGTCACCTTTTGCTGTACCTTCAAGGTAAGCGCCCCACTCCACTACTTTTGTTTCTACTTCTATTCCAATGCCTTTTAATTGAGACTGAACAACTTCCGCTACGTCCATACGGGCTTTATTGTCATTAGTCCAGATGGTTGTTTTGAAGCCTTCCGGGTAACCGGCTTCTGCTAAAAGCTTCTTCGCTTTTTCAAGGTTATATTTATAACCTTCAAGATCAGGGTTATGACCCCAGATGGCAGGTCCCATCGGCGCTGTTGCCACTGTACCCACATTGTTATAAACACCTTTTACAATCGCTTCTGTATCAATCGCATAGCTGATGGCCTGGCGTACTTTTACATTATTGAATGGTTCTTTCCCAATGTTAAATCCGATGTAATCAACACCTAACGCATCACTGCGCACAAGCTCCATGCTATTGCTGTTTTCAATGCGCTCTACTTCTGTTACTGGCACAGGCTCCGCAATATGCGCTTCCCCTGTTTCAACCATGGCAATACGGGTAGAATCTTCCGGAACCACCTTATATGTGACAGTTTCCATTGAAGGTTTATCGCCCCAGTAATCTTCGAATGCAGTCAATTTGATTTCCTGTCCTGGCTTCCACTCGCCAAGCTTGTATGGGCCGGTTCCAACCGGATTTTGACCAAGGCTTTCTCCTGACTCAATGGCAGCTGGGCTAAGGATGCCGGCTGCATAATGAGCAAGGTTGGCCAATAATGGCGCATACGGGTATTCTGTAATCAATTGAACCGTGTGATCATCAACTGCTTTTACCTCTTTTATCATTTCAAATAGGTTTGAACGCGGTGAAGCCGTTTCTTCTGAAAGAACACGTTCGATTGTTTTCTGAACAGCTTGTGCAGTAAAATCAGTTCCATCATGGAACTTTACGCCTTCGCGAAGTTTGAATTCCCATGTTAGATCGTCAAGCTGCTTCCATTCTGTAGCAAGAGCAGGCTGGATTTCCATATTCTCATCCTGCTGCACAAGACCTTCGTAAATTTTTCCGTGATACACATTCGCTGATGGAATATCTGTGCCAAGATGAGGATCCAATTTAGTCGCATCTGACAGGACAGCAATAACCAGGTCTTTATTTGAAGCATTAGAATCACCGCTGGAAGCTTCCAGGCTTCCGGGGTCGCTGCCTCCAGAACATCCGGCTAATAATAAAATCAGGGCTGCTATTCCCAGCCAAAAACTTCTCATTTTCATTTTCCCTTACCCCCTGTTTAATATGATATCACTTGCAGGTCTTTCGTTGATTTGGTGAAATTCACATGACCATCTTTCGTAATCACAACCAAATCTTCTATCCTGACTCCGCCAAACCCGGGAATATAAATCCCCGGTTCTACAGTGATGACCATCCCTTCCTGAAGAACGGTCTCATCTGTCGCTCTCATGGCAGGCTGTTCATGGATGGCCAAGCCCAAGGAATGTCCGAGGCTGTGTCCAAAGTTATCGCCATATCCTGCTTCACGGATAATGCCGCGTCCGATTTCATCAAGCTCTCTGCACGTTTTTCCGGGACCGATTGCCTTCAAGGATTCCTCCTGCGCCCGGCGGACGATATTGTATATCTCCTCCTGCTTTTCAGACGGTTCTCCCACAACAACGGTCCTCGTAAAATCAGAGAAATAGCCGTTTACAATGGCGCCGTAATCCATTTTGACAAACTCCCCGACCTCGACCATCCGGTCTGTAGCCTGTCCATGGGGAAGACAGGAACGCGGACCTGATGCAATCACATGATTGGGCTTAATGCGTTCGGCACCCTGCGTTTTCATGAAAATTTCCAGTTCCAGTCCGATATCCTTTTCAGTTATGCCTGGACGGATGAAATCCAAAATGTGCGTGAAAGCCTGATCACATATCTCAATCCCTCGCCTCATGTTTTCAATTTCTGCTTCATCTTTAATCATGCGGATTTCATTTGTTTCAGATGTAACATCAACAAGCTCAACTTCCGGCAGCCTTGTTTGAATTTCCAGATAAACTGATGCTGGGACATCTCCAAGTTCAAGGGCGAGTGTTCCATTTTTAATTGCGGAATTACAAACCATTTCGATCAGGTTTTGCTGATGCTGGATCACATCGAAATCGGGTGCCTGATCTTTCGCCTGATCCACATAGCGGAAATCTGTGAATAGCTTCTGAGAATTCTCTTCTATTAACAGAGCACCTGCAGATCCTTTGTATCCGGAAAAGTAGTATCTGTTCTCAGGAGAGTATATAAAAACACCCTTCCAGCCATTTTCCGACATTTTCCTTCTTAGCTTTTCAATTCTATGTTCCATCCCTTCACCCCCTAGTATGTTTGAATATGTAGTTCTACGATGGTTCTACAATGAATCTGCCTAAATCAGCTCATTTGTTAAGGTTGAATCCATTATAGGAAAAATAATTAGCCAATGTTTTCGATATTTTGTCATGTTTTTGCGAATTTTTTACTTTATCATAAAATTCAGACAAAATAGTTAATATTTTTGATAAATTAGGTCTCAACCAATAAGAGACATGGGGGGAACAAAATCATGAGCACATTTGCTAATCCTCAAGAAACAGCCAAAGCTCCAGTGCCTGTATCTAAAAGGAAGGCCAAGGGAGCCGACCTGGCAAAAGCCCTTATCAAAAACAAAATGTCGCTGGTGGGCGGCAGCATTGTTCTTATTTACATTATTCTCGCTGTCCTTGCACCACTTATCTCGCCTTATGATCCATTCGAAATTGACCTTGTGAACAAACTGCAGTCTCCATCAGCTGACCATATTATGGGGACTGATGATAAAGGGCGGGATATTTTCAGCCGTATCTTGTACGGTTCACAGCTTTCCCTGGCAGTTGGCTTTGTATCAGTCTTTATCGGGGCATTATTCGGAATTGTCCTGGGAATAATCTCCGGCTACTACGGTGGCTTGGTGGATACGATTATCATGCGTTTCATTGATGTACTGCTTGCATTCCCTGGATTGCTGCTTGCATTAGCCATTGTCAGTGCACTCGGACCAAGCCTCATTAATGTCATGATTGCTGTCGGTGTTTTTTCAATCCCTACTTTTGCCCGCATTGTCCGCGGCTCAACCTTAAGTGTTAAGAAAATGGAATACATCGATGCCATACGAGTTTTAGGAGCAAGCGATCTGAAAATTATTTTTGTTCATATTCTGCCTAATATTTTGAGTCCGATCATCGTACAGGGAACATTGCGTCTGGCTACATCGATTTTATCAGTTGCCGGACTTTCCTTCCTGGGAATGGGAGCACAGCCGCCAACTCCAGAATGGGGAGCCATGCTGAGCGATGGCCGTGACTTCCTGTTCACAGCACCGCATATCGCACTTTTCCCGGGCATTGCCATCGCCCTGATCGTTCTGGGCTTTAACCTATTTGGTGACGGACTCCGCGATGCACTGGATCCGCGAATGAAAAACTAAGGAGGTACTACCATGTTTATTTTTCTAATGCGCAGGCTCATTCAAATCATCCCGGTTCTGCTGGGCGTTACCCTTATGGTTTTTCTCATCATGCAAATGGTTCCCGGCGATCCCGCTGTTCTGGTAGCTGGGGAAGGAGCAACTGATGAGCAAGTAGAGGCAATCCGGCATGACCTCGGGCTTGATCAGCCCCTCGCCCTGCAATACTTCAGTTATGTTGGGGATGTTGTAAAAGGGGATTTTGGCGAATCCATCCGGACAAGCCGCCCTGTTCTGGACGAAATACTCGTCCGTTTGCCCATCACACTTGAATTGGCCTTCTGGAGTATTGTGATTACAGTGGTTCTAGGTGTTCTAATCGGAATTATAGCTGCAACAAAGCAAAACAGTTTCACAGATGTTGCCTTAATGATGGTTGCCCTTCTTGGCGTATCCCTGCCGAACTTCTGGCTCGGCCTTATGCTGATCATTTACTTTTCAGTGGAACTACAGTGGTTCCCTGTTGCCGGCTGGGGGACCTTCAGCCATATCATCCTCCCGGCTATTACACTCGGAACAGGCGGTGCAGCCATTGTGGCCCGAATGACCCGCGCAAGCATGCTTGAGGTTATCCGCCAGGACTATATCCGCACTGCCAAGGCAAAGGGTGTCCGTCAACGACTGATCATTTATAAGCACGCCTTAAAAAATGCACTGATTCCAGTTATTACAGTTGTCGGACTGCAGTTTGGAGCCCTTCTCGGCGGAACCGTTTTAACAGAGTCTGTCTTTGCCATCAATGGAGTCGGACGATTGATTATTGATGCCATCCGGATGCGCGACCTGCCGCTTGTGCAGGGATCCATTTTATTCGTATCTGTGCTGTTTGTCATCGTCAACCTGCTTGTTGACCTGTCCTACCGATTCCTGAATAAACGTGTTGAACTGAACTAAAACCATCCCCGATTGAGAGGAGCAAGAAATATGGGAACTGAACATAAAGAAACGATACTGGAAGTGAAAAGCTTAAAAACTCATTTCTTCTCCGGCAAAAAAGTCATTAGAGCAGTTGACGGTGTTGACTTTAATGTAAAAAGAGGAGAAACGCTCGGCATTGTTGGAGAATCTGGGAGCGGCAAGAGCATCACCTCTCTCTCCATCATGCGGCTTATTGCAAAGCCTCCGGGAAAGATTGTGGACGGGGAAATCAATTTTAAAGGGAAAAACCTGCTTTCAGAAACAGAGGAAGGCATGCGGCAAATGCGCGGAAACAAGATTTCGATGATTTTTCAAGAGCCGATGACTTCACTCAATCCTGTCTATTCGGTTGGAGAGCAGATTGCAGAAGCTTTCCGGATTCATCAAAAGCTTCCAAAGAAGGAAGCATGGCAAAACGCAGTGGAAATGCTTAGACTAGTCGGCATCCCTTCTCCCGAAAAAAGAGCCAAACAGGAACCTCATGAATTAAGCGGCGGGATGCGCCAGCGTGTCATGATTGCGATGGCTTTGGCATGCAAGCCAGAGCTGCTGATTGCTGATGAACCGACGACAGCTTTGGATGTAACAATCCAGGCGCAAATCCTTGACCTTTTAAAAAATCTGCAGGAACAGCTAGGAACGGCTGTCATCATGATTACGCATGATATGGGGGTTGTCTCCGAAACCTGTGACCGTGTCGCTGTAATGTATTGCGGGAAAATTGTTGAGCATACAGATGTGGATTCCCTTTTTGAAGACCCTAAGCATCCTTATACACAAGGCCTGCTTAGAAGTATTCCAGCTGTCGACAGGGATGTCGAGGAATTGGAAGCCATTCCGGGCACGGTTCCAAGCCCGGACAACCTCCCCCCCGGCTGCAGCTTTGCGCCTAGATGCCCGTTTGCCACTGATTTGTGCAGGACGGAAGAACCGGACTTATTAATAGATAACGATGACAAAGTACGCTGCTGGATGTACTCGGAAAGATGGGACGGACCGGCAGTAAAGGAGGTCGCAGCAGATGTCAGCCACGCTAACTAAAGAAAAGGAAATCCTTCATGTCAAGGACCTGCAGCAGTACTTCCCGATTAAAGGCGGCGTTTTTGGCCGCACTGTCAATCATGTAAAGGCGGTTGACGGCGTGAACTTTACAATTTATGAAGGAGAAACCGTCAGCATTGTCGGAGAATCCGGCTGTGGAAAGTCAACCACAGGGCGTGCGATTTTGCGCCTGGATGAGCCGACTGGCGGGGAGGTGATCTTTCAGGGAACGAATTTGCTGTCTAAATCAAAAAGGGAGATGCGTTCGATCCGCAAAGACTTGCAGGTCATTTTCCAGGATCCGTTCGCATCTCTCAATCCAAGAAGGTCGGTTGGCCAGACGCTTGAGGAAGCAATGGGGATCCTGAATGTTGTTCCGAAAGTGGACAGGAGGCGCCGGGCAGTTGAACTTTTAGAACAGGTCGGATTAAAGGAAGAACATATTGATCGATATCCGCACGAATTCAGCGGCGGCCAACGCCAGCGAATCGGAATTGCCCGTGCGTTGGCGGTAGAACCAAAGCTGATCATTTGTGATGAGGCCGTATCTGCGCTTGATGTTTCCGTTCAGGCTCAGGTTCTGAATCTATTAAAAAAACTGCAGAAGGAATACGGCTTAACCTATCTATTTATCTCTCATGACCTTGGGGTTGTGCGCCATATCTCTGACCGGATTATCGTGATGTATCTGGGAAAAGTGGTTGAAATTGCTGAGAAGAAAAGCTTATTCGACAACCCGTGCCATCCTTATACACAGGCACTGCTGTCAGCCATTCCGGAACCAAACCGGAAGAAGAAAAAAGAACGGATCATCCTGAAGGGCGATGTCCCGTCACCTATCGATCCACCTTCCGGCTGCCGGTTCCATACGAGATGTCCGCTGGCTACCGATTTGTGCAAACAGACAGATCCGGAACTTAAGAGTCTGGGAGAAGAACACCAGGCTGCCTGCCATTATGCGGAGCAAATCTCTTAAATTGTTAGAGTACCAGCCTAGAGCTGATCTCAATATATTGTGTAACCCCCTTTTGAGCGGAGCTTTGCGGCTTCGCTCTTTATTGTAGTTTGCGTTGGGGCTCATTCATGGTTTTCCGCTGGATTGCAGCCTTTTTGCAGGCTTCCTGGCGTTCCAATTGCGGCGTTTGCTATTTTTCTTGCTTAATAATAGCTTAAATTCAGCCACTCACTCTTCTTCAGTGTGTCTATTTGCAGAAATAAGATTCTATTTGTAAATCTATTTGCAAATAAACTCTTCTTGTTTGCAAAATCTTAAATCTATTTGCAAAATTCCCGGATCTATTTGCAAATGCTATTTTATTACGTTTCCCGAATTACCTTACTAAGCAGTTATCTGACATGTTATACTATTAGAAATTCTTTTAAGGCAGTGAAGATCATGTTAATTACTTACGAGACCTTTTCATTGTTTGCAATTTTTTCGATATTCGTTCCGATGGCGGGTGCGATTATTTTAATGATGGTGCTGGCGTTTGAGAAACAAATAGACACGCTTTCCTTTGAGAAACAGCAGGTCGTTCTTGAAAACACACTGCAAGAAAGCAAATATATGCAGCTGAACCAGCAAATCCACCCCCATTTTTTATTCAATACAATCAACCTGATGCTCGGTCTTGCCCGTTTAAACCGCATAGATACACTGATTAAAGCGATGGAAACCCTGTCCCTATTTTTAAAATTCAAATACCAGATCAAGGAGCAGCTCATTCCATTAGAGAAGGAATGGGAGTACACAAAATATTATCTGAAGATTCAGGAGCTGCGGTTTCATAACCGCCTCACCATTGCGGAGGATATAGATGAGGAAGCATTGAAGCACTATGTGCCTCCTTACCTTCTTCAGACGATTGTGGAAAACTCATTCAAGCACGGGCTGGAGAAAAAAACGGGACCGCTCTCCCTCTCCATTAAGGCTGTCAGCCATGAAGGCTGCATCACCTTATATGTGGAGGATAACGGCCTTGGTATAGGTGATAATTCATTTAAGGACATGATATCTAAAGGACAGGGTCTTTCCAACGTCAAAAAGCGGCTTGATCTTCTTTTTCAAACCTCTGATTTAGACATATTTAAAAATGAAAAAGACGGGGCAACTGTGAAAATAACACTTCCAAAAGTCCAATTCCAGCTGGGGGAGGAACAGGCATGAATGTTTTATGCATCGATGATGAACCAATCGTAATTGAACAGCTCGAATATATTTTAAAGCCGGCATTTCCATTATGGAACTTCCACTTTGCCTATGACAGCAGCCAGGCTCTTGCCATCAGCAAAGAACATTACTTCCATCTCGCCTTCGTGGACATCGAGATGCCGGGAAAGTCCGGTCTTGAACTGGTAAAAGACTTAAAGGAGACCCATCCCCATCTGCAGATTATTATTTTATCAGCCCACCAGGACTTTGATTTTGCCAAAAAGTCCATTCAGCTGGGGGTTTCCGAATACCTGACCAAACCGATTATTGAAGAAGAATTAAAAGAGACACTGAAAAAGTTCTCCACTCCTATTTTTCAAAAAGAATATTCCAAAATGGTAAACGAGGCTTTAAATCAAATACATGAGTCGTATGAACAGCGGGTTGGCCTTCAGGATATTGCTGCGAAGGTACATGCAAGCCCAGCATACTTAAGCCGCAGGTTCAGTGAGGAAGTCGGCACTTCTCTTATTGACTACCTGACAGTTTACAGGCTGGAAAAAGCGAAACATCTTCTGTCCACGACCCATTACAGTATTTCAGAGATTGCTGAAAAAACCGGCTTCAACAGTCTACATTACTTCTCAAGCCAATTTAAGAAAAAAGAAAACATCACACCAAAGCAATACAGGGAGCAGCACTGATGAATACAAACCTATCCAAATCAGTTCAATATGGCTTTGGGCTGCTGAGCATCGCCATTATTTCAAGATGGACTTCAGGCAATGCCGTTTTTACAGCACCGGAAGCTTTTTTGCGTTACGGCTTTATTGGGACTGTCAGCTTTTCAGCAGCCGGTGCCCTTGCCTTTTTGGCCCTAATTCCAATCATTACACGGATACGGTCTTCAGAGGAAACTTCATCTTTTCTCGGAATCATGGCAAGCCGATTGTCTGAACCTGCTTTAAAGTGGATGAAGCGGGTTCTTCTGCTGGCCATTTTTTTCGGACTTACGGTCATGGGCTTTGCGGCGGGAATCCTTGTCTTCCCTTTGGGCACTCCAGTTCCTGTCGGAATGAGTTTATTTTTTTCATTTGGGTTTCTAATAGCGATATTTTCCAGGTTGAAATGGTTTTCCCGATTCAGCATGCTCAAGGTCGGCATACTTTTTTTAATTATGATCATGATTCTTGTTCATGCATATATGCTGGAAGGAATTGAAGTTGTATATGATGGCATCCGGCTGTACCATCCGTACCTGCTTTATGTGGAATGGGATATACTCCCCTTGCTGCTGACGGCTTTTACCTTCGCCATGCTCGGTCATCTGCTGCTGGATCTGAAGATGTGGAATATGCTTTTAAAAAGCAAAAAAGAAAAACTGCGGATCGGCCTCAGCATGACTGGACTTATCTGGAGCACGATTCCTTTTTCGTTTTCAATGATTGCTTTATCGGCCATTTACAAAGGCGGTTTTCAAAACTTTTACTCAGTCTTCGAAAAGATTCTCCTGAGATACGAGTATTTCACAATTTCGATTCTGCTCATTTTTATTCTCATGATTATCTTCTTTGAAACCTTTTTATCACAAATTCATTCACTTTATGTACTGTATGACCGGAATGACCTCAAGCTGAATAAGCATATGTGGGGGATCCTGATTTTGTTTGTGGCGGTCATTCCAAGTTGGGCCTACCTGTTCTCCATATCTTTGCTGGATTTATTCTTCATTTCAGGAGTTTTCTTTGCAGCAGCATTACCGGTTATGTTGCATATTTTATGGAGCAGGAAGGAAAAAGGCATGCTCATGCCTGCCTCAGTACTGGCTGGTACTTTATCCGGATGGGTCTTTTTATTTTTCAGCGAAGGACCGAACAGTATCCTCATTGGGTTCACTGCATCTTTGATTGTTTTGTTTATAGGTTTTTCCACTGTAAGAAAAGGATATTGACAAAAAAGTAAGGATTCAAAATGCTTTATCTATAAGATTCTCCTAAAGCAAAGTTGCTTTACAGCAGAGTCGTCATTGCGGGCAAATGCTCTCTGCTTTGTTGGCAACCTTAACAATTGTTACCAAGAGGCTGGGACAGAACTAAATTGTCCGTTGTTAAAGCCGAATGATTTCTATTTTAAAAAGTAATAAAAATAAAAAAAACGAACTATTACGAAACTCTAAATCAGAATTTCGAATAATAGTTCGTTTTTTTCTTTGGTCGAAATGCTTTTGTCCCAGCCCCTTTATTTATGAGCCTTCACCACCGCGGTAATGGCCCATTTTATATACGAGCCCGCACCACGACACGTTTTACTTTATAAAATGGAGGAATAGGTAAAGAGAGAAAAATTCTTGAAACTTTATCGTGTTTTCCACGTAAAGTAAGAAACATCAAAACTGTGGTGTGAGCGAGCAGCTCCCCCTATATAAAATTAGAGGAGAGATCTTTGTTGATTTTACGAAAATACATGTCAATGCTTGGAATAGGCTCTGCGAAAATTGATCTGCAGCTGCCAAAGCTTCAATATACACCCGGGGAAAATGTGAGCGGAATCTTCCTGATTGAAGGAGGAACCATTGAACAGCAGATTAAGCGGATTGAGTGTGATTTGGTCATGACATCGCCTGAGGACGAGAAGGAGGAAGTGATCGGGACAGCGACCATTCTGTCCACCAAAGTCATCGAATCAGAAGAAACGAACAAAATGGACTTTAACTTCCAGCTGCCTGAAGACATTCCCTGCTCTGCACCTGACCGGATTTTTCAATTTAAAACAAGATTAATTTTCAACGAAGGCGTCAAAAGTGCTGACCTGGATAAAATCACGATTATTTAATAGCCTAAAAAAATTTATAATAAGAGGAAAATCATACCTAGTTGAACACTTTACAAAAAAGCATACTTGAAACATACTATCTATCAGCTTCCATCCAGTGAATGAACTAGAAAAGGTGAACAAAATGAAGTTTTTCAAACGTATAAAATTTGTATTTAAGTTTTGGAAGTTCCTGCCCTTTCTGAAGGATTACTTTCTTTCAAGGGAAGTATCAGCAGGCAAGAAGCTCTTTCCTGTTGCGGCCTGTCTTCTATATATCCTTCTTCCGCTCGACCTTGTTCCCGACCTCCTGTCGATCTTCGGATTTACGGATGATATTGTGATTACATCGTTTGTTCTTCAGCAAATGGTCAAAATGGCTCCGGAGTCATTAAAGGAAAAATATAAGGTTCTGGAGGAATGATATTGAGGCCTGTGCAAATGCAGGCTTTTTTATTTTGCCAACTTTTCATCGTGAGGTCTGACTTCAGACTTAAAACCTCCTCCTTTCTGCCGATATTATGTAAGGCGAAATATAACAACATGGAGGTTTACCTTGAAAAAACTATTACCCTTCCTGCTGATGTTCAGCTTACTTTTGGCAGCCTGCTCTGCCTCTGAACAAAGCACAAACAATCATAAAGAATATAAAATTGGCATTCTCTTATCAGATTCCGGACTTGGAGATGAGTCTTTTAACGACTCGGCCTTCCGGGGTCTGAAAAAAGCCCGTGATGAGCTTGGGATTCTGTTTGATTACAAAGAGGCGCCTGACGGGAATTTTGAAAAACCGATTGAAGAGCTGGTCAAAGAAGATCATGATCTGATAATCGGACTCGGTTTCACAGCACAGGAAGCGCTTGAAAAAACGGCGAAGAAATATCCCGAAAAGCAATTTCTGCTGATTGATGCTGCATCTGATCTTGATAATGTCGTCTCGCTTACGTTTAAGGAGCATGAAGGCAGCTTCCTTGTCGGAATGCTCGCTGCCATGACAAGCAAATCAGGCAAGCTCGCATTTATCGGCGGTGTTGATGTGCCTGTCATCCATCATTTTGAAAATGGATTTGTGCAAGGAGCCAAGCATTTCAATCCTAAAATAGATGTATTAAGTGAATACGCCGGAGATTTTGGTGATGCCGCTCTTGGCGGGAAAATTGCTGAAAAACAAATTGCTGCAGGTGCTGACTTTATTTACCCTGCTGCCGGATTCACCGGATTTGGCGCATTGAAGAAAGCCGAAGAAAAAGGCGTGCTTGCCGGCGGTGTCGATTCAGACCAATATTTTGTTGCAGAAAAAGCCGTTGCCACATCGATGGTCAAAAATATCGATATTGCTGTCTTTAACCTGGCGAAGGAATTGACAGAAAACGAAAAAATCGAAGCTTCCTCCTATGAATGGGGACTGGCAGAAAACGGTGTCAGCCTTTCTGAGATCCGCGTCATTTCCTTAACAGAGGAACAGAAGGCTGCATTAAAAAAAGCAACAGAAGACATAATCAATGGAAAAATCACAGTAAAAGCTGAATAAAGGAGCTTCCAAGATGACTTTACGAAAACGCCTTATAATTGTCACGCTGATCCCGCTCGCACTCTCTGTCAGCATGATTGGCTTTATCATATACCAGACATTACACATTCAAAGCTCCGCTAAAGATGATGTAGAGCTTTTACTGAAAGTGAAGGACTTGGAGCAAAGCCTCGTGGTGACAAGCCAGTCGCTTGCCAATTACACCTACAATTCGAGTGACGCCAACAAGGACCAGGCACTCACCATGATGACAGAAGTTCAGGAAAACCTGGCTTCACTCACTTCTGTTGCCACAGTTTCTGAGCATAAAAAAATCATTGGCAGTATTGAAGGAAAGTATGCAGAGCTATCGAAAGTTTCCACTGAAGCCTTCAACAAAGGAAACAAAGCGGAAATCAAGCGTCAGAGCATACGGATTTCCGGCATATTAAATGATATGCACCTTTTAAAGAAGCGCACAAATGAATGGTATGAAGGCATTCTTCAGGAAACCAGCCAGAAAATCGCCTTTATCACGAATTCTTCCCTCATAGGAAGCCTCCTGCTTATTCTATTATCAGCTGTATTCTCATGGATGGCTGCCCGAGGAATTACAAAGCCAATCAATGCGATAGTGGAAAAAGCAGAGAAAATATCAGAGGGCGATTTAACAGCAGATTTGTCACAGCTCTCCTTTAAAGAAAACAGCCGCTATGAAGTGGATAAACTAACGGAAGCTTTTTCGAAAATGGTAGTGAACCTGAAAGGAACCGTGCAATCCATTGAAGAGGTCAGCCAGAATGTAAAAGGATTTGCCGGGGATGTGGCTTCCTATATGCACAGCTTAAATGAAAGCAGCAGCCAGGTAGCTGTTTCAACGGACGAATTAGCGAGAGGGAGCCAGGCCATCTCGGAAGATGTGCAAGCAACAGCCGAATTAATGAGCGTGATGGGTGAGCAATTTTCAGCGGTCCATTAGTCGAGTGCCGAGAGTGCTGTGCAAAGCACACAGGCATTGGAATCTGTTCACCAAGGACGGGTGTCTTTAGAAAAACAAATGAAACTTGCAGACGAGATTTCCAGTTCGTCTAATCATATCCGAAGTTCAGTCAGTGAATTTGCTCAGTTCACCAAGGAAATTGAAGGGGCAGCTAACACGGTGAAAGATATTGCGGACCAGACAAATCTGCTGGCCTTAAATGCGGCAATTGAAGCAGCCCGAGCTGGTGAGGCCGGTAAAGGATTTGCCGTTGTGGCAGAAGAAGTCCGGAAGCTTGCCGATTCCTCTTCCAAAGCAACAGATCTGATCTCATCCATGGTCAGCAATATCCAAAATGGAATCAGCCATATTTACAATGCCACTGAACAGGGACATGCTCTTTCAAAGGAGCAATCCCAGTCGATGAGCGAGACGGAACTGGTCTTTGAAACCATCTCCGAACATGTATCCGGCATACACAGCCATTTGGAAAAACTAGTTGAAGATATGAAGAGCTCCAGTGATATGAGCCAGCAGGTCATTAGTGCTGTGGAAAACATTTCGGCGGTAACCGAAGAAACAGCTGCCGGGACTGAGGAAATCTCCGCTTCTACGGAAGAACAGCTTCGTGCATTTGAGCAGGTTATGGTGAAGGTGGAGCAGTTGAAGGAAATGACTGGTGTGATGGAGAGGGAATTGGAGAAATTTACGGTTTAGGCGGGGTTGGCAGTGCCGTTTTAGGTGAACAAGATGTGAACGCTGCAAATAGGCTGAGGAAACCTGCAAATAGAAAAGAGATTTTCGCAAATAGAGCTTGATATCTGCAAATAAAACGGCAAATTTGCAAATAGCAGGCCCATTCCTGCAAATAGCCCAACAATGAACCCGCACCAAACAAAAACCCCGCCTCAGCAGCGGGGTTTTCACGTTTATTATTGAGCTTCAATCAGACCATAGCGGCCGTCTTTACGCTTGTACACGACATTTGTTAAATTAGACTCGGCATTTGTGAACACGTAGAAGCTGTGGCCCAGCATGTTCATCTGCAGGATTGCCTCTTCACTGTCCATCGGCTTCAAGTCAAAGCTCTTTTGGCGGACAACTTCAAGATCGTTATCCTCCTCATCCAGTTCAGGTGGCTCTGCTTCATTTTCCAACGCTGCAAACACAGCAGTCAGATTGCCTTTTTCGCGGAATTTCCGGTTCACTTTTGTTTTATGTTTGCGGATTTGACGCTCCAATTTATCGGTAATCAGATCAATCGCTGCATACATATCATCATGATCTTCCTCTGCACGAAGAACCAGATTCGGCATCGGAATCGTTACTTCCACTTTAGAACGGTTATTGTTATACGTTTTTAAATTTACATGTACATTTGCATTAGGAGTTTCAGTAAAATACCTTTCTAACTTCGCAATTTTCTTCTCTACGTAATCTCTAATTGCTGGAGTTACCTCAATGTTTTCACCACGAATGTTGTAATTCATACGTGAACTCCTCCTTCTCATTATACAATGGCGACTTCTTCAGAACGCCTACAAAAACCTTAGCGTCTGTAAAAGAATACCTAGTCTTAAAAGTATATTAAGACTATATATTTATATTTCTATTTTACCCCCAATTACTCCTGCTGAAACTGGTAAAAAGATTGAGAAAATTTGTCGAATTGATGAAGTATAAAAAATAAGCAGCTATAATTGCTGCTTATCCTTTGATATCAATATTACTGCCCAAATGAGGCTGGGCTGCATGCTGGAGGGCCTGTATCTGAGACCCGCTCATCATCTTATTGATGAATTCTGCATTTCCTGCTGCCTGGTCCATTGCTTTTTTCATGACTGAAATAGATGCCTGCTGCTGGACCTGACCTTGGGATAAGACCATGGACATTAATGGGATATCCAAATGAACACCTCCTGGCTATCCGATTCAGGATTGGATATATGGATTTAACTCCTGCTGAATATTTTCATGCCACTCTGCAAATGCAGGATAGAGCTTTTTCGAGATGATCTCCTGTCTAACCGGCAGATCATCGAAGTTCTGAATAAACTGTTCAGCGTGATCTGCTACTGCACTGATATCCGCGATAGTTTTAAGAAAGGACTCGTTGCCTTGAACAAACTGGCTAAGCTGTTCATGAGCTGAAGCAACCTGAGGGAACGCCTGAAAAATATCACCAAGAAGCCGCTCCCCCTCTGTTTTACTGAAATCGCTAAAGCTCTTAACGATATAATCAAATGCTTCATCGATGGTAAATAAAAGATCGCTGTATTCCTTTATAAAAACGTATTGCTCTTCGGTCAGGGTCAACAATGTTAGTCACCTATTTTCTTTTATCATAAAACATGCCGTCCGTTGCCATGGATTGATAGGGATTAGCATATTTTCCGGTTGATTCCTTTTTCACGCTTAAGGCTTTAATGTCTTTTTGGATAAACAGCTTTTCCCTTGTCATGAGCTGGGTAACTTTTGCATTAAGACTGATGAGCCTCGCTCCCAAGTCCTTTTCGGCGTCTGAATAGGGAGGGGCCATGCGAGCCATTGCCTGCTCGCGGTTTTCAAGCAAGCCTTCAACTTGACTGATTTTTACATCACGGTCAAGCTCTGCATCTTCAAGTAATGCTATTAGCTTTTGTGTGGCATCATAAAAGGTTTGTACCGAACTCACTAAGCCGTACCGCCCTGCGAGAACTGCTTCTGCCGGTTCATCTGTATGACTTCCTTCCACGTATCCCGGAACTCTGTCACAAGGCCTTCCACCTCATCCAGTATGGAAGCATCATTTTTAATATTCGCTTCCATTAATCTGCGATTCATGAAGTCATACAAGGACATCATATTTTTAGACACTTCCATGTCCATATTTAACGTAACCATCAGCTCCTGAATAATAGATTGAGCCTTTTGGATATTGGTATTTTTCAGTTCTATATTCTTTTCTTCAATAGCTTTCTTCGCCTGATGAATAAACTTAAGACATCCGTTATACAGCATCAGTGTCAGCTCTCCAGGAGAGGCGGTATTCACTGAATTTTGCTGATAGGATTTGTATGGATTGCTTACTGCCATGTGTTAACACTCCCTCTTCTTACATGCCGCTGCTAAAATGGTTCATAAGGAACATGGATTGCTGATTGGATCGCTGGATCGCTTTTTCCATGGCGGTGAATTGGCGCCAGTAGCGGTCTTCAACCTGCTTTAATTTATTTTCAAAACTATCAATCCGCTTGCCTACATCATTCAGTTCCCTGCCGATGGTAAATTGCTGATTGGTCGAAAAGCTGTTTCCTGCTTTTGTCTTCAATTTATCCATCGCAGCGTTCACAGTATCATAAAGCCTGTGGGCAATCCCTCTCTGCCCGTCTGTCTGCCCATCTCCTCTAAAAAGATTTTCAACAGACACAGGATCATCTTCGATTGCCTTTTTCAGGGCGGCTTCATCAATTTCCAGCTTACCGCCTTCTAGATAATTGCTGGTCGTTTTAATGCCGATGCTGGCAAGCTGATTATAAAGCGGAGAAACAAGATCATTCAATACGGGCTGGTAAAAGTTCATCCGCATCCCTGATAAAACAGACTGAAGGGTAGAATCCTTACGCAATAGACCACTTTTAGCCCGCTCTTCCCACTGCTCCTGCTGCTTATCCGAAAGCTGCTCACGCTGTTGATCGGTCAATGGAATATAGCTTCGATACCGTTCTTCACCAGTCTTTTTCTGGATTTGATCGATCATTTCATTGTATTTATCCACAAATGCTTTAATATTATCAAAAACCTGCGTGGTATCATTGCTGACATTGATGCTGACCGTCTGATCTTCAAAGGTCTGCTTAAGGGTAAAGGTAACACCGTTGACCTCAAAAGTGTTGGAGCTTCTATTGGTAGCCAAACCGTTAATGACAAATTCGGCATTGCTTCCTTCTTCTTTGACCACAGCACCTTGAAAGCGCAGAACATCATTCAGAAAGCTGCCATTTGTCGTGATTTCATCCCCATCTTTATTAAAATCACCCGTCTCTGTGCGGGTCATTGTCATTTGGCCTGTAGCACTGTCAAAGAACATATTGACACCAGTACTTGAAGCATTGACTTTACTGATAACATTATTTAGAGACTCACTCCCTGATATAAGAAAGGAATCATGACGCTCTCCTTTAGAAGTTGAGGTGTCTACGGAAAAAGCAGTGTATTTGTGATCATATGTAATATCTAGAGTCATGGTTGTGTCAGATCCATCTGCCGGTTTTTGCATATCAGAATTAAACGTGATTTTGCCTGTTTCGTAGTTAAGGGTGCCTACCACTTTATTCGCATCATCGAGTATTTCTCTTTCTCCATTCACGGTATTACCCATTGAAAAAGTTTTTTCAGTGGTCTCTCCAGAGATTGTTTCCTTTACCTTAATACTTTTCACTTCGTTCAAGGCACCTTGAGCCAATTGAATAGAGGAAGTGCCGCTTGCAATAGCATGGGAACCTGTCCGTTCAGTCGCTACATAATCAATCTTAATGACACTTCCCTTTGCAGGCTCCTTGCCGAACTGCAGTGTTCCATCCTCTTTTACCAGCACTTCGTTCTCTTTTAAAGGACGGTTCGCCGCAGTCAATTCTGCCTCACTCAGCGCATTAAATCCGACTCCATTAACCTTTACACTCCAGGAACTGAGTTCACTAAGTTCCACATTGGACATGTCTCCGAAGCTAATAGCAGCTGGATCGGTCACGTTTATACTTTTATTTAAAACAGCACCATTTTTCCATGCACTACTGACAGGATTTCCACCTGAATCTGTATGATTGCCTTTATACATAAAATTGTTTTCCTGTGCATAAAGACTTTTGCTTGGGTCGATAGATTTCCCATCCGCAGAAATGCTTCCGCCGTTCACGCGAGTCTCCGCACTTGCCAGCCTTGTTACCTTTGAAATCGAGTAAGAAGCCTGACTTGCTGCGCTGCTTGCTGTGGCACTTACCATGGCTTCATTTGAAGAAGTGGTCAGGCGCGTGCGATAACGGGTAGTCAGCTTCATCTGCGTCAATTCACTTCTGAAATCAAGAAGCAAAGCATTTATTGCACGATAATCATCGCGCTGCCATTCCAGCACTTGTTTCTTCTGCTTTAATTTATCTAGAGGCATCCGTTCTGCCTTCATTAGATCTGATACAAGCTGGTCTATATCCATCCCGCTTGCCAGACCTCCGATTCTAACCAATATGTACTCCTCCTTTTAAATCTTCTTATCTACCATTAGTCCAACAAAATCTGTCATTGCTGCGTACATGTCCAGCATTTTCTTTGATGGGATTTCCTTTACTACTTCCTGGGTTAGGTCATCAACTAGGGTTACGTAGTATTCATTTAGTTCTTCGTGTAGAACGAACTTTAATGAGGTGTGGGAAGCTTGTAAGAATTCGTTCATGCTGTCGACTACTTGTGTTAGCTGATCTTCCTTCAATGGTTCAACTTGTTTATGTGCTGGCTGTTTTAGTATATTGGATTCTTTTTTTGTAAACTCATTATTTACTTCATTATTATTAGAAAGTCTAGGTGTGAGAGGCGTGTGTTGAGATGATAAGCGTTCGATCATGGAAATCCCCTACCTATAATATATTCTTAGTTTTTATATCGGTAGAGGAGCGGAAATGTTGAGAGGGAAATTAGATGGAAGGATATTGTGATAATGCCAATGGGATTTTTGTTTGGACCATTAAAGAGTAAGGTATTTCTGCTTTAATTCATTAATATATGTAGGAACAGGCACCGTTTCTCTCTCTCTTAGTTGTGAACAGCTAGACACGGGGGAACAAACGACTTTCCCTATTTGCTCAAAAAAGAAAAGGAGCAACCTTCGGCTACTCATTGCTTAACTACACCTTTAATTAATTTTTAAGAATGATGATGGTATGAGAACCTATACTTCGATGATAAAGTCTTTAACTAATTTAATCATGAAGTCTGCTGTCTTAGGTGTGTGACCTGGTGATTGCCAAAAAACAAGATAGTCATAGTAATATTGTGACAGAAATGGTTCATAGCGAATTATTTGATAAGGGATTTCTGGATCTATATGGACGGGACAGTTAAAATTGCTATATTCTATAGCTAATTTTTCGTAGGCTTTCATTTTTCTAATATACTTGTATCTACATTACCTTTTTTAAAAGAGAGTAGGTAAGTCACAGTAATCAAAATCAACGTGAATGATTAACCCTATCTTATTAAACAATCCACATACTATTGCTAATGATAGGGATTAGCAGAACCTTTCGCTCATATTAAATTCTTTTAACCTTCTAGATATAGGTAGGTGGAGCATGTCGCCTAAAATGGCTAACCTGCTTTCAAATCAGTATGGGCATCAACTTGTGTAACTTGAAAAGGAACTTCAATATTTTTCTCTTTTATTAACTCTTCGCAAAAGTAAAATGCCTTATTATAATCTTTTATTATTCTGCCCAAGATCTTATTCTCTTTGCTCAAATTTCATTTTTCTTCTAAAAATAACCGGAAATCTTTTTCTTCCCTGGGAACATAATTACTTTCATCTAATCTAACATCTCCAGTTTTTTCTATAGCAATTATATTCAAGAAAAAGTCCATATCAATGTCTAAAATCCTGCTCATTGTTCCCTTTCTTTCACGAAATTAATATAAAAAGAGACCCTAGCATTACTAGAGCCTCCTGTAATCTAATATTAACGAAGAAGTTGTAGAACTCCTTGTGGTTGTTGGTTCGCTTGTGCCAACATTGCTTGAGCAGCTTGTGAAAGAATGGAGTTCTTCGTTTGTTCCATCATTTCTTTAGCCATATCTACGTCACGAATACGTGATTCAGCAGCAGTTAAGTTTTCTGATGATGTATTCAAGTTATTAATTGTATGGTCTAAACGATTTTGGTAAGCTCCTAGTTTTGAACGTTCTGCAGAAACCTGTTCGATTGCATCATTAATAACTGTAATTGCAGAGTCAGCCATACCTTGATTAAGTATACCTGCGTCTGCTGTTAAATCAGTTGATTTTAAAGTAGATAAGGCCGTCACTACATTACCATCCGCATCTAATGTACCTATTGCTGCTGATTGCATATCGTTTATTTTCAATTCAATATTTTGTGTCGCATTTGCTCCGATTTGGAATTTTAATCCATTTTCTTTAAAAGTACCATCCATAAGTGTTTTTGTATTAAATTGAGTTTTACTAGCAATGCGGTCAACTTCATCAATAAGTTCATTTAATTCCTTCTGAAGTTCCCCACGGTCTGTATCAGTATTAGTATCGTTTGCAGATTGAACTGCTAATTCACGCATACGTTGAAGTACGCTATGTGTCTCGTTTAGTGCCCCCTCAGATGTTTGGATTAGAGAAATGCCATCTTGGGCATTTTTCGCAGCCATATCCAAACCACGGATTTGACCACGCATCTTTTCGGAAATAGCCAGGCCAGCAGCATCATCCCCAGCTTTATTAATACGAAGACCTGAAGATAACTTTTCCATGGAGTTTGATTGTGCATTTGATGCAGTATTCAACTGACGATAAGTATTCAACGCCGCAATATTATGATTAATTCTCATTATTAATTTCCTCCTTGAGTATATATCCCACATCCATGTGGTTGTTTTACTAACAACAGAAAAGTCGGCCGCCTTTTTGCTGTTCAGCTTTACACTGGTTATATCGACTTATTTTGGCAGGTGTTTAATAGTTTGGAAAAAAATTTTATTTCTTTTTAAAAAAGCTGCTTAGGCTTTCGATTGCATTTGCTTCAGTTTGAGTTGCACTGCTATTTTCCTGCTGAATAGATAGATATATTTCCTTCCTATGAATATCAACATTTTTCGGCGCGCTGATGCCTAACTTTACCTGGTCACCTTCAACAGAGATGATGGAGATTTCAATGTCATCACCAATCATGATCGATTCTTTGAGTCTCCTTGTGAGTACAAGCATTATCTCTCCCCCTGTTCTTGAGGATTCAAGATTTTATGCTTTGTCCCGTATGATGTTTGGATAAGAATAACTTGTTTGCCTAGCTTTTTTGTTTGGTTAATCACAACGGGTGCCTGCAGGTTAGCGGTTGTGTCCTGGAATGGCTCTCTTACTGTCAAAATCGCAAACGTTGCCACATCTTTATCTGATTGGATTTCTAATTTCTCTATTGCCTCTTCCGGCAAAACGAACTCATACTGCGGATATAGAACAAACGGATCTGTCACGATAAATGCCACTTCAGTTGTTTTAACTGACTGCAATACAAATAAGTCTGTCCCTTCAAGAGGTAATATATAAAACTCTTTCTCTTCCAAAAAACCTGGAATCCCTGATGGAAACGCAATAATATTTTCTCTGTTTATCTCTTGCTCACCATGAAATTTCGTTAAAATATTCATTTTTTCACCACTTTACTAAATTGTTAGGTTGATATAATCAACATTTAGGCTATTTTTCTCAATAATCTCCGTACTAACTTTACCTGGCGTATAGTTATGAACCGGCTTTCTGATTTCAACTTCAATATTCGGCTTTTGCGGCTGAGCTTCAATGTTGACTTTGGCTGGTTCGTATTGAAGCTTTACACTATTATGAGACGGCACCCAGCCAATATTAAACTGCTGGGGAGGACCCTCACTGTTTTCCTTGGCCTGGTAAGTGATGGGGTTGCCGCCGTTTTCAATTTTCATGAGCTCCGTTCCCTGTGCAGCTCTTCTCTCCAGCCCTTTCAGCCAATCCTGGTACCCGTTTTGGGCGAACTCTTCTATTCTTCTGCCAACACTTTTTAAATCGACGTCCTCGCGTGCTTTTGTCTGGTCGATTGTCAGCATTCCTGGGATTGTTTTAATTTCCAGGATGGCTTTGGGCTGCTGAATGGATTGGATGGCAGGGGGCTGTTCGATTTGCTGCACCGGTTTTTCTATCTTTAATCCCATTTTGATATAGTTGGATTCCAGCCTGATCTGCGGCACGTTCATGTTAGACACCTCTTTTATGAAAAAAAGCTATCTCCTATGGATAGCTTTTCATTGATTATCTTAAAAAGTCGGTTAAGCTTGGCTGAATGATTCTTGCCCCAACACTTAGTGCTGCACGATGGATGCTTTCTTGGGTTGTGAGCTCGATGATGGCTTTTTCCATATCGATGTCTTCATTATCAGAAAGGATTCTGGTTGAGAAGACTTCCTGTTGGGAAAGGCGGTCCTCCATCAGCTCGACCCGATTCTGTTTGGCACCAATCAGGGCACGGGCAGACAGGAAGTTATCTATATTTTTATCAACAGTCTCAAGCATATCCCCAATTGCTGGATCATTCGTCTCAAGCGCTGTGATTAGTTTTTGAATATCTCCATCTTCACTGAGCATGTCCCCAAACAGAGCTTTTCCTTCTGTGTTGATAGGGATTTTGATACCCGAAAATACCTCAAGCTCAATGGTTCCGCTTTGAAAACCGGATTCAGATGGCCTTACATTTGTCTGATTGCCATTGAAAATATACTTTCCTCCCACTTGCGTATCTCCGAGATTCTGCAGATGTTCTTTAAGCTGCTTGACCTCTTCAGCAACGGCTTTGAGCTGATCCCCCTCAAGCGTTCCGTTGCTTGCCTGAACTGTGAGCTCTCTTATTCGCTGCAAGGCTAGCACGCCTTTATCCAGGGCGTCATCGGTGCTGTCAACCCAGCTTCTCACTTCCCCGATGTTGCGGCTGAATTGCTGAATGCGGTTTAAATCCGTACGATAGTTCATCCCCATCATTGCAGCAACTGGATCATCCGATGGCTTGGTGAATTTCTTTTGCGTAGAAATTTGATCCTGCAGCTTGTCCAATCTGCTGTAGCTGTTGCTTAAATTTCTCAGCATGTTATTTGATAACATCGATTGTGTTACGCGCACTTTATCTCACCCTTTATCTGCCTACAACGCCCATGCCGTTGATGATTTTATCGAGCATTTCATCTACCACTGTTATATTTCGGGCTGAAGCATTGTATGCATGTTGGAATTTAATCATATTGGTCATTTCTTCATCTAATGAGACTGCACTGACGGATTGCCTGTTCCGGTCTACTGAATCTGCCAGCACAAGGGCGTTTTTCAGGTCCTTTTTAGCACTCTGAGAGTCTACGCCTAATTTACCGATAATACCTGAATAATAGGAATCCAGGTTTCCATTCAGTTTTGATTTTTCTTCATCAGTCAATGATGTATAATCACTAAAGCTTTTCTTTCTTAAATCAGCCAGCAGCTGTGCATTTTTGTTATCACCTGATGCTCCACCTTGTTCGGCTGCGGCGGCAATTTTTGATGAATCATCAAGCAATGCTTGATTCACTTTCATGCTTTGTGCCGGATTTTTCTCATCAAATTCGAAAAAGTCTAATCCGGATACTGTATCTGCTCCAAGTGCATATCCATTCTTATGAATCTCATTGAATTCCTTGGCAAAAGCAGACGCCATTCTATTCAGCTTCTCGAGCATTTCAGGGTAAGCACCCTTAGCAGAACCATCTGCTTCATAACCATAGCTGTTAATTAAACCGGATAGTTCACCGGATAAAGTCTCAAACTGTGCAATTGAAGCGGGACCTATCTTTAATCCTGTTACAAGTCCGTTCTCTTCATTTTTTTCAACCTCTACCTTGTTAGTGCCCACTATGCCGTTCTCTTTTGTTACGGAAATGAGGTTAATAGGCGGATTATAGGATTTTCCATCCTTCTGGACAATCTCTATATTATAAAGGCCCGCTGCCATCGGTTTGGCATTTCCATATGTATTCGGAACCACACCGCTCACTTTTACGTTAACCAATTGTGAAAGGCTATCGACCAATAAATCCCGCTCATCATACAGATCATTCGGCAGATATCCGTGCGGCTCAACAGAGGCAATCTGTTTATTCAGATGA
This sequence comes from Cytobacillus firmus, assembly GCF_023715565.1. GTDB lineage: Bacteria > Bacillota > Bacilli > Bacillales > Cytobacillaceae > Cytobacillus > Cytobacillus firmus_C. The sequence goes on along the minus strand of NZ_JAMBOJ010000002.1, from coordinate 27,403 downwards.
TCAATTTGCTCGACGATTGCATTAATTTCAGCAACTTTCACGTCAACCTGATTGCCTATATCCTCTTGAACACGCGACAGGGAGTTATGATAATAATTCAGCGTATCCGCAACCATCTGCCCGGTGGCTGCCACTACATCTCGGGCTCCGGTGTTTTCAGTATGGCTAGATAGATCCTGAAGCGCATTCCAGAACTTTTCCAGCGTACTGTGCAATCCGTTCTCAGAAGGTTCATTCATGATTTCTTCCATCTTGGTTAAAGCCTCGCTCATGGCACCATAATAGCCCATTTTGGTGTTTTCAGTTCTATATTGCAGGTCTAAAAATGATTCTCTTATTCGCTGAACTGTTCCCGCTTCAACACCTGTTCCCATTTGACCGGGTATCTGAGGGCGGTTCATGCCAACGCCCGGATAAGGCTCGGTTTGCGCGAAATTAATGCGCTGCCTGGTGTATCCGGGCATATTCGCATTTGAAATATTATGGCCTGTTGTATATAAAGCACTTTGCTGGGTGAACATGCCGCGGCGGGCTGTTTCAAGTCCCATGAAAGTTGAACGCATGTTTGCTCCTCCGTTCTACTACACTTTCGAGTTGAAAATTCCTGGATTCATCTTTTCAGATTTCTTTCTGGCAGGCGGACCGTAGTTCATATTTTCTGGCTGTGGCCTTAATAGGTTCATAGAGACATTCACAAACTGAAGTGACTGATGAACAAGCTGCTGGTTTAGGAAGTTTTGCTCTTTCAGTTCGTTCACCAGCTCAGCAAGCTCCTCTGTAATGGCCTCTAGTTTGAGACGGTCAGGCTGCATGAGGATAGTTAAACAATCTGATACGGTTGGGCTTTCAAGCATAGGTGCGATGGAATTTGCTGCTTTTTCCCGTTCCTGATCCAATCGGCTGATAGCCGCAATGTGAGCCTGCTCATCCTTCAGCATCTGATTGAGGGCGTCCATGTCGCCGGTCTTAATAATGTCTGTCTTTTTAACTGCGAGTTCATAAAGGCTTTTATGAAGCTTAAGCAGTTTCTCCATTGCTGCCGTAAGCGCTTCGGCTGACATGCCAATCCCTCCCCATTACTTTTTCGTATAGAAATTAGCGATGCTTTTCGCTACTTCTTTTGGGTTGATTTTATAGGTGCCGTTCTCTACCTGAATTTTAAGCTCTTCTACTCTTGCTTTACGGTTCTCGCTCAGCTGTGATACCTGCTGCATTTCCTTTGCAGTGGTGCTGATCTCAATTTTATCTGATGCCGTTCTGGCTGGTTTTCCTGCATTTTCAAGCTTGTTCAGTTGGCGTTTGTACGGGTTCACGCCTGAAGGACCAAAATTATTGATTTTCATGTGTACCCCTCTCTTTCTTTCCGGCCGATTTAACCTAATTCTATTATCGGCTATTGCGGCAGTTTGTTTAAATCATAATTTGCTTTTGGTTAAAAAATATATCAAAAAGCCTATAGAAAAAGCTATGCGGATGAGTCACATAGCTTAGAAACGTTTTATTTTTTCATTGACGGCAAAATAAGTTCCTTGTTTTTCTCTCTGGGCAGCCTTTCTTCTTCTCACTTCCTCAGCGGCGGTAAACTGTTGAAGATCTTTTTTCAGCTCTCCTGCGCAGCTCTTGCAGACTTTTCCTTCCCGGATGCTCGCACCGCATTTTTCACAAGGATAGCCAAGATTCGGGAATTGAGCCAACTTCAATTTCCCCGTACGGATAAATTTCAAAATTAAGTCTTCCTCTACTCCGGTTGCTTCCACAACCTGAATGATAGTAGCAGTACGATTCTCCCTCTTCCGGATGAACTGATAGACCGTCTCATAAGCCTTCTCTTCTTCTTTCCAGCAATTCTGGCAGACTTCACGGAATTGGTTTTTGACAAAGATGGCATCACATTTTGGGCAGTTGGTTAACTCAGCCATATGATTCTTCCTCTCTGAGATTCTTTTGACACCATTATAGCTCGAAGAATCTGAGAATTATAGAAAAATTAGTCAAAATATAGATGACTGCTGCTGATTTGGATGAAACGGCATTCCGGTACCATGGAATTTTTCTTCAGCTGGATTTGCAGTTTGTTCAGAATCGTGACTAAAGCCGCCCGCTGGTTTTCATCCATGATAAATTGGAACCCATAGTTCGTGAGAGTATCCGAGAGCTCTTCTTTCCAAACGATTGTTCCTGTAAAAGAAACCGCTCCTCCCAATAACTCTGTCTCAATTTTTAAGATGATATCCTGCCTCACCGGCAGTTTTATTTTCGATAAAAACTTCACTCCGCCCGGACCCATATCTTCTATTAGAATCTCCGTGGTTCCCATTTCCACTTTTTTGTTATTGAGCTTAAGGATGGTCATATCTGCCCCCAGCGGATATGGAAACTCAACACGGAAATATTCCCTCATTTTTTTAAAGACATTCCCTTTCTTCGCATCCTTAGGCTTAAGAATACCAATAGTCAGTTTTTGCTCAAAAATATCATGCGGGAGAGGTCTACTGAACAGAAAACCTTGAATTTGATCACATTCTTTTTGCCGTAAAAGCTGAAATTGTTCAAACGTTTCAACTCCCTCAGCCACCACTTCCATATTAAGGCCATGGGCAAGCTGAATGAGGTTAGATGTTATCACTGCATCTTGAGGACTTTTATCCATATTCTGAATAAAAGACTTATCAATTTTCAGCACATTAAATTTGTACTCCCTCAGCTGAGTGACAGATGAATAGCCTGTACCGAAATCATCCAATGCTATTTTCACACCCATTTCCCCTAATTGAGTAAGTGCAGAAATAACGTTTTCAGAGTAATTGATCAGCGACGTTTCAGTCAGCTCCAGTTCAATTAAGCCAGGTTCTATCCTATGCATTGCCAAGGCTTTTTTAAAGGTCGATACAAGGTCATTTTTCAGAAAGCGCTGCGGTGATATATTGACTGACACAGGAACGACATTAAGATCTTTACCTTTCCAAGTTCTCAGCTGCTCACATACTTTCTCGATGACATAATCACCTATATCTAAAATTAAGCCTGATTCCTCTGCGACTGGTATGAATTCTGAAGGGGAGACCCTCCCCCAATCAGGATGATTCCATCTAATCAAAGCCTCGGCACTCAGTATCCGGCCTGTTTTCGTGTCAATCCTCGGTTGATATTCAAGATATAACTCACTATTTTTCAAAGCTGTACGCATATCCTGCTCAAGGGTAAAAAGCTTATATGCTTCAATATCCATTGATGAATTGTATACTTGATAACTATTTTTCCCTCTTTTTTTAGCATGATAGAGAGCGGCATCAGCATTACGGATCAACTCTTCTTCCGTTTGGCCATTATTGGGGTATATGCTAATTCCAATTGTAGAAGATATATAAAGTTCATAGGAGTCTATCAAAAAGGGCTTTGAAAGTGTTTCAGTAATCATCTGTGCTAAAATGGTCGGCTCTTCAACTCCTTGAAAACCTTCCATTAAGATGGCAAATTCATCACCGTTTATTCTCGAAATTATTTGCCTGCCAGTCAGCAAAGCTTTTATTCTTTCAGAAACTTGTTTTAGTAATTCGTCTCCGACAGCAATTCCAAGTGTATCGTTGATATGCTTTAATCTCTCTAGTTCAACGAACATAACCGCGAATTTCTCCCGTGAACCTCTATCTAGCATTTTCTTAAGCTTATGGTCAAAGAACCTCCGATTGGGGAGCTCTGTTAGGTAATCATGCAAAGCCATATGCAGGATCTTTTCTTCCAATTTTTTTTGCTCAGAAATGTCTGTCACAAACCCATCAACCCGAATCAATTCCCCGCTATCATCCAAATGGGGAATGCTATGGACTTTCACCCACCTTTGTTCCCCATTTTTATGGGTAATCCGGTATTCAAAACGGACAATCTTACCATCCTTCAGCTTCTCACGTTCACGATGAACCTGTTTCAAATCCTCCTTGTGAATGACTCTGTCCCACAAGTCGTAATCATTATTAAATTCCTGAGGTGTGTAACCAAAGATTCCTTCTACACCTTTGGAAAAATGAAGGATCTTTCTCTCTAAAATATCGGAAGAAAAAATGCCGACATCCAGATTTTCATTGATTTGGGCAATTTTCCGCTCATTTTCATAGAGTTTTTGTTCAATGATTTTTTTCTCAGTGATATCCTGAACTGTAGCTGTAATTTTGGCATCTCCAAAATCATCTATATAATAAGTTGCTTTGTAGTGAACATGACGAACCTCACCAAAATCTCTTAAAATCCGGCATTCAAGCTCCATGTTCCCCTTTTCATTTATAAGCCGATTAACATTCTCTTTAAATAAGAGCCGATCATCCGGATGAATACAAGCCAAATGGACAGCAAAATTGGGAGATGGCCCTTCTATCGGATCTACGCCAAGAATTCGATATAATTGTGAAGACCATAACGATTCATCCTTCTCCACATCATATTCCAGACTTCCAATTGCAGCGACAGCCTGAGCACGATTCAAATTATACTTAACCCTTTGCAGTTCAGTTTGCTGCTGATGAAACTCCGTAGTATTTTTGGCTATTCCAAAAACCCCCACGGTTTCACCTTTAACTTTGATTGGGACATTGGTAATCTGCACATTGATTAATTCGCCTTTTTTATTAATTCCGACGCTTTCGTAGGTTTGAGGCTGTCCCTTCAGTGCTTTTTGAAAACTTTCAAGTGTTATCTTTCTATAAGGATCTGCTACAACCTCCTTAAAAGACTGAGCTAATTCTTCAGGTGAATAGCCCAGCAATTTTGGCAGAGCTTCATTATACCCAGTGAATTCACCATCATGATTAAGTGTATAAATAGCATCCGGGTGGTTATCGAATAATGATTTATATTTTTGGTTCTGCAGTTCCAAAGCCATCTTTAGATTTTCCTCATCGGTTATATCCTTTGAAATGCCAATTGCACCTATAATTTGATTTTCTTTATATAAAGGGATGGATATGTTATTAACCTTAATCAGCTGGCCATTTTTACGGGGGATAGAAAAGATGATGTTTTGGGGCTTCCCTTTTATAACTTTATGGAAAGCGCTTAATACCTCAGCGCGGTCTTCTTCTCGAATAAAAGAGGATAAATTCTTACCTATAATCGTATCCTTTTTAAATCCTGTTACATCAGAAGCACTCTTATTAACCTCCAATACATTGCCTTCTCTATCAGTAATGAAGGTCATATCCGGATTATGTATAAAAAGAGTGCGGAAAATTTCTGGTTCATCAATTTCTACCTGCACTTGTTCGGTCTGTCTAATAAAGCGTGAAAATAACTTATTCAATACAAACTTCCTTTCCTATTTACATAGGCAAACAGGTTCATAGTACCCCGCTGCCGTGTCAGTGCCCTTCCTGAGCCTTCGTATACATCTGTAAATAACGGTTTTCCTAGTAATAAGATACCATAGGAAATTTGTACTATATATACAAATATAGAAATTTATTACATTGTTAATATTTCCAAAATTCAACCGCGAGCAAGCGTAAATGAGCACACCGATTTAGCTCCGGCAGATTTAAGTACTACTGCAGCATGGTATAAAGTAGATCCAGTTGTATAAATATCATCAAAGAGAAGGATATTCTTGCCTTCAACCACAGAATCGGGACATAACTCGAAGACCTGCATAAGTTGTATGCGTTCTTTACGCGACTTTTTGGATTGTTTTTCAGAGTGGCTGCGCAGAAGAAGCTCTGAAGGTGTGTAGCCTGCTTCCCGAATAAGGGCTGATGATTGATTAAATCCTCTTTCGTAAAGCCGCTTAGGACTTAGCGGGACGGGAACAAGGAAGTCGAATTGAAGAGTCTGCAGTTTTTTGCTGATATAAGGGGAGAATACTTTAGCAAGGATATAATCACCCCTGAATTTATAGCGGGCGATTGTATCTTTCAAAAAGTCATCATAGGCGAAGATTGAATGATTTTTATCAAGCTGTCCTGACCATATTGAATCCTCGTTCCACCTCAGGCAATCTGTGCATAGATCCCTTTTTCGAAATTGGGGATCTAGCGAGCTGAAAGGACGGCTGCATTTAGCACATGTATCGCCTTTGATAAAGGGCAGTTTATCCGAGCAACTTTGGCATAAATAGCTCTCTTTCGGCCGTGACCATAGAGTAGACCAGCTGACAGCTGACAGAATTTCTTCATGGCAGATTAAGCAGTTAATAGTCGATCAATCCCTTCTTTTTGGCTTCAGCGTTCATTTTGAGGATTTGTTTTCGTGCTTTGACCATGTTTTCGGTTTTGCCGTAATGGAAAAAGGTGATATCTCCGCCTGGAAATTGAGCACTTCTTCCGACCCGTCCTGCAATCTGGACTAGTGCGCTTTCTGTGAAAATGCGGTCTTCAGCGCCAAACACCGCTACATCAATATCGGGAAACGTAACCCCTCTTTCTAGGATGGTCGTAGTGAGAAGCATCGGAATTTCCTTATTGCGCATCATTTGAACCTTAGTCTTTCGCTCTGGGTCTTCTGCGTGCACAGCTTGGATTTTAGGATAGGCTTTCCGGAGTATGGTGAGGACCTTTTCCATTTTGTCGATTTTGGGGAGGAAGAGCAGGCACTGCTTTTGGTTATCGAGCCTTTTATTAATCCATTGGGTGATTGCAGGCGGGAGTTTGTCTTTTTGAAGCGACTTTTCCCAATTGCCGCACCATTTGAAGGATGGCACAGGCAAGGGGTGACGATGATATCTGGCCGGGATAGTGACATAATCTCTTTTCCCGCTCCGGCATTCACTCTGCCACTTTTGATTTGGGGTAGCTGTCAGATAAATCATCGAGGAAAGTTCTTTGCGGGACTGGCGGACAGCATACTGAAGGCTTTCATCCGCTGTATAAGGAAAGGCATCCACTTCATCAAGGATTACAGTATCAAACGCTTTGTAAAAGCGAAGCAGCTGATGCGTGGTGGCGATAGTTAAGATGGCCTGAAGATGGCGGTCTTCACTGCCGCCGTAGAGGACTGCCACCTGGATACCAGGAAAAACTGCTTTGAGCCGTGGACCAAGCTCGAGCACCACATCCGTTCTCGGAGTGGTAATGCAGACTCTATTTCCGGAGGAGAGGGCAGTGTTGATTCCTTCGAATAGAACCTCCGTTTTTCCTGCACCGCAGACAGCCCAGACGAGGAGTTCTTTATTTTCGATAACAGCATGCTTCACCTGATCGGATGCAATCTTTTGACCGGGTGAAAGATTGCCTGCCCATTCCAGGGGATGCTCGTTTATTTCACTGACCGGCTCCGGTCCGCACCAGCCAATCAACGGGGTGCACTCACTGACCCGTCCCATCATGATGCATTTGCGGCAGTATGTGCAGTCATTTTCTCCACAACAGGCACACGGGAAGCTCGCGAACAGTGTGCGGTCTTTATTGCCGCATCTGGCACACACTGTCTTGCCTTTGGTCTTAATGATCCCTTTTCGGTAATTAATATAGCCATTCTCATAGTGCTGATGGATTTCGTCGAGTGGATGCTGGAGGTTTTCGAGTAAAAGCTGTTTTCCATGGAGGATTTGCTGAAGTTCTTTGTTAAATGTGTAGTTTTTGATGAGTGGCAGCTCTGGGATGGTTTCAATAGAGGATATCGGTAGGCTTTCTGGAGGGAAATCTTTTATATAGGGGGTCATTTCAGGAGTAAATCTCAATTAGTTCACCTCTGGCTTAAATAGTTTATCTGTCTATTTGCAAGTATTACGGTTCTATTTGCAAGTTTTCAAATCTATTTGCAGATTTGGGCGCGCTATTTGCATATTCAAGCTTTCTACTTGCAGAAGTCCTCAATCTATTTGCAAATCCACATCACTCCTCTCAAAAAATCTGCGCCACTCCCCAGAATGGCGCAAACATTACTTCTTAACCCAGCCAAATCCCATTGCGCCTTCGCCCAAATGAGTTCCAATAACCGGACCAAAGTAACTGATCATAAATTCCACATTTGGATATTCCGCTTCAAGCTCAGCCTTCCACTCACGTGCTTCTGCTTCCCGGTTGGCATGGATAATAACCGCCTGATAAGGCTCCCCGCTTTTTACATCTTCCCAGAATAGGTCAACCATCCGCCTCATCGCTTTCTTGCGCGTACGGATCTTTTCAAACGGAACAATTTTCTTATCTTCAAAATGAAGCAGCGGCTTAACCTGGAGCAGACTTCCAATCAAGGCTTGTGCACTGGACAAACGTCCTCCGCGCTGAAGATGCGAAAGGTCGTCCACCATGAAATAAGCACGAACGCTCTTTTTCATTTCCTCCAAACGCTCCACAATTTCCTGTGGACTCTTTCCGGCAGCAGCCAGTTCAGCGGCTTCAATCACATACAAGCCCTGCACCATACAGCTGATTTCTGAGTCAAATGGGAACACCTGAATACCTTCCACCATGCTCCCTGCAGTGACTGCCCCCTGGTAAGTGCCGCTGATGCCGCTCGACAGATGAATCGAGATTACCGCATCATACTCTTTCGATAATTTCTCAAACAGCTCGGCAAACTCACCCACCGGCGGCTGTGAAGTTGTTGGGAGATCTTTATGCTTCACTTCTTCATAAAAATCTGCCGCCGTAATTTCCACTTCTTCCTGATAGGTCTCCCCGCCAAAAATCACGATCAGCGGAATCATATGTATATTTAACTTATCTCTTAAATTCTTAGGAATATATGCTGTACTATCCGTTACAACAGCCGTTTTCATATATTGAGGTACCATCCTTATCTTTTTTCTCTTTTGTATGTACCATTTTATATGATTGCGGGGGAAAATGCATTAAGTTATAAAGGAAATAATCCCATGCCCCATAATACCTACTTTTAGGACCTGGTAATTTTTTACCTTCAAATCATTACCATGTATGTGATAAAATGCTTTTTGTGTCTTTAATTTGTAAAGGAGCTGTAACAAATTGAGTAAAAGCACTTCTTCCACAAATACCACCACATCAAATAAATACACCTTAGAAACACTTCATCACATGCTTAATATTGAATTAAGTAAATTTAAACACATTAAAGTTCCTAATATCAACCATTCTGTCAGTGGGACAGAACTTGCGTCATGGCTGATAGACAGTGCTTCCCCTGAAGAAATTGAAGAGCTTATTGACATGGTGAACCAGGCTAAAAAGAGATCTTCTAATATAAAAGCTATTTTTCAAACAGCTGCGGCCGCACTAATAAAATAAACACTCGTAGTATGTGATACGGGTGCCGTTTTGGTTAATATTTCAAAAAAAGTATATAAATACCTTTAACTTACCTTGTCTTTCCGTTATCATTAGTGTAATTAGGTAATCACTTTTAAGAGATTAGAGGTAACCATATGGCGCAAGCAGTCATTATTATTCTTTCTTCGTTTGTAATCTTTCTACTAATTGAAGAAATTTTCCAACTGGCCATCAGAAGGTATTTAAATGGCCCTTTTGTTGTTGAAGGAAATTTAAAGAGCTTATGGAGTAAAGTTAAAAATAAAAAAGAAAAAGCCCCTTCCCAAAAGGACTTTTCCTCTCAATAAAATTATCGCACTTCTACCCAGCCGTTCTTAATCGCTACAACAACTGCCTGAGTACGGTCATTTACATTCATTTTTTGCAGGATATTGCTCACGTGGTTCTTAACCGTTTTTTCACTTATGTATAAAGCTTCCCCAATTCCCCGGTTGCTTTTTCCATCTGCAAGGAGCTGAAGCACTTCACATTCACGGCGTGTCAGCAAGTGAAGCGGACGGCGGATTTCCACCTGTGTATAGGAGCTGTTGCCAGTTCCCTCTGCTGCCAAACGACGGTACTCATTTACCAGGTTATGCGTCACCTTCGGATGCAGATAAGAGCCTCCATCAGCAACAACCTTCACAGCCTCCACTAATGCATCTGCATCCATTTCTTTTAGCAGGTATCCACTAGCTCCTGTCTTAAGGGCATGAGTAACATAATTCTCATCATCATGGATGGAAAGAATGATTACTTTTGATTCCGGATATTTATTAATAAGCTGGCGGGTCGCTTCCACGCCATTTGTGTTCGGCATATTGATATCCATAATGATGACATCAGGGTCATACTCTTCCACAAGAGCCATGGCTTCGCTGCCATCGTCACCTTCTGCCACTACACTAAAGCTCTTTTCAAAATCTAAAATCCGCTTTACCCCTTCTCTGAATAATTGATGGTCATCAATTATGACGATCTTTGTATTCAAATGCTTCGCCTCCCAAATCTCCAGTTAGTTTTCTATCTCTATTCTTAAGTTGTTTCTTTATTCAATGGAACTTGAATGATGACAATGGTTCCTTTGCCCGGTTTGGAATCTATGGACATCTGGCCATCCAAAAGCTCAAGCCTTTCTCCCATCCCCATAATTCCAAATGAGCCAGGACGTTTCTCACGAATATTAAAGCCTTTTCCATCGTCCTTTACAACTACTGCAACCCTAGAATTATTAATCTCTATCTTTACTTGGATTTCTTTTGCATCTGCATGCTTTAGTGCATTTGTAACAGACTCCTGTATCAGGCGGAACAAAGCAACTTCATATTGAGGAGACAGACGCTTTTCTTGGCCTACATTCGCAAAATATATCTTTGTACTCCTGTGATACTCTTCGATCGTTGTTAAGTATTTTTTGAGGGTAGGTATTAACCCCAAATCATCAAGTGCCATTGGGCGCAAATCATAAATGATTCTTCGAACTTCATATAACGCATTGCGGACCATTTTTTTCAGGTCTTTTATTTCTGTAATGGCTTCATCGGCACCGCGTTCTTTGTATACCCGTTCAATTAAATCAGATCTCATCATGACATTCGCCATCATCTGGGCAGGTCCGTCATGGATCTCACGGGATACTCTTTTCCGCTCTTCTTCCTGTGCTTCGATGATTTTCAGGCCAAAATCCTGTTTGAGCTTCGCGTCTTCAATGATTTCTCCCATTTGTTTCAAATCACTTGTCAGATAGTTCATCACAACCGTTATTTGAGAAATCAGGACTTCTGCTCTATCAATAGTGTCGTTAACACCTATAAGCCTTCTTTCAATATCATCACGGCGATCCCTCAGCTGTTTTTCAAGGTGACGGTTCATGGATAAATCCATTTGAAGCTGATGGGCTTTCTCATATGCTTCACGGACTTCTGACTCCGAATAATCCTTAAAGTGCATGCTTACTTCAGAAAGGCGCTTTCTTGCAAACCGGGTTTGCACTTCAAGCCGATCCCCTTCTTCAATTACTTTAAGAACCATTTGCTTAACTTCCATAAGTTCTTCTGTTAAAGTCTTGTGGTCATTCCGGCATTGTTCGCCTATACGAAATATTTCATCTTTACTGGTACCTACTGTTTGAACCATTTTTTCAAGAATAAGATCCAGAGTCTTGGAATCGAATTTCTTAATACTCATTTACACTCCTCCAAGGGCGTAACCCTTCCGCTATGTACCTTTATTTTAGCGCTAAATGAGCTAAGATACTATCTTTCCAGTCTGAAAATTATACCAGGTTACCTAAAATTCGGTAAAAAGGCTTAGGCTTGTGATTTTTCCCTGTGTCTTATATCCTATATAAAAGCAGGGTAAACATGACTACCAGGGAAAATAATATGTATATTTATACCACTTAAAGATTAAAATCGGCACATTTTTATTATAGTAGCATAAACATCAGAATTGCTTACATTATAACATGGGAAAAAATGTTCTATATTAAAGTTTCATTACATTCTGTTAAAAAATTGATGTTAGGAAACTTGTCGAATTATAATGAATTTAGCTGATTTTTTTGGACTAAGAGTTATGAAAGGAGCGGTTCTGTGCTGCCCTCTTATTATACAGTTAAGGGATACGGAGAAAATGAAATCGAAATAGAAAGATCCAGGTTTATTGCTCATGTAGGAAGAGCAGAAACAGCAGATGAGGCCCTGGAATTTATTCAGAAGATTAAGAAGGTGCATTCCAATGCCACTCATAATTGTTCTGCCTACTTAATTGGAGAAAACGACCAGATCCAAAAAGCAAATGATGATGGAGAACCAAGCGGAACTGCTGGTGTGCCTATTCTGGAAGTGTTGAAGAAGAAACAACTAAAAGATACAGTCGTTGTCATAACCAGGTATTTCGGCGGAATAAAACTAGGAGCAGGCGGATTAATCAGGGCTTACGGAAGGGCCACCTCAGAAGGCTTGCAGGCAACTGGAATCGTTGAACGAAAGCTCATGACCGTTATGAAGACAAAGATTGAATATACCTTGCTTGGAAAAGTTGAAAATGAGCTGAGGTCTTCCATTTATGCGATAAAGGATATTCATTATCTTGATACAGTCACAGTTGAAGCATTTGTTGAAGAAAATCAAACTGGCGCTTTTATTAACTGGATGACCGAATTAACAAATGGTGCCGGTGAAATTACTTTAGGTGACAGCCTTTACCTGGAAGAAGAGGTAAAATTATAAGGTACCTAATATTTTGTTTTACTAAACTTCCTAAAAATTATAAAATAACAGATGGCACTCTTTACTTTTAAATAAAGGAGCATACAAATGCCTCATGATAGACGCTCGATACTAATTGAAAAAAAGAAGACCAAAAGGAAGAGGAGAATCTTTTTCTTTATTTTCCTTCCCATTATTCTACTGACACTCAGCGCCACGGCTTATGGAACATTTTTATATAATAAAGCACAATCAGTTATGGAAGATTCATATAATCCTATAGATCGCACTACGAAAAGAGCATCTGCAGCCCAGCCGGATATAGACAATATTTCTGTGCTATTTATTGGTGTGGATGACAGCAGCAAAAGGTCTTTCAGCACATCCTCCAGATCGGATGCGCTTATGCTAGCTACTTTCAATAAGGATTCAAAATCAGTTAAATTGCTTAGCATTCCAAGAGACTCTTATGTTTACATTCCACAATTGGGATATCAGGATAAAATTACTCACGCTCATGCAAACGGTGGCCCTGCCACTACAATTGAAACAGTGGAAGGACTGCTCGATATTCCAGTCGACTTTTATGTAAAAGTAAACTTCAATGCGTTCATCGATATAGTGGAAGCTTTGAATGGTATTCAAGTAGATGTCCCTTACGCATTTTCAGAACAGGACTCAAATGATAAACCAAATGCCATCAGTTTAGAACCCGGATACCAATTATTAAATGGTGAAGAAGCACTGGCATTGGCCCGTACCCGAAAAAAGGATAGCGATATCCAGCGCGGCGAAAGGCAGCAGGAAATCCTGAAAGCCATTGTAGACAGAGCAGCTTCAGTTGGCTCTATTTCAAAGTATGCCAATGTCATTGAAGCAGTCGGAAAGAATATGGAGACTGATTTAACCTTTGATCAGATGAAGGCATTCCTAAACTATGCCACAGAAGGATCATCCATCAACATCGAATCATTAAATATCGCGGGACAGGATATGTACCTGCCGAACAGCAACGGGAATCGCGTTTATTATTATGAATTGGATCAGACGAGCCTTGCAGAAATCCAGACTGAATTAAAAGGCCATTTAGATCTAAGCCCTACAGAATACGGACAAAATTCAATGGATGATGATGAGAATCAATTACAGAGTGATAGTCAGACAGACTATCAGAGTGAAGTCGAAAGTGAATACTAAAAATGCAGAAACCTCTCAACTCTCGTAAAAGTTGAGAGGTTTCTTTCTGCAATCTCCCCTGCGGAAAAAAAATACAGCCTATAAATGCTGTATCAGTTTTAATTGATGATATTTTGATTTTTTGATGAGACTGGAATTATAAGGCGATGTAGAGGCCGTGGACAGGATCGTGTTATAAGTTAAAAACCAAAACTGGTGCCAACTAATTTTCAATTTCTTGACCATGTTATCACTCCTTAAGTTCCTTTAAATAAAAAATAACATGGATTTATTAAGCAGATATTATAGAAATGTAAAGATAATTTTCAGTTTTTTCAGTCCATTGTTACAGGCATAAAAATAAGCAACCTAATCAGGCTGCTTATATATCTTTATCTATTTTTGGCAGAGGAGGCAACTCTGTTTTTCAGCCTTTTTAACAACGGCTGATAATCCTTCCCCACTAATCCAATCACTTCTGCAAATAATTCAATTAAAAGGACGATGACCGTAATGAATAATAGAGCCCCCCACACTTTTGCCTGAGAAAAGATGATAGCTGCAAGGCCGAAGAAAACTGAAATCGCATAAATCATCAATACCGTTTGCTTGTGTGTGAATCCTAAGTTCAATAAACAGTGATGCAGGTGGGATTTATCTGGTGCTGATAAAGGCTTTTTATTCACTATCCTTCTGATGATCGCAAAAAATGTATCTGATAGCGGCACACCCAAAATGAGAATTGGGATGATAAACGAAATCATTGTGACATTTTTGAAGCCCAATAGGGATAGGACACCAATGATATACCCTAAAAAAAGAGCTCCGGTATCACCCATGAATATCTTCGCGGGGTGAAAGTTATAGAAGAGAAAGCCAAGTGTACTAACTAAAACAAGGGTTGAAACAGCGATTACGTAGGTATTCCCCATTATGATTGCCATACTTGAAATGGTGATTAGTGCAATCGATGATACGCCCGCTGCCAAGCCATCTAAACCATCAATCAGGTTGATTGCGTTCGTCACACCGACAATCCACAGGACTGTAATCGGAATGGCAAAATAACCAAATTCAATTTTCCCGCCAAAAGGAGTATTGATGGAATTAACATCCACTCCGCCCCATAATACAACAATTAAGGCAGCTGCAATCTGTACAATCAGCTTAATTCTCGCAGAAAGCTCATACTTATCATCCAATGCCCCGAGAATGACGATCAGCAAACTGCCCGCCAGTATGGGAATATGGTACTCCTTGTCAGGCTGAAAAATGAGCATTCCAAGCAAAAAACTGATATATATCGCAAGCCCACCTAATCGGGGCATTACTTTTTGATGAATTTTTCTATGGTTAGGCCGATCAGTAGCTCCTATTTTTAACGCCAATTTTTTTACAAAAGGGGTCATAATCACAGAGCATAAAAAACATAATACTAAGGTCAAGTAAAACATAAAGACCCTCCTTATGAGTATAATGCCCCTATTTCACTTTCGGAATCAGGCATATTTTTCCTAACAAATGTATATACCGAGCCTAATTATATCATACATCTGTAACAAATGGCTTTTTTATTTTGACCTAGTTTTCATATATATTACAAATTTTCCGAAAATAACCTTCAACCTGATTCCTTATTTCGACATTAACTATCTATTCCTTTAATAAGACGTTCAAGGCAGCATAATAGTTACAAGGTTTTTAGCGTTTTTTTAGTGACCCTCGCCTATTTTATCCCCCTTCGCCTCCCTTTCAAAATATTTTAGAGCTTTTTGAGCCGTATTACTCGCTTCCCGCTGCAGGCGGCCGATTGTTTCCTTAAGATGCGCAGATTCCGCCCCTTTGTTTTGCAAGGCGGCTCTTATCGCTTGTGAAAGAGATAATCCATTCCAGTCATTGTCCATTACATTACCTGCTACAGGCTGTCCGGCAATCTCGGCAAATGCTTCAATTTTTGGATCATAAGATATAGCAATGAAAGGCGTATAGGTGATTGAAGAAAAGATAAGGGCATGCAGCCTCATTCCAACCAGTAAATCGGACTTTCCGATGATGGCTATTTTTTCTTCAATCGAAGCATCAAAAGGAGCAATATAGCTCTTCTCCTTCATTTTGTCAGCCGTTTCTTTAGAAGCTTTTTCATCATGTTTTCCGTGCATGGGAACAAAAACAATCTGCTTTCCTTCCTGTGCTAAGGTATCTAAAGCCTCTGCCATCTTGCTTTTGTAGTTTGCCGAAGACGGCCAATCTCTGACGGATACCGTAACAACACTTCCTGTAAAGGCCTGCTTCTCCCACCAAATGCTGTTTTGCTCTGCAAGCTTGAGCCCTAATACAGGATCGGGCACAATTTCAATTGGATTTTTGACTCCTATTCTTTCGAGCAGCTTTTTGGATGCCTGGTCGCGTACTGTTATCTCCGTTTTTCTTAATACTTTCTTTACAACTGCCCTGCTGAAAGGATGGCGCAGCGGACCCATTCCTTGTGCATAGATAAATACCGGCTTTCTGATTATATTTGCAAATTGAATAACGCCTGAGTAATAGGGAATCGATCTAAGTTTCGTCTCATCCTGAAGAAGACTGCCTCCTCCGCTTATCAAACCATCCGAAGCAGCTAAGGCTTTGCATACCGCTAACACGCTCCAGCGGTCCACTGCCTTGACATTGTAAGTTTTCTCTGTATGTGGAGGGTTATTCGATAGTACAGTAATTTCGATTCCTGGTTCTTTTTCCCGTAAAGCCTGGATGATTGAATAAAGAATCGCCTCATCCCCAACATTATCGAAACCATAATAACCTGAAAGAACTACCTTCATTTATTAACACCTCAGTTTCCATTTCTTCTCATAAATGGACCGGCCCTGTTTATATAAAAAGATAAATAGCAGGCCGATCACTAATCCTAATACTAGGCTGTAAAAAGTCCTCAGAAGTGAAATATAGAGAGGTATATGCAAATGGGTAAAGGTGTTAACAATAGATAAATACCCGATTACACCTGGTATAAGCAAATACAAACTAATTTTTTGATGTAGGGGATAGATGTACAGGGCAAATACAAAGAACGGGAAGCCAATCAGGAATTCCTTTGTTCTCGGCCTTACATACAACACCTCTTCCAGCCATTGGCGAAAAGCAAGCTCAATGGAAGAGACGCTCCCCGCATTACCTGTCCGGCTTATATAGTACAAGCCAATAAAGCCTATTAAACCTATAACAGCTAAATGCCAATACTGAACCTTCATGTTCAGAATGCTCTTGAAGTCGCGTAAAAGCGCATAAATCATGACAAAGAGGATGGGAACGATGTAGGTCAGCTTAACCCCTCGGAACGCTTCAATCTTAATTAAATACTCATTTCCATTTAAAAGCGAAGTAATAATGATAATGCCCGCAAAGCTGATTAGAGCCGCCCGGCCATATGTCAGGAATATCCCTTTTCTATTTTTAATAGGGATGACAGCAAAAATCGGTGTAATAATGGCAACCAGTAAAGCAAGCCCCTGCAGCAGGATCTGGGTCTTCAGCAAAAAGGCGGCTGCCGCAATCAAAAACAGGCCTGCAAGCGAGGCATAGAATAAAGCCCGCCTGGAAAAAATCACTTGTACAGCAATAGAGATGAAAAGGACTGCAGCCACTAAAGCAGCCAATTGACTCCAGTACGGTACAGATATTGGATCAAATACCTGGGCTTTACCAGCTTTATAATGGACAGGCAATTGATTATTTATTGCTTGAATAAACTCCTCAGTGTTCAAAAGGGCTTCCTTAGAGTCTGACCCCTTCTCCACTCTTATGAACAGGGAGCGGATATTTCTTTCCTTTACGGCCCGAACAGCCCTATCCACGCCTTCCTCCATGCTTGGAACTTTGTTCAAGTCAATGCTGTGCAGCCGGATTATATTATAATCCAGCGCTCTGGCCATTGTACCGATTCCAACCTGATCAGAAAATTCAATGGCATAAACAGCTATATTCTCTTCCTTAAGCTTTTGAGCATACCTTTTAATCTTCTCTATGTCCGGATAGCCGATGACTTCATTACCTGAAATCAAAAGGCGATTTGATTTCTCATCTGAAAGATCAAGCAGCTGGTTAAATACATATGAATTTTTTTCATCCAATGAATTAGGCATTCTAAAAACGACTGAAAGATCTGCTTTCTTAATTTCAGTTATCATTTCTTCCGTATAGCCAATAGGTGTTTCATTGAATTGGGCACTGTTCAGTGAAGGAAAATGAATAAATTCCTTGTCTGCAATTCTGACTGTTTCTTTTGCCTGAAAAACATCCGTGAGCCGGCCTGTCAGCTTGTTCTCATTTTGGATTTGTATATATGCTCCTTCATTAGAAACCCGGTCGGCTGCATCGTCCAATTCACTATTCAGAATAGACATTTCCTGGATTCTCCCGCCGGTCAGGACGTTAATATCCCCTATGTCCTCCAGGCTATTTAAGGTTTCAGGCTGCACACTGACAGCATGCAGTCCAGCATCTTTCAAATCCTGCAAAACATCCTCCAATTTCAGGCTGGGATCCTTTGCTACCAGTGTTTGAATATCCTGAAACGGAATAACTGTTTCATAATTCCGATTATTCCATTCAGCCTGATGCCTTTTCATTAGGCCAGGCAGCGTTAAAAGAAGAGACAGAATCAATAAACTAAGAACAGCTTTTTTCACTCTCGACATCCTTTCAAAGAAAGCATCGAATGCTAATTTGTTCCTTTTGATTTCCTCTTGTTCAATAAAGGCAAGGAGGTGATTTCTGCTTTATCAATACCCCTTGTAATATATAAAAAGACAAAGTAAATGAAGGCACCTGCTATAACAGCAGCTCCGGAAAACAGCAAAGCTTTCATTCTGCTCCACTGTTCAATATTCGCATAAAGTATCGAAAGACTAATGAGCCCTCCCATAATAATGGAAGAAATCACAACAGCGGAATCCTTCCATTTCCACACAGTGAACGGAACCGCCTTCTTAATAAAAATAGTATTGGCAATAAAAATGACCACATATACGGCCAATGTCGAAAAGGCTGCCCCGATTAGGCCAAACAGACCGACAAGTATGATGTTAGCTGCAGCTTTAAGAACCACACCGCAAACGATGATATAGGCAGCCTGCTTGGCCAGATTGATTCCCTGCAAAATCCCTGTACCTAGTACAGTTAACGAAGTAAATACAGAGCTAAAGCCGATGACCGCAAGCACAGTGCTTCCTTCCAAGTCTTTAAACAGCGCCAGATTTAAAGGAAGACTTAATGCCAGCAGCCCGAATGCTGCGGGCCATGACACAAGATGTGTCAGACGGTGAGTTCTTTCCAGGATCCCCCTTGCCTTTTCATGGTTCTTTTCCGCCAGCGTTTCGGTTAATAGCGGAATAAGCGGAAGCACGATCGAGCTTGAGAATACAGTAGCAATTTGAACAAGCGACAGTCCCCGCCCATAAATTCCATACATATAGGTAATATTTTGGTCAATATCTGTTCTCTTTAGACTATATGGAATGGTCACAGAATCCACGAAATTCAAAAGCGCCATCGTGATGGCGCCGATACAGATCGGCAGGGAAATATAGAGTATCGTTTTTCCTGTTTTCAAAAAATCACTGAATGTATAACGAAATCCTTCTGATATGGGCTTTAAAGAAGAACGGGCAAACAAAATTCGCAAATATACAGCGGATGCAGCAGCCCCTAAAATGGAGCCAGCCATAATGCCCGCTGACACCGCCTCATCGGAATAATTCCTTTCAACGAGCACATAAGCAATTATCAGGATAAAGGCCACCCGAATAAATTGCTCCAGCACCTGCGAAACGGCTGTTGGCCTAATATCCTGAAAGCCTTGAAAATAGCCTCTGTACACAGCCATATACGGCGCAACAAGAAGAGTGGCCGAGACAACAATTAATGGTAAGCGGGTGCTTGCACCGCCCAGGACGGCCGCTATCGGTGCAGAAAAGCTATAAATAAGCGTAAAACTAGTTAGCCCAAACAAAAAGGCCAAAATCACTGCAGTGACATATATTTTATAAATCTTCTCATGATCTCCATGCACATTGGCTTCAGAAATCAACTTGGAAATAGCAATTGGAATTCCAGCAACTGAAAGGATCAATGCCACCATGTAGATAGGATAAACTAAGCTAAAAATACCGAGCACTTCATCTCCGGCAATATTCTGAAGCGGAATTCGAAAAACGCTGCCAAGTATCTTTGATGCAAGCGTAGCTATGGATAAGATTAACGTGCTTTTAATAAACGTTTGCTTCATGCTAGCTTCTTGCTTTCTGCGCTAAAATCTTGAAAGCGAATCTCGGCAGTGCCATCATCCGTCCAAAACGGCTTGGCTGCTTTAACAGCCTGTAAAACCATTCCAGATTCATTCTTTGCCAGATTTCCGGCGCTCTTTTCACGGTCCCTGCAATGACATCAAAGCTGCCCCCAACACCGACAAACACACCTTTGTCAAATTGATGAATATTTTCAGCAATCCAGTTTTCCTGTCTTGGCACACCTAAAGCCACAAAAATGAGATCCGGCTGCTTTTCAGCAATTTCCTGCTGAATATGTCTGCTATTCCAATCAAAAAACCCATTATGCGAACCGACTAATTTTAACTGAGGAAATTTCGTTTCAATGTTCCTTTTAGCCTTTTCAAGCGTTTCCTGCCTGGCCCCCAGCAGATACACACGATGCTGATGCTGATCTGCTAAATGAAGCAAGTCCATCATCACATCAAAGCCTGATACCCTCTCAGGAAGCGGCCTATTTAACAGCTTAGCTGCTTTTACCACTCCGATCCCGTCTGCGGTTACATAGGTTGCCTGTTCCACCACCTTCATATACGACGGTTCTTCATTGGCTTTCATTACAATTTCAGGATTTGCCGTTATCACAAAAGCTTTTTGTTCTGCATTTATATGATGGTGCAATTGATCAACAAAATGAGAGCGGGTTGCATGAACAAAAGGAACACCCAAAATGTCCACATGTTCTAGTTTCATAAGAAAACTCCTTGTCATCTTAAATTTTCTCCATTAATATACCACAAAAGATGAAGGGCCAATAATTGCCGCTTGATCATTCGAGGACAAGGATAAAGCAGGATTTTGAAGTCAGCAGTATGCTGATGTTTTTTCACCTCTATGCAATGTATTCATGAATTTTTCTTATAGAATAAGGGATTCTTATTTTGGAGTAAATGAATTCAGGGGATATTTACATTTTTTCACTTAAATGCAATATGTTTATTGAAAACTTTACACAATTATTACATCCATTTTATCCAACATTTACAGACACTATCTTACTTTCAGGTGACTGATAAACCAAAGGAAAAATGCGAATTTCGTAGAATCATGCAAAAATTCCTCTATTAATGTCATTTTATCTGCTATAAAATAGATAAGATTACTATATTTATTGGGAGGAAATAATGAACAGAAAAGGATTATTTTTTATTATTAGTTTTTCCCTCATTTTCCCAGGTTACAATCCTCAAGCTCAAGGAGAAGAAGTTGATAATCAGGGAAATGAAACTACAGGAGTAAACAATGAGTTAACGGAAGATCAGAGCAAATCTGGTACAGAAGATGTACCTTCAAATGAAGACAAGTCACAAATGGAGTTAATTGAAGTGGATAAATCAAGCATAGAAATTGAGCCTGAAGCAGAAGCCGATGAAATTAAAGATGCTTCTGAAGAGGCTGTCAAAGCAAAAGTAGACCCAACCATTCAAACAGATGAAGGAGCAAAAGCTTCTAAAGCATCGGAAGAACAAAAACAGTCTGATTCACCGGAAAAGAGAGAAAAAAAGTCATCATTATCAGCTAAACCTTCCAATACTTTAACGACAGAAAATCAGGCAATTATCAAAGGAGACACAAAGTATTTCCTAAATAGCCAGAATGAAGTCACTTACGCTGAAGTATATTCACAAGACACTATAAGTGAAATCCAGGAATTCTACCCCGGAGCAGCAATAGAAAACGCTAATCAAAATATTAAGTACATTTTCAAGCTGGATAGTACAGGAAATGTTTTAAATGCATCAAAATTAGAACAACAATCACAGCGAACAATTAACAATTATGAGTACTATCCAAATACTATTTACGGAAATCACGCAAATTCAATCAAATATGTTTTCGCTATCAATCCCTCAAATTATGTTGTATCCGCTCAAAAAAGAGAGAAAGAAACAGGACGGATCCTAACAAGGTATCAATATTTTCCGGAAACAAAATTAGGATCACATGGAGAAAAAATAAAGTATGTTTTGGACTTGGACATTTCTGGGTATGTTGTAAATGCTTCTAGAAGAGAACAAGGCACAAAGAGGATCATTTCCAGATATCAGTATTATCCAAAAGCATCATATGGCTCCCATGGCGATAAAGTCAAATATGTATTTGACTTGAATACTTCAGGGCATGTTGTAAATGCTTCTAAAAGAGAAAAAGGCACAAAGAGGATCATTTCCAGATATCAGTACTATCCAAATACATTTTATGGCTCTCATGGTGATAAAATTAAATATATCTTTGACTTAAATACTTCAGGCTACATAACCCGAGCTTCCAAAAGAGAAAAGGGATCCGCAAGAATACTTTCGCGATATGAATATTATCCAAAAACCAGATATGGTTCACACAGTGACAAAATCCTTTATATATTTGATTTAAACGCTTCAGGACATGTAACAAGCGCCAGTAAAAGAGAAAAAGGTTCACAAGTCATTTTGACTCGATATCAATATTACGCAAATGCACTATATGGAAGACATGCCTCTAAAATAAAATACTTATATAGAATGAATACAAATAGTACTTTAGCTGTTGCTACCCTCAAAGAAAATAATACAGGTGTCATTCTAAGCGACTATTATTTCAATCAGGGAACCAAATATGGGGATCATTGGTCAAAGGTAAGCGGCGTCAAATTGAATGTTCCGTTAGTAAAACAGCTGCCTGAGCTGCCGACGGGATGTGAAATAACTGCCGTCACTATGATGCTTCAATATAAGGGCGTAAACGCTGACAAGGTAAAGCTTGCTAAAGAAATGCCTAAACACTATTCCAGCCCATACCTTGGATATGTAGGTGACCCATTTACTAAGTTTGGGTGGACCATCTACCCAACTGCTTTAATGGGTATTACAAAAAAATATGCAGGCAGCTCCGTTAATCTTTCTAAGAAGTCAAACACGACAATTGAAAAACAATTATACAACCGTAAGCCTGTTGTAGTTTGGGTTTCACCTATGCATGGATTTACCGTGCACGCGATAACCCTTACCGGCTATGACAATAATGATTATTATTATAATGATCCTTGGACAGGGCAAAAAGGCGCAAAGATCAGCAAAAAAGAATTTAATAAAATTTGGAGTAACCAAGAGAAAAGAGCTATTTCCTATTAAGAATTATTAAACCCCTTAAAGTAAGCAGAAATTGCTATACTCTAAGGGCTTTTTCTATCCCCAGCACGAATGTCGGGGATAGAAAAAAGACCAGGAACTTTTCCTGGTCTTTCACCTAGTTGTGAATCTCGTTGATATAATCTCCCGACACCCATCCGGTGACTGTGGAATTAAGCATATAGATATTATACCAGCCATTGCTTGAAACTGGCTGACCCTTAACTACCACACTTTTAAGGAATGCATTCGCCGGTGCTGAACCGATGACTTCATTTCCATTAGGAGCATTTCTGATGTTTAAAGTAGTCGTAACACCCTTAATCTGAAGCAGGTTATCAATTGTTAAAGACTTTCCATATACCCAGCCTATTTTTCCGCCAACAGATATACGATACCAGCGGTGGTCATACGGATAACTACCTGTAGTTCTCACGTCCGTATTATATCCTAGAACCGTTACTTTGGTAGAAGCCTGCAAACTACTGATCACTGTACTGGAAGAAGTATAAGGCAAAGATCTAAAGTTAAGCGTTTCATTAATCGTAGCACTAATTCCTTCAGGGAAATCAATGACCACACTAGAAGGAACCGGTTTACCTGCAGGTATGTCCCTGCTTAAGTTCCCTGGAGAATTTCCATTCCCAGTAATTGCTGCAGTCGAAGAATAGTATTTGGCATCATATGACTGAATGCCCTCCATAAGGTTTGATATACCATTCTTCCAATTTTGATCTGTGGCATATCTGACATTCATTCCTGTTAAAGTAGGTCCATTATAATATGCTCCACCAGGAGTTAAATAGTCTCTTTTAACAATATAAGCTACGGCATTAATACTCTCTTCAATAGTATTAAAATAGTATCCGCAAGTGAATGGACATACATCATAAGCACCATATCCATATAAATTGTTTTTATAAGTGATTAAATTGGAGCCGCCCCATCCTGTTTCCCAAATGGCATGGGCCACTAAGTAAGCTGCATTAACCCCGTATTTATTCTGGACATTGATGAAATTTTGAGCATAGGCTTTTAAAGGACTGTCTCCTCTGCCTTTTCGGTCAAAAAAGTTTTCAATATCCTTTGCAGTGATTTTGGCTGGCTTTCTTAGGTCTAATTCCAGGAATCCAGGTTTTTCGGTACTTACATCATCTTTGTGGATATAACCTGTTTTAGGCGATCCATCGATATATACAGTGGCCTTGTACCATGATGAAGTGAAGGTTTGTACCTTTAATTCGGTGCCTCCGCTATAGGATTTTAGGATACTTGCACTTCTGGAAGCTGTCGAATGGACATTTACTTTGCTGGCAATCCCCCAAACGGTAAGGTTGACCGGAGATTTCATACTGTTCTCTACATCACCGGCTTTAATATAACCCGTACGTGCTTTCCCACTGATATAGACAGTGGCCGAATACCAGCCTGGTATAAATGTCTCATACTGAAGGATACTTCCTTGGCTATACGATTTGATTGCGCTCGAGCTCGCCGAAGGTATTTCATAAACCTTTACAGGCGAAGTCAAGCCAACACCTATATATTTCTCTGGGCTGATAACCGGATTTTCCACATCATTTGCACTGATATAGCCTGTTGTTGCCTTCCCATTAATGTACACAGTTGCTGAATACCAGCCTGTCACAAAGGATTGATATTTCAAAATGCTTCCCTGTACATATGATTTTAGGACTGCAGAATCTGCTGAAGGCTTTTGATAAACCTTAGTAGGAGATTTTATTCCTACACCACTGTACGCTACAGGATTCTCCATGGCATTTTCCACATCCGATGCTTTAATAAATCCCCTTGTTGCCTTTCCGCTAACATAAACTATACATTCATACCAGCCTGGAATAAACGTTGAATACTTTAATATCGTTCCGGCTGAATAGCTTTTTAGCACCTTGGTTCCATCAGCAGCCTGGGAATACACATTTGTCGGGCTTTTTAGTGCCACACCCTGCAGACTCAATTGTTTAGCTGCTTTATCCTCTACATCATTTTTATTAATATAGCCTGTTGTTGCATTTCCATTAATATAGACAGTGCACTCATACCACTCAGAAGTAAAAGTGCGATATTTTAAAATTGTTCCCTGTGCATATGTTTTAATGACAGAAGAACTTTTCGAAGCCTTGGTATATATATTGGTTGGAGATTTTATGCCCACTCCCTCAAGATTAGTTTTAGAAGAGGCAATATTTTCAACATCTGTCTTCTTTATATACCCAACAGTTTCTTTACCACTGATATACACTGTCGCACGATACCAATCTGTTGAAAAAGTTTCGTATTTTAATATGGTACCCTGCGAGTAGCTCTTAAGAGATTTAGAGCCAGTTGATGTTTCAGCATACACATGGGTAGGGCTTGCTAGTGCAATTCCTTCATGGCTAACTGATTCGATTGATATACTTTTCAAAGACATAGCTTGAAACTGAGACCTTGCAGGGGAAATTTCTTGCTTTCCTTCTTCGATAGTTATTACTTCCTCTTCGGAAGGCTCCTCCGGTTCCGCCTGCTGTTCATCAGCTTTTACCTGTTCGTTCTCAGGTGCTTCTATAGTCTCTGAGACAGTTTCTTCTGTAGTGCCTTTATCCTGATCCACGGATCCTTCTTGGGAAAGATCCTCATGGCTATCTTCTTCTTGCAACTGCTCCCCGTCAGCATCAGCATTCGAAGCCTCATCATTAGCATCCGCTTCCTCTAATTCGGCATCCTCACTGTTTGGGACGGATTCGGGTTCCTTTTCAGCCCTATTAAGCCTGAAATCTTCCGCATTAGATAGATCTACCAATCTGGTATTCTCTACATACCCTTTCCAAAGAGTATTTGTTTTTGCATCTTTATACTCCAGAAAAGTAAACTCTAATCCTATTTCTAAAATAGATACTACGGTATCATCCTCAATTAAATAGGCAATGTCGCTTTCTATAGAATCACTTTCATAAAGCCTGACTGTTCCACCAGATTCTTCCGCAAAAATCACAGCTTTTTCTGGTTCCATTTCAGAAGCCATGACAGCTGAGGCTGACTGATAAGGTAAATACTGCAAAATTAAAATAAAAATGAGAAAATATACAATTGATTGTTTTGCTTTTTTCACTAAACTGCTCCCCTATAATAATTTTTTGCCTTGCCATATATGCAGACCACCTAAATTCCGTTTACTAATAAAGAAACAGTCTATTTATAATGGGATCCTGGCACTATGTGGCTATAAAGCAAACTCACTACGCCGTTCATCAGACCATGAAAGTATGTGAATGGATTCCTTATCCATTACAAACGGGTACCAACCAATATTTAAATTAAATTTTTCCTATAGTATAAAATCCCCCCTATTTTTTCATATCCCTTACTAATCTACCAAATTACGACAAATTACTCTATACTTTTTCGAAAGTTTTAAAATAATATTAAATATTGCACGCAAATTTTCATAGATACTTTCTCCTATATAGCTTTCCTTTCTAAAAAATGCAAAAAGAGGCTGGGACAAAACCCACCTCTGAAATGAAAAAGCCGGTGACATTTTACGACGAGTAAAATGTCACCGGCTTTGATTGTTTTTGAGAAAAATAAGGACCACTTCTGATACAATTAAGTTACCATACCAAATCAAATCAGAAAGAAGGGTCCTTATGTTTAAAAATTATAACATGAATCAATTAGTTCTGCCTTTGGATTGTGAGGTAAATATACAAAAAAATGATATTGCCTTTCATGTCCATCACTTAGTTGAAAGTATTCCTCAAGAAGCCTTTGAACCATTTCTTCGAAATGAGGGCTGTCCCGCCTATCACCCACGTATGATGCTTAAAATTATTTTATGTGCCTACACTCAATCTGTCTTCTCAGGGCGCAAAATTGAAGCTCTA
Source organism: Cytobacillus firmus (assembly GCF_023715565.1). Lineage (GTDB taxonomy): Bacteria > Bacillota > Bacilli > Bacillales > Cytobacillaceae > Cytobacillus > Cytobacillus firmus_C. The sequence continues at coordinate 489 of NZ_JAMBOJ010000002.1, read as the reverse complement.
TTAAAAGACAGTCTTCGTATGATGTGGCTTGCTCAAGGGTATGAACCAAGCTATCGTACAATCAACCGATTCCGTGTTCAGCCAGAAGTGAAAGATTTAATTCGCCAATGTTTCGTTCAATTTCGCTGTCAATTAGTAGAAGAAAAATGTATTGATCAAGAAGCGGTTTTTATTGATGGTACAAAGATTGAAGCGAATGCGAATAAATTTACGTTTGTCTGGAAGAAATCGATTGAAAAATATCATCAAAGTGTAATTGAAAAATCAAATCAGCTATATAGTGAGCTTCTTGAGAACGAAATCATTCCTGAAATTAAACGTGAAAGCGACGAACAGTTATCATTGGAAGAGCTCAATCAATACGTTCAAAAAGTGGACGAAGTCGTTACCGAATATGATAAACAGATTGAAGCATCTTCAGACGTTATAGAACGAAAATCCATAAGAAGTAAACGCAAATATCCGAAACAAGTGCGTAAGCAGTTGATG
>NZ_JAMBOJ010000199.1 GCF_023715565.1 Cytobacillus firmus | reverse complement strand
TCCCCGAAGCATATCGGTGTTAGTACCGTCCTTCATCGGCTCCTAGTGCCAAGGCATTCACCGTGCGCCCTTTCTAACTTAACCTACTTCGGCCAATGATAAGCAGCGAATCTCTGCGTCAGCTCCGGTGCTCGTTCAGTCGCTTCCTTGATCTTCTTGCTTCTCATTACCCTCAGGTTTGTGCTCTTACTTCGTTTTATAACAAAAATAAGAGAAAAACTAAGATGGCGATTACTCGGTTATTGCTT
>NZ_JAMBOJ010000198.1 GCF_023715565.1 Cytobacillus firmus | reverse complement strand
GAAAAATATCATCAAAGTGTAATTGAAAAATCAAATCAGCTATATAGTGAGCTTCTTGAGAACGAAATCATTCCTGAAATTAAACGTGAAAGCGACGAACAGTTATCATTGGAAGAGCTCACTCAATACGTTCAAAAAGTGGACGAAGTCGTTACCGAATATGATAAACAGATTGAAGCATCTTCAGACGTTATAGAACGAAAATCCATAAGAAGTAAACGCAAATATCCGAAACAAGTGCGTAAGCAG
>NZ_JAMBOJ010000197.1 GCF_023715565.1 Cytobacillus firmus | reverse complement strand
CAGAAATGGCCTAGAAGATGACCTCGGAGAGGTCTATCATCATCTGAAAATGCTTCAAAGCCAATAAAATTCAAAAAAGAGGTCCGGAATGCGACTATTCCGAACCCCTTTTGTCTACAAACTGAAAGAGGCTGGGACAAAACCCACCTCTGAAATGAAAAAGCCGGTGACATTTTACGACGAGTAAAATGTCACCGGCTTTGATTGTTTTTGAGAAAAATAAGGACCACTTCTGATACAATTAAGTTAC
>NZ_JAMBOJ010000196.1 GCF_023715565.1 Cytobacillus firmus | reverse complement strand
CAATCTACCTGAAGTTGTTTGCCCATCGGTTGTTCGGGAACAGCTTCGTATTGACGAACAATTACTTTCTTCTCAATCTGATAAATTTCCCTGACTTCTTTTACATAAGATCTCACCGTACTTCCCCCGACTATCAGATCGGGGTATCTTTCAAGGAGCCAATCATGAATTTGTGCACCGCTCAGGTGCGGGTATTCTTCTAACCAAGCAAGTATCCAGTCTTTATGGCTATCTAATTTCTTTTGCCTCCC
>NZ_JAMBOJ010000195.1 GCF_023715565.1 Cytobacillus firmus | reverse complement strand
ATAAACAGATTGAAGCATCTTCAGACGTTATAGAACGAAAATCCATAAGAAGTAAACGCAAATATCCGAAACAAGTGCGTAAGCAGTTGATGGATCTTGTCTTGCGTAAACAGAGATATCAAAAAGCATGCGACCTTTATGCGAATGAAAGATGATTATATGAAAAACGGACAATTGAAAGCTGGTTACAATGTTCAAATCGCAACAGAGGGTCAATATGCGCTTGCCTATAGTTTGTTTTCCAATCCAACAGA
>NZ_JAMBOJ010000194.1 GCF_023715565.1 Cytobacillus firmus | reverse complement strand
GTGGCGACATGTGGAGCTGACTGATACTAATCGATCGAGGACTTAACCAAAACGAAAAGCGGAGGCGACTGTTCAACTTCGAGAGACGTTGGAGAGCCGGCCATTCAAATCCTTGGGATTTGGAGGGCCGGATCGAAACGGCCGAGAAGTTAGGAGCCGAAGCTAGACAAGTCATTGGTAATTATTCGGCAAATTCTTCTTCATACATTATCTAGTTTTGAGGGAACGAAGTTTCTTCAAACCAAATAGTCCGGT
>NZ_JAMBOJ010000193.1 GCF_023715565.1 Cytobacillus firmus | reverse complement strand
ACTGAAACATCTAAGTACCCGGAGGAAGAGAAAGCAAACGCGATTCCCTGAGTAGCGGCGAGCGAAACGGGATTAGCCCAAACCAGGAGGCTGCCTCCTGGGGTTGTAGGACACTCTATACGGAGTTGCAAAGGAACGAGGTAAATGAACAGGTCTGGAAAGGCCGGCCAAAGAAGGTAAAAGCCCTGTAGTTGAAACTTCGTTCCCTCCAGAGTGGATCCTGAGTACGGCGGGACACGAGAAATCCCGTCGGAA
>NZ_JAMBOJ010000192.1 GCF_023715565.1 Cytobacillus firmus | reverse complement strand
GGATCAAAGCTTACTTACAGCTCCCCGAAGCATATCGGTGTTAGTACCGTCCTTCATCGGCTCCTAGTGCCAAGGCATTCACCGTGCGCCCTTTCTAACTTAACCTACTTCGGCCAATGATAAGCAGAGAATCTCTGCGTCAGCTCCGTCACTGTGCTCCTCACGTACTCTCGTACGCTCCGGTGCTCGTTCAGTCGCTTCCTTGATCTTCTTGCTTCTCATTGCCCTCAGGTTTGTGCTCTTACTTCGTTTTAA
>NZ_JAMBOJ010000191.1 GCF_023715565.1 Cytobacillus firmus | reverse complement strand
GAAGCATATCGGTGTTAGTACCGTCCTTCATCGGCTCCTAGTGCCAAGGCATTCACCGTGCGCCCTTTCTAACTTAACCTACTTCGGCCAATGATAAGCGGCGAATCTCTGCGTCAGCTCCGTCACTATGCTCCTCACGTACTCTCGTACGCTCCGGTGCTCGTTCAGTCGCTTCCTTGATCTTCTTGCTTCTCATTGCCCTCAGGTTTGTGCTCTTACTTCGTTTTAAAACAAAAATAAGAGAAAAACTAAGAT
>NZ_JAMBOJ010000190.1 GCF_023715565.1 Cytobacillus firmus | reverse complement strand
TTAAAACAAAAATAAGAGAAAAACTAAGATGGCGATTACTCGGTTATTGCTTCTTCATAACATTATCTAGTTTTCAAAGAACGAATAACTTGAGAGATTGAACTCTCAAAACTGAACGAACAAAAACATCACGTTTCTTGTAAATATTCCTTAGAAAGGAGGTGATCCAGCCGCACCTTCCGATACGGCTACCTTGTTACGACTTCACCCCAATCATCTGTCCCACCTTAGGCGGCTGGCTCCAAAAGGTTACCC